>NZ_ATZH01000026.1 GCF_000428105.1 Bacteroides pyogenes DSM 20611 = JCM 6294 | reverse complement strand
ACAACTTTCGTTGGCATCGGCATGGCGTTTCACATGGGCCAAAGCAAGCTCGCCATCATGCCGTAGGAGATGGTGCGGGGGAGCCTAATATGGTTCACATACGGCAAAGCAACCGCATGATGATTGACAATCTGACTTGCGGTAGCACCGGCAAGAGGTTTCACAGACAGCAAAGAAACCCTGCCATACGGCCTGCAAACATCTCAGACATTCCATCCCTATTGAAGGAAAGCAAGCGGCATACGATTAACGACGTCCGGCGCGAAAGAGAATCGGTGACGCATACAAAAGAAAAGCAAGTATATCACACACATGATTGTTACACGGAAAAGCTTTTACTTGAAGAAGAAAAGAGACGAAAAGCAAGTACATCACACACATGATTGGCTCTGCGAAATGCAGGCATAGCACATACCGAATATGCGTGAAGGCATTACACCTTTTTCATTCCAACCGCAAGTTTTTCCTTTTAACCGCCAATACGTCTGACGGACGTGCACCATTCGGATGTCGGTTGCGTTTTATGGAAATACCTCTTCTTAGCAAGTGGCGCGAAAAAGCGTAAAAAGCCGTCATAAACTACACAAAGCTACCTCTCATATTACAGGCTTATAAAAACACAAGCCAACGACAATAAAGTGCGAAATTAAACGGAAAAGAAACAAGGAAAAAGAGAAATAAAGAGAAATGCAAAATAAAAGAAAAATTTTCAGAAAAGTAAAAAAGGATAAACAGCCTCGGTTCGATGATATAGAATAGACCGATAATAATATTATATGAACTAAAAGAGATTGGCAAATTTAAGATACAACAACATGACCACACTCGATGTTTTCCAGAACAAAAGCAAACTATTTTCAGGTATTACGAGAGAAAATCTTTCTTTTTTCGTATTTTTGTCCCAAGATGAGAGTTTTTCAAGTAATGCACAAGCTGCAAATAATATAAAGAATGAGAGTTATCGATTTAATACATAACAATACAAAAACCGCATTTTCTTTTGAGATACTTCCGCCTTTGAAAGGAACCGGAATAGAAAAGCTATATGAGGATATTGACACACTGAGAGAGTTTGACCCCAAATACATCAACATCACCACTCATCGCAGTGAATATGTATACAAAGATTTGGGAAACGGATTATACCAAAGAAATCGTCTCAGAAGACGCCCAGGTACCGTCGCAGTAGCGGCCGCTATCCAAAACAAATATAACATCACAGTAGTGCCTCATATCTTATGCAGCGGATTCAGCCGTGAGGAAACCGAATATGTGCTGTTGGACTTGCAGTTTCTGAACATCACCGACCTCTTGGTTCTCCGTGGAGATAAAGCCAAGCACGAATCTTCTTTTACTCCGGAAAAAGACGGATATTATCATGCCATCGAATTGCAAGAACAAATAAACCGCTTCAACCAGGGCATTTTTGTAGACGGCTCGGAAATGAAAGTCACCAATACACCTTTTTCATATGGAGTAGCCTGCTATCCGGAGAAACATGAAGAGGCTCCCAACATGGAAGCTGATTTATATTGGTTGAAAAAGAAAATGGAGGCCGGCGCGGAATACGCCGTAACCCAACTGTTCTACGATAATAAAAAATACTTCGATTTCGTGAAGCAAGCCAAAGCCGCAGGTATTCATATTCCAATCATTCCGGGAATCAAACCGTTCAGAAGGACCTCTCAACTAAGCATGATTCCGAAAACGTTTAAAGTAGACCTACCGGAAGATCTGGTGAAAGAAGTTTTGAAATGCAAAAACGAATCGGAAGTAGAACAAATAGGGATTGAGTGGAGCGTGAATCAATGTAAAGAATTGATGTCTTTCGGGGTGCCAAGCATCCATTTTTACTCCATCGGAGCGGTAGAAAGTATTAAAGAAGTAGCGAAACTCATCTATTGAAATAAGAAAAAAAGATTATCAGTTATAAATGACAAACTTACAATCAATACTACAGTGTTTTTCAGAGATGTAATCGGTCAAGAAGAGATTAAGCAACGCCTTATCGGAGATGTAAACGAAGGGCGAATAGCTCATGCCCAACTCATTTGCGGACAAGAAGGGGTAGGAACCATGCCTTTGGCCATTGCCTATGCCCGATATATCAGCTGTGCCAACCGCAGTGCGACAGATGCATGCGGGACATGTCCTTCGTGCGTAAAATTCAACAAGCTGGTTCACCCCGATATACATTTTGCATTTCCCATCGTAAAAAACACTAAAAAGAAAAAAGACGTTTGCGATGATTACATTGCCGACTGGAGGGCATTCGTGATAAAAAATCCCTATTTCAACCTGAACCATTGGCTGAATGAAATAGAAGCAGAAAACTCTCAAGCGCTGATATATGCGAAAGAAAGTGACGAGATTCTCAGAAAACTCACTCTGAAATCGAGTGAGGGAGGGTATAAGATCACCATTATATGGCTACCCGAAAAAATGCATCCGGTATGTGCGAACAAACTGTTGAAACTCTTGGAAGAGCCACCGGCACAGACTGTTTTTCTTCTCGTTTCCGAAGCGCCGGACATGATTCTCCCAACCATACAGAGCCGCACCCAACGGATCAATGTACGAAAAATTGATGAAGCAAGCATCGACCGCGTATTGCAAGAAAGATACGGAATCCTGGAAAACAGCAGCCATTCTATCGCTCACCTCGCCAATGGCAATTTCATCAAAGCACTCGAGTCAATTCATCTGAACGAAGAGAACGAGTTGTTTTTCAATCTGTTCGTAAGTTTGATGCGTCTGTCTTACCAACGAAAAATCAGAGAAATGAAGTTATGGAGCGAACAAGTGGCCGGAATGGGACGCGAACGCCAAAAAAGTTTTTTAGAATATTGTCAGCGTATGGTTCGAGAAAACTTCATTTATAATCTGCATCAAAACGACCTCACATATATGACAATAAGCGAACAGAATTTCGCCACCCGCTTCTCTCCTTTTATCAATGAAAGAAATGTGATGGGAATCATGGATGAGTTAAGTGAAGCGCAGTTGCACATAGAGCAGAATGTAAATGCTAAAATGGTGTTCTTTGATTTTTCACTGAAAACAATTGTTCTTTTAAAGAACTAAGAATATATTAAAACCGTAAAATTATTAAATAGTATACAGACTGATGGAATATAAACTTTATAACGGCAGCGGAAAACTTTGTTGCAAAGGTTGTTCCCGCCAAGACAACAAGTTAAATACATACGACTGGCTGGCAGACATCCCCGGCAATGCCGAAGAATGCGAGATGGTAGAAGTACAGTTCAAGAATACACGAAAAGGATATTACCGCAACAGTAATAAAATACAATTGGAAAAAGGAGATGTTGTTGCCGTAGAGGCGACTCCCGGACACGACATCGGTGTGGTAACGCTGACCGGACGCTTGGTTCCCTTGCAAATGCGGAAAAGCAATCTGAAAGCCGATGCCGAAATCAAACGTATTTACCGGAAAGCCAAGCCGGTAGATATGGAAAAGTTCAACGAAGCCAAAGCAAAAGAACATGCAACCATGATTCGAGCCCGCCAAATAGCATTGAACTTGAATCTCAATATGAAAATCGGAGACGTGGAGTATCAGGGTGATGGAAACAAAGCTATCTTTTACTATATCGCCGATGAGCGAGTAGACTTCCGCCAACTGATCAAAGTTCTAGCCGACGCTTTTCGGGTACGCATTGAGATGAAACAGATCGGTGCACGGCAAGAAGCAGGGCGCATCGGAGGAATCGGTCCCTGTGGACGTGAGCTCTGCTGTGCTACTTGGATGACGAGTTTCGTATCCGTATCGACAAGTGCGGCACGCTTTCAGGATATCTCCCTGAACCCGCAAAAGCTTGCCGGACAATGCGCCAAATTAAAATGCTGCATGAACTATGAGGTAGACTGCTATGTAGAGGCACAGAAACGGCTGCCATCCAAAGAAATTGAATTGGAAACCAAAGACGGAACATTCTATTTCTTCAAGGCAGACATTCTGAGCAATCAGATCTCATACTCCACCGACAAAAGCTTCCCCGCCAACTTGGTCACCATAAGCGGGAAACGGGCTTTCGAAATTATCGCCATGAATAAGAAAGGAATGAAACCCGACAACCTTCAAGAAGCGGAAGAAAGACAAGAGCCGAAAAAAGCAACCGATTTACTGGAACAAGAAAGCGTGACTAGATTTGACCGCGGACGGAATCATAAAGAAGGGAATAATGCAAGCCGGAATAGGAAAAAGAAAAAAGGAGGTATTAAACCTGTAGAACAGATTGTTGAAAACGGGAATCACTTACAAAACTCCGAAAGCAATAAAAAGACAAAAGACAACCGTCCTGTAAACAATAACCGAAACAGGCAAAGCAGGGAACAAAGCAACAAGAACCGACAGTCGGGAAAAGAACAAAACATAGAAACGGGGGCCAATAAAGAGCAAAAGCAGGAGCAAAAAAAGCACGTTATTCGAGAACGTTCTTCCAAAGCCGGAAGAAACGTTAATCATGAGGAGAAACGAAATAAAAACAATGAGAAATCTGTTCAGGAATAGTATAGTAGTTTTGTGGGGTATATTCTTGGCAACAGCATGTCATACAGACATCATATATCACTCCTACCAACCCCTTCCTTATAAAGGCTGGAAGAAGAGTGACACACTCTTCTTCCAGGTTCCCCTTACAGATACGATACCCGGCAGTCTCAAAATATTTGCTGAAGTACGAAACAAAATCAATTACCCATATCGTGACCTATACCTTCTCATCCGCCATAATTTACCCGATTCAACTGTTTACAGAACAGACACTTTAAATTTCAGCCTTGCCAATAAAGAGGGACAATGGCTTGGAAACGGCTGGGGAGGTCTTTATTCATCAGAACATTTAATCAGAAAAGGATTGTTTGTCCATACCACCGGTAGATATACATTTAAAGTTACGCACGGTATGAAGGATGAAACCTTAATAGGATTAAACGATATCGGAATAAGAATACAGAAATAAGCTCTAATATTACTAGAAAAAATACTCAATGAAAATAAAAAATCTATTCCGGCTATCATTATTATCCGCTGCTGCTTGCTTTTCTTTAATCGCATGCCGTAATCATGAAAAAGCGCCTTATATCAATATTGAAGAAGGCAAAGACTTTATATCAACCAATTGGGAGAGCAAAGCTCTTCAACTTGAAGTTTGCTCAAACACAGCATGGGAAATAAAAAAAGAGACGGAAGAAAAGTGGTTTGAAATTAGCCATATTCAAGGAGATCCGGGAAAAACAACGCTTGTATTAAGGTTTACGGAAAACAAACAATCTGCGCGACATGCTAAACTTCATTTTATATACAAGAACGGAAGCCTTCCATTCACCGTGCAACAAAGTGCTGCCAATACTAATTTCGACTCACCCGATTATTTTTTCTATGTCACTTTCGGAACAATGCCTACACTGTATGCAGGATTACACATGTTGTCTCATAACAAAACCAGTTTCTTTTCTTACGAACGAACAGGAACATTCAATCCTGAGAAAGTTCCATCACACATCACCGTAATTAATGGTGACAAATCATCACAAAATGTCATGCGCGATGAAATAAAAAAGAAAATTCTTGAAATCAACGCAAAAGATCCAAATGCAATTTTTGGTTTCCAAGTAGATGATCTCAGAGCCCGTTTAGGCTACGACTGGTTTGTCAAGCAAGGTATCGATTCGTCAAGAGTGAAAGTAACCATGCTTTCCGACGGTACTGCCACATACGAGAACTTCAACCATGCGTTCGGGAATGCGGACTCCGGAGCAAAGAATTGGGAAAAGTATCGAGAAACTATAAGCTCTCTGACATGGGAAAATCCAAAAAGAATTACGGAAACAAGAGCCTTGCCTGAATTTGAATCACCTCTATGGAGTTATTACTTGTCGACATGCCCCAATTATAGACTTCTGCTGCAAAACAAAGAATTGTTGGAAACAAACAGCTTGTATATAAAAGATGAAATGAATAAAATGAAGGCATTAAGTGTTTCGCCTCTGGAACTATTAAAAGAATTAGATGAGGCAAATCAGACTGTATTTTATGAAATGGCCAACTTCGACAAAGCGAAATTCGAAAAAATATTCAATCAATCTCCCAAGAAGAATCTTATTATTATAGGAACCAATGGGAAAGATAAAGAGCAGAAAAACTATGTAAAACATATAGCCCAAAAATATAAAACCGATTACGATATATTCTTCAAGCCTCATCCGGCCGACAAAAGCTCTACTAATTATGAAGTCGAATTTCCCGGGTTGACGCTTCTTCCGGCTCAAATGCCTTTTGAGCTCTTGCTTTGGTCATTAATGGATGAAATAAGCTTAATAGGTGGCTACCCATCCACTGTATTTATTACAGTACCCATAGAAAAAATCGGTTTCATATTCGGCGCCTCTCCTACAGATATTTTTAGACCACTGAACGTCTTACTCAAAGACGCACCACATATCGAATGGCTGTAGAAGCCCCCTAAAGTCTTCTACTTCTTCCTGCATCAATTCGCAAAAAGATGAATAATAAGATAGTAAATCCCCAAAGAGAAGAGCCTCCATAACTAAAGAAAGGTAAAGGAATACCGATAACAGGTGTAAGTCCAAGTACCATTCCGATATTAATAAACAGATGAAAAAGGAAAATACTGAGAACCGAATATCCGTAGACTCGGCCAAAAGTGGAAGTTTGACGTTCTGATAACGTTATCAATCGAAGTATCAGAATAAGAAAGCCCAGCAACACCGCCGCAGAACCAATAAAGCCCTGCTCCTCTCCTACCGTACAAAAGATAAAATCAGTATCCTGTTCCGGCACATATTTCAGTTTTGTTTGAGTTCCGTTCAGGAAACCTTTACCAGTCAGTCCTCCGGAACCAATTGCAATTTTAGACTGATTCACATTATATCCTGCTCCGGCTAAATCTTCTTCCAGTCCCAATACCACTTTAATACGAATCTGCTGGTGAGGTTCGAGGATATTATCAAAAACATAATTGCTTGAATACAAAAAACCAATAGAAGCAATCGCAAACAATCCTATTAAAAAATAAGATCGCCGGCGTTCGGTCAACGCCAAATAGAATAAATAGCCTATTGTAACTACACAAAGTCCCCACTGCACCCACACCAAATTAAAATGAACAACATACTCCGATATTAAATAAGCGATCAATAAAACGAGCAGGATTCCAACAATCATATTACGCGCAGGCTCCCACTTTTTACGATATACCCAAACCATTCCCGCAGAAAACAGCAACACCAACGATAACACCATAAAATCCCCCAAAGGAGTCGGAGTATCCGCAATATACACTTCATCAAAACGAATACCTAGAATAAAATATACGACAGCACATAGTCCGGCAAAAAGTACTACCCCCGGCATTCCTTCACGATACAGGACCAAAAAGAAAGCTAAATAAACCAATGCCGATCCTGTTTCGCGCTGACCTATAATTAAAAGCATGGGAAGCAATATCAAGAAAGATAAGGTTAAGATGCTCTTTCTTTTCTTTATACTGAATGAGTAAGAATTCATGTATTTTGATAGTGCCAAGGCCGTAGCGAACTTAGCAAACTCTGCCGGCTGCAGACTGACCGGCCCCATTACCAACCAAGATCGCGATCCCTTTGTATCAGGAGCAATAAAAATAGTCACAATGAGCAATAAGATCATGCCTACATATATAATATATGCAAATATATCATACATTCTCTCTTCCAACATCAATAGAATAAAACCCAATCCGAAAGAGCAGATAATCCAAACGAACTGCTTCCCGGCACGAGTGGAGAAGTCGAAAAAATCACGATTCCCATAATCATAGCTGGCTCCGCACACACTAAACCATCCTGCAATAATCAGAAATAAGTAAACAACAATAGTTACCCAATCTAAAGATTTCCACAAACTAACGTTCCTCGTCGCCATAACTAATTATTCTATTACTATACTCTTCTGCTTTCGCTTCGCTCGACGGAGACAAAGTTCCATTCAAATACTGTTCCATTATCAACGTACCGATCGGCACACCGTATACCGCACCGAAGCCACCATTCTCCACATAAACAGCGACGGCAATCTTAGGTTTATCCATAGGGGCAAATCCCATAAAAACGGAATGGTCGTGTCCTCGATTCTGCGCAGTTCCGGTTTTACCGCAAATTTCCACATTCGGAAGTATTGTTCCCGCCACCCGACATGTTCCTCCGGTCACCGCAGCCCTCATACCAATTGCCACATCCTCATAATGCTTCTTATCTATTGTTGTATAACGCGGAAAACGATAAAGACTGTCCAACTGCTCTCCTTGTATTTCCTTCACGATATGAGGAGTAATGAAATATCCCCGATTAGCTATGGTGGCTCCCAAGTTAGCTATTTGCAAAGGTGTTGTTAAGATCTCCCCCTGCCCGATAGCAATACTAATTACGGTCAGCCCATTCCAATGCCCCCTATATGCTTTATCATAAAATTGCGCGTTCGGAATCAACCCTCTCTTTTCTCCCGGCAAGTCAACTCCTAACTTATAACCGAAACCTTGAGATACCATGTGATCTTTCCAGACCGTAATAGCATTCTGAGGCGAGCCATACTTCCGGTCTCCAAACATACGAAACAGTCCCCAGCAAAAGTAAGAGTTGCATGAAGTCGCAATAGAAGGGATCAAAGGCAATGGCGAACCATGAGCATGGCATCCAACAGTAAGTCTTCCGTAATGAAAGCCATGCGAACACGGGAATAAAGGGCTTTGTGTAGAAACAATACCTTCCTGCAAAAAAGTCAATCCTTGCGCCGTTTTAAAAGTAGAACCGGGAGGATACACTCCCATCAACGCACGGTTTAAAAGAGGTTTCTTTTTGTCGCGTTGTAAAACCAAATGATTTTTACCCCGCTGACGTCCAATCATCAAATGCGGATCATAATTCGGAGAAGATACCAAACAAAGAATCTCCCCGCTCTCCGGTTCAATGGCAACAATACTTCCGATTTTATTCTTCAGTAATCGTTCGCCCAACATTTGCAAATCGATATCCAAACTCAAAGTCAAATTCTTTCCCGGAATAGAAGGCTTGTCATATTCGCCATCCATATAATGTCCTTGAATACGACCATGAGCATCTCTAAGCAACACCTCCACTCCTTTCTCACCACGCAGGTATTTTTCATAAGTCCTTTCTACTCCGAGCTTTCCGATGTAATCCCCGCGAATATAATATCCGTCCTCATCCGCCTCCATATCTTTCACCGAGACCTCTCCAATGTCGCCCAAAGCATGAGCGGCAGCATTATAACTATACTGGCGAATAGTGCGCCGCTGAACATAGAACCCTCTGAATTTAAACAATTTCTCCTGAAATACACCGCATTCTTCGGCGGACAGTTGAGACATAAACGGTTGATTGGTATATTTAGAGTATCCGGGATTCCGATAACGATCTCTCATATCGTTCATTATCTTCAGGAATTGGGCGCGAGTAATACCCAGTGATTCGCAGAGGTCAAGCGTATCCAGATTTTCAATCTCTTTGGGAATAACAGTAATATCATATGCAGGTTGATTAAACACCAGCAATTTCCCGTTTCTGTCATAGATGGCTCCACGCGAAGGATACTGAATTTTATTCAGAAAAGCATTACTGTCCGCATGCTTCTTGTAATCGTCGGTCATTATCTGTAAAACAAAAAGACGTATCAAATAGATAATAACGATGGACAGAGCTATTCCTCCGACAACGAATTTCCTCTTTTCTAACGTATAATCTTTTGCCATTCTTAGCTCCTTATTCCCTCTATAGCGGCAATGCAAGTGACAGTAAGAAGAGTGCAGGCAATTACCTGCAACAATAACAGCCCAATACCCGAAAATGAGAAAAACTCAATGGAAAGCAACACCAGACAATGAACAAAGACACTACTAACAGTATATTTCATAAAGGGACCGACACCCATTGTCCGGAAAGAAGGAACAATACTATCCAGATTATCACGCGGCATAAACAAACGCAATAACGAAGGACGAAGAAAAGCCAGCAATACAGTAGCCGCCGCATTCATTCCGGGCGTATCGGCAAAGATATCGATTGTCAGCCCAAAAAAGAAAGCCCACAACATCAACTCATTCCGTGAGCAACCGGAGCTAAACTTCAAAATAAAATAGATATAAAGAAAAGGAGTCGCATATCCGCCAATATGAACATTATTGAGAATAAGCACCTGAAGCAGAGCCAACCCAATGAACCATCCGATTCTATGTATATAAGTTATTATCATTGCCTTATAATCTTATTATCGAGTTCCTTCAATTCTTGTTGACCGTTTCGCGCAATAACCCGGACATCACTAATCTTACCAAAATCTGTCGCGAGTTTGATTTTCAGCAAATATGACAAGCCATCATGAGAATCGGACATATCATCTACAGTGCCAACGATAATACCCTCCGGAAAAACGGTCGAGAACCCACTAGTCACTACCGTATCCCCCAGATTAAATTCCGCATGCCGGGGCAAATCTTTCAAATAAGCATAACGAGAATCACCTCGTTCCCATTTCAAATACCCAAAATAATCGCTGCCTACAATCTTGCAGCTTATGTTCGATTTACTGTTCAATACAGAAATAACCAACGAATAAGAGGGAGACGTTTCATATACAATACCTACTATTCCATTCCCGTCTACCACTCCCATTTCAGGTCTGATACCTTCATTGTAACCTTTATTCAATGTAATATAATTATCCCCCAGATTAATGCTGTTTTTAATAACCTCCGCCTTAAACAACTTATAATCGGTTTGCGGTATCTCTCTAATGGCATTGATCGTAATCGAATCCATTCGGTGTTCTTTCAACGCTCTTTCCAAATTTCTGATTTGTTGCTCGAGCACAATGTTCCGATCAAGTAAATCACTGTTCGCCGATTTTAAGTGAAAATAAGAAGAAATACCTCCGGAAATTTCATAAACAATCCCTGCAACCATATTCGCAGAAGTGAAAAAAGCACTCTGTTGATACCGGTTGAACCGAAATAACAAAACAAAACTGGCTACCTCTAACAAAATAAAGAGGAACCAGTAATTGTATTTCAGAAGGAAGTTTATCAGATTCCGCATATTTTCCCTTTAAGAATAAAGGAGGTGTCTGAGAAATCCGCATCTTATGTTTAATCCCGTCACGGACAAGCTATAGCAAAAGAAAACTTTATTCCTAATCACTCTTCAGACACTTTCTTTACTCACATCCTTATCAAGTGTTATCTCATCAAGAACGAGAAGCGTTCTACATTTTTCAAAGCTATACCTGTTCCTTTGGCAACCGCATGCAAAGGATCTTCGGCAATATGGAAAGGTATATTGATTTTATCGGTCAAACGTTTATCCAATCCACGCAACAAAGCTCCACCTCCGGCCAGATAAATTCCATTATGAACGATATCCGCATACAATTCGGGAGGAGTATTCTCCAAAGCGCTCAAGATAGCGGTTTCAATTTTAGAAACAGATTTTTCCAAACAATGAGCGATTTCCTGATAACACACAGGCACCTCCATCGGTAAAGCCGTAATACGGTTAGGTCCGTGAACGATATAATCCTCCGGAGCATCTTCACCCAATTCTGTTAAAGCGGCGCCTACATTAATTTTAATACGTTCCGCCATACGTTCACTCACCTTTACATTATGCTGGCGATTCATGTATTCTTGAATATCCGCCGTCAAATCATCACCGGCAATACGGATAGAATTATTGGAAACAATACCCCCCAAAGATATAACCGCGATTTCAGTCGATCCCCCGCCTATATCTACAATCATATTGCCTTCGGGAGCTTCTACGTCAATTCCGATACCTATAGCGGCAGCCATCGGCTCAAAAATCAGATAAACATCACGTCCTCCTGCAGGTACGGCAGAGTCACGGACTGCACGCAATTCCACTTCCGTACTTCCTGAAGGAACACCAATAACCATTCGCAAAGAAGGCGAAAACAAACGATTGCGAGTATTTACTTGCTTAATCAATCCTCGCATCATCTGTTCACATGCATGAAAGTCGGCAATCACTCCATCTCTCAGCGGACGAATGGTACGTATATTTTCATGAGTCTTTTCATGCATCAGTTTTGCCTTTTCACCCACGGCAATCATTTTATCTGTACGGCGGTCCAACGCAACAACCGAAGGTTCATCCACCACTATCTTTCCGTTAGTGATGATGATGGTATTGGCCGTCCCCAAGTCCATCGCTATTTCTTGTGTAAAAGAAAATAATCCCATATTATTTTAAGATTTTATTGGTTTACAGTTTACGATTAAAAATTCTCTTATTCTACAATCTCACCATTCACGTTCAAATCATCTTTCAATCGTAAATCGCAAATAGTCTGATTGGCTATTAAATTAGTGTTTAAAATGTCTTATTCCGGTAACAGCCATTGCCATTCCGTGCTCATTGCAGTAAGCAAAAGACAAATCGTCCTTTATCGAACCACCCGGTTGAATTACAGCAGAAACACCTTCTTTGTCTGCTATCTCTACGCAGTCGGGGAAAGGAAAGAAAGCGTCGGATGCCATAACCGCTCCTTTCAAGTCGAACCCGAACGATTTCGCTTTCTCGATAGCTTGCTTCAAAGCATCCACACGTGAAGTCTGCCCCACTCCGCTTGCCAGCAACTGCTTCCCTTTTGCCAGTACTATCGCATTCGATTTACTGTTCTTAACGATTTTATTGGCAAAAAGCATATCGGCTATTTCGGTTGCCGTAGGAGCTTTTTCCGTCACAATTCTCAAGTCCGCCGCTGTTTCAATGTTCAAATCCTTGTCTTGCGCCAACACGCCGTTCAATAATGAGCGGAATTGTTTTTTAGGAAGTTTGTTTTCTTTGCGAACCAGAATGATACGATTCTTTTTTTGTCCCAATATTTCAAGCGCATCCACATCGTAGTCCGGCGCGATAATCACTTCGAAGAATATCTTGTTGATTTCTTCCGCAGCTTCTTTATCAATCACTCCGTTCGTAATCAACACTCCTCCGAAAGCCGAAACGGGATCGCCTGCCAGCGCATCTTTCCATGCCTCCGAAACAGAAGAACGTGAAGCCAATCCGCAAGCATTATTATGCTTCAAAATGGCAAAGGTCACATCGTCGAACTCATCTATCAGTTCGACAGCCGCATTGATGTCCAACAAATTGTTGTAAGAAATCTCCTTTCCATGAATCTGATCGAACATATCGTCCAAATTACCATAGAAATATCCTCTCTGATGCGGATTCTCACCATATCGGAGCATCTTCGGGTTGTTTGTGGAATAACGGAAAGCAGAGCCTTCGCCGGCATCAAAATAATTAAAAATAGCCGAATCGTAATGAGAAGATACCGCAAATGCTTCCTTAGCCATCCAACGACGTTCTTCCAAAGAAGAACTGGCTCCGTGCTCCATCAGCATATCCAGCAAAGGCTTATATTGAGCCTGAGACGCAACGATAATCACATCGTTATAATTCTTGGCGGCGGCACGGATCAAAGAGATTCCCCCGATATCGATTTTCTCAATGATTTCGCTTTCCGACGCACCCGAAGCTACAGTCGCTTCGAACGGATACAAATCGACAATAACCAAATCTATTTCGGGGATTTCGTATTTCTCAATTTGCTGAATATCTTGCTCCAACGAACGTCGGCAAAGGATTCCACCGAAAATTTTCGGATGCAAAGTCTTCACCCTCCCTCCCAGAATAGAAGGATACGAAGTCAAGTCTTCCACAGCCTTACAAGGATATCCCAACGATTCTATAAACTGACGGGTTCCGCCTGTCGACAGAAACTCCACTCCCTCCTCATGAAGTTTGGTAATAATCTCATCCAAGCCTTCTTTATGGTATACAGATACCAGCGCGTTTTTTATTCTTTTAGACCCTAACATTGAATTGCTTATTAAGTATTTGATGCGCAAAGTTACGAAATATTGTTTATCGTACGTAACAAATGGGATGTGAATTAATTAAAAAAATGATTACCAAATAGATACTCGTTTATCTTCAGGCACGAATATCGGGTCTTTTTCGGTGATACGGAAAGCTTCATACCAAGGTCCTATATGCGGCAATGCCCCGTTTACACGCCATTTGCCCAGCGAGTGCGGATCGAGCTTGGTAAGCCGCAATATCTCTTCGGGACGGATGTTTCCCGCCCACACATTGGCATAGGCCAAGAAGAAGCGCTGTTCGGGTGTAAAGCCGTCGACAACTCCCAGCGGAGACTTCTCCATTGCTTTTTTAAAGGCCTGATAAGAAACAAGCAATCCGCCATGGTCGGCGATATTCTCACCCAATGTCAGCTGACCGTTCGCATACACTCCCGGAGCCACCCGGATGCTGTCGAAGAAGGTTACCATCATCTGAGCGCGCTCGTTAAATTTCCGCGCGTCTTCTTCCGTCCACCAGTCTTTCAAATTTCCGTCCTTGTCGTATTGACGTCCCTGATCATCGAAGCCGTGCGTCATTTCATGGCCGATCACCACACCGATGGCTCCGTAGTTCATCGCGTCGTCGGCATTCATATCGAAGAAAGGAGCTTGAAGAATAGCGGCGGGGAAACATATCTCGTTCGTCGTCGGGTTGTAATAAGCGTTCACCGTCTGAGGAGTCATGAGCCATTCATCCTTGTCCACCGGCTTCCCTGCCTTAGCCATCATATCCTCATACTCCCAACGACTGGCACGTTCGATGTTTGCCCAATACGAATCGTTTTTGATCTCTAAAGCGGAATAGTCTTTCCATTTGTCGGGATACCCTATTTTCACATGAAAAGTCGATAGTTTTTCCAACGCCTTTTCCTTCGTCGGTTCGCTCATCCATTCAAGCGCCTTGATGCGGTCGCCCAAAGACGTTTGCAGATTCTTCACCAAAGTCACCATTCGTTGTTTGGCTTCGGCCGGGAAATATTTTTCCACATACATCTGTCCCACCACTTCGCCGAGAGAGCCGTCGACGGTGGCCACCGCACGTTTCCAGCGTGGCTGCATTTCTTTCTTGCCCGACATCGTCTTGCCGTAAAATTCGAAATCCTGCGCCACGAAGTCATCGCTCAGGAAAGAAGCGGCCGTATTGATTACTCCCCACTGCAAATAGAGTTTCTGCTTGTCGAGGGGTACGGAATTTATGATATCGGCAACTTCCTTGAACGACTGAGGTTGTCCCACATTAAGTTCTTTCAAGTCTTTCAGCCCTGCTGCCGAAAAGAAAGCATCAGTGTCGAAAGTAGGATAATTTATCTTCAGCGTATCCACTGTCATCTTATTGTAGTTGGCATGCGGATCGCGCAATTCGACTTGCGAACGGGCGGCTTTGGCCAAACGCGTCTCGATGTTCATCACAGCTTCGACCGCTTTTCGGGCAGTCGCTTCATCGTATCCTGCCAGACCAAACATCCGGGCAATGTGCTGTTGGTATTTATCGCGTATGTTTTTCGTCTGCTCGTCGTCTTCCAGATAATAGTCGCGTTCTCCCATTCCCAGGCCGCCTTGGTAAGTATGAACGATATTCATCGAACTATTCATGTCGTCCGCGCTTACATAGAAGTGGAAATACGGATGAATGCCTTTCTTATGCTGTTCGGCAATGAACGCATATATTTCGCTTTTATCCTTCAGAGCCGCTATCGCTTCCAGCTCTTTTTTTACAGGCGCGGCGCCTTCCTTATTAAGCTTCACGCTGTCCATGGCAATGTTGTAAAGATCACCCACCTTTTGAGCAGCGCTTCCGGGCACATTGTCTTCTTTGGCAGCCAGTTCCACAATCAGTTCTTTCAATTGTTCCCTGTTGTTTTCGCGCAACATGTCGAAAGATCCGAAACGCGAATACTCGCCTGTCAGCGGATGGTTCTTCATCCAACCACCGCAAGCATATTGATAAAAATCCGTACCCGGCAGAGCCGTAGTATCCAAATTAGCAAGGTTGATACCCGAAGCAAGCGCAGCTTCTTTCCTGCTGTTACATCCTGTCGTCATAAGGCAAAGAGCAAAAATCGGTAAATACTTGGTTATTTTCATAATTCATGTTTTTTTTAAAATTGCAATATACAAATATCGAATCGGTTCGTATCTACATCCCCGACGCATTCTCTAACTCGATGGAAGCTTCTTCCCACTCTTCCACGATAGCGTCCAGCCTTTGTTTCATGTTCTGATACTGTTCGTAAAGTTGTTTGTCCGAAGCGCCTTCGGGGGTCGCCATCTTTTCTTCCAAAAGAGCGATGTCCGCTTCCATCTTTTCTATCGTCTTCTCACAGTCGGCTACCCGGCGTTCGAGCTTTTTCATTCGCTTATTCAGTTCTTTCTGCGCTTCATACGAAAGCTTGTTTTCCGAAGCTTTTTCTCCGTCCGCATCAACGGCTTTTGCCTGAGCGGGAGCGGCAGGCGACAGGACCGTTTCTTTCTGGAGTTCATTCAGGCTTTCGATCTTTTTCTTTTGCAGAAACTCATATATACCCCCCAAATGCTCGCGCACCGCTCCGCCGCCAAACTCGTAAACCTTGCTTACCAGTCCGTCGAGAAAATCACGGTCGTGGCTCACAATAATCACGGTTCCGTCGAACTCGCGAATGGCTTCTTTCAAAACATCTTTCGAACGCATATCCAAATGATTGGTCGGCTCGTCGAGAATAAGGAAATTGACCGGTTCGAGCAGAAGTTTGATCATAGCCAGCCGGGTGCGTTCTCCTCCGGAAAGCACTTTGACTTTTTTGTCGGAGGCTTCGCCTCCAAACATGAAGGCTCCCAATATATCGCGTATCTTTAACCGGATATCTCCGACCGCCACCCGGTCGATGGTATCGAACACCGTGAAATTTTCATCGAGCATTTGCGCCTGATTCTGCGCAAAATATCCGATCTGCACGTTATGCCCTACCGTAAGTTTTCCGCCATAGTCGATTTCGTCCATGATACATTTCACCAAAGTCGATTTCCCTTCACCGTTTTTCCCCACAAAAGCTACTTTCTCGCCGCGGTTGATTGTGAAGTTCACCCTGCGGAAAACAGTATGCTCGCCATAGCTCTTACTCACCTCTTCGCAAATGAGCGGATAATTCCCGCTCCGCCCCGCCGGAGGAAACTTCAACCGCAACGAAGAGTTGTCTTCTTCGTCTACCTCTATGCGTTCGATCCGCTCCAACTGCTTGATGCGGCTCTGCACCTGAACGGCTTTTGTGGCTTTGTATCGAAACCGTTCGATAAAATTTTCCGTATCTTCAATTTGCTTCTGCTGATTCTCGTACGCGCGAAGCTGTTGTTCGCGACGCTCTTTGCGCAATACGACAAACTCGTCGTACCTCACTTTATAATCATAGATTTGTCCGCAAGATATTTCAATGGTGCGGGTAGTCACATTATTAAGGAAAGCACGGTCGTGGCTCACCAACACTACGGCGTTGGCACGGGTCGACAGAAAGTTTTCCAGCCATTGGATGCTCTCGATATCCAAATGGTTGGTAGGCTCGTCGAGCAACAACACATCCGGACGCCTCAACAACAGTTTCGCCAGTTCGATACGCATTCTCCATCCGCCCGAGAATTCGGAGGTAAGACGGTTGAAGTCTTCTCTGACGAAACCCAGTCCCATCAGCGTCCGCTCTATTTCGGCATGAAAATTTGTTCCTCCCATCATCAGGAAGCGGTCGTTCTCGCGCGTAAACCTGTCGATAAGCGCATGATACTCCTCAGACTCATAGTCGGTCCGGTCGGACAGTTCGCGATTCATCCGCTCCAATTCCGCCTGAAGCTCAAATATATGGCTGAATGCCAGTTCCGCTTCTTCCATCACCGTGCGGACATCCGAAAGAATCATCACCTGAGGCAGATAGCCCACCGTCACGTCTTTGGGGAGGGCCACCGTGCCCCGTGTGGGCGTCTGCATGCCCGCCAATATTTTCAGCATGGTCGATTTGCCCGCTCCGTTCTTTCCCACCAGGGCAATGCGGTCTTTCTTATTTATCACATAGCTGACATCCTCAAAGAGTGCCGTCGCATTAAACTCTACCGATAATCTTTCTACTGAAATCACTTCTGTCTCTGGTTTATAAAAATTCCGATTTGCAAAGATAACGCATACTTTAGTTCGGAATAAGAAAAGTCGGATAAAAATTGCCCGAACGGCAATTTATCTTTGTTTCCGCAATCCGGGGGAAAGCGCGCCCGAACATCGTGTTACAGAAGTTGAACGAGTTGATACATAAAAAGGAAGGAAAAACCGGTCCGCCTGAATACTCATACATCATCCGATTTTGCTTATCTTCTTCAATCTTTCCTCATCGATAATTTTGATTTTTCTGCCGTCGATGGTTATCAATCGTTCCGTAGCAAACTGAGAAAGGGTACGTATGGCATTGGAAGTTGTCATGTTCGACAAGTTTGCCAAATCTTCCCGCGAGAGATAAATACTTAAAGTAGAGCCGTCTTCTTCCAAGCCGTAGTTTTCTTTAAGGAATAGTAAAGATTCTGCCAGACGACCACGGATATGTTTCTGCGTCAGATTGACTGTCCGCTCATCGGATATGCCCAAATCAATAGAGAGTTGGCGAATAAAGAACATGGCCAAATTGTTGTTCTGGGTAATTAAAGTAGAGATTACACTCATCGGAATCAAACAGACAACGGCAGGTTCAAAGGCAGCCGCCGCAGTGACGAAGTCTTCTTTTGCAAAATAAGCCCGGTAAGCGAAATACTCGCGGGGCTTAATCATTCGTATAATTTGGCTTCTTCCTCCGACACCATCTTTGAAAATCTTCACTTTCCCACTGATAAGGCACATAAGCTGGCGCGGCGTTTCACCTTCACAATAGATGATCTCATTTTTTTTGTAGGTCTGTATTGTGTAATTATTCATCAGGAACTCTCTTTGTTCGCTATTCAAAGGAGCTAACATATCGGATAAAGGTTCCGAAACATTGATGTCTGATATGTTTATTTTTACCATGAGTACTACAAAACTGTGTTATATAGCACAAAAGTAAAAAGAAAATGTGAAAAAAAAAATGAATAAAGGAAAAAAGAGATGCTATTTGGTGAACAGCAATTCCCTGTATTTGGGCAACGGCCATATTTCATCGTCCACTTCCATTTCCAAATGGTCGATATGATCGCGTATGCTATCGAGGTAAGGTCGTACTTTTTCTTCGTAATCGAATGCTTTTTCTTTATAATTTTCTTTGCGATTGGCCACCTTGCGTGCTTCGGTCATTTCGCGAACCAATATTTTAATCGCCGTAACTCTGCGTGATATTTCACGAATCAGGTCTTTGCGGTCGACGCTCATTTGCTCGTATTCTTCCGCAGAAAAGACCTCTTTCAAGCCGCGCAGATTCTCAAGAAGCCTGTTTTGATAAGCGACGGCGATAGGAACAATGTGGTTAATGGCAAGGTCGCCCAACACACGACTTTCAATTTGCACCTTCATCGTATATTTCTCGAGCTCGACCTCCAACCGGCAATTCAATTCCATTTCATTAAATATCCGTTCGCCGATGAGTACCGCTTTCGATTGGTTGTCTACATAATGCATCAGCGCTTGCGGCACATGGCAAATGTTTGTCAGTCCCCGGCGGGCTGCCTCCTGTTTCCATTCTTCAGAGTATCCGTCGCCTTCAAAACGTATAGGTTCGGAAGCTATAATGGTCTCTTTCAATGTACGGAAGATAGCTTCATCCTTACCCACGCCATCTTCCATGAGCTTCTCCACAGAAGCGCGGAATTCATTGAGCTGGTTTGCCATGGCGGCGTTGATAGCAATCATCGCCGCCGCGCAATTGGAAGAAGATCCTGCCGCCCGGAATTCGAAGCGGTTTCCGGTGAAGGCAAAAGGAGATGTACGGTTGCGGTCGGTCGTGTCGAGTAAGATTTCGGGGATTCGCCCGATCCCGAGCTTAAGCGTAGTCTTCTCTTCGGGAGTCATTTTATCATTTCCCACCTGACGTACTATTTCGTCCAGAGTAGCCGACAGCTCTCTTCCTAAAAAGCACGACAAAATAGCGGGAGGAGCTTCATTGGCTCCCAGACGGTGACTGTTTCCGGCGCTCATAATCGAAGCCCGCAGCAAGTCTTGATTCTTGTAAACCATCATCAGCGCATTTACAAGGAAAGTAAGAAAAAGCATATTCCCCTTCGGGTTTTTTCCGGGAGTGAAAAGGTTTATTCCCGTATCCGTGCATAACGACCAATTGTTATGCTTCCCCGATCCGTTGACCCCGTTGTAAGGCTTCTCATGCAGTAGCACGTTGAAATGATGTTTGCGGGCAATGCGCTTCATCAAGTCCATGACGAGCTGGTTATGGTCGTTGGCCAGGTTGCAGTTTTCAAATACCGGAGCCAGTTCGAACTGATTGGGCGCCACTTCGTTGTGTCTTGTTTTGGCGGGAATTCCGAGTTTATGGCATTCTATTTCAAGTTCCTTCATAAAAGCGGTCACACGCGGAGGAATGGAACCGAAATAATGATCTTCCAGTTGTTGGTCTTTGGCAGAAGAATGCCCCATCAGCGTACGACCTGTGAGGCAAAGATCGGGACGTGCATTGTATAAAGAAGAGTCGACAAGGAAATATTCCTGTTCCCATCCGAGATTAGTGTACACGCGCGTAATGTTCTTGTCGAAAAGCTGGCAAACTTCGGTGGCCGCTTTGTCTACGGCTCCAAGGGCTTTCAGCAAAGGAGTCTTGTAATCGAGCGCTTCACCCGTATAAGAAATAAATATGGTGGGAATGCAAAGCGTAGTGTCTACTACAAAAGCCGGTGAAGAAACGTCCCACGCCGTATATCCCCTCGCTTCGAACGTGTTGCGGATTCCTCCGTTAGGGAAGGAGGAAGCGTCGGGTTCTTGCTGAATCAGCAGTTTTCCGGAAAAGCGTTCGATGACTTCACCATCTTCACCGAATTCAATAAATCCATCATGTTTTTCGGCGGTTCCGTCTGTCAGAGGTTGAAACCAGTGTGTATAATGCGTCACATTGAGCGATTTCGCCCAGCTCTTCATACCGTTGGCTATCAAGTCCGCCATCTCGCGGTTGATTGGAGTGCCTTTTTCATTGGCTTCAATTACAGCTTTATAAGCTTCTTTGGGAAGATACTCCTGCATCTTCTTGCGATCGAACACATGGCTACCATAATAATCGGAAAGCTTGTTGGAAGGAGCGACAACCTTCAAAGGCTTCCGAGTGGAAAGTTCTTGCAGGGCAAAAAATCTCATTTTCGACATAGATGTACTCTTTTTTGTGGGTTGATGCTGCAAAATTACCCATTTTCTTGAAACCACCCTTCTTTTTTATGGGGTAATTTCGAGAAAAAGCTTACTTTTTCAGCAGTAAGCCTCCAAATGGCAGATTCTGTCGATTCAACGGAACAGACATTAAGCGACAGAGACAAGCCGCACTCGGAAGATGGGACATTGCGACTTTGTTCCGACATGCCGGCTTCATGTGGGGAAGCCTATTTGTTTCAAACATTGAAAGCTATAAAGCAAAAGCTTCAAATTGTCAAACAGGTTAGTTTCCCCGATGGGAAACTTTTGTTTCATCAGTGGGAAACTTTTGTTTCCCCAGCAGGAAACTTTTGTTTCCCCGGTGGGAAACTTTTGTTTCATCGGCGGGAAACTTTTTGTTTCATCAAAAGAGAGCCTCTGTTTCATCAAAAGAGAGCCTCTGTTTCATCAAAAGAGAGCCTCTGTTTTATCGAAAGAGAGCCTCTGTTTTATCGAAAGAGAGGCTCTGTTTCATCGAAGCAGAGCCTCTGTTTCATCGAAGCAGAGCCTCTGTTTCACCCAAAAGAAGTTTCCGTTCCATCGTATCAACGCTTTTGAATTTCTCCTTTCCGGCCTTTTGTGTAAGCAAGGATGACTTCGGCAAATATCGTTTTTGTACGGGAGCAACCCCCTCCGCCTCTTCATTATATAGAGAGTTGCCTTGCCACGCGACCGACAAAACCGGTCGAACCGCACCTCATCTTAGCCCGCAGAACGCCTCTTCATTTGTAAACACAGATGCTTTTCAACGCAACCGCCCTGTATCTGTGCCATTTCTCATCATTCAATAAAAACAGCCGATTTGCCCGATCGCTTCTATTTTGTTTCTGTAAAAATGGTTGTTTTACGAAATATTTTGTTTCCTTTGTAGTGTTCTCAATATTGATACTTACTGCTGCATGAAACGGAAATGGGTAAAACGGGTGGGCTGGACGTTGCTTACCCCTATATTGCTATTCGTAATACTGATTGTGTTACTCTATGTTCCTCCTGTCCAAAATCTTTTGCGACGCGAGGTGACTGCTTACGCTTCGAAATCTACAGGGATGGATATCCGCGTTCGCCGGATCGACTTGCGTTTCCCTCTTAATCTGTTAGTGCGCGGAGTAGAAGTAATTCATTCGCCCGATACCCTGTTGTCGTTGGAGAGCTTGAATGTCAAAGTTCGCCTGATACCGTTGCTCAAAGGAACGGTGGTAGTAGATAATGTCTCTCTGCAACAAGCCTCCGTCAATACCGCCCATCTGATAAAAGAAATGCGGATACGGGGCGTTATCGGGAGCTTTATACTGAGAAGCGACGGAGTCGATTTAAAAAAAGAAACTGCGCTTGTCAATCGTGCCGAGCTTTCCAATACCCATGTACAGCTGCTGATGAATGATACGATAACCGTTGCCGAAGACACGACGGCATCTTCGCCGGTGAATTGGAAGATCGATCTTCGCCGGTTAAAACTGGAAAACGTTTCTTTCAGCATGCTGACACTTTCGGATACGGCGCGCGTCGCGGCTCACATCGGAACGGCAACAATGAAAGAGGGGATGATCGATTTGCAACGGCAATTCTACGGATTGAAACAGCTTCGGCTCTCAGAAGGAAGTATGCGTTATGACATCGGCGCCTCAGAACCTCGCGAAGGTTTCGACGCTTCGCACATAGCCGTGCGCGATCTGCATATCGGATTGGACTCTTTGCTCTACCAAGGCAGAAACATGAAAGCAGTGGTCCGCGAGTTGAGTATGAACGAGCGTTCCGGCATAAACGTCACTTCTTTTACAGGAGAAATCTTCTCCAACGACTCCATTATTGGAGTGCCGCGATTGAAACTGCTCACTCCGCATTCGGACATATCGCTTTCGGCACGCACTCATTGGGATCTGATGAATGCTTCCGCCGGAGGAACGGTTTTCGCCCGATTGAAAGCCTATTTGGGAAAAGAAGATATCATCTTGTTTGCCGGCGGATTACCGGAATCTTTCAAGGAGTCATATCCTTTTCGCCCGCTGATGATTCAAGGCGGGATGGAGGGCGACCTGAAAGAAGTGAAGCTATTGCCTCTTACCATTGATTTGCCGGGAGCTTTCTCGATGAAAGGAGAAGGCTTTCTGACCAATTGGTCCGATAGCCTGAGCCGTTCGGGGGAGCTGGATTTAGATATCCTTACCCAAAAACTTGATTTCCTGGCAACCCTGAACGGGAAGCCTCTTGACGGATCGATTGCAATTCCCGACAGTATGAAGCTGAAAGGAAAGTTCGAATTAGAAGGACCGCAATATAGAGCCGGACTCCATCTGCAAGAGGGAACCGGCAACATACATCTGTCGGGCGCATTAAACAGCTCGTCCGAAATGTACAGCGCCCGGCTGAAAGTAGACAACTTCCAGCTTCACCATTTCCTGCCGAAAGATTCCATATACGAGCTGTCTCTTTCTTCCGATATTAGCGGAAAAGGGCTGGATTTCTCATCTTATGGCTCACTGGCCAAGGTAACTCTTTCGGTAGACACCCTCCATTACAGCAACTACCACCTGTCGAATATTCATTTGGACGGGAACCTGAAAGGGGCTTTAGCCACAGCACAGATTACGAGCGATAATGATTTGCTGAAAATGACAGCTGATGGAGCATATAATTTGGCGCGCAAATATCCGGACGGAGAATTGAATGTCGATGTAGACCGAATCGATTTGTACAAACTGGGAATAGTCCCCAAACCGACGAAACAGGAAACAGCTTTTAGCTTTGGAGCCGAGTTTCGTAAGAATCAAGTATTAACCCGCTTGGTTTCCGGAGATATGGATATCCGCCTCGATGCTCTCTCCGGCATACAGCCGTTTATACATCAGACCGGAGAGTTTGTTGAGGTATTGAAGAAGCAACTCGATGAAAAAATGCTGAACCATGCGGAATTGCGCCAATCTTTGCCAACAGCCGTTCTCTCTTTTTCCGCCGGAAAAGAGAATCCGCTGGCAGATTATCTGGAAATGAAGGATATTGATTTTCATGAGATTTCCGTAAAAGCCTCCACCGCCCCCGACTGGGGGATGAATGCCATCGCGGCTGTTCATTTGCTGAAAGTAGACACCCTGCAATTGGATACTATCTTTTTTACGGTGAAGCAAGATACCGCGCAAATGGATTTCAAGGGAGGCGTAATCAACGCGCCCAATAATCCGCAGTTTTCTTTTGCCGCCACATTGACGGGGACTGTACGCAACCGGGACGCCGAATTGATGGTTGAATATAAAAACAAGCAAGGACAACAAGGAGCTTTATTAGGCGTCAATGTACGTCCTTCGACCGAGGGGGATGGCAAAGGCGACGGATTGATATTCCGGCTTATCCCCGAAGAACCCGTCGTCGCATTCCGCAAATTCCATTTTAAAGAAAACAGCAATTGGGTTTATCTGCATAAAAACAAACGGGTATATGCCAATGTAGACATGGCCAGTGATGAAGGTATGGCTTTTCGCGCCCACTCGGTGGAAGAAGACACAACGTCTCTGCAGAATATCAATGTCGAAATTCATCGGATTCGTTTGAATGAACTAAGCGACATGCTTCCTTACTTCCCGGAAATAACAGGTTTGTTTTCGGCCGAAGCCCATTATATTCAGTCGGAGAAGGAACTTCAGGTTTCGGCGGAAGTGTTTATGAACGAACTGGCTTACGAACGTCAACCGATTGGGAATATCTCATTGGGGGCTACTTGGTTGCCCGGCGAACAAGGAAAGCAATATTTGAACGGATACTTGACTCATGAACAGGAAGAAGTCATGACGATTGACGGTAAATTAATTCCTGCCGGACAAGGAAGCGATAATGTAGAGGTCATCACACAATTAGCACGTTTCCCGCTTCGCATAGCGAACGCATTTATTCCCAATCAAGTAGTGACGCTGTCGGGAGCCATGAATGGAGACTTGCATATAACAGGGCAGACCGACAAACCATTGGTAAACGGCGAGCTGGTGATGGACACCGCTGTTGTGGCGTCTCGCCAGTATGCCGCCCGATTCCGGCTCGATCATCGTCCGATAAGACTAACGGACAACCGATTGGATTTTGATAAACTGGCTATTTATACCACAGGAAATAATCCGTTCACAATCGACGGGTATATCGACTTCCGCGACATGAAACGTCCGGTAGCAAGTTTAAACATGTTCGCCGACAACTATCTCCTGTTGGATGCCGACCGCACCCGTGAAAGTTTGGTATACGGAAAAGTATTGGCCGACTTGCGGGCATCTGTCAAAGGACCTTTAGACGGGTTGGTGATGCGTGGGAATATAAACCTGTTGGGCAGCACGGATGTGGCGTATATTTTAACCGACTCGCCGCTTACGGTGCAAGATCGTTTGGGAAGCATGGTTACCTTCACGTCATTCAGAGATACCATCGAAGTGAAGCGCAAGGAGGTTCCAAGCGTTTCCCTGGGCGGACTCGATATGAATATGACGGTACACATCGACCCCTCGGTTCGCTTGAAAGTTGATTTGGACTTAGAGGGCAATGACAGAATAGAACTCGAAGGAGGAGGCGACTTGTCGTTGAAGCATACTCCGCAAGGAGATTTGAATCTAACGGGGCGTTACACCTTGACCGGCGGATTGATGAAATATTCGTTACCGGTAATTGCTGCAAAAGAATTTGAAATAGAAAACGGAAGTTATATAGACTGGGTGGGCGATCCGAGGAAACCGACATTGAAGTTCAAAGCGACCGACCGCATACGCGCTTCTGTAGCCGACGGAGAACGTGGAAATTCGCGAATGGTAAATTTCGATGTTTCTATAATTGTCAAAGAACGGTTGGACCGGATCTCTTTCGCCTTCGATGTAGAAGCCCCCGACGATGCTACCATTCAGAATCAGCTTGCCGCTATGGATTCGCAAGAAAGGGGTAAACAGGCGCTTTATATTATGGTGGCGAAAACATATTTGGGAACAGGCCCGATCGGCAGCGGCGCCCGAAGCGGAAATCTATTGAATATGGGCGCGGCAATCAACTCTGTACTGACCAGCCAGATCAATGCGTTGATGGGAAATCTGAAGAATGCCAGTTTTTCCTTCGGCATCGAAGGACACGATGACGCAGAAGCCGGCGGGAAACGAACCGACTATAGCTTCCGTTATTCGCACCGGTTCCTTAACAATCGTTTCCGTATCGTTATAGGCGGGAAAGTATCTACCGGACAGAATGTAGAGAACGATGCCGAAACCTTCATCGACAATTTATCTTTGGAGTATCGCTTAGACCCGGCAGGCACTCGTTACGTCCGGCTGTTCTACGATAAAAACTACGAGAGCATACTTGAAGGAGAAATAACGGAGGCGGGTGTCGGAATGGTATTCCGTAAAAAGTTGGACAAACTGAGCGAATTGTTCATCTTCAGAAGGAAGAAAGATAGAAAAAGCAAAAATGACACACAATAAAGAAAAGATTCGGAAATATGAAAGGTTTATTATATAGCAGCAAGAAATGCGGGGTTTTGTTGATCGTCTGCTCCTTGTACCTGTTAAGCGGCTGTTCGCTTACAAAAAACCTGCCTAAAGGAGAGGTGCTTTATACAGGACAGAAAACAAAAGTCTTGAACGAACCGAAAACTCGCACGGGGCAAACAGCGATGACCGAAATTCACGCAGCTCTTGACAAAACTCCCAGCACGAAGATAATGGGAGGTTTTCTGCCAATTCCCTTTAAAATGTGGATGTATAATAATTTTGTAAATTATGAAAAAGGATTGGGAAGATGGATGTTTAAACGCTTTGCAGCCAATCCGCCTGTATTCATTTCCACAGTCAACCCCGATATCAGGGTAAAGATAGCCGGCAACATACTTCGCGACTACGGATATTTCAATGGGAAAGTAACCTACGAAACAATCTTCGACAAGAAAGACAGTTTGAAAGCGTCTGTACGCTATACGGTAGACATGAAGAACCCTTATTTTATTGATACAATTTATTATCACCGTTTCACTCCTCATACATTGGAGATTATAGAAAGCGGACGACAAAACTCTTACATTACTCCGGGAGAACAGTTCAATGTCGTGGAACTGGATGAGGAACGCACCCGTATCAGCAGCTTGTTGCGCAACAGAGGATACTTCTATTTCCGTCCGGATTATATGACATATCAAGCAGATACGACATTGGTTCCCGGAGGACACATCAGTCTTCGCCTCACACCTGTGCCGGGTTTGCCGGCTGCTGCCCAAAGGCAATATTATTTAGGCAATGTATCGGTTTATCTGTTTGGGAAAAACGGAGAATCGCCCACCGACAGCGTTCGGTACAAAGATATACTCATTCATTATCATGAGAAACTGAGAGTGCGTCCCAACATGCTTTACCGTTGGTTGAACTATCAGGAGTATGTGAAGAATGAGCAAAAACGTATGTCCGGCTCCAATCGATTGTACAATCAGCACCGACAGGAGCAGATTCAGGAGAAGTTGAGTCAATTGGCTATCTTCAGTTATCTCGATTTGCAATATATCCCTCGAGATACCATTGGGGTTTCCGACACACTCGACATACAGTTACAAGCCTCTTTTGCGAAGCCTTTGGATGCCGAACTGGAAGTAAACGTGGTTACCAAGAGTAACGACCAGGCAGGACCGGGCGCCTCTTTCGGCGTAACCCGGAACAATGTGTTCGGAGGAGGCGAAAGCTGGAACGTGCAATTAAAAGGCTCTTACGAATGGCAAACAGGATCGGGGAAGAAAAATTCATTGATGAATAGCTGGGAAATGGGACTTTCCACATCCCTAACCTTTCCGAGGGTTGTTTTTCCACGTTTCGGCAAACGAGAGTTCGACTTTCCTGCCACAACCACTTTCCGTGTATATGTGAACCAACTCAACAGAGCCAAATATTATAAGCTGCTGTCGTTTGGGGGAAATGCCACTTACGATTTTCATCCCACACGTGTAAGCAAACATAGTCTTACACCCTTTAAATTGAATTTTAATGTATTGCAATACCAGTCGGAGGAGTTTAAAGAGATAGCAAAGGAAAACAGGGCGCTTTATACCAGTTTGCAGAATCAGTTTATTCCGGCTATGGAATATACTTATACGTACGATAATGCTTCGTTGCGCAGAGTGAGAAATCCGATATGGTGGCAAACGACAGCCGCTTCGGCAGGAAACCTGACTTCGGTAATCTACCGGGCTTCCGGAAAGCCTTTCGATGAAAAAGAAAAGAACTTGTTGGGCGCGCCTTTTGCTCAGTTTATAAAACTGAATTCGGAGTTCCGCTATCTGTGGAACATGGATCGAAACAACAAAATAGCCACCCGCTTGGCTTTAGGCGCACTCTTCACATACGGCAATGCTTTGATCGCTCCCTATAGCGAACAGTTTTATGTAGGAGGAGCCAATAGCATACGGGCTTTTACAATACGCAGCATCGGCCCCGGAGGCTATCATCCGGAAGAAAGCCGTTACTCTTATCTCGATCAGACAGGTACTTTCCGCATGGAGGCGAACGCGGAGTACCGCTTCCGTATATTCAAAAGTCTTTGGGGCGCCATGTTTCTGGACGCAGGCAATGTGTGGATGTTACGTGAAGATGAGAAAGGAGAGGATACTCGGCTCCGATTGAAGACGTTTGCCAAACAGATTGCCTTGGGAACCGGAGCAGGCCTGCGCTACAACATGGATATCATGGTGTTCCGGCTCGACTTTGGAGTGCCTTTGCACCTTCCTTATAATACCGACCGGAAAGGATACTATAATGTTACCGGAAGCTTCCTGAAAAATTTAGGTATCCATTTTGCCATCGGTTATCCGTTTTAAATAATAAAATTCGTACTTTTGCAGTAAGATCTGATGCCGTTGACATCACTAACCTTTTAAAATATTACAGAACTTATGAAACCAACTTTATTCTTATTGGCGGCCGGTATGGGCAGCCGTTACGGAGGATTGAAACAATTAGACGGACTGGGCCCTAATGGTGAAACAATCATGGATTATTCCATATATGATGCGATTAACGCGGGATTCGGCAAGCTCGTCTTTGTTATCCGCAAAGATTTCGAGCAGGATTTTCGTGATAAAATTATCTCTAAATACGAAGGACACATTCCTTGCGAAATGGTTTTCCAGTCGTTGGACGCTCTCCCCGAAGGTTTTACCTGCCCTCCGGAACGTACGAAACCTTGGGGGACAAACCATGCGGTAATGATGGGATCGGAGGTGATAAAAGAGCCTTTTGCCGTGATTAATTGCGACGACTTTTACGGACGCGACTCATTTCGCGTAATGGGAAAATTTCTTTCCGCTCTTCCTGAAAACTCAAAACACGTTTACTCCATGGTCGGTTTCCGTGTGGGAAATACTTTGAGTGAAAGCGGAACAGTGTCTCGCGGCATCTGTGAAACCGATGACCGCAATCTGTTGACTTCGGTTGTAGAGCGCACCAAAATTCAGCGTATCGACGGTGAGGTGAAGTATATCGATGATAACGGCGAATGGGTAGCCACTCCCGACAATACACCCGTCAGCATGAATTTCTGGGGATTCACGCCGGACTACTTTGCTTACAGCTACGAATTCTTCAAAACATTCTTGAGCGATCCGAAGAACATGGAAAATCTGAAAAGCGAGTTCTTCATACCTTTGATGGTGGATAAATTGATAAACGACGGCACAGCGACAGTGGAAGTACTCGATACTACCAGCAAATGGTTTGGAGTAACTTATCCTGAAGATCGTCAGAGCGTGGTAGATAAGATTAAAGCATTGGTCGATGCAGGCGAATATCCTGCAAAATTGTTTTAAACAAACATTTCCGTGTGATTTTCGTGTCCCCACAGGCTCCTCCCTTCTGACAAAACAGAAGGGGACTGTCGGAATATCCGACTGAGCCTTTGGGGGAAATTCACGAGGTCAAAATTCAAATACAACGAAGATAAACTTCCAATCTGAAACTTGACAATCTTGAGTTGCTGTAAAATAGCCCTATCATTACCTCAAAATGAAGTTTGATAGGGCTGTTTTATATTTGTCTCTTACAATTCACAACTTTCCCAGGTCTCAGTTTAATTTTGACACGCTCGCCTTTTTTCAAAGCCCGCCGTGATTCCGCAAGACCTCAATAGTAACGTTTTAAAAAAGTTATCGATTGAACAACTCGAATGTGAACTTACATCCCAATTGATCGAACTTCCAGTTCCCTCCTCCTATAAAAAATCCGAAATCAAAGATATGCGTTCCTATGCCATATCCGGCCTCTATATAAGGACGCAAGTGAGGCATCGAAAGCGCACTGAGGTAAATACGTTCATTTTGTACATAACGGGTACGCTTCATCAGATGTTTCAAAACCAGGAATGGAGCTTCATAAGTGAAATGTGCCCTTAAATACCTGCGGGAAGAGTTATACCAACGTGCATCAAGCAATTGAAAAACTCCGCCGATCTCATCATTCCAACCGACAGGCAAATTATGACGGGAGAAGTTGGCAAAGTCTACAAAATATAATTCATGCTGATTCGTAAACATCCCCATACCCATTCGATAATAGATATTACGCATCAAATCCATTTTCACTTTATGCTGAATATCGAACTCCACCTTCTCATATTCGCCTGTACTATGAAATATCCCTTTGATACCACGTTCATAATCGATGGAAAAGGTGGGATAATAAGAATGCAGATTCATTTTCCGTTTTCCGTTCATATAATAATACATGCCCGGTGTCCACTCCACACGAACACGAGGAGCAAAACTGATATACGTATTTTTAAATTTGCTCAAGAATTCATCAGAAGGTACGGGGGCACTCCCATCGAAAACAAATTTGGAGCGTTCTACCGCTTTTCGCTGATGAGATGAAAATCCTAAGCTAAGCTCCAACCCATTCGTTATTTCACAAGAATGAAAAACATTCAGGTATAAGTCTTTAAAATAATCGAGATGTATTTGGTTAAAGTCAAATATACTATCGGGTATCTCTTTCAACTCTTCCAGCACTTTACTGCTGTAAATTCGGTTCCCGCTTCCGGCGTTCAGCCGTAAGAAGCCTCTCTTTTGAGGCCAATATTCAAAAGAAGCATTCATCGACCAATAGAGCTCCTTACGTGTGAAGTTGTAGCCCAATTTCGGTACCACCCGCAACAACCTATCTCCTTTAAACAACCTGTTGTAACGAAAATCCTGACGATAAGAAAGACCATTGCTACCGCTATAACTGAACAACAAGGGGTTGATGAAAGGTGAGAAACGCAAACTCCCTATATTAGCCAAGTTGATTTTATAATCTTCTACCATCAAATCACCTACAGTACCCCAGAAAGACTGTCCTTTCATTTTTTTCATTCTCAACGCCGTATCTTGCCGAGATTCATATTTTCGATACAGCTCTTTCTCTCTTGTATCGAGAGGAATGGGACGAAGAGTGGCAAAAGTAGAAGGATCGGTTTTATAAGCGTTCGTATCACATTGTAAAGAAAATGATTCCGAAAGGTTATATTTCTTTTTTTCTTTCTTACGGACATTCTTTTCTTTCAACTCAATTGAGTTATAGCTCAATGAAGCCGTATAGTTGCCATCAATTTTATTTCCCACAAAGTTAAAAGAAGCGTTAACATCATAACGTAACGGTAAAAACTCATCGGGTTTGTTTACCTCTCCCATTAAAATACGACATGCGAAAGTTATTAGTTCCGACCGTCCCGAGAATTCTATCTTACGCACGCTCCATACATTGCTGCTGACAATCATGCATCCGCTAACCAATTGATCACTCTTTGTCTTAGGAATAAAACGTATCCGATAATCCAGACTATTAGGGTCTCCCATAATACTGTCTATCCGATATGTGTAATATTTATGGCCGTTCTTTGCAAGGGGTGAAAGCAAACGTTCGTCTTTCAACAAAGAAGAAGAATAGATGTTTATATTGAAATATTCGAGGAGTCCGGGTACACCTTTGGTTCCTCTTACCGTTCCCTGGGCAGCTTTCACTTTCTGATCGTAAATGTTAGGAGCGGTATAATGCAACTCGCTATATGTCTCGAGCAAATATTCGCGTACTCCTTTCTGCAAACGAAACATCGAAGGAACGTAACGAAGAATAAAATTCTTTTTTCGAATATGTATTTTGCCCTTGATATAAAGATTGGCGCGATATTCGTCCACAATAGTTTCATAAGCAGGAGCAAAAGTCATGACACGTTCGATAATGGAATCTACCGATATCTCTTCACGGGTATAGGGATTCAGTACAACGCTTGCTCCTCCCATCAACGGGAACAGAAGGAACAAACATATTATCCATCCTATCGATATGTTATCTTTCAATGATTGTCATTTCTTAAGCCTATAAAGGCACAAATATAAAAAAGATTATTAGAATCAATGACATTCAGCAATTCTTTTTAAATATGGGGTTATTTAAAAGCCACTTGGAGCGCGCATAACAAGAATATGGCTTATATCTTATTAGATAGGAAGACTGTTATGTAAATAGCTGTTGGCAGCATCAATTACTTTATCGATTCTTTCCAAAACATTTGTGGTCATCTGCTCTACCTCATCAGAGAAGTCGGATCCTCGTCTGGTTTCGAGCCATTTGAGCGCAAGTAAAGAATCGGAAGCATTGATTATTGTAAATAAGGGAAGAATCTTGTGTGCCATATCCGATATTTTGTCTACATCTTTGTGTTCCAAAGCTTGTTTCATCCACGAAGCATTTTTAGCGGTTTCCTCAATAAAGGTCCGGACAATGGTTCGGGCAGCCTCCGGATCATCTCCGGAAAACGCTGTCAACGCAGAGAAGCAAAGCGAAGAGGAAGGTTGTGCCGGCATATTAAGGGATGTATCTGCGGCATTCCTCATTATCTGCTTGATACCAATCGCCGAAATCAGCTCTGTCACAGTAAAGGGTTTATGCAGGCATCCTGTAAACCCATGTTCACGTAAGGCAGCCTCATCCATTTCACTCCGTGCTGTGACGGCTATCACAGGAATCTGTCGCGCCTGAGGTATGTTCGACGCTCTCAGTAAGCGAAGCAAATCAAACCCATCGATAGCAGGCATCTGTATGTCCGTCAGCAAAAGGTCGAAAGTAGAATCCCGCAGTTGGCACATAAGTTCGTCAAGTTGCTGGCAGCAAACCGCAATAATTCCTTGCTCTCGGAGCATTGCAGCTGTCAGCTCAAGTTGAATTTTATCATCATCTATCAATAAGATACGGAAATCTTCGGCAGAACCCGCCTCTTCGGCATTCCGATCCTCAGCCGGCAAAGTCTCGGTTTCTTTATGACCATCATCGCTACAAACACTTTTTGCCACCGGATACAACGGCACAACAACAGTAAAACAGCTTCCCTCACCTAATGTACTATCTACATATATCTTTCCTTCGAGCAGAGTTACCAACTTATGGACGATTGAAAGGCCCAATCCGAAACCATCCGCTCCTTGAGCTCCGGGCAAGCGGGTGAATTCTTGAAAAATACGTTCACAATCTTCCGCCGCTATTCCCTTGCCTGTGTCGGTTATTTCAATCGTCAAGCGTGAATTTTCGTAAGCAGCAGTCAAAGTAACGCTTCCTTGTTCGGTAAACTTCACAGCATTCGATAATAAATTATTTATAATCTGACGAAGACGTAGCGGATCGCTGACATATCTCTCCGAAAGCTCCGGCTCCACAAAGCATTTCAGCGTCAAGCCTTTTTCATCCATTATCGGTCTGAAACTTACAGCTATCTCTTCGAATAGTTGCGCCGGAGTAAATGAAACACGATTCACTTCCGCTTTATTCAAATCGAGCCGATGAAAGTCGAGAAGATCGCTTACCAGCTTCAACAGATGGTCTGACGAACTCTTCATATTGTCCAAATAGAAACGTTGACGTTCATCTTCCGTCAAGCGAGAAAGAAGTTCGGTATACCCGATAATAGAACTTAAAGGAGCTTTAAAATCATGCGTAATGGTCAGCATCAGTTTCTCACGGGCGGCCAATAACGCCTCGGCTCTCTTATTGGCTTCTTCCAACTGTTTACGATAGCGGTTTTTTCTGGTTATATCCCTCATCACCAACATAAGAAATATAGCCGAAAGCAATACGCCGCCGATCGCTATTCCGCCGATAATGTGAGAAGAACGTTTCCTGACAGACTGATAAAGCTCAGCTTCTTGTCTGGATCGTTGCAGTATATCTACTTCATATGCTTTAATCAAACTATCCATTCGGTTGGTCAACAACTCATTCATTCGCTGGTATGCGTCACTGTTTCTGCGGATGCTTTTTTTTGTCCGGATTCGTTTTTGCCTGGTAGCCATGCGTATTTTGTATTGGAGAGAATCCGTCGCAGCAAACGGTTCAAGGATCGTATCGGTGGCAAATTCAAGAGAAGTGTTAACCAGCAAAGCAGTTTCCTTTTTCGAAGGAACAAACACTTCGCCCAAACGTTTGAAAAAACCTTTTTTCTTAGGTTTCGTCACCAACGTATCCCGCTTGGTGATCACACGATTTTGCACCCGATGCCGTGTAATTACAGAGTCTTGTTCCGAAATAATTTCTTCTATCTCCGAAGCGGAAAGTAAACTGTCATTGGCCTCATTCAGCACACGTAACATTTCAATCGTATTCCGGTCTTTTTCATGCAAAAGCAATAACAAGCTGTCTGTTTTCAAATCCTGCAAATTATCCGCCGTAGACAAATTCTCCATCTCATGGTAAACAAATACCAAAGAAAAAATGAGCATGGCAAGAAGCAAAGAGTAGCCAACAGCTATTTTCAGTTTTGTAGAACGAAAAGAAGACATAAGGCTGTTTTATGTATTAAATGTCAAGTTAAAGGCCGCAACTTGATTTGCTGCCGAAAACGTAACCAAAGCATTAAACCGGCACTGGTTAGCCCAAAAGGAAACGCCATCCAAACACCAATTATCCCCCATCCCAATGTAAATCCACAAAAGTATCCAACAGGAAGAGAAATAAGGAAGTAGGCTATAAAGGCGATGAACATCATCGGTTTTACATCCGAAATTCCACGTAAAGCGTTGGCAAAGGTTATTTGCAATCCATCACCAAACTGATAAATTAAAAAGGGATACACTAACGAAGTAACCATTCCTGCCACTTGGGTGCTGTCGGTAAACCAGCCTCCCAGATAATTGCGACAAAAAAACACAATCGAAGAAAGGACGAAGCCCAATAGCATCATCAAATGAAAACCCGCGTAAGCCGAACGACGTACGTTCACCATATCGTTTTGCCCCTTAAAATTGCTGACTCTCACCGCAACAGCAGCTCCCATGCCGTAATACATCATAAAGGTAAACTGAGAAATGGTAAGCATGATTTGATGGGAAGCCAGAGCGATAGTGCCCAGCCAACCGATCATTACAGTGCTCAAACTGAAAGAAGCGGCTTCCATGCCCATTTGAAGTCCGATAGGCCATCCAAAAGCATTTAAACGACGAAGTACGGAACGAGACCAACCCAAACGGAAAAAACCTATCTTGTAACGAAGAAAACGAGGGCTCCAGGCAAACACTGCAACAAATACCACCACCATCATGATACGCGAAAATAAGGTACTAATTCCGGCTCCCAGCAATCCTAACTCAGGGAAGCCAAGTTTTCCATAAATCAGCAGATAGTTACCGATAATGTTCAGCACATTTCCTCCCAACAATATCCACATGGCAGTTTTCGTATCCGTTATTCCATCGGTAAATTGCTTAAATCCATTAAACAACATCACAAATACCAACGATGCCAAAAGCACAAGATAATATGGCTTTATCAATGGGATTAATTCTTCGGGCTGGCCTAAATTTTCTACATTCAGCCAAAGCACTCCCATAATCAGAGTAAGTAATACAGCTACCAGAAAGTTGGCCAAGAGACTGCAACGCAACGCCTGTCCTGCCGGTGGAAACTGACGTGTTCCATAAAGGCCGCCGACAATAGGCGTAAGCCCGTACGAGAATCCGGTGCTGAATATAATAGCTAAATTAAAAACATTATTGACAAAGGAAGCCGCTCCTAACTCTAGCGTACTGTGATGCCCGATCATCAATGTGTCGGCAAACCCGAGAACAATTACTCCCACCTGCCCGATCACAATCGGCAATCCAAGAAAGAACAACGCTTTATAATGCGATTTATATGTTCTATAACTATTTATCATTCTTTTTCCTTTTTGCTATAATATTTTTGAAGTGATATCCATTAGAAGAATAAAATTGTATTCATACATATCTGACAACCGATTTATTACTTATTCTCTGTACGGTTGTAAAAAAGCACTACCCGATTCTCTTTTTTGAAAGTATCACGCGCCACCCTTTGCAGGTGTTCGGCGGTGACCGAACGATAACGCGCTACCTCTTGTTCCATATCTTCAGCTTTATTGAGCAATTCAAACCATGCCAGATTGGTAGCAACATTCAAATAATTAATATTCCCGAAAATCTGAGTCGATTCAAATTTATTTTTCACTTTCTCAAGTTCATAATCCTCGACAAATTCTTGTTGCAAATGTTCCAACTCTTCGTACACAGCCGCCTCTGCCTGCTCCAATGAAATACCGGGCGACGGTTTCCCACAAATATGAAACAAACCGGCATCCACACTGCCGGATATATAAGCGTCGATGTTAGAAAACAGCTGCTTCTTATGAACTAAGCGCTGATTCAATCGGCTGGAACACCCGTTACTCAATAAATCGGACAATATATCAAAAGCATAATAATCGGGATGATGATGATCGCACATATGATATGCTATAAATAAAGCATCGAGAGGAACATTGCGTTCAACAGTCAAACGTCTCTCCTCTGTTTGTTGGGGCTCTTGCTGCAACTTCCGTCGAATCACTTCGCGACGAGGAATAGAAGCAAACCATTTTTCGGTCAAAGAGATTGCCTTTTCAAAAGAAATATTGCCGGTTACGGATAATATAGCATTATTAGGCGCATAAAAACAAAAGAAAAACTCTTTCACTTCATCCAAAGTCGCATTGGCAATATGAGCCAATTCTTTTCCGATAGTGGGATATTGATAAGGATGTACCTGATAAGCCAAGGGGCGCAAGATATGCCCGACATCCCCGTAAGGCTGGTTCAAACAGCGTTGTTTGAATTCTTCCATCACTACTCCCCGTTGAATATCTAAACTTCGTTCGCTAAAGTTCAAGCTTAACATTCGATCGGACTCCAACCAAAATCCTATTTCAGCATTTTGACGCGGAACAGTAAGATAATAATTGGTAATATCATTATTTGTCCAGGCATTATTTTCTCCACCGGCCAATTGAAGCGGGGTATCATAATCGGGAATATGAAGCGATCCTCCAAACATCAAATGCTCGAACAGGTGAGCAAATCCTGTATGATCGGGATGCTCGTCGCGAGCACCTACATCATATAATACATTCAAAGCTACCATTTGGGTGCTTTGATCTTGCGTATGTATCAGACGCAACCCGTTATCAAGAACATGCCTGTTTATCTTCATTACCAAGAAGAAATGATATAACCAAATTTACAATACCACCACTTTCAAAATTTTCACATCTTCTTCCGGACGGTCACTGCGATCGGTTTTGACACATTGTATCTTCTCTACAACTTCCATTCCTTCCACTACTTCTCCAAACACGGTATATTCGCCGTCCAAATGAGGAGTACCACCGATTGTCGTATAAGCTTTTATCTGTTCTGCCGTAAAATGAAAATCCGGTTCTTTCGCAGCCTCTCTTTGAGCCTCTTCAAAGAGTTTTTCCTGAAGCTCGTAAAGTCCGTCTTCATCATTCGCTTTCCGCATCTTATAAATTTCTTTCATATGCTTCTGCGCCAATGTGTTGAAAATAATATTCACACGGTTTTCATTCTTCTGATTTTCCATGCTCAACAATGTAGAGTCGTTGAACACTTTTCCTGTTACAATGTAAAATTGACAACCGGAAGACTCTTTTTTCGGATTCACATTATCTCCTTGACGGGCAGCGGACAAAACTCCTTTTTTATGAAATAATTGAGGATATACAAATTCTGCGGGAAGAGTGTATCCCACATCACCGCTTCCTAGCATTTTTCCCTTCGGAGCATTCTTAGAATCAGGATCTCCCGCCTGAATCATAAAATCTTTTATTACACGATGGAATAGGGTTCCTTCATAGGCTCCCTGTTTTGCCAACTTTATAAAATTATCGCGATGTTTGGGCGTCTCGTTATACAACTTAACTTTAATATCCCCTAAACTCGTTTCAATTCTTACCAACGTTTGGTTATCCATATTTCCTTCTTTTTTAGATCCGCTTTTACAGCTGACAAGACCGCAAAACAGTATGGTTAATACTAACAATAGCGTATTTTTCATAACACTTTTATTTAATTTAAGTCTGCAAAGATACTATTTTCACATGGAATCTCTTATCTTTGTCCCTTAAAAGAGGCAAAAGGTCGCAAAATGAAATCAATATTAATTGTTGAAGATGATATTACTTTTGGGATGATGCTGAAAACCTGGTTAAGCAAAAAAGGATTTCAAGTATCGTCTGTGAGCACCATTGCCCGTGCTCAAAAATATATTGAAGTACAGACGGTAGATCTGATTTTATCAGACTTGCGACTACCCGACCAAGAAGGTATTGATCTCTTAAAATGGATGAACAAAGAACAAATAGCGATACCTTTAATCATAATGACCGGCTATGCCGATATACAATCGGCAGTACAGGCCATAAAATTAGGCGCAGGCGACTATATAGCCAAACCGGTGAATCCTGAAGAACTGTTGAAAAAGATATCGGAAGCATTGAAAGAAAAAAGTACTTCTAACGTATCTATCGGGTATAAAACAAGTGCAACAAAGAAAGCGGAATCTCAAACTGACGAAAAACATCAAAGCTCTTTTCTCGAAGGGGAAAGCGATGCGGCCAAACAACTCTACGGATACGTGGGGCTGGTAGCTCCAACCAATATGTCGGTTCTCATCAACGGCTCCAGTGGTACAGGGAAAGAATATGTAGCTCATCGCATACATCAACTAAGTAAACGTAGCGACCAGGCGTTCATCGCGGTCGACTGCGGGGCAATTCCAAAGGAGTTGGCGGCATCCGAATTCTTCGGACATGTAAAAGGTTCTTTTACCGGAGCCTTAACAGATAAGACGGGAGCTTTTGTTGCAGCTAACGGTGGTACGATCTTTTTAGATGAGATCGGTAACCTCAGCTACGAAGTGCAAGTGCAGCTACTTCGTGCCCTGCAAGAGCGAAAGATTCGTCCGATAGGCTCAACCCAAGAAATTAATGTGGATATTCGTCTTATATCCGCCACTAATGAGAATCTGGAGCAAGCTATAGAAAAAGGAGCTTTCCGAGAAGACCTCTATCATCGCATCAACGAGTTCACCTTACAAATTCCTGATTTGAAAGATCGCCGTGAAGATATACTTCTTTTTGCCAACTTCTTTCTCGACCAGGCCAACAAAGAATTGGATAAGCAGCTCATCGGATTTGATTCCAAATCATCTCAAGCCTTACTTAATTTCCATTGGCCGGGGAACCTGCGCCAAATGAAAAACCTTGTAAAACGGGCAACTTTATTAGCTCAAGGGAAATTTATTACTATTGAAGATTTAGGAGCTGAGATTTTAGAAACCCCTCCTGTCTTTGACAACATGGCGTTGCATAATGAAGAGATGGAAAAAGAACAGATTCTGGAAGCGCTTCGCCAGACAGGAAACAATAAAAGCAAAGCTGCCCGATTACTGAATATAGACCGGAAGACATTGTATAATAAATTAAAATTATATGATATTCAATTATAGCAAAAGTGTGGAATAAATCCACACATTCCACACATCCTCAACATACCTCCACATTCCATCAGAATCTTATTTATCTAATAATCAAAAGATTGCAAACCTCAAATTGGTTTGGCACGAGCTTTGACTATAAATAAATAGAAAAATAAGATATGTCAGACATTAAAATAGTAACAACCGATTCCTTAACTTGAAACGAGAGATTTGAAACTTTTATTGAAGAAATCATTAAGCAAACAGTAATGAAAAAAATTGTCTTAGTAGTAGCAATGTTTATGTTTGTTTGTAGTGGTTCATTCTTGGTGAAGGCTCAGAACTCTGCAAAAGCTGTGATAGTCCCTGCCGATGTTATGCTGGCTGTTGCCGTCAATGACACAATATCTCCTGACACAATTGTCAAAGATACGACTGCCAAAGACACAACAGCAGTACCTGAGCCCACCAAGGAAGAGCCTAATACTGAACCGACAGAACAGTTTGCCGAACAACAGTAAGCACACTACAAAAAAGCCATCCCTACTTGTCTATTCCGGGGATGGCTTTTTTATGCTATCCAAACTCTTTCCACAAACTACCATCCGGTAGAGGAGCCTCAAGTTCAATAAGTCTTTTCGAAACAGGATGTACGAAAGATATTTTCCGAGCATGCAAACATATGCCTCCATCCGGATTCGAACGTTGAGCCCCGTATTTTAAATCTCCCTTAATAGGGCATCCCATTTTAGCCAACTGACAACGAATCTGATGATGTCGTCCGGTTTTTAAATCGACCTCAAGCAGATTGTAAGTCTTCGAATGGCTAATCAGACGATAATGCAAAACAGCCTTTTTGCTATTCGGCACTTCCTTTTCGTAAGCATAACTTTTGTTTTGCTTCTCATTACGCACTAAAAAATGAACTAATTCCCCTTCCGGCTCTTTCGGAACATTTTTTACGACAGCCCAATAAGTCTTTTTCACTTCGCCCGTACGAAACATTTCATTCAAACGGGCCAGCGCTTTTCCGGTTTTTGCAAAAACAACAAGACCGCTCACCGGGCGGTCTAATCTGTGTGTAACACCTAGAAAAACATTTCCGGGCTTTTGGTATTTCTCTTTTAAATACAGCTTTACAATATCCGAAAGCGGAATATCCCCCGTCTTGTCTCCTTGTACAATTTCAGAAACGGTCTTGTTGACTACAATAATATGATTATCTTCGTATACAACAGTCATCCTGAAGAACTACATATTCATACCACCATCTACTTGCATCACCTGACCCGACACGTATGAAGACATGTCAGAAGCCAGAAAAGTAGCGATGTTTGCCACATCTTCAGGAGTGCCGCCACGACGCAAAGGAATTTTTTTCGCCCACTCTGCTCTTACTTCTTCTGAAAGAGCGGCTGTCATATCCGTCAGGATAAAACCGGGCGCAATAGCGTTCGCACGAATACCGCGAGAGCCCAGTTCCTGAGCAATAGATTTAGCCAAAGCAATCATTCCGGCCTTCGAAGCAGCATAGTTGGCTTGCCCGGCATTGCCGTGAACACCTACCACAGAAGCCATATTGATAATACTACCCGATTTTTGGCGCATCATCACCGGCGTACAAGCATGTATAAAGTTAAATGCCGACTTCAGATTTACATTGATTACCATATCCCATTGCTGTTCGCTCATACGCATCATCAATCCATCACGAGTAATACCTGCATTGTTCACCAGAATATCAATGCGTCCAAAGTCGTTATGAATTTCTTCTACAACTTTTGCCGTATCTTCAAAATTGGCTGCATTCGAAGCGTATCCTTTGGCTTTCACCCCCATTGCCTCCAGCTCTTTAGCTGTTTTTTCGGCATTCTCGTCAATAAGAAGGTCAGTAAATGCAATATTTGCCCCTTCGGAAGCAAACTTCAAAGCAATTGCCTTACCAATACCGCGAGCAGCACCGGTAACAATAGCTGTCTTTCCTGTTAATAATCCCATACTATAAAATTAGTTTAATTAAAATTTTGTCCTATGCAATGCGCCAAATACAATATTGACTACATATTTCTTTCTTGTTTCTTCATCTAAATGAGCCCCTATCTGGCCACGAATATAAGGGACCTCAATTCCTTTCACACAATAATGCACCAATTCAGCAGTCATTTCAATATCATCAATCTGAAAGACTCCTTTTGTTTGCCCTTCTAAAAGAACAGCCTTAAAAAGTAGCTTTTCTTTTGCGTCAAACTTCTTTCGAACTTTTTCTACGTTCCATATATCACGAAAAAAATTGGCTCGCAACGTACCGTTGCGATAAACCACTTCCTTTACCGCATCCAATCGAGTGTATATCATTTCCAGAATCTTTTGATCCGGTGAAATATCTTTTCCGGCTACTCGCTTCATCATATCCGATAGCATGTCGAGTTCAGATTCCACAACGGCCAAATAAATATCATCCTTACTTTTAAAGTAGGTGTAAAGGGTCCTCCTGCCTTTTTTAGAAGCAAGAGCGATGTCATTCATCGTTGTATTTTCGACCCCCATCTTTGCAAAAAGCTGGCGGGCGACATCAACCAATTTGGCTTTTGTTTTGGATACGGTCATAGGTTATAAACTGCACAATGCTAAATATTTTGAGCAAAAGTAATTCTTTTCTTTAGACCACACAAGAAAACAGACAGAATATTTAACACTCCCACAATGAATTAAGGGTCCAAATAAGAAATATGTACCACCCTATATTTCAACAAAATAAGGAAAGATAGAAAAGTTTTATCGAAAATAATATAGAAATAATTTGTTTATTCAAAAATAAGCAGTACCTTTGCACCCGTAAAACATCGCGGAGTGGAGCAGTTGGTAGCTCGTTGGGCTCATAACCCAAAGGTCGTCTGTTCGAGTCAGGCCTCCGCAACTAATAAAAAAGCTGCCTCAAAACAAAAATGAGGCAGCTTTTTTTATAATTTACCTGTAGAAACATAACAATCCTCTTGCTTTAGTCTTACATTGTTTTACACAATCAAAACTAAAAGAAGGGGATTTTTTCTTTAAAAAGGAATTTCGTTCTATCAAGATTCTCTCACTTTTTAAAATGCACCCATAGCAAATTATCTCAAAAAGGACTTTGGGTAAAAGGATATTAAATAATACGACGTAAAGAGCTAAACATTTGTTTATCATGTATAAACTACCTACCTTTGCGGACTTTTTTATATTCACAAGTCAAAAAAGTAATGAACAACAGAACCAAGGGCTTTATTTACGGAGCAATCGCCGCAGCCAGCTACGGCATGAATCCTCTTTTTACGCTTCCGCTATACGCAGCCGGCATGAGCGTCGACAGCGTGCTATTCTACCGCTATTTATTAGCCGCCATTGTATTGGCAATTTTGATGAAGATCCAACATCAATCTTTCGCCATTAAAAAGAGCGACATTCCGCCATTGCTCATCATGGGATTTCTTTTTTCTTTTTCCTCCTTATTCCTATTTATCAGCTACAAGCACATGGATGCCGGAATCGCCTCAACCATATTGTTTGTTTACCCGGTCATGGTAGCGATAATCATGGGAGTGTTTTTTAAAGAAAAGATTTCAGGCATTACAGTTTTTTCCATCATGTTGGCATTGTCGGGCATCGGCTTATTGTATCAAGGAGACGGAGAAAAGCCTTTATCCACTGTCGGTATCATTTTTGTTCTGCTTTCTTCGCTCTCTTACGCCATATATATCATAGGAGTGAACCGCTCTACCCTAAAACAAATGCCGACAGCCAAACTTACGTTCTACGCTCTCCTTTTCGGCTTATCGGTATATATTGTCCGCTTGAACTTCTGCACGGAACTCCAAGCTATTCCATCTGCATGGCTATGGGGAGACATATTCGCTCTGGCTATTCTGCCCACCGCCGTCTCATTAGTATGCACGGCAATGGCTGTTCATTATATTGGTTCTACACCGACTGCCATATTAGGAGCATTGGAACCCGTGACAGCTTTGTTTTTCGGCGTGCTCCTCTTTAAAGAGAAACTTACCCCCCGACTAATTATCGGCATTGCGATGATTATAACTGCCGTAACCCTCATCATCATCGGCAAGACGATCATAAAAAAGATGAGTGTGCTGTTGCAGATTAGCAAAAAATAATATACTTTTGCTAATCATTCAATCGAATAGCAACTTAAAAGATCAAAAAAGATATGGTAGACGTAAAAACTTGCCTTGACCATGCACAAGAAAAGATGGACATGGCCATTATGTATCTCGAAGAAGCGCTCGCACATATCCGTGCCGGCAAAGCGAGTACCCGACTATTGGATGGAATCCGGGTAGACTCTTACGGAAGTATGGTACCCATCAGCAATGTAGCAGCCGTTACTACTCCCGATGCCCGTAGCATTGCTATCAAACCTTGGGACAAAAGCATGTTCCGTGTGATCGAAAAAGCTATCATCGACTCTGATCTCGGCATCATGCCCGAAAACAATGGAGAGATTATCCGTATCGGTATTCCTCCTTTGACTGAAGAACGCCGCAAGCAATTGGCAAAACAATGCAAAGGAGAGGGCGAAACGGCAAAAGTCAGTGTCCGGAACGCCCGCCGCGACGGCATCGACTCTCTGAAAAAAGCCGTAAAAGACGGTTTGGCGGAAGACGAGCAAAAAAATGCGGAAGCTAAACTTCAGAAAATTCATGATAAGTATATCAAGCAGATAGAGGATATGCTTGCGGAAAAAGACAAAGAAATTATGACTGTGTAAAAGCAGGCTTGAAAAAAGAAATGGAGAGTTAAAAGCTGACTGCGCTTTAATGCCGCACTCTTTCTAACTCTCCTTTTTTCTAAGATACAATCGAACCACAGCTAAACGAACCGGTAGACACCCGAACTCTTCGGAAGTATCAGATTGAACGAAAATTCTCGCTTCATGGGTGAGCCAATCAAGAACTAAGTAGTTGAAAACTTTTTTTACTACACATTTTCGGGATCAATATTGTATCCACTGCTAAGCACATATCTTCTTCGGCCGACTTCACTCGGTTGACAACTATCAAAACGGTTCAAAGAAGAAACAGTATCTACAAATCTTATAATCGAACAACAATATATAACTAGCCGAAGCATGAAAGGATTAGTAATCAAAAACACGGGAAGTTGGTATCAGGTGAAAACCGATGACGGAAGGACCATTGAATGCAAAATCAAAGGAAACTTTCGCCTGAAAGGAATTCGCAGTACAAATCCTGTAGCTGTGGGAGATCGTGTCCGGATTGCAGTCAACCGAGAAGGAACAGCTTATATTCATGAAATAGAAGACCGTAAAAACTATATCATCCGGCGATCTTCCAATCTTTCCAAGCAATCTCATATTTTAGCGGCCAACCTCGACCAGTGCATGCTTATCGTAACGGTGAACTACCCTGAAACATCAACGACTTTCATCGATCGGTTTCTGGCATCCGCCGAAGCTTACCGGATTCCCGTGAAACTGATATTCAACAAGATAGATGTATATAACGATGACGAGTTGCATTATCTCGACGCACTCATCAATCTATACAGCCAAATAGGCTACCCCTGCTTCCAAATCTCGGCTATAGAAGGTAAAGGAATTGAGACCATAAAGAAAGAATTGGCAGGTAAAATCACTCTTTTCTCAGGACACTCCGGGGTGGGTAAATCTACACTGATCAACTCCATACTTCCTGAAGTTAATTTGAAAACCGGAGAAATCTCCGCCTATCACAACAAAGGGATGCATACCACTACTTTCTCCGAAATGTTTCCCATAGACGAGGGGGGATATATTATCGACACTCCGGGAATCAAAGGGTTCGGAACATTCGATATGGAAGAAGAGGAAATAGGGCATTACTTTCCCGAAATATTCAAAGCATCCGTTCACTGTAAATACGGCAATTGCACCCACCGACACGAACCGGGATGTGCTGTGCGGCAAGCAATAGAACAACACCTCATCAGCGAGTCTCGTTACACCTCTTATTTGAGTATGTTGGAAGACAAAGAAGAAGGCAAATACCGTGCTGCCTACTAAACCTTCAAATTCTCGCAAAATGCCGATAGCCGGATAAGCATAAAGAGATGAAGGGATACTTGCACAAAAGATGCCAAATATCCCTTCGTGTTTACAACTATTTTTTATCAGCGAATGAATGCCGCGTAATAATCCTACTCTTCTATTTATTTGAGCAACAAGGCTTTATCTGTTTAAAGAAATCGTTTCCTTTGTCATCAACCAGAATAAACGCCGGAAAGTCCTCTACTTCAATTTTCCAGATAGCCTCCATCCCTAGTTCAGGGTATTCCACGCACTCAATACTTTTGATATTATTCTGGGCCAGAATAGCAGCCGGGCCTCCAATCGATCCAAGATAAAATCCACCGTATTTCTGGCAAGCGTCGGTTACCTGCTGACTACGGTTGCCTTTTGCCAACATAATCAAGCTACCACCATGGCTTTGGAAAAGTCCGACATACGAGTCCATACGCCCTGCAGTGGTGGGCCCCATAGAACCGCAAGCCATACCGGAAGGAGTTTTAGCCGGACCGGCATAATAGATGGGATGATCCTTAATGTACTGCGGCAAGTCCTCTCCACGATCCAAACGTTCTTTCAGCTTGGCATGAGCAATATCCCGCCCCACAATGATAGTACCGTTCAAAGATAAACGGGTAGCTACCGGATATTTACTCAATTCTTTCAATATTTCCGGCATCGGACGGTTCAGATCGATCTTCACGGCATCACCTTCACCTGCATTGCGGAGCTCGGCCGGAATCAGATTACCCGGGTTGGAATCCAATTTTTCAATCCAAATACCGTCTTTATTGATTTTACATCTGACGTTCCGGTCGGCTGAACAAGAAACACCCAGCCCCACCGGACAAGAAGCCCCGTGACGAGGCAAACGAATAATGCGAACGTCGTGCGCCAGATATTTTCCGCCAAATTGGGCACCCAACCCGATCCTATGAGCCTCTTCTAAGACCTGCTTTTCCAGTTCGATATCGCGGAAAGCACGTCCGAACTCATTTCCGGTAGTCGGCAAATTGTCGTAGAAACGAGTGGAGGCAAGCTTTACCGTCAGCAAGTTCTTCTCGGCCGACGTTCCGCCGATAACAAACGCGATATGATAAGGGGGACAGGCAGCCGTCCCTAACGTTTTCATCTTCTCTACCAAAAACGGTACCAATGTGGCAGGATTCAAGATCGCCTTTGTTTCCTGATACAGGTATGTTTTATTGGCCGAACCGCCACCTTTGGTTACACAAAGAAACTCATACTCCATCCCTTCGGTAGCTTCGATGTCGATTTGCGCAGGCAAATTACACTTCGTATTCACCTCATCATACATGTTCAACGGTGCGTTTTGCGAATAACGCAAGTTTTCTTCAGTATAAGTCTTGTAGACTCCCAGCGAGAGGGCCTCTTCGTCACAATAGCCCGTCCATACCTGCTGCCCTTTTTCTCCGTGAATAATGGCAGTACCGGTATCCTGACAGAAAGGAAGTACCCCTTTTGCCGCTACTTCTGCATTACGCAAGAAAGTCAGCGCAACGTATTTGTCATTATCGCTGGCTTCCGGATCACTCAAGATCTTGGCCACTTGTTCGTTGTGCGAACGACGAAGCATAAAGGACACATCGCGGAAAGCGGCATTAGCCATTGCCGTAAGGCCTTCTTTCTCAATTTTCAAAACAGGTTTCCCTTCAAACTCGCTTACCGACACATAGTCTTTTGTAAGCAGATAGTACTCAGTCGTATCTTTCCCTTTCTCGAACATGGGTTGATACTTAAACGGAGGTGTTGCCATAAGCTTTTTTTATTACGTAAAGTTAGTTAGTGACACAAAGGTAATGATTAAGAATGATTCATCAACAGAAGAAGCCGTTTTTTTCATGCGTTGGGAATACCGGAGATCCGCCGAATCAGTTCATCGCCCAATGCCGTTTTTTCTTCAATGTGCTTCAATACCGCTTTCACGAATAAGTTGCTTTCAAAATCTCCGCGTACCTGTTCAAAATCCATCTTCATTTCATCACGGGTTCCATCAGCCCCAAAGCCGGTCATGGAAGAAAGAGAGAATTCTTTTCGAGCGTCATCGTATACCATTCGGTCCAGCCCGACGACAGCCTCTTTCCAAGCTTTCACAATGGCAATTATATCTTCAGCCGTTATCTTATCCGGATCCAATCCATAAAACTCCCGTATTTTATGATATGCCCAAGTCCATTCATAAGTATAATAATTTTCATGCATTTCCGCAAACGAGCTATTAATCGACTTCAAGCGGTTGACAGAACCATTTTCTATGCCATCGAGCAAACGGTCTATTTCACTTTTAGGAGCTATCAGCCCCGAAATATCCACCCATTCACCCGTACCGATTTCCGTATCAGGCTTCAACCGTCGGCGAATCTCTTCATTACTTTGGAAATTAATACCCTCGAGTCGTTTAATAATTGAGTTTCCGAGAAACTTATGAATCGCTATTTCGTACAACCTAATTCCATTATTCAAAGAAGAATTCTTAATTTTGGCGCTCTGAAAAGAATAAATCTCGGATGTTTCGCCGGAGACACGTTTCAACTCTTTCAGGATAGCGCGTCCTTTGAACATTTTTTGAATTGTATAAGGACTCAGCAGGTTATAATTAATGTGATCCAAACAATTCGGATCTTTCCGATTATCCCGTTTCGGCCATTTCTGAGCATCGCGGATAGTACCCACACTTCTCAAATTCACTCCGGGAACCAAATAAGTTGTATTTTGTTGTTCAATCAAATACGAGAAAGGAAGGTTAGAAGTGTCGGCATGATTCACATGGCGTCCCATCACCAATGAGAAAGCCCCCACACGTGCCGGCCACAAAATGTACGAATCAGAAGTTGTCTTCGCTCCTCTTTCCATTGTACCCTGATGAATAGGGCCCAATTTATACATATGATTGCTCTGATTTGATCCCGAACCTGCGTTCATAAAGGAGAACATCCCGGCAATGAGCAAAGTGGACTTATGATGTGTCACGGTAAAAGGACCGGCAAAAATAGCGCACGCCTCACCGTTTTCCCCTTGGCAGTTACTAAAGAATAAAGAATCTGAAGCCGAATAATTATGCCCCAACTTGCAAGCTTGTCCTACAAAACAACGAGTTAACATCGTCCCATCGTCCACATCGGAACCGGAAGAAATAATAAAATCGTCACAAATCACTCCATGCCCCAAATGCACGGGAGCTGTTACGTTACTGTTGATACTTCCGTTGGAAAGACGGCTGGTTCCGCAAATATGGCAATAATCACCTATCCGGACATTTTTTATCGATCCGGCATTTACAATCATTACATGGTTGCCTATGCTACCTACGGTCGAAGCATGCTTATTAGAATAATAGTCCGTAATTGCTTTCATACGGTTAATCAACTCCGGACGATGCCGGTAAAGCGCTAGAATATATGCCTGATGCGCCGACAGCTTATCATTGATCAAAACTTCCCGCCCTCCTGTTTCGTTGAGTACCGACACTTCCACCCCATTACCGAAAGTGCTTACTCCGTCTACCAGAATGATATCTACATTTTCGATAAACGTGTCATTGCCAATCTCATAATTGGCAATATAATTTTGTATATTCTCAATGCAGCAGTTATCTCCCACCGTTACATTATGCAACGTAACATGCCGTAATCCCGAATGTTTCCTAATACCTCCGGGCAATGTAAAATCCGCATCAAATACGCCTAATTTTACTTCTCCGGAGAAACGGGTATGATGCACATACTCACCATTGAATCCATTGGCTACCAAAACTTTTCCCCAATCATCAGCCAGACATGATTGACTCTTTAACTGAAGAACTTCATCTTCAGTCAACCTGCGATAATCTTTCATAACGGATATATAATGTATGGATACGCCGTTCTCCCATTCACATGAGCGACCTATCAATTATTACTCTTCCTCGTCGTAAATCTGATAAAGAAAATCGTTATAGGGATATTTCTGAACGTGCAATTCTTTCACTCTTTTGTAAACAACACTTTTCAGTTCATCTATATGGATTCTGTCACGGGCGGAAATAAAAAGGCAGCTATCCTCCATTTTAGCCATCCATGTCTTCATCAGATCTTCGAGTGTTAAGTTTTCTTTTGTCGGGGGGGTAAGGTCGTCAGGAGCTTTTTCTATATAAGTATAAGCATCTATCTTGTTAAAAACGAGAATCATAGGCTTTCCGCCACCTCCGATGTCAGCCAAAGTTTTATTCACAATCTCAATTTGCTCCTCAAATCCGGGGTGCGAAATATCTACCACATGCACAAGCAGGTCGGCCTCCCTCACCTCATCCAATGTAGATTTAAAAGAATCCACTAAGTCAGTCGGCAGTTTACGAATAAAGCCTACCGTATCGGACAATAGGAAAGGAAGGTTATCGATAATCACTTTGCGCACGGTGGTATCCAGTGTAGCAAACAACTTATTCTCAGCAAAAACTTCGCTCTTCGACAGCAGATTCATCATAGTAGATTTGCCTACATTGGTATAGCCTACCAATGCCACACGAATCATCCGTCCGCGATTTTTACGTTGCGTGGCTTTTTGTTTGTCTATTTCTACCAAACGCTCTTTCAGCAACGACATACGGTTTAAGATAATACGGCGGTCCATCTCAAGCTGTGTTTCACCCGGTCCGCGCAAACCGACAGAACCTCCTTTCCCGCTACCGCTACCCGATCCGCCGCTCTGGCGTTCCAAGTGCGTCCATAAACGCTGCAAGCGCGGCAACATATATTTATATTGCGCCAACTCCACTTGAGTTTTGGCATTTGCCGTTTGTGCGCGCATGGCGAATATATCAAGAATCAGCGAAGTCCTATCGAGAATTTTTACTTTCAGTTCAGCTTCAATATTACGAATTTGTTTCGCTGAAAGTTCGTCATCGAAAATGACCATCCCTACTTCCCGCTCCTCTTCCTCCTCGTTAAGTATATATTGCTTTATCTCATCCAGTTTTCCTTTTCCCACATAAGTCACCGAATTAGCTGTCGGCAACCTTTGCGTAAATCTTTTCACCACCTCAGCTCCGGCCGTTTCGGCAAGGAAAGCCAATTCGTCCAGATATTCATTCGTCTTACGTTCATCTTGTGCCTGGGTGATGAGCCCCACCAGCACAGCGCTCTCTACTTTAGCTTCGGATATTATAAATTCTTTCATGTATCGTCTTATAACAAATCGCCACAAATATACATGAAGCTAATCTAAAAGTCAAACTTAAGTTAATTGAATTTGCGTTCAAATAATAAGAAGAGCAAATATTATACTCCACTTATAAAAAAATAAGTAAGGCTATCAACTTCACAGAGTGAATGAAGCAGCCTTACCTATTTATAACATTAAGAACGATTAGGCATCTAACATCGAAAAGTTTGGCATAAAACTTTCAGATCTCCTAAACGGTCCTTATAATAAACAACTTCTACGGTTTAGGAATAGTCGCTATGGGATTATTGTCCTCTTTATTAAGTCCTTTGTTTTGATTAATTTCATCCTCCGGAATCAACCATAAAAAAATTTGAGACTCTGCCGGAAGATTGAAAGCAGCAGCTGCAGGATAATTCGCTTCTGTTCTGTCCAATGGTTTCTTCAAACGCATAAGATCAAAAAAAGAAAAACCTTCACCCCAAAGTTCAATCCGGCGTTGAAGCCAAATATCATCAACCGTCACACTTGCCTCATTCCAACTTTTATCTCGTTCTTTCATCAATTCTTTCAGAGCAATTGCTGCCTCTCCATTCTTGTCCTGCTGTGCAAAGGCTTCAGCCCTAATTAATATCATTTCTTCAGCCCGCATCAATGGGAAATCACATGCATTAGTCGGATTATTATAAATATTCTTATATGGACCAAACTTAACATTCAAATAAGGTGCTCTCCAACCTAAATATTCAGCAATATTATAATCTTGGCCTCCCTCATTAATTTTCCAAGTCCAGTCTACATTACGAGACTTTGTAAAATCATAACCTACAAGCTCTCCATTCTCTATTATTTCTTCCGCTTCAGCCCACCATCCTTTTCTTACATCTGTTTCAGGAATCTGATCATATAATTTACTGTTTATATAGCGTGCGGCATAACCGGGGGAATACCCATTCCCTGTAAAAGAACACATCATGGATGGGAAATTCAATATACCTGATTTAACAATATCATTTTCTTCAGTCACGATACTTGCCCATAGCCATGAATCATTATCTCTTGCATCATTGAATGTCGGTTTGCTTACTGCTTCTCTTGAGTAAGGAGAGTATCCCAAAAGAGCCTTTCCCGCATCTTCTGCCGCAGCTTGCCAATTATTCATCAACAGATTAGCACGTGCACGAATTCCGTATGCTACATTCAGGTTCACCTGTGATTTATCAGAACGATCTTCAGTTAATAAAGTAACGGCCTCATTCAAATCCTCCATGATACGTGTATACACATTCTTCACCGATGCACGCGGATTATTATTGATTTGCTCAACAGTCATATCTTCGGTAATAACAGGTACTCCAGGGGCTTCCTCATGGCCCTTGTATGTAAACTGATAAATTTGTATCAAATTCAAATAAGCCCATGCACGATTGGCAAGTGCTTGTCCACGATATTTTTTCAATAGCACACTTTCTGTATTTGAGGGAGCTATTTGCAAAATATCATTACACTTTTTTATATGACTATAAAACTGATTCCACATAAAATATGTTACACGCCCAGTCTCAGTACGATCTGTCATTAACAGTTCATCATTATACCAATTATATCCGGTATTTTCTGAAGGCATATCCATCCCACTTGTATCTAACATCAAGCAGACAGAAGAAAAACCAAAATCAAAATGATTCATTCTTCCAGCCCAGTCATAAATAGCTCCATACTTTGTAAGCAATGCCGAGAGTGCTGTCACATCAGCCTCCAATTTAGACGGATCGGAAGATTGAACCTTTTCTTTTTGATCCGTTGTCATAGTTCCTCCTTCAGGGACTGCATCAAGATCTGTGCATGAAACCGCCAACATTAAAAAAGCTGTGGGAAGGATATATATAAACTTCTTATACTTATTCATATTCTTAAATATTTAAATATTACAAGATTCTAAAATGTAATTTTTATACCGCCAGAAATCGTACGCATGGGCGAATATGTATAAGCATTGGCCGATGTGTAGGATTGCCGCGGATCAAGCCCTTTTCGTTTGGAAAAGAGAGCCACATTATCTGCTGCCAAATATACGCGTAAGCTATTCACTTGGACTTTTTTAATCAAAGAGATAGGCAAAGTATATCCTAATGTGATATTCGTAATATCCAAGTAATTAGAGCTTATAATAAATCGATCGGAAGCACTATTTGTGTATTGATCGGATGCGTTAACTCGAGGAATATCTGTTTTACTGTTTGCCGCCGACCAAGACTTCAAAATGTCCTTATGCCAGTTTTGACCGGCACGAGACGCACTTCCCGGATGCATAAATGAGGCATAAGCTCCATCGTATATCTTACCTCCCAACTGGTAAGCACAAGAAATAGAGAAATCGAAACCATAAGCATTAATTGTAGTTCCGAATCCACCATATACATCAGATAATAAATCACCTGTTTCAAAACGGTCTGCCTTATTCCATTCGGTAGTAGTGCCTAATACTTCTTTCCCATCCGCATCTTTAGTTTTGATATAGTAAAGAGCCTCTCCCTTCTCACTGACTCCCGCATATCTCCTAAGATACATTTGATACATTGATTTGCCTTCTTTATAGATACGGCTCCCATCAATTAATTGGCCCTCTAGTTCCGGAGCTAGTTCGTTAATCTTATTTTTAATAAATGTAGCATTAATATATACATTCCAATTTATGTCTCTATTTTTTACAACATTGTAATTCAGATCAAACTCTAACCCACTATTAGAAATTGAGCCCACATTCTTCGGATAAAAAGCATACCCATTCGATGGATTTACAGGCATGTAATACAACAAATCAGTAGTCTTTCTATTAAAATATTCTATACCTCCATTTAGTTTCTCCTTAAATAAAGTAAAATCAAATCCAGTATTGAAAGAGTAAGACGTTTCCCATGTGATATTTTTGTTTCCTTTATACTCCAAAGATGTAGCAAAATTATCATTGTTATTAGAGATTTTATATTGGTCCATATAGGGATAATAGTTCTGTGTCTCTTTATCTGTAAAAAGAAGGGCATCATTACCCTGAACTCCATAGCTCATTTTAAACTTCAAGAAGTCTATCCAAGTAAGGTTTTTCATAAAATCCTCCTTGGTTACCACCCAAGCCCCTCCCAAGGAACCGAAATTACCCCAACGATTTTCTTTCAAAAATCGCGAAGAGGCATCGCGACGATAAGAAGCACTAAAAATGTATTTCCCATTATAATCATATTGAATGCGGCTTAACCAACCTTCTGTCGCATAATTATCAGTATATGAATTTATTGACGGGTTTTTAATAGCATTATCAATCTCAATTATCGATGGGTTAAACAATTTCTCCTTACTTCCTCTAAGATAATTATATTTATAGTCATAAGCTTCATGACCTATAAGGAAATCAAAGGAGTGCTTCCCAAACTCTTTCAAATAAGTAAGCAATTGTTGCTGGTTAAAACCATATGTGCGATTCGAGCCCGCATATACGATACCACCTACCTGAGCATATTGTCCATAATATGCATTGTACAAACGTCTATAAGTTGTATTATCTACATCAAGCCCAATGTTATAAGTAAACTTTAACCCTTCGTATAAATTTACAGTAGCATACCATCGGCTACTTAACACATCAGCCTTATAACTGCGCTTATCTAATTCCACCATTACAGCCGGATTAGATCCACTCATGAATGTACGTTTAAATTTCCCCCCGGTAGTTCGATCACCAAAATCATATACAGTAAATCCATAGCTGTCTTTTCGAATATTACCTTCCGCATCACGGCTATACATCGGATAGATAGGAGCGATATTATTAGCTATATAAAATAAATTGGCAGAAGAATTACCTGACTTATTATCCTGACTTGCCGGATACTCCATATTATAGTTTGTATAGGCAACATTCGCACCGATCTTCAACCATTTTTTTGCCTGATAATCAGCCTTTAATCGCGTAGAATAGCGTTTAAATCCCGATCCTGCAATCAAACCGCTATCATCCAAATAGCCGGCAGACATATAATAATTTATTTTTTCAGAAGCCCCAGAAATAGCGACATTATATTCTTGACGAAGATTACCTTTATCAAATAATTCATTATACCAATCGTCCGGCGTATAATAGTAAGTCCCATCCGAATATCCCAATGTCGCTTTGGGATTCAACTTACCATCCATACCTATCAGATACTCTCCGGCCGGAACAGTATATATTTGGTATCCCAATCCACCGCCACTATTAGTCGGAAGTAAGGCATTAGCCCTTTTATGGGCAGCTTCCACTGTGGGATATTTACTTGTCCCGAACACGCTATTGTAAATTGCTTCATAAGCTTTTTCCAAATACGTTGCCGGGTTCTTGAGCACATCGTAGTTAGGAACTGCTCTTGAATTAGTTCCCCATTTTGCATCTAAAGTAATAACTGCATCTCCTATTTTTCCCTTTTTAGTAGTTAACAAGACAACACCGTTTGCACCACGAGCACCATATAAAGCATTGGAGGCGGCATCTTTCAACACTGTCGTCGACTCAATATCTGAAGGATTAAGAGTAGACAAATCTCCATCGAAAGGAACCCCGTCAATAACATACAACGGCTCATTACCAGCAGCCATTGAGCCTACACCGCGAATACGCAATTTAGACGCAACTCCCGGCTGCCCCCCGGAGTTGCTACTGGTCACCTGCACGCCAGCTACTATACCGGACATAGCTCCAGTTATATTGGAGACTTGACGTTGTTCTATTTTGTCTGCTTTAACAGTCGCTGCCGAACCTGTAAAAGAAGACTTCTTTGCTGTTCCATAAGCCACTACCATCACCTCATCAATCTGTTGAGCAGCAGATTTCAAGATGATTTTCAAATTCGCTTTAATCCCCACTTCCTGTGTCTGCATACCAATGTACGAAACCTGCAAAGTCTTTGCGGAACTTGGTACAGAGACTTGGATCAATATGTCACTCTTTCCAGATCTTTAATGAGTGTTATATCCATAATATCGGCATATATTTGTGTTGTCTTCATACTTTTATGTCCTAGAAGTTTCTGTACAGTTGTAATATTTGCTCCACTATATATTAACAAGGTGGCATTTGTATGCCGGGCCGTGTGAAAAGAAATTCTTTTTTTTATTCCTGCCAATTTGGATAGCAGAAGTAATTCTTTATTAATATTTGAATTATCACGTAATCTGAAAAAACCATTCAGATCGTGTTGGTAATATTTTAAAATATTCAAAGCTTTTCCTTCGAATAAAAGATACAAAGGTATTCTGATTTCTACTTTGGTTTTTACAGACTGAAAAATTAACCAAGTGTCTCCATATAGCTCTACTAAATTTTCTTGTTTAAGATTGACAAAGTCGGAATATCTTAGCCCGGCATAACAGCAGAACAGAAAGGCATCTTTGGTTTTTCTCAATCGGGTATATTTCCCTTCCAGAAAACATTTTTCCAACTGTGCTAGTTCCTCTGGAGACAAATGCGTATGATGCCCCTCTATCGTTTTTATTTTATATTGCCTGAAAGCATAACTCTGCACATCCATATATCCTTTATTAATAGCTACATTAACGTATCGTTTCAAATGTTTCATATGCTTGGCTATTGTATTAATATGATATTTTTCTGTTCGCAAATAGTGGTCAAAGGAAATCAAGAAATCGAATGTAATGTCTGCAAATGAAATATTTCCCCTATACTTCTTCAGTATATTATATGTAGTAAGGTGATTCCTTTGAGTGGATGCTTTTAATGAAGAATTCTCCACTTCTTGCCTATAGAATGCAAGGAAAGACTTTCTGGTTTCTTGCGGTATAGCTAATAAATGTTTTAGCGAATGCAAACTGATTTTTTGCCCCTGTTGCCATAACTCTAACTCTACCTTTTCTATTTGTGCTACATAATCATATAACATTCTATTCAATCCATCTGCATTAGGATGTTTTTTCACCATACGCCTTTTTGTATCCCATTGTTCAGGTTTGAGATATATTCTAGTTGAAAAATACATCTTTTTTTTATTTAAATAAGCCTCTACTTGTACCAATGCCCTCCCTTGATCATTAAACTTTTTCTTTCTGTTGAAAACTAACTTATAACTGATTTTTTCCATTAGCTTTAATTTTAATCCTCTTTATTGTTTTAATTCAATCCTGTATCCTATGGATATCCTTTAGCATTTTATTTGTCTTCTTATAAAAACTACTTCGTCTGTCATTTATGTTTTATCCGTCTGCCGATTGAGTTTTATTCGTCTCCCATTTGCCAGACGAATAAAACTCAATCGGCAGACGGATAATTCTTAGCATAAAATAATTTACTGCTTTTAAACCGCAGCTGAAAACTCATCAGATAAGAGTTAAGAAGTGCTTCTTAATTTCTTTAGTCAATTATTATGAGAATTGAAGAACCTTTTTATGTAAACTTTGAAATTCCTCAATACTATGCCTAAAGTAATCTTAATCTGAATTGTACCTATGCTGATAAAAGAATAGAATTCTTTATTTTTTACAAGCATTTACTTTAAATGCACTTTTTTATCACTAATACCTATTGTAATATCAATACGAATAAATATAAGCCTTTTTTACAGCCATAAATCTTCTTATTTGAAGATAAATTATTCTTTTTGATTATTCATAATGTCACATAATGTCTGGTAGATGATTTCATTTACAAACAATAAACGTGCTGTAAAACATATAATCTTGTTTAAATATATCATTTTGCTACAATATCAACCTTTTTTTATTAAAAAAATTGTTCGTTTCATTTTTATTAATATATTTGCATTTTGTTAGAGTAAAGAAACAATTAATGTAAGGTTTAACTTTAAGAGAGAATTTATGAAAAGAAAATTAATGCTGTTGTTGGCTTGCCTTTTTGTAGGTATAGGCCTGGTAACTGCCCAAACACTGAAAGTCACAGGTGTTGTGATTTCCGAAGAAGATGGGCAGCCAGTTGTTGGTGCCTCCGTATTAGTAAAAGGTACATCTCAAGGTACGATTACTGATATGAATGGTAATTTCACTTTGCCCAATGTACCAAGTTCCGCAAAGACTTTGCAGGTTTCGTACATTGGCATGCAAACACAGGAAGTGGCAATTAGACCGAGCGTAAGGATTGTCCTAAAATCTGACGCCAAAGTACTTGATGAAATAGTTGTTACAGCTGCAGGTATTAGGCGTGCAGAACGTTCCTTAGGATATGCAGTTTCTAAAGTGAAAGCTGAAGAGGCTCTCCAAAAAGCGGAACCGGATATGCTTCGTTCTTTGGAAGGTAAAATCCCCGGTGTGAATATCAGTGCTCCTTCGGGCATGGCAGGCTCTGCCACTCGTATTACCATTCGTGGTAACTCTTCATTCTTAGGAGGAAATGAACCTCTTTATGTAGTAGATGGTGTTCCATATAGTAACTCGGAAATTGCATCTTCTAATCAGGCTACAAATGCTGGTGGCGCTTATGGTAGTGCACTTTCAACACTGGATCCTAATGATATTGAATCGATGAACGTTTTGAAGGGGGCCGCTGCCGCAGCTCTTTATGGCTCTCGAGCGGCTAATGGAGTTGTTCTTATTACAACGAAAACAGGATCGAAATCGAATAAAGTTATTGGTAAAGGTCTGGAAGTCAGCTTGAATGCGTCATATACATTTGAAAAGATTGCTTCTTTGCCCGACTATCAAAACTCTTTCGGTACGGGAAGTAACTTTATACCTGGTGGTAGTAATGGCTCATGGGGAGCTGCTTTTACCGATGTTACGGAGGTACCTTTGCGTATGTATGCTGCTAATATATATGGGAAAGCATATCCTGATATGCCGGAGATGGTTCCTTACAAAGCTTTTAAAAACAATGTAAAAGATTTGTTTGAAACAGGAGGCATCTATGATTTATCTCTTAATATTAATAAATACTCAGAAACGGGTAATTTTACAGCTACTATTTCTCGTATGCAGCAAGACAGTTATATTCCATTTGCTGATTTTGGGCGCTATTCAATTAGTGTAGGAGGAACCCAACAGTTGTCCAATGGAATTCGGGTTGGCGGTAATGTTTCTTATTCGCGTAATAAGCAAAATGGTCCTATGTTTGGTAATAATCAGTCTTCTGCTATTGGCGCTTCTTCCTTTGCGCGTGCTTTGATTTTGGGTCGTAACTGGGATATGTCTTTCCCTTATGAAACTCCCGATCACAAATCTCTTTTCTTTGTTGGGGATCAGGCGGATAACCCGTTATGGTCATGGAGATATAATAAAATTCGGACGCAAATGGATCGTACTGTCGCAAACTTTAATGTGGGATATGATATTACAAGTTGGCTTTCTGTAGATTATAGAGTGGGTATTAATGATTATAAAATGGATCGTATGGAGGTGCTGAATCTTGGGTCCAGAGCTTTAGGAGGAAAAGGCCGGATTCTAAAAGAAACTTATGATACCCAAGAAATAGAGTCTACTTTATTATTCCGGTTTGATAAAGACTTGAACAGTGATTTTAATGTAAAAGCTACATTGGGACACAACGTTAATCAGTTTACCAGTCAGAATACAAAAACTGTCGGACTCAATATTATGTCTCCGGGAGTATATAATCTGACAAATACAGAATCCCAGACTGTTGATCCTGATAATTATACGAGGACTCGTTTGTGGGCTATTTTTGGAGATGTGACGTTAGGATATAAGAATTTTGCATTTTTGGGATTTACCGGACGTAATGACTTCTCGTCTACTCTCCCTAAAGACAATCGGAGTTTCTTCTATCCTTCGGTCAGCGCTTCTTTTGTCTTTACAGATGCTTTCCATATCAACGAAGATATTATTAAATTCGGAAAAATTCGTTTGAGCTGGGCAAAAGTAGGTCGCGATGCTTCTGCATATTATAAAAATGGAGCTTTCTTATTAGAGAAACCATATATGGGACAACCGATATTGGAAGTGCCGAGTTATACTTTTGACCCGAAATTGGAACCTGAGTTCACATCAGAATGGGAAGTCGGAACTGAATTACAATTTTTGAACAGCCGTGTCAATTTAGACCTGACTTTATATACGCGTAATTCAACCAATCAAATCGCTCCATTGAGTCTTCCTGAATCTACCGGCTATAACAGGTATTATACTAATTTCGGTAAAATGAACAATAAGGGTATAGAAGTAGGTTTAGGCATTATTCCCATAATGAATAATGATTTCAAATGGGATATGTATGCTACTTATACATTAAACCGGAGTGAAGTAAAAGAATTGGCTAAAGACGTTACCCGTGTGTCTTTGAGTACCGGTTTTACAACTCCCGGGGCTGTTTTAGACGTGGGACAACCTTATGGTATGTTGGTCGGAGAGAAGTATGCCCGGGATGAAGAAGGTAACTTATTGGTTGACCCTGCTTCAGGAGCTTATTTGATCGATAATGAAAATGGTTATATAGGTAATCCGGCACCGAAGTACAAAGCGAGTCTGAATAATACTTTTACTTATAAAGGTTTTTCATTGTCATTTATGCTTGATGCTCAGGTTGGTGGATGCGTATGGTCCAGTTTCTTGACAGATGTTTTAGGAAGAGGTGTTACGAAAGATACGGAAGATCGTTATGGAACGCGTATTCTACCCGGATATTTAGGAGACCCTGCTACGAAGAAACCGCTTCTTGATGAAAATGGCAATAAAATCCGGAATACCGTACAATTGACTGAATCAGATTTGTGGTTCACTCCCAGCAGTGGCGTATCTACCTTTGCTGTTAATGGCGTAGACGAGGCGGCCGTGTATGACGCAACTACTATCCGGCTTCGTGAAGTGGTATTAGGCTATCAATTACCAAAATCATTATTAGCGAAAACATTTATTGGTTCGGCCAGCATCTCGTTTGTTGCGCGTAATCTATGGTTCTATGCTCCGAATGTACCTAAACACACTAATTATGACCCTACATTAAATACTTACGGTGGTGGAAACGTACAGGGAATTGACTTTACAACGGCTCCTAATACGAGACGTTATGGCTTTAACCTCAAATTAACATTCTAAAACAAGAACATTATGAGACTGAAAAAATATTTTTATCTAATTCCGGTATGTTTGTTAGTATTATTAAGTTGCGACAGCTATCTGGATATAAATGATGACCCTAATCTTCCGACTTCTGCCGAACTTAAAAAGCTACTTACCGGTGCGGAACGAGAAATTGGATATTCTTTTTCTCCAGGGTATTATATTGGGAGTAGTCTGCAATCTTATGTATTTCATCTTACTTCTCGTGAAGTTGATAATTTTAGTATAACGCCTACTTATTCTACTCTGACAAATACGTGGGGGCAAGCCTATGTCTATGGTTTAAAAAATGTAGATGCTATGATTACAGCTGCAGAGGCAGGTGGAAATCTAATTTATGCAGGTGTTGGAAAGTTGCTTAAAGCATATACTTTCGCGCAGTTGGTAGATCTTTGGGGAGATATTCCATATTCGGAATACAACGTGCCGGAAAATTATGCGCCTGCTGTAGATAAAAGTCAAGATATTTATAAATCGCTTTTAAGCTTAATTGATGCAGGTGTAGCCGATTTGAATAACACTGAAGCAGGTAATTTATTGAAACCAGGAGCCGATGACTTGTTTTATAAAGGAGATAAAAACAAGTGGATCCGAATGGCGAATACGCTCAAGTTAAAATTACTGGTACAGTCGCGTAAAGCGAAAGACCAAATAGAAGGATGGAACCAGCAATTGACACAATTGTTGGCTGAAAATAACTTCATGAAAAGCGGAGAAGATTTGGAATTAAAACATACCAAACAAGACAATCCGGATGAACGTCATCCCGCATACGTTGATGAGTATCTTGGAGGACAGAGCACTTATTATATCAGTCCATGGTTGTATGAGACAATGAAAGGAATGGACTTGAATGTGAAAAATAATCCGTTTGTCGGTATAGTAGATCCTCGTATCCCATATTACTGGGTGAATCAAATTAAAAATGATGCTACTGCGCAGAATAATACAGACTATCGTGATGGCGCATTTGTTTCTATTTTCTTTGCTTCAGCGGGAGCCGCAGCTGCCAATGACCAACGTGTGACCTCGACATTTATCGGTATATATCCGTGTGGGGGAAAATATGATGATGGAGAAGGTGGAAAATGCAGTGAAGCAGTAGGTAACGGCATTGCTCCCGAGAAAATGTTGCAAGCTTATTCTGTGCCTTTCTTATTGGCTGAATTATATTTAGCGAAAGAAGTTGATGGAGATGCAAAGGCAAAACTAGAAGAGGGAATCCGTCTTTCTATTGCACATGTCAATGCTGTAACAAAAGCTTCGGATGAGACTGCTCCTGTAATAACTAATGAAAAAATCACCGAATTTGTAACTAAAATATTAGCTAAATATGATGCTGCAAGTACAGATTTAGAGAAGCTTCGTATTGTGATGACACAAAAATGGATTGCAAACTTTTTTAACCCCATAGAAGCTTATAGCGATATACGTCGTACGGGATATCCGACTTTGTTGCCCCAAGAAACCCAGTTTGCTCAATCTCCTTTTAAAAACAACAAGGAACCTGAGCCCGGCCCTGTAAATATCCCATTGAAAGGAATCAATGCATATCCTCGTGCAATGTGGTATCCTAATACGGAAGTGACTCGTAATGGGGCAAACGTTACAAATGTTGGCAGAGACTTAAGTGCAAAGATTCTATTTTGGGATAAATAATTTGTTTAATTATAAAAAAAGGATAGTATGAAATATATAAAGCTTTTGCTATTTTTAGGCTTGGTGTCATTACTGAATATCAGTTGCGACCGAGATCTCCCTTATCCATTAGAGGACGTTAAAAGAGGAGTGGTTATTGATATTACCCGTGCCGCAAATTCGGATGGAGTTTTAGAATCCGGAAATGGAGAAACCAACTGTAAGGTGAAATTGTTAATCCCTAAGCAACAAGGTGACTACTCTATGATGGATTACGCTCAATTATTGTGTGTATTTACTGGCTTGGACGGCAAGGTTTCTTCTAAAGTGGTAGTTGACAATATAAAAGAGTTTCCGACTGAGATAGCTCTTGATATCAACGACATTTATAAGAAGTTTGGTTTGGATACTCGCACGGCGGGAGAAAAAGTAACAATTACTGCTAACGTTGTTTTAAAAAATGGTGATATTATACCCGGATGGAATAAATATACCGGTTATAATAACAAAGCATTTTTAGGTTGGCAAGTAGAAGATAGGGGATATTCATCTTCGGTTACATACCCCGTAGTATGTGCGTTGAATTTAGATGATTTTGTAGGTGATTTGACAATTACTGATAACAGTGTATTTTATGGTGGTGCTACCTATAATGCTGTAGGTGTCAAAATCTCAGATACAGAATTGGAAGTGCAAGGATTTTTTGAAGATGCTAATTTACGCATCATTGTAGATCCTGTATCATATACTGTAACAGTTCCTAAGCAAGTATTATACCCTACTTTTGGTAAATACACTAATTTGTATGTCGTGGGTTCCGGAAGCATTGATGCTTGCAACGGATTGATAGATTTTAACGGAACAATAGCCGTAGATCAAGGGACTTTTGGAACTTCTCAAAACTGGAAAATTAAAAATTAAAATATAATTTTTCTAATTTAACAGATTGCGATGTTATAGATACTCAGAAAGGGGCTTTTGTTCGGAAAGCCCCTTTCTGTTATTGTGTTCACTTCTCTTTAAGGCTCACCAGTAAACTCATGTGGACCATGCGTATAATTTAGTTAGTCTGTACAAGAAGAATGGTATATCTATATCAAGGTCTTTTATCATTAGCTCAATTACTTCTTCCATCGGATATTTTGTTAAAATTTAAGGAAGTCCGCATTGAAGAGGATAACTCTTTAATTCGAATCTATCTTGATGAGATGCTCATGGATAGCTATAAGAAGAATTCGGACTTAGAGTCTAAAGTTTTTCGCGAAGCTGTTGTGATTCGTGATTTCCCGATTCGCAATAAAGGCGTAGACTTAATTGTCCGCCGGCGTCGTTGATATGAGAAAGTAGCGATCGTTACTTTTCAGAGAGTTACGACCTCAAAGCAGAGGGAACCCGCTACTCGAAAGAGTTTGCGACTTTTTTAGAAGGATTGTATGAAGAGGATCCCCACGACCTCCCGTTCGCTTGACCTATACCACCACATCAATGGCGATAGTTTTGAAAAACAGGATAAAGAGATCTTGAGTGACTACCTAAACTTCCGCACGCAGAGGATTGGTTGATTTTCCCGGAGAATATGGGTGAGTATCTGTATAAATGAAACAGCTCCTAGCAATGGAGAACTCTATACATTGGTTACCAATCGTGCATCTAGAGGGAAAAGGGAACAATCATCGCCATTATTATCAAGGGTGTGAAAGCCGACACCATTTGTGAGGTATTAAGGCGTATAGATCGCGAAAAAAGACAGATGGCCAAGGAAATCACCTTGGATATGTCCAATTATGCCGGCTATTGCCCGGGGGCGTTTTCCTTGGGCGCTTCGCACCATCGACCGCTTTCATATGCTTGTGATGCCCTACAAGAGATGCGCATCGCCCATCGTCGGGAGGCGATACAAGCAGATACTGATGTTCGTGAAGAGGCTAAGTTGTCAGGACTAAGATACATTGCCAAAATACTGCCAAATGGTGATACCTCCAAGCAACTTATAGCCCGTAGTCGATACCTTCATTTTAAATCGGTTGACAAATGGACACCTAGCCAAAAATGGAGAGCAGAACTGCTCTTTGAGCAGTATCCTGAGCTGAAGAAAGCTTATTCACTTACCCACTCCTTACGTATGATATTCTCTAAGAACTCACACAAAGATGTGGCAAGGATGTCTCTTGCGCGCCGGCATGAACAAGTGGATCAAGCGGCTTCAAGAGCTTTAATGTAATCTCGGCAACCTTGTATGAGCACTACGACGAGACTAATTTCGTGCTGTGATTCCTAATTATCTACCATATCCTAAACAGCATGTATACAGTGACCGGCAGGTGAAGGGTGGGTAAAAACAAGATTCCCCTCTCTTCCTTCTGAGGGGAAAAGAGGGGAATACAAGAAAAAAAAGGCGGCGACCTACTCTCCCACTGTGACGCAGTACCATCGGCGCGGCGAGGCTTAACGGCTCTGTTCGGAATGGGAAGAGGTGGAACCCTCGCGCTATAACCACCTGAAAAAGGTTATGACATGAGAAAAAAGAAAAAAA
>NZ_ATZH01000025.1 GCF_000428105.1 Bacteroides pyogenes DSM 20611 = JCM 6294 | reverse complement strand
CTCATAATCTGCAGGAGTCACATCCTTGCCTTGCTTCTTCATCTCTTCAGCGATTTGGGGGTTACACGACTCAAAGGTACGAAGAATTCGATAGAAAGAAGAACGCGACAGACCTGTTTCCTGAAAAATCTCTGCGCGTGATTTTTTCTCAACATAATACATCTCATAGATCCGATGATGATTTTTCACCCGATCCAGGGAAGATGACAGACATAATGGTTGATTCTTTTCCATAATTTGGGAGTTTAGGAGTCAACCTATTTTAAAAGAAGACACTGCCGCAACGCGGCAGAGAAAGATAGCCCGAAGTTGTTAAAAACAACATTATCCTCGACGGGCGAAGGTCTTCAGACAATAATACGCTATCAGGCTTGCCGTAATCACTCCTGCCGCATTGGCCATAAAATCCCACCAATCGCCTCCCCGATGCTTCGTACAAAACTCTTGCAGCAGCTCGATACCCCCGCCGAAAAGCAACGGACAAAGACAGGCTCCTATCCATGCATGCCAAACGGGAGTACGGTCGCGGCGATGTTGCAGGAAAAACTCCATCCACAACGCGCCGGACATACCGAAATACATGCAGAAGTGCACAAGCTTGTCGAATCCCGCAGGCGGATCGAAGCCGGTTTCGGGCGGATTGAAAAACGACAGAAAGATTACCAGCAGAATGATAAAAAAGGATATAGGATATTTCTTGATATAATAGAGCATAATTATCGCGTACTTTAAGGGGCAAATATACGTATCATTTTTTATATTTGCAGCCTGCTACAACAGTTATATAGCAAGAATGCAATCCAACCATAAAGATTATGACGAAGAATGAGAGAGCCAATTTCGGCAGCAAGTTAGGAGTGATACTCGCTTCAGCGGGTTCGGCGGTAGGGCTGGGGAACATCTGGCGGTTCCCTTACGAGACAGGAAATCATGGCGGAGCAGCTTTCATTCTCATTTATATGGGTTGTGTGATACTTTTAGGGCTTCCCATCATGATCTCGGAGTTTCTCATCGGGCGTCGTTCGAAAGCCAATACGGCAGGCGCATACCGAAAGCTGGCACCGGGCACTCACTGGCATTGGGTGGGGCGAATGGGAGTATTGGCGGGTTTCCTTATTCTGAGTTACTATTCGGTGATTGCCGGATGGACTTTGGAGTATATCGTGCAAGCCGCCACCGATAGTTTTGCCGCCAAAAGTTCGGCGGACTTCATCGCTTCTTTCCAACAGTTTACCGGAGACTCCTGGCGCCCCGCGCTATGGATGGCGGTCTTTCTGCTCGCCACGCACTTCATCATCGCAAAAGGGGTAGAGAAAGGCATCGAAAAATCTTCGAAGATTATGATGCCCGCCTTATTCATCATCATTCTGATTTTAGTCGGCTGTTCGATCTCACTGCCGGGAGCAGGTTCGGGCATAGAGTTCCTGTTGAAACCGGACTTCGGCAAAGTAACCGGAACCACCTTCCTGAGCGCAATGGGACAGGCTTTCTTTTCATTGAGCCTGGGCATGGGATGCCTTTGTACATACGCTTCTTATTTCGGCAAGGAAACAAACCTGACTAAAACAGCTTTGAGCGTGGGAGCCATCGATACGTTCGTGGCGGTGCTTGCGGGATTCATTATTTTTCCGGCAGCCTTTTCGGTGGGCATCCGCCCCGACGCAGGTCCCAGCCTCGTATTTATTACGCTTCCGAATGTCTTTCAGCAAGCGTTTGGAGACCTCCCCGTCATCGCTTATCTGTTTTCCGTGATGTTTTACCTGCTTCTGGCAATGGCAGCGCTCACTTCCACCATATCGCTGCACGAGGTGGTGACAGCCTATCTGCACGAAGAGTTCAAATTCACCCGGGGAAAAGCAGCCCGTCTCGTCACCGGCGGATGCATCGTCATCGGAGCGCTCTGCTCGCTTTCGTTAGGCGTGCTGAAAGATATTACGGTTTTCGGATTAACCCTGTTCGACCTCTTCGATTTTGTGACGGCCAAGCTCATGCTTCCCATAGGCGGATTGCTCATCTCAGTTTTTGCCGGATGGTATCTCGACAAACGGATTGTAAAATCTGAAATCACCAACGACGATTCTCTCCGCATGCCGGTATACGGGTTGCTCATCTTCCTCTTGAAGTACGTTGCCCCCATCGCCATCTCCCTCATTTTTATCCATGAATTGGGAATACTGAAATTATGACGGCGTGGAAAAACTTTTTCTATTTCACCCAAACGGAACGGCAAGGCGTTCTCGTACTTGCCGTTCTTATTGTCATCGTCTGCTCCGTTTCGGCATTGTCGCGACACTTCAAGAACGATGACGAACCCGATTCGATAGACAAGGAGCGACTGGAGGAAGAATACACCCGGTTTCTCTCTTCTCTCCAAGAAGCGAATCTTCCCGACCACCGACATCTCACGCTCCGCTCTTTTCCGAAATCCGAAGCCGCGCTTTTCCCTTTCGACCCCAACACCGCCGACTCCGCCGCTTTCGTCCGTCTCGGGCTGCCCGCATGGATGGCGAGAAACATTCTGCGATACCGAAGCAAGCAGGGAAAGTTCCGCCGCCCCGAAGACTTCCGAAAGATATACGGACTGACAGACCGGCAATACCGGAGCCTTCTACCCTATATCCGCATTGCCCAAGAGACAGAACTTAAAGACAGCGTACAATTGTTTACCCGATTGAAAGAGTATAAAGACACCTTGTTCAAATATGCGGCGGGAACGGTTATCGAACTGAACGGCGCCGATACCGCCGAGCTCAAGAAGATTCCCGGCATCGGCAGCGGCATCGCCCGGATGATTGTGAATTATCGCAGTCAGCTAGGAGCTTTCCACCGCATCGAACAGTTGGAAGACATACATTTAAAGGTGGAACTCCTCCGTCCGTGGTTTTCCATCGACGCGCGCTCCGTCCGCCGCATCAACGTGAACAAGGCAAGCGTGCAACGAATGATGAGCCATCCGTACATCAATTTCTATCAAGCCAAAGCGATTGTCGAACACCGGAAGAAGAATGGCAAGATAAACAGTCTCAAGGAGTTGTCGCTTTATGAAGAATTTTCTCCGGCCGACTTCGAACGAATGAAACCTTACGTCTGCTTCGAATAGATATTTGTCAGGAATCCATAAAAAAGTGCATTCCTATCACACCAGATAAGAATGCACCACACACAAACAAAACAAACACCCTACGCTAATCTTCACAGACTTCCGTAGAGAAGCGATTATAAAGATACGCCTAAAAAGGAGTACACATACAAACTTTCCGTTGTTTTGTATACATTTTTAAGCGTTTATCTCATGTATTAATCTTTTTTAATACAGCCATCTACCAGATGTATCGTACGGTCTGTGATTTTAGAAAGTCCTTCATCGTGAGTCACAATCACGAAAGTCTGCCCCAAGCGCTCTCTCAATTCGAAAAACAAGCGATGCAAATCTTCTTTGTTATGCGTATCGAGACTTCCGGAAGGTTCGTCCGCTAAAATCACCGCAGGGTCGTTGATCAACGCGCGTGCCACCGCCACCCGTTGCTTCTCTCCTCCCGAGAGCTCGTTCGGCTTATGAGACGCCCGGTCGGCCAGCCCCATAAATTCCAATATCCGCATCGCCCGTTTGTTCGCCTTCGTGGCAGAAACTCCTGCGATAAAAGCAGGAATCATGACATTCTCCAGAGCAGTGAACTCCGGAAGCAATTGGTGGAACTGAAAAACAAAGCCTATATTTTTATTTCGAAAAGCAGAAAGTTCCTTCTCCTTCATCCGTTTTACGTCCGCGCCGCTGATAATCACCGTACCGTTGTCGGGGTTATCCAGCGTTCCCATAATTTGCAGCAACGTAGTCTTTCCTGCTCCGCTCGGGCCTGCGATGCTGACTATTTCTTCCTTGTGAATCTCCAGGTCGATACCTTTCAGCACTTGCAGCGAACCGAAACTTTTCGTGATTCCTTCTAACTTGATCATCGTCTCCATTATAATCGTTTTATGACATATTCAGCCAAGTAACATCCGAACACGGCAGGCATGTAGCTCACCGTTCCGCAGGTCGATTTTTTATTCCGTTCTTCATCAGTCAGCAACACCGCTTTCGGATCGGCCTGTTCGGTGCTGAAAACCACCGGAAGTTTCCGCTTCATGCCCATCTTCTGCAACCTCTTTCGCACGGCTTTACTCAACCCGCAATGATAAGTATCCCAAAGATCGGCAAAACGCACCTGCGTGATGTCGCTTTTCGCCCCAGCCCCCATGCTCGATACAATCCTTATCCGCCGATTCATTGCCTCGTAAATCAGGAAACACTTCGGACTGATCGTATCGATGGCGTCCACGATAAAGTCGAACCGGGCACTGTCGAGCAATGCCGGTATACCATCGTCCTTGAGATAAACAGGCAACACGGTGAGTTCTATTTCAGGATTGATATCTTTATACCGTTCTGCCAGCACCTCCGCCTTCGGGCGTCCCAAAGTAGAGTGCATGGCAGGCAACTGCCTGTTCATATTCGTCGGCTGAACCGTATCGGCATCCACAAGCGTCATCCGCCCTACTCCTGCCCGGCAAAGCATTTCCGCCGCATAAGCTCCTACACCTCCCAGCCCTACAACCAGTACATGGGCCGCGCGTATACGGTTCATCTTATCTTTCCCCAACAACAGTTCCGTTCTTTGTTGCCAGTTTTCTTCCATCAATTCTTCTTCAACCATTTATAAAACCATTTACCTACCTTATCATAATTCTGAGGCTCGCTGTAACCGCGCGGATCGGAAAAAGAAATAACCTCATGCGGCTCGCCGAACTGGTCGGGGTAAAGAATAATGAGGCTGTTGTTAGAGAAATATTTTCCCAACTGTCCCGGCAAACGTTCGAATGAGCTGTCGTAAGATATCGATCCGCGGCGTGCCGAAATGACAACGAGCAGATGATCATAATTCACCTGTCCCGTCAATAATAACAGGTCTCCCCATTCTTCCAAAACCGAAAATTCGGTAGGCGTATTGCTATATTTCTTTTTTACGAGTTGTTGCAAACGTATCAATGTCTCCTCATTGGCGAAAAAATGCACCCGACATCCCAAAATACTTCCCATTCGGCAAAAATGCTCTACCCATTTCGAAAATCCCGGTTCGTATTCGGCCTTGGGAGGCACGGCGACAACTACCCGTCGAAGCGTGTTCACCGGCATCAGAAACTTGGCTATCATCACCTCTCTGTTGGTTCCTTTCAGCAAATTATCGGCCAGATTTCCGAAAAAAGAATCGACAATATTCATCTTACGGTGCAAGCCTATCACAATATCTGTCACACCGTACTCTTTCGCTGTGTGAATAATGCCCGAAGCGATATTCAAGTCATAGCGGCTCACGGTGGTGAGCGAAAGTCCCGCCGCCGCAGATATTTTGGCAGCCCGTTCCAAATTCCTTTTACTACGCCCTTCTTCCCCGCTCGTCGCGGCGGAATCGTCGTTAATCACGCTCAAAGCAATGAGGTTATCCTTTTGTTTGGCATCTCTGATGAGCATCGAAAGCCCCATCAGGTCCTCAATCGTATCGGGATTTGCCAGAGGAATCAGTATTTTCTCCTCCTGTTTGCCCTTTTTTACTTCCGTATCCATCTCGGTCTCCATCGCCACTTTCCGGGCGGCGCGCTCGGTAACGAACGAGCTGATGATGCATGTAAAAAGAATCAGCACAATCGTGCCGTTCAATACATCATCGTTCAAAAGACGCTCCCCGCCGGGAAGAATGATATTGTAGCCCACCAATACGGCAGCCAGCGTGGCGGCAGCCTGTGCATTGCTCAACCCGAACATCAGTTCGCGCTCCATCGCACTCATTTTATATATCTTCTGCGTAATCCAGCAAGCGATCCATTTGCTGAGCATCGCCATCGTGGTCATCACCAACGCCACTTTCAACGCGTCGCCCTTACCGAAGAGAATATGTACATTGATGATCATACCCACGCCGATGAGGAAGTAAGGAATAAAGAGCGCGTTTCCTACAAACTCCAGATGATTCATCAACGGAGAGACGTGCGGAATCAAGCGGTTTAAGACAAGTCCCGCCAAAAAAGCGCCGAGAATGCCCTCCATGCCCACAAACTCCATCAGACCCGCGCCCAGAAAAACCATCGCCAATACGAAGATGAATTGAACCACCCCGTCGCTGTAGCGGCGGAAAAACCAACGGCCGATACGCGGAAAGAAATAGATGATAAGAAAGCTGAGAAAGACGACTTTCACTACCAGCCATATCCAGAACATTTCGGAAGCTTCGCCTTTATAAAGCCCGCTAATCACCGCAAGCACCAACAGCGTAAAGGTATCGGTCACCGCCGTACCCCCCACAGCTATACTCACGCTGCGTTGCCGCGCTATACCGTAACGAATCACTATCGGATAAGCAATCAAGGTATGAGAGGCGTACATACTGGCCAAAAGAATAGAGGTTATAAGCCCGTACTGCAAGATGGTGATATTGCTGATAAAGCCCAAAATCATAGGAAGCGCAAACGCCAGAACTCCCAGAACAAAAGCCTTTCCCCGATTTTCCTTGAAGTCGCTCATGTTCATTTCGAGTCCTGCCAAAAACATGATGTAATACAGACCTACCTTCCCGAAAAGCTTGAAACTGCTATCGTACATCAACAGGTTGAAACCGTGTTCGCCAATCAGCACTCCCGCCAGAATCATCCCAATGATGTGGGGAATGCGAAGACGCCCTAAAATGATGGGGGCGAACAAGATAATAATAAGCACGATGAAGAAGACCCAAGTGGGGTCGGTTATCGGGAGGGTGAGGTGGAAGTCGAACAGATTCATCGTTTCCGTGTTTTAAAGATTTATCCGCAAAGAAACAAAAAAGTTCGCAGACCGCCAATGAGAAAAGGCGAAGATTCGGAGCACAGGAACAATTGTACGGCACATTCAACCTAAAAACAAGCGGTAAAAAGGCGAAAACATCCGCCATGCAAATGAAACGGCTCTTGCCGGTGTAAAGAACATCATATTCTGCCGGACAAAGCAAGCAAAGGGAAAAAGAGATGGACGCAACTTGTAATTTCCTGATAAAAAAGAGGTTTATATGGCAAAATGTTGTAATTTTGCGAGCAAATCTTTACTAATGGACAGAAGAACGGAATAAAGATTGAAGTATTCACATTTTAATAAAAGAAAAAAAATGAAAGTAGCTATTGTTGGCGTAAGCGGAGCCGTGGGACAAGAGTTCCTGCGCGTGCTCGATGAAAGAAACTTCCCGATGGATGAGTTGGTTTTGTTCGGTTCTAAACGCAGTGCCGGAACCACCTATACTTTCCGCGGTAAACAGATCGAGGTGAAACTCTTGCAACACAACGATGACTTTAAAGGAATAGATATCGCTTTTACTTCAGCCGGCGGAGGAACCTCCAAAGAGTTTGCCGAAACGATTACCAAACACGGCACGGTAATGATCGACAACTCCAGCGCTTTCCGCATGGATGCCGATGTGCCGCTGGTAGTGCCCGAAGTAAATGCGGCCGACGCTTTGGAACGCCCGCGCGGAATCATTGCCAATCCGAACTGTACAACCATACAAATGGTTGTCGCCCTGAAGGCGATCGAGCAACTTTCTCACATAAAAACCGTACATGTATCCACTTATCAGGCAGCCAGCGGAGCCGGTGCGGCAGCCATGGACGAACTGTACGAACAATATCGCCAGGTATTGGCAAACGAACCCGTGACGGTAGAGAAATTTGCATACCAGTTAGCATTCAATCTGATTCCTCAAATCGATGTATTTACCGACAACGGATATACGAAAGAGGAAATGAAGATGTATCACGAAACACGGAAGATCATGCACTCCGATATTAAAGTAAGCGCCACGTGTGTGCGTGTGCCCGCTTTGCGCGCTCACTCCGAAAGTATCTGGGTAGAGACCGAACGCCCCATCTCGGTGGAAGAGGCCCGCGAAGCTTTCGCCAACGGAGAAGGCTTGGTGTTGCAAGACAATCCGGCGGGAAAAGAATATCCGATGCCGCTCTTCCTCGCAGGCAAAGATCCCGTTTACGTAGGTCGCATACGCAAAGATCTGACCAACGAGAACGGATTGACATTCTGGATTGTAGGCGACCAGATAAAGAAAGGCGCCGCGCTCAATGCCGTTCAGATAGCCGAATACCTGATTAAAGTAAAGAATATATAAAGACACATACCCTAACCAAAGTAAGGGAAGACGAAAGCCTAAACAGACTCGGTGTTGCTTCCGCTTCCCTTTCTTTTATCTTTTAATACGACTCATCCTCATGTCGCTCCGGCACGTAGAGCTTGCTTGACAAGAAAGGCCAACCGGGTGACACAGAGACTATGAAGACACAAAAAACAAAACCGTAATGAGAGTCAGTAACCGCTTTGTTGCCATCGTTTTATTTCTGTTTACCGCTTTTTTCAGTTGCTCGCTTCCCCCCGAAGAAGAAGAGGAATATTCGACAGACGACTTGAGCCATCAGCTCCCATGGTCGGGAGAAAGGGGGAAATTCTCCATTAATTCCCGCCGGGGAATCCGGTTGGACGACCGGAATTATGTTACCGGAACGGCTTATCTCACCATTCCATCATCCGAAATACGTGACACCCGTTGGGAATTCGGGATGCATCTTTCATTCAATCCTTCCGCCAAAAACTACGCCCGCTTCTATCTGGCTTCCTCTTCCGAAGAGCTTTCGGGAAACTTATCGGGCTATTATATACAGATAGGAGGAGCGAAAGACAATGTCGGGCTTTACCGGCAAGAAGGAAACGAATCCCGGTTGCTGGTTTCGGGAAGGGAACTGATGAAGGGCGACAAGGCTCCCAAGCTCTACGTCAAAACGGAATGCGACAAAAACGGATATTGGACGCTACGGACACGTCTCGAATCGGAAAGCGAATACACGACGGAAGGGGGCGTGCAGGATACCGGCATACGTTCTTCGGTGTGCTGCGGCATTTACTGTGTATACACACCCAGCCGGTGCAAAGGGTTTGTATTCCACCACATTCGTTTGTCGCACGAAGTGGATACGGCGGCCGAGCCGAAAGAAGATTCTCCGGTTGCTCCTCCGGCAGGAATGACCGAATTGCCCGATGACGTCAGAGGCATGTTGCTCTTCAATGAAGTGATGTACGACAACGCCAAGGACGGAGCCGAATACATCGAAATTTACAACCCCACGGAGCAAACGATCACGCTTCCTGCGCTGTACCTTTATAAGATGGATAAGGATGGTAAAGTATACAGCACCGTTCCACTATATACGGATAGGGCGCATGCGTTGTTTTCCATCGAACCCGAAAGCTACCTTTGCTTTACGCAATCGGCGGAACGAATCATGAGAAAGCACCGGGTGGAACAAGAACGGATTATAGAAACGTCGAAATTCCCCTCACTCAATAACAAAGGCGGATACATAGCTCTCTCGAGAAGCGAAAAGCCCGCAAAAGGGAACACGTTCGATACCTGCGGATTTTGGGACTGGATGCACAATTGTGGGGGAAGCAAATTCACAGGAATATCTCTTGAAAAGAAATCGCCGGAGCTTCCTTCGGTCAACAACAACTGGCAGTCGTGCAAGGACAGCACGGGAGGTACGCCCGGAAGAAGGAACTCGGAGCCCGTGTAGCCGCTAAGTGTTGCCGGAGATCTTGCCGCACATCATACGGTTTTCACAATCAGCAGGCGCTCTGACAAGCTATATGGTTCATCGCATCTGTCGCATATTTAATATACCAAGCATCGAATCAGCGTGATTATATATTATTTTAATGGCTATAATCCTATCAGATTATGGCTATTATTATAGAAAATAACTACATTTGCATCCCAAGAAAAACATGACCGGAGTTTACTCCGCAACCATTGCTCCCGGAATTTGCACAACAACACGCAAGCCACGGGCACAAAACGGCAACGGCAGTTCTCCTAATAACAATCAGCAGACATGAAAAAAAAGATGAATTGTTTTTTGTCTTCGGGAAATGCCGAAGACATCATGCAAACCGTAAAAGAATTGCAGGCTTCAGAGCTGGTAAACAAAATCTATGTGCTCACTCCGAAGCCCGGCGGTTTGAAAATAGCCGGCTGTGAAGAGCTTCAGGCCGAATGCCTCTTCTCCGGACAAACGATGAAAACCATCGCCACGCATTCGGCAGATGCCGAATATGTATTGCTGTCGCTCAAAAGCACTCCGTTGCAGCCGGGGCTGTATGCTCTGGAAAGAATGATGCAGGTGGCGGGAAGCAACAGCAAAACGGGAATGGTATATGCCGACCGCTACCAACTGACGGACGGAGTACGCCGTCAAGTGCCGGTTATCGACTATCAGACGGGGAGCCTTCGCGATGACTTCGACTTCGGGTCGCTGCTGCTCTTCCATGCCGAAGCGTTCCGCCATGCGGCGAAAAAGGTAAAAGCAAGTTACAAAGCTGCGGGTCTGTACGCGCTTCGTCTGGCACTCTCCACCGAATACTCGCTGGTGCATATCAACGAATACCTTTATACCGAAGTGGAAACCGACAGCCGGAAAAGCGGAGAAAAGCAGTTCGACTATGTAGATCCGAAAAACCGCAGCGTACAGTTGGAAATGGAACAGGCATGCACGCAGCACCTGAAAGAGATCGGCGCTTATTTAGATCCTTACTGCCTCGACATCGACCTGAACAGCACGGAATTCGAAAACGAAGCGTCTGTCATTATTCCGGTGCGCAACCGGGTTCGTACCATCGGCGATGCCGTACGTTCGGCTCTTCAACAGCAGACGCGGTTCCGCTACAACGTCATCGTTATCGACAATCACTCCACAGACGGAACCACCGAAGCGTTGGCAGAACTGGCAAAAGACGAACGCCTCATCCACCTGATTCCCGAAAGAGACGACTTGGGCATAGGCGGTTGCTGGAACCTGGGCGTGGCTCATGAGCAATGCGGCAAGTTTGCCGTACAGCTCGACAGCGACGATGTATACGCCGACGAACATGCGCTCCAGAAAATAGTCGATACTTTCTATCGGGAAAACTGCGGCATGGTGATAGGCACTTATCAAATGACAGATTTCGATATGAACGAAATAGCGCCGGGCATCATCGACCATAAGGAGTGGACGCCGGAGAACGGACGGAACAACGCGCTGCGCATCAACGGGCTGGGAGCTCCGCGAGCTTTCTTCACGCCTCTGCTGAGGGAGATCAAACTGCCCAACACCAGCTATGGAGAAGATTATGCGGTAGGGCTGAGAATCTCGCGCGAGTACCGCATCGGACGCATCTATGATGTGCTTTACCGTTGCCGCCGATGGGAAGGGAACTCCGACGCGGCGCTCGAGCCCGAGAAGGTGAACCGCAACAATCTGTATAAAGACCGCATACGTACTTGGGAACTTCAGGCGCGGATGGAAGAATACGGAGTATCTCCCGAGCTTCAGGCGAACGTGAACGAAATGATCAAGCGGCAAAAGAACGCTTGGGAACTGGCTAAAACGAACTTCAAACTGCTGAAGGACAACCGGAAGAAGATGAAGAAGTTGCAAATGGTAGAAGACGATTTCGTAATGCAGGTGAAATACTATCCCAACCCGGCACGCTCGCGCTCCGCTTTGGCGAAGACCGACGCCGCATCCATCGCGCAAAGACCCTGCTTCCTCTGCGAAAAGAACCGCCCTGCGGAGCAGGAAGCTGTCAACTTCAAATATTACCATATATGTCTCAACCCCTACCCCATATTCGAGCGGCATCTTACCATCATCGAAAAGAACCATCGCGCGCAATCGGTTGCCGACCGCTTTGAAGACATGATCGACCTTGCCGAATGTCTGGACGAGTATTTCATCCTGTACAACGGTCCTGCCTGCGGAGCTTCCGCACCCGACCACTGCCACTTCCAGGCAGCCGGTAAAGAGGAAAGCATGGCGGGCGTGTTTTGTGAAGACTACGACTGCACGCCGATTGCCGAAGATTGGGACGGAAACTATGAAATAAATGCCGTGAAAGCTCCTTTTACGGCCATATCCATCACCACCGAAGGCAGAAAACACATGAGCAAGCTGCTGAAAACGGTGTTCAAGGAGATTCGCCGCATCTACGGCAAGGAGGAGCCGATGGTGAACATCATGCTTTGGAACAAGACCGAAGTGCTCGACGAGCTGCTCGAAGGCGAAGACACCGACCCGAAACGCTATTCTTGCGTCATCTTCCTGCGTTCCAAACATCGTCCCGACTGTTACTTCGCCGAAGGAGAAGAGCAGATGCTCATCAGTCCCGCCATTGCGGAGATGAACGGTATCTTCCCCATCGCCCGTCCGGAGGATACGGACAAGGTGACGCCGGAGAAAATAACGGGAATCTACAAAGAAGTCAGCCTGCCGAAGAAAAAGATGGACAGCCTCATCGCGCGTCTATCCGAGCTCTTGGGTGAGGACGAGGAATGACGAGGCCCACTTTTAACCGAAAGTACTCGGACACTCAATCGACTTTACTGAAAGATTGCGATTTGTAGCAAGTAATATTAGAAGAGAGAGGGGTGTCAAAGCTAATATGTATACTCCGGAAGGCATAGCGAAGTAAGAGACAACAAGGAGTATTGGAGTGCAAAGCTAATATGTGCACTCCGGAAAGTTACAGATTGTAACGAATAAATATAAAAGAGCCATATCAAACTCATTTTTGTGAGCAATAATATGGCTCTTTTCATTGCCGGCAGGAAAAGGTTTATTATTTCTTCTATTTGAACACAAGGACAACTTCGCGGTCTTTCACTTTTAAACCGCCAGTAACGGTAAAGAGCTATCCGTTTTTGGGAAGTCCTTTCAATGTTTTATAGAGTTTCTGCCACATGAAATACAGCCGGTTTACCGGAGATATAAACCCGATTCGCTGAAGATATACAGCCGGTCTGCTGAGTATATATGGCTACCGTGGTGGCTATATATACTCAGCATGGTAGCCATATATACTCAAGCTACCTGTGCATATATAGCCACCACGCTGACTATATATGTAAAGTATCCGGCATATCATTGATGAAACGCTCCGCCCCGATGACTTAGATCATTCCGGCGATTTCCTTATGAGAAAGCCGCTTCACATCGGTTATCGAAATACGGCGAATGAAAATAAAAACGCCAAATCATCTTATTTTCAGGTCTTTTTGTTACATTTGCATATCTAACCATTATAATCAACCCAATGATGAAGAAGGTAATATTAGCCATCTCCGTGCTTTTATTGGTTGCAGGATGCAGCCGGGTGGCGCTGACAGGACGCAAACAACTGCTGTTGGTATCCGACTCCGAAGTGATGAGTTTAAGCAACTCGAGCTTTAAGAACTACATGAAAACGGCTAAGCAGTCGACCAACGCCGCCAACAAAGCAATGGTGGTACGGGTGGGACAGCGCATTGCCAATGCCGTAGAAACGTACCTCCGCACAAACGGGATGGAGGATCAGGTCCGGAATTTCGCATGGGAATTCCATCTGGTGCAGGACAATACGCCCAATGCTTTCTGCATGCCCGGCGGAAAAATTGTGGTGAACGAGGGGATACTTCCTTATACCAAAACGGAAGAGGGGCTTGCCATCGTCCTTGGACATGAAGTGGGACATGCTGTGGCGAAGCACTCGGCAGAACGCATCAGCCAGCAGATGCTTGCCTCATACGGAGGACAAGTGTTGAGCGGGGTGCTCGCGGGGAAATCGGCGGAGACCCAGATATTGGCGCAGCAGGTGTACGGATTGGGCGCCCAGTATGGCGTAATGCTCCCTTATTCGCGCAGAAACGAGAGCGAAGCCGACCATCTGGGACTTGTATTCGCGGCTATGGCAGGCTATAATCCCGAAGCGGCCATTGCTTTCTGGCAGCGTATGTCGGCGGGCGGAGGGCAAAAAGTTCCGCAATTCATGAGTACGCACCCTTCCGATGAAGCACGCATCAGAAACATTAAGAAACTGTTGCCGGAGGCGATGAAGTATTACAAACCGGGACAACAGACGGCTCGTCCTGCCACCGGGAAGACGAAGAAAGGACGTTCGTTTACTTTCGAAAGAATATCCAAATAAGAAAGATATACGAATAAGAAGGATATACGGATAATAGTAAAAGCATCCCCCTGTTACAGCCAACCAACCTGTCCGACTTCTACGGCAGGTGCATCTGTAGCAGGGGGATGCTTATGCTCAAGGCGTTCTTTTTTTAACGCCCTCGCTTCTTCAGCCTATATAAACCGGACTTACAAATCCTCTTTCTTACCGGAGAAAGCAAGCAATTTCAAATCGAAGATAAGATTGGAATACGCCGGAATAAGGGTGCTTTTATCCGTGCTTCCGTAAGCATACTTCCAAGGGATGTAGATTTCCCAGCGATCGCCCACCTTCATCCGTTGAACCGCTTCAGTCCACCCCGTGATTACCTCGTTCACCCCGAACACGGTGGGAGAAGTATCGCCCGTTCCCGTATCACCTTCGCCTTCGACAGGATTTTCTCCTATAAAGTTTCCGTCATAAATCTCTCTCAAGATATTGGTACGTTTATAATATACTTTTATATAATCGGTATATTTAGGAGACTCCGTATTTCCGGCAGGCGCGCTCTCTTTCACCTTGTAGTAAATATAAGAACCCGGAGCAGAAGCCAACTCGAAACGCGACAGTCCGCCATGCTCGGGTTTCGTATCATAGACATTCGCCAAAGAATCGAGAAACGCATCGTTCCTTTTCCGCCAATCGGCATACCTGTCTTCTTCCTTGGTTTCGCTGCAAGAAGCGAACGCCAGAGCCATCAACAAGATGGAGAATAAATAGATTTTCTTGCTCATTCGTCAAAGTTTTTATTGGATGGTTTTCAGTAATGAAGTAATGCTCACCCGGTCTGCAATAATATTGTTCAGCTCGGAGATGAGCACACGCTCTTGCTGCATAGTGTCGCGGTTGCGCAACGTCACGCAGTTGTCTTCGAGCGTCTGATGGTCCACAGTCACACAGTAAGGAGTACCGATGGCATCCTGACGGCGGTAACGCTTTCCGATGCTGTCTTTCTCGTCATACTGACAATTGAAGTGGAACTTCAGATCGTTGATAATCTCACGCGCTTTTTCAGGCAGCCCGTCTTTCTTCACCAACGGCATCACAGCCAGTTTCACTGGAGCCAGAGCGGCGGGAAGCCTCAATACGACACGGCTTTCACCGTTCTCCAATTGTTCTTCGCAATAGGCGGCGCTCATGATGCTGAGGAACATGCGGTCTACGCCGATGGAAGTCTCGATGACATACGGCGTGTACGATTCGTTCAGCTCGGGGTCGAAGTACTTGATGCTCTTTCCACAATACTTCTCGTGCTGCGACAGGTCGAAGTCCGTACGCGAGTGAATACCCTCCACTTCCTTAAAGCCGAACGGCATCAGGAACTCGATGTCGGTAGCCGCATTGGCATAGTGGGCAAGCTTGTCGTGGTCGTGATAGCGGTAATGGTCGTCGCCGAAACCAAGCGCTTTATGCCATTTCAGGCGGATCTCTTTCCATTGCTTGAACCAGTCGAGCTCGGTTCCCGGTTTTACGAAGAACTGCATCTCCATCTGTTCGAACTCACGCATGCGGAAGATGAACTGACGGGCAACAATCTCGTTACGGAATGCCTTACCTATCTGGGCAATGCCGAAGGGAACTTTCATGCGTCCGGTCTTCTGCACGTTCAGATAGTTGACGAAGATGCCCTGTGCCGTTTCGGGACGGAGATACACCTTCATGGCTCCCTCAGACGTAGACCCCATCTCGGTAGAGAACATCAGGTTGAACTGACGTACCTCCGTCCAGTTCTTCGTTCCCGAAACAGGACAAACGATTTCTTCGTCGATGATGATCTGGCGGAGCTCTTCAAGATTACCGTCGTTCAACGCCCGGGCAAAGCGTTCGTGCAACGCGTCGCGTTTCGCCTGATTCTCCAGCACGCGTCCGTTGGTAGAGCGGAACTGCGCTTCGTCGAAAGCGTCTCCGAACCTCTTGGCGGCTTTCGCCACTTCCTTGTTTATTTTATCGTCGTATTTCGCCAATTGGTCTTCAATCAACACATCGGCACGATAACGTTTCTTGGAGTCTTTGTTATCTATCAAAGGGTCGTTGAAAGCATCCACGTGGCCGGAAGCCTTCCAGATAGTAGGGTGCATGAAGATGGCGGAGTCGATGCCGACAATGTTTTCGTGCAGCAACACCATGCTGTCCCACCAGTATTTTTTAATGTTGTTTTTCAATTCAACGCCCATCTGACCGTAGTCGTACACAGCGCCTAATCCGTCGTATATATCGCTCGAAGGAAACACGAAACCATACTCCTTGCAATGCGATACCAGTTTCTTAAAAACGTCTTCTTGTGCCATTTTTTATCTGTATCTAATAAATTGATTTTCTTTCATTTCAAAAAAGTGCCACAAAGATAGGTATTTATCCCGTAAATCAGACAGGCGGGGGTATTAATTTATCTTATACCTGTCTTTGAGCCGTACCCATCAGGCATATCCGGTAAAGGTGCCACACGGACGAGGTAAATCGCTTTCCTGGGTTCGCCGCACCGATCAGACATATCCCGCAAAGGCGTAACCGCCAGCTTCTTTACCCTAAGCATAATCGGGGCTACAAACGACTTCAACGGCATAAACAATGTAAAAATCCCGAACAGTTTCCAAGTTTTTTTCATCGTAATCTCTTTTATTTTTGTATTTTTGCCTGAAATACATAAGAAACACACTATAAGCAAGCTTTATGAGTGACGAGATAAACGATATAACCGAAGGACATTCAGACTATAAACCGGCAGATAACCGGAATGAAAGCATCAGACACCAACTGACGGGCATGTACCAGAACTGGTTTTTGGACTATGCGTCATACGTTATTCTGGAGCGCGCCGTTCCCCATATCAACGACGGGCTGAAGCCCGTACAACGCCGCATCCTGCATTCGATGAAGCGGTTGGACGACGGACGTTACAACAAGGTGGCGAACATCGTAGGGCATACGATGCAGTTTCACCCGCACGGCGACGCTTCCATCGGCGATGCACTGGTACAGTTGGGACAGAAAGACATGCTGATAGACTGCCAGGGAAACTGGGGAAATATCCTCACGGGCGACGGGGCAGCCGCTCCGCGTTATATCGAGGCACGCCTTTCGAAGTTCGCGCTCGACGTAGTGTTCAATCCCAAAACCACGGAGTGGAAACTGTCATACGACGGACGAAACAAAGAGCCGGTCACACTCCCGGTAAAATTCCCGCTGCTGTTGGCGCAAGGAGTGGAAGGCATTGCCGTAGGACTATCTTCGAAAATCCTTCCCCATAACTTCAACGAGCTTTGCGACGCTTCCATCAACTATCTCAAGGGAGAATCTTTCAAACTCTATCCCGACTTTCAGACGGGAGGGTCGATAGACGTATCCAAGTACAACGACGGAGAACGGGGAGGTAGCGTGAAAGTACGGGCAAAAATCAATAAGATAGACAATAAAACACTTGCCATTACCGAAATCCCTTACGGAAAAACGACTTCTTCCGTCATAGACTCTATCCTGAAAGCGGTGGACAAAGGGAAAATCAAGATAAAGAAGGTAGACGATAACACGTCCGCCAACGTAGAGATACTGGTGCATCTGGCGCCGGGCACTTCGTCGGACAAAACCATCGACGCGCTGTATGCATTTACCGATTGCGAAGTGAGCATTTCGCCCAACTGCTGCGTAATCGACGAGCGGAAGCCGCACTTCCTTACCGTAAGCTCGGTGCTGAAGAAATCGGCGGACAATACGCTCGACCTTCTGCGTCAGGAACTGGAGATACGCAGAGGAGAAATTCTGGAAGCGCTTCATTTCGCTTCGCTCGAAAAAATCTTTATCGAAGAACGCATTTATAAAGACAGGCAGTTCGAACAAGCGAAGAGCATGGACGCCGCCTGCGAACACATCGATGAGCGCCTGACCCCGTTCTATCCGCAGTTTATCCGCGAAGTGACCAAAGAGGATATTCTCAAGCTGATGGAAATCAAGATGGGACGTATCCTGAAGTTCAATTCGGACAAGGCGGACGAACTCATCGCGCGGATGAAAGAAGAGGTGGCGGAGATCGACAATCATCTGGCGCATATCGTAGACTATACGATCGAGTGGTACGAAATGTTGAAAAACAAGTACGGCAAGGCTTTCCCGCGACGGACGGAGTTGCGCAACTTCGACACAATCGAAGCGACGAAAGTGGTGGAAGCAAACGAGAAGCTGTATATCAATCGTGAGGAAGGATTCATAGGAACTTCGCTCAAAAAAGACGAATTTGTAGCCAACTGCTCGGATATAGACGACGTGATTGTTTTCTTCAGAGACGGGAAGTACATCGTCACTCCGGTGGCCGACAAGAAGTTTGTGGGGAAAAACGTCATCTATATCAACGTATTCAAGAAAAACGACAAGCGAACCATCTATAACGCCACTTATCGCGACGGGAAGGAAGGAACCACCTACATCAAGCGGTTTGCGGTGACGTCGGTGGTACGCGACCGCGAATACGATGTCACGCAAGGAACGCCCGACTCCCGCATTACATATTTCAGCGCCAACCCGAACGGAGAAGCGGAAATCATCAAAGTAACCCTGAAACCGAACCCTCGTGTACGGCGGATTATCTTTGAACGCGACTTCAGCGAAATATCCATCAAGGGCCGTCAGGCACGAGGCGTGATTCTCACCCGTCTGCCGGTGCACAAGATCACTCTCAAGCAACGCGGAGGCTCTACTCTCGGCGGACGAAAAGTGTGGTTCGACAGGGATGTGCTGCGCCTCAACTACGACGGACGGGGAGAATATCTGGGAGAATTCCAGAGCGACGATACCATATTGGTGGTGCTGAACAACGGGGAGTTCTACACAAGCAACTTCGACCTGAGCAACCATTACGAAGACAATGTAAGCATCGTAGAGAAGTTCGACGCCAACAAGGTGTGGACCGCTGCCCTGTATGATGCCGACCAGCAAAACTATCCGTATCTGAAACGCTTCTGCTTCGAAAGCTCCAACCGGAAGCAGAATTATCTGGGCGAAAACAAAAGCAACCGCCTCATCCTGCTGACCGACGAATACTATCCGCGCCTGGAAGTGGTCTTCGGAGGGCACGACAATTTCCGTGAACCTATGGAGGTGGATGCCGACGAGTTTATTGCGGTAAAAGGATTTAAGGCGAAAGGCAAACGACTGACGACCTATACGATAGATACCATCAATGAGCTGGAACCTACTCGCTTCCCGGAACCTCCGAAAGAGGAAGAAAAGCAGGATGATGAGGAGCCGGAAAATCTGGATCCGGATTGCGATAAAAGCGAAGGAGACATCATAGACGAGATTACGGGCCAGATGAAACTGTTTTAAAACAGCCGGCACCGGAGTCATAAACATAGTCACGGTCTTTTTATATAGCAAAAATAAACAAAGACGAACGAAGATGATAAAACTGAAAACTTGTCTTGCGGCAATCATACTGTCAGTGATTCCCCTTTCAGCCTCTTGGGGAGGAAACAACACGCGTGCGGAACGTGTCGACCGCAAGGCATCAGACAGCCTGCGGGCTCGCCGCTACATGATACGCTCCACCATGTACGGCGCGGGATATACCAATGTGTTCGACACTTACCTTTCGCCACAGGAATACAAAGGAGTCGAGTTTCGCATCTCGCGCGAAAGCATGCGGATGACAAGACTGTTCGACGGGAACATCTCTGCCCAGAACTTCTTTCAGGCCAATATCGGATATACCCACAACCGGGCGGACAACAACAATACTTTCTCTGCGCTGGTCAACTGGAACTACGGGCTGCATTACCAGTTCCGCCTCACAGAGAATTTCAAATTATTGGCGGGCGGTCTGTTCGACGCCAACGGAGGATTTGTCTATAATCTGCGGAACACGAACAATCCGGCATCGGCACGGGCATACGCCAACCTCGACGCTTCGGGAATGGCTATCTGGCATCTGAAGATTAAACGCTACCCCATCGTTCTTCGCTATCAAGCCAATTTCCCACTCATCGGACTTATGTTCTCACCGCGTTACGGGCAGTCTTACTACGAGATATTTTCCGTAGAGAACACTTCCGGAGTGGTGCAGTTCACCTCCCTGCACAATCAGCCTTCCCTCAGGCAGATGTTGTCGGCAGACTTTCCCGTAGGCAAAGCCAGAATGCGTGTCAGCTATCTGGCGGACTTACAGCAATCGAACGTCAACCGGATCAAGACACACACCTACTCTCATATATTTATGATAGGCTTTGTGAAAAACATATATCGCGTTTCGAACAAAGAGGAATCGGCTTTGCCGCCATCGGTCAGGGCATATTGAGCCGGAAGAAATAAAAACAACTTAACAAGACAGAAAAGAGGTATATCATGAAACAGGCAATCATACGAAATATCTGCGACAGGCATCCCGAAGCTACCCCGACACAACGCATCACAGAAAATAAAGTCGTTGCTCTCCGATGCCACAAGCAACCGGGCGTTGTTATAGCACGCTTCAGCGCAAAGGACAAAACGCTTCGGCGTCAAACCAATGGCCATCCGGGCATCGAGCCCGGATGGCGGTTCGCGAAGAACAAAATCATTCAGATACTCTGCATTATCTGTTGCTTCATCCTGCCCATCGGTTGCATCGGAGAAGACAAGTATGCGGACGACCCTATGGGCAACTTCGAACAGCTATGGAAGATAATCGACGAGCATTATTGCTTTCTCGACGAGAAAGGAATCGACTGGGATGCCGTGCATACCCAATATAGGAAGATGATTATACCTCAGATGACGCATGAAGACTTATTCACGAAACTCAGCGAAATGCTCGCCGTACTGAAAGACGGGCATGTCAACCTCAGCTCATCGAGCCGCACGTCTTTCTACGATGCTTACTATCAAGACTATCCCTGGAATTTTCGGGAGGACATTCTTTATCAGCACTATCTGGGAAAAGCCAGTAGCGACTACCGGACGGCTGCGGGACTGAAATACAAGATTTTCGACAATAACATCGGCTATATCCGCTACGGGAGCTTCAACTCTGGAGTCGGCAACGGGAATCTGGACGAAGCACTTTCTTATCTATCCGTCTGCAACGGACTCATTATCGATGTTCGCGATAATGGCGGCGGTGAACTTACCAACTCCACACGTATTGCAGCACGGTTCACCAATGAGAAAGTACTGACCGGATATATTCGCCACAAAACCGGACCGGGGCATAGCGACTTCTCCGAACCCAAGCCCATCTATCTGGAACCTTCGAACAGCATACGGTGGCAAAAGAAAGTTGTGTTGTTGACAAACAGAAGATGTTATAGCGCCACCAACGACTTCGTGAATGCAATGCGAAGCATAGAGAGCGGAAAGATCATACAGTTAGGCGACCGGACCGGTGGCGGATCGGGACTCCCTTTCAGTTCCGAACTGCCTAACGGATGGAGCATCCGTTTCTCCGCGTGCCCTCACTACGATAAGAACATGCAGTCGATTGAAGACGGGATTGCTCCGCACATTACCGTCCACATGCTCCCCGAAGATGAACTGAAAAATAAAGACACGCTGATTGAGGAGGCTTTCAAGGTGTTAAGTCAGTAGACTGCCCATCGGCAGGATCGCTGCAAGCCCTGCAAGGTAATAAATGAGATGTAACGGCTTGCGATATCGGTATGCAACGAAACCTGCAAGGTAATAAAATTATTGGTATCCGATAAAACTTTTCGAAAGCATAAAAAGGTTTGTTTAAGCCTGTAAATCGGCTCCTTTGGAGTCTTTTTCGTTTTAGTAAGCCCCCCTTTTTCTTTCACGGAGTCGGCTTGCCGACAACCCTTTTGCATCATCTCATTGTCGGCTAACTTGTTTCTCTCTGGGATTTAGCGTGGCTTGCCGACACCCCTTTTGCATCATCGTGCCCGGCAGCCCTTCATCAAGGGAAATACTCAACTTTATCCCTGTTTTATTTGCCGGATTAGAAATTATATCTATCTTTGCACCGCTAAACGAAAGCGACACATGCGGATGTGGCGTAATTGGTAGCCGCGCCAGACTTAGGATCTGGTGTCGAGAGACGTGTAGGTTCGAGTCCTATCATCCGCACAAACATTTTTGGAATACAAAATTAACGCAGATTCACGCAAAGCTATCATCTTATGTTGCGCGAATCTGCGTTAATCGCATGTTGACGACATCTCAAATTACAATTACTCGACTTTCCAATCAAACCCGCACATGAAACATCAACTCTGCTGCATCGGACACATTACTTTAGACAAAGTAGTCACTCCCGCAAGCACCGTATATATGCCTGGCGGAACAGCATTTTACTGCTCGTACGCCGTCAGTCTCTTCAAAAATATCGACTACACTTTGGTCACATCCATAGGAGATACTGAAATGAAGGTAGTGGACAAACTGCGTGAAGCCGGTATCCCGACCATTGTGCTCCCCAGCAAGAAGTCGGTCTACTTTGAGAATATATACGGAGAAAACCCTGATGACCGCACGCAGCGAGTACTGGCAAAAGCCGACCCTTTCAGCATGGACAAACTGCAAAATATCGACGCTCGGATTTACCACTTAGGGACTTTGCTCGCCGACGACTTCCCGTCGGATGTAATTAAAGAGCTTTCAAGAAAAGGTTTGGTATCCGCAGACTCTCAAGGATATCTTCGAGAGGTGCGCGACACCCATGTATATGCGGTAGACTGGGCAAACAAGCGGGAAGCTTTGCAGCATATCCATTTCTTAAAGGTGAACGAGCATGAAATGGAAGTCCTTACCGGATTCTCCGACCCGAAAAAGGCTGCACGCCAACTCTACAACTGGGGAGTGAAAGAAGTATTGGTGACCTTGGGCAGTTTCGGATCTGTCATCTTCGACGGTAACAATTTCTACCGTATTCCCGCCTATAAGCCGCGAAAGATAGTAGATGCCACCGGATGCGGCGACACTTATACCATCGGATATTTATATCAACGAGTGTCAGGAGCAGGTATTGAGGAAGCAGGACATTTTGCAGCAGCCATGTCGACCCTTAAAATCGAGAAATCCGGTCCTTTCTGCGGAACGGAAGAAGATGTGATTCGTTGCATAAACACGGCGGAAGTCACAAATAAGCTTGCATAAGCTGTAACATATTCCGACAGCTGATTTATAACGGTATTGCATTGGTAGAAAAGTTTATACACACAGAAAGCTCCCCCTAAGTTAACAATTTATTCTGAGCTATATATTTTAGCATAAATTGGCAAATGTAATTGAACAATTATAACAATAAACAGAAAGCCACAAACAATCTCTTCGAAAAAGAAACACCAATTAACTTATTTTTACTATTTATATTCAAAAAAAGGAAAAATAATATATATATTGCCAACCGTTTTATTTTTTGAAGGCAACCGAAGCAAGCATACCTTTAAAAATAAAGGTCGGCAATCAGCAATAAAGCCTATTTAAAAAGTGAGAAAAAATAACAATATTTGTTTCACATCTTTATAAAAAAGTTTATGAGAAAAAAAATCATGCTGTTAACAGCCTGTCTTCTTTGGGGAATAGGCTGGGTTGTAGCCCAAACTCATACAGTTACGGGCAATGTAGTTTCTGAAGAGGATGGACAACCGATTATTGGCGCTTCCATATTGGTAAAAGGAACAAAAATCGGTGGCATCACAGATATTGACGGAAACTTCAAATTAGTCAACGTTCCTCAAACTTCCAAAATCCTTCAAGTATCTTATGTAGGCATGAAAACACAGGAAGTCGCCATCAAGCCCAATTTGAAAATCAGGATGAAAAGTGATAGCGAGTTGCTCGAAGAGGTTGTAGTCACAGGGATGGTAGCTACAGACAAACGTCTTTTTACCGGTGCCACCGACAAACTTTCTGCCGATCAAATAAAAGTAGACGGTATGGCAGATATCAGCCGGGGCTTAGAAGGACGTTCTGCCGGCGTATCCATACAAAATATATCTGGTACGTTCGGTACAGCCCCCAAAATCCGTGTACGCGGAGCAACCTCTATTTTCGGTAACTCCAAACCTTTATGGGTAGTAGACGGTGTCATTCAAGATAATATCGTCGATGTAGGCGCAGACGCCCTCTCATCGGGTGACGCCATTACCCTCATCAGTTCCGCAATTGCCGGATTAAATCCGGACGACATCGAAAGTTTCCAAATATTGAAAGATGGATCGGCTACTTCTATATACGGCGCTAAAGCCATGGCAGGCGTAATCGTAATTACTACTAAAAAAGGAAAGCAAGGAACAAGCAGTTTCTCTTATACCGGTGAATTCACTACCCGCCTCAAGCCAACTTACAATACTTTCAATATCATGAATTCTCAAGATCAAATGAGCATTTATGATGAAATGCAAAAGAAAGGATGGCTCAATTTCGCTACAGTTTATCGCACCGCCAACAGCGGAGTATACGGGAAAATGTACCAATTGACTCACCACTATGATCCTTTGACCGGTCAATTCGGTTTGGAGAATACACAAGAAGCAAGAGATCTTTATTTGCAAAATGCCGAAAAAAGAAACACAGACTGGTTTGACTTGCTTTTCAGCAATAATATCATGATGAATCACTCAGTCAGCATGTCTACCGGTAACGAAAAGTCCTCATCGTATATTTCTCTTAGTGCCATGAACGATCCGGGATGGATGAAACAAAGTAGCGTGCAACGTTATACGGCAAATTTAAACAGTACATACAACATCACTAAAAGACTTGCATTTACTGCCATTGCCAATGCGTCATATCGTAAACAAAAAGCTCCGGGTACAGTTGGACAAAGCAATGACGCCGTTACTGGACATGTCTCCCGTTCATTTGACATTAATCCTTATTCATACGCGCTCAACACTTCACGTACACTTCATCCGTACACTTATTACATGCGCAACTTTGCAGACTTCAATATATTCAACGAACTGGAGAACAACAACATCAACCTGAACATTGCCGATATAAAGTTCCAGGGCGAGTTTAAATGGAAACATCGTAGTGGATTAAAAATCAGCTTCTTAGGAGCACTAAAATACTCTTCGGTAACACAAGACCATCAAATAAAAGATAATTCCAATCAGGCGTTGGCATACAGAGCGATGGGCGATGCGACGATTATCAATAGCAACCACTGGCTCTACAAAGATCCCGACAAACCGAACACACTGCCCAATACGATTTTACCCAAAGGAGGTTTCTACAACAAAAGTGAATATCGCATGTTGAGCTATGACTTCCGATTAGCAGCAACGTTCAACAAAGAGTTTAACGAAACGCACATTATCAACACCTATGCAGGCGCGGAATTGAATTCTCAAGATCGAACCAGCGACTGGTTTGACGGTTGGGGAATGCAATACAACAACGGTGAACTTCCTTTCTTCGATTATCTGGCATTTAAACGCATGCGTGAACAAAACAGTGACTATTTCGGTCTATCTAATACCACAAATCGCCAATTGGCATTTTTCGCCACAGGCACTTACTCTTATAAAGGAAAATATACAGCGACCGGAACTATTCGCTACGAAGGAACAAACCGTTTAGGAAAATCCCGAAGCGCACGCTGGTTGCCCACGTGGAATATAGCCACAGCTTGGAACATACATGAAGAATCATTTTTCAAAGAATGGGAACCTACTATATCGCATCTTACGTTGAAAGCCTCCTACAGTCTAACGGCCGACGCAGGTCCGGCATGGGTCACCAATTCTCGCGTAGTAATTAATAGCTATAATCCATGGCGTCCTTCAGCCAGCGTAGCAGAATCCGGTTTACGAATAGACGATTTGGAAAATTCCGACCTTACCTATGAAAAGAAACACGAACTGAATGTAGGTATAGATATGGGCTTACTTGACAATCGTATCAATATAGCCGCGGATTGGTATCGACGTAATAATTTCGACCTTATCGGATGGGCTACGACACAAGGTGCCGGAGGACAAGTAAATCGCATGGGCAACGTTGCCACAATGCGCTCACATGGTTTTGAGTTCACACTCTCTACCAAAAACATTAAGACACCTGATTTCCAATGGAACACTGATTTCATCTTCGGATATAGTAAAACCAAAGTAACCGATTTGAAAACACAATCGTTCATGTTCTCTCTTATTTCAGGGAACGGATTTACACAAGAAGGGTATCCGCACCGAGCTTTATTCTCTATTCCTTTTGCCGGGCTCGATCACTCGGGGTTTCCGACCTTTTATATTTCAGACAGAAAAGGAGAACAGATTCTCGTAAATCCATCGAATTACGGAAGCATAAACTTTCAAGAGAGAGAAAATCTGAATTTCTTAAAATATGAAGGTCCGACCGATCCTACCATAACCGGAAGCTTAGGTAACCTTTTCAGCTACAAGAACTGGAAACTAAATGTGTTCGTAACTTACTCAGCAGGGAATAAAGTGCGTTTAGACCCGGTATTTAGTTATCGATACAACGACCTTGACGCTACTCCAAAAGAGTTCAAAAACCGCTGGACAGTAAAAGGAGACGAGAAAAAGACAGACATACCGGTTATCGCTTCCACTCGGGATGATCAACAGATTTCTAATCTCAACTTGGCGTACAATGCTTACAATTATTCAAGCGCCCGTATTGCCGATGGCGGATTTGTGCGTATGAAAGAAATCTCTTTAACTTACACACTACCCAATAATATACTAAAAATTAAATCATTAAAATCAGCTTCCATTAAAGTGCAAGGCACTAACTTGTTCCTTATCTATTCGGACAAGAAGCTAAATGGACAAGACCCTGAATTTTTTCGTTCGGGCGGTGTTTCAGCTCCCGTCCCGAAGCAGTTTACTGCAACACTGCGCTTAGGATTTTAAATACGCACATTTAAAATAAACAATTATGAAAAAAATAACAAAACATATACTTATATTTGTCAGTGGCTTAATCAATTTAACCGCTTGCGACTCTTTTTTGGATGTAGTTCCTGATAAAAGAACCGAAATCGATACAAATCAAAAAGTAAGCGAGTTGTTAGTATCCGCATATCCAAATGTAGATCCTATGATGATTTATGAACATCGCACAGATAATGCGATGGACAACGGGATACAATACGGAACGGGTGACAGAATGTTAACCGAAAACTATTTTTGGAGAGATGTTAGTCCCAACGGGTGGGACGATCCCGAGCAACTTTGGATTAGTTGTTATAAAGCAATAGCAACAACCAACCAAGCCTTGGAAGGTATTCGCGAAATAGGAGAAAGCAAAGAGAATGCTCCTTTTAAAGGAGAAGCATTATTATGCAGAGCGTATGCCCACTTCTTGCTTGCCAATACTTTTTGCCAACCATACAACGCCCTTACAGCTTCAAAAGATTTAGGCATACCCTACGTAACAGAACCGGAAAAGAAAATAGGCAAAACCTACGAACGAGGAACCGTACAAACAGTGTACGAAAACATTGCTAATGACATTGAAGAAGGTTACCCGCTTATCAATGATAATGCTTATGCCATCCCGTTGTATCATTTCAACAAACGGGCAGCAGCAGCTTTTGCTACACGATTCTATTTATTCTACGGTAAATATAAAGAGGCTTTGAAATATGCCAGCCAAGCCATTCCTGAAGACCCTTCGGCTTCATTACGCAACATCAAAGAATATACGATGTTAGCACAAGCAAGCGAATGGAGAGACCGCTTTATCAGTAAGGATGAACCCGCCAACTTGCTTCTGATACCTCTGCGCTCTCTATGGGGAAGAACCTATGCAAGCCGCCGATACGGCAATTCCGACATACTGACATCCCTTGCCACTTATCGTTCAAAAGGTCCTTGGGGGGACATACTGGAAGATTTTAATTTGTTATTCGGAGCGTCAGGATACCCTGTGAAGTTCCAACCTAAATACAATGAAATATTCGAAATAACCAATCAAACCAGCCAAACAGGACAGCCTCATACTGTACAAATGGCTTTTACCGTAGACGAAACGCTGCTTTGCCGAGCGGAGATTTATACACTGTTGAAGCAATATGACAAAGCAGCGCAAGACCTCTCATATTGGTACATCAAAAAAGGTGGCAGTGGAACCGACTGGCAGACGATTGTTCAGTTCTATACTGCCAGAGAAGCGGCAGACAATGAAGCGATACAAAAGAAAGAATTACATCCCATGCTCGCATTGGTTAAGCCGTTTAACGCAGCTTTCGAAATAGAAACCGGCACACAGGAGAAAATGTTACAAGGAGTTCTGCATGCCCGTCGTATCGAAACTATGTACAGCGGTTTGCGCTGGCTCGACATTCGCAGGTATGGTATTGAAGTCATACACAATGTAGACGGAGAAGTAGAAAATCAGATAACGCTACCTGCAGGAGATTTAAGACGTGTAATACAAATACCACAGTCTGTAACAACCGCAGGAATGATGCCTAACCCTACAAAATAAAAAATGTAAATAAATAAAAAAAAAAGAAATACTGTTATGAAAACAATAAAATACATTCTTTTAAGCAGTTTCTTAGCTGTAGGTTTCTTGTCGGCTTGCAACGATGATGATATCGACAGTTCAAAAAGTATTTTTAATAGAAGCGCCACACCTAAAAACGTGTTCGACGCATGGCTATACAAGAATTACATAAAGTCTTATAATATCGACTATAAATATCGCATGGAAGATATTGAAATCGACTTTAGCAAGAATCTGGCTCCGGCAGAGCTGGAAAAAAGTATGAAATTGGCCAAAATTATAAAACATGTCTGGTTAGAAGCCTATGTAGAAGCGGCCGGTCCGGACTTCATGAAAAAACATGCGCCTGCCATCCTGCAAATCATCGGCTCGGCATCATGGAATGAAGGAGGTACCATTACGCTCGGCACAGCCGAAGGAGGACTTAAAATCACTCTATACATGACCAACTGGCTAAACCCCAAAGATATAGGTAAGATGAACGAGTATTTCTTCAAAACAATGCACCATGAGTTTACACACATCTTACAGCAAGATATCAACTATCCGCAGGAGTACAACCTCATCAGTGCCGAAGATTACCGTCCGTCGGGATGGCAGAACAGAAGCCTCAAACAAGCAAGCCAATTGGGCTTCATCACTCCTTATGCGGGAAGCATGGCAGTAGAAGATATCACAGAAATAACATGCTGCTACGTGACCTACACACAAGAAGAATGGGATACAGTGCTACAAATGGCCGGGGAGAGCGGTCGCAAAAAGCTGGAACAAAAAACTGCAATTATGAAGAAATACATGCAGGAGGTATGGAAAATAGATATGGACAACTTAAAGAAGATTGTACACCGGCGCATGAATGAAGTAATACAGATGAGCCTCATGGAACCTGAGTGGGAGGCACTGCTTTCACCCGGCATTTCAGATCCAAAAGCCGCGGCAGCTTTACAACTGCTCAAACAGCAATTGAAAGCCGACTATCCGGAAGCATTGGATAAAATGAACAAGCACAAGGATTGTTGCCAAATCCACAATGCCAATTTAATCAATCTATTAGAAGAACCCGAAAAATAAAAAAGCTATGAAGAAAAGTTTATATACAATTACGCTTTTTATATGGGCTGCATGCTTGCTTAGTTCATGTAAAAATGAAGTTGAAGACTATTTCGATAAGACAGCTTCAGAACGTATGGAGCAAGAAATAGTCAAATACAGAGAACTGTTGATAAAACCTCAACACGGATGGGTCATGGAGTACTACCCCGGCGGTATGGATCAGACCTTTGGAGGATACGCACTAACAGTGTCTTTCACAGCCAACGGTTATGCTGTCTTCCGTTCAGTTCTGGAAGATGATGTAAATAATTCGGTGTCAAGCTTCTATGCACTGAACAAAGATATGGGTGCGACTCTTAATTTTGATACTTACAATGAAATTTTCCACTATTTCTCTAATCCTGATATAGGTGATGGAGGTGGAGAAGGAAAAGGACTCCTCGGAGACTATGAATTCATCCTCGATTCGGGAACAGAAAGCGAAATTATAATGACCGGCAAAAAGCACAAATCTACCATCCGCATGCATGCATTGCAAGAACCTGCTACCGAATATCTGAGAAAAGCAAAAGCCCGAATGAATAGTTATTTGATAATTCCTGCCGTAAGCGGACTAAAGGGAACTTTTGCCGGAGAACCGGCAGAAGCCGAATTTATCACCAGCCAATCGTACATTCTGACTCAGGGAGAAGAATCTACTACATTTTCATTCATGTTCACGGATAAAGGAACAAAACTTTATGCTCCCATCGAATTGAACGGGAAAAAAATAGAAAATCTCTCTTGGGATGAACAAAAACGTGCTTTCACCACTCCTGACGGGCAAACAAACTTAGCGTTGGTATATGACCCGAAAGGTCTCAGAGAAGATCAGCTATTGGGCAACTATGTATTCCATTACGGAAATGATAAGCAGATCGATGTTTCTATCAAAAAAACAAACAGCGGAGGCATTATTATGGAAGGCTTACCTTTCACTGTAAAACTCAGCTACAACGCACGTAAAGGAGCCTTGGAACTAAACGCACAACAACTTCGTTCAAATCCTGACGTAAGACTTGCCATCTGGGCATTAAAAGACGGCGGTAGCCTTACTTGGGAAGCAGGATATGGTTTAGTGACGGAATGGAATGAGAAAGAAGGAGACGAATTTACACTGAAATGGGTAGACAATGGTTACACTTGGTTTAGAGATGGAAAAAGAATTTACGCAGACAGTTTCATCTTATGGGAAGTAGGGAAAGGTGTATATAATGGTTATGGAGATTCTCGCTTCTACGATTTATTCTTAACAAAAAAATAGGAGACAGAAATATGAATAAGAAACTCTCTTTATTCTACGTACTATTGGCGCAAGCATTGTTGTTTTGCGCATGTTCTTCCGATAGTGATTTCGAAGAAAAGCAGCCCTCGTTTCACGTAGTTAAAACGACAGCCGATATGAGCCACACCGGAGGAAAGGGAACCATCGAGCTTGATACGGAAGGGGTAAAAGCCACATCCAACGAGTCTTGGCTGAAAACTGTCGTAAACGGCAAAGCTATAGAGTTGACTTTCGAGCCCAACGACAGCTACAACTCACGTACGGCAACTGTAACCTTAAAGCATGCCGACGATGAGCAGACCGTTTCTTTCATACAGATGGGCATTATCTCCGAAGTAGATGTATATGATCATACATATCCTTATACCGGAGGAGAAAAAAGCTTTTTATGGAAAACAGACCAGCCGTTTGAAATTCAAGGGATGCAAGAATGGATATCTTACGAAGTCAAAGGCGACTCGATCGTTTTCAACATTGAGGGAATAAGCGAACTGGACAGCGGAAGAAAGTGTGAAATGCACATCACATCAGGAAAGTATTACAGCAAAACTGTCACTTTTACACAAGACGAAGCACCCTTATCCTATCAAATGTTACTCGGCAATTATACATTAGAGTATAAAAAATGGAAAGGAATAGCAGTAGAAACAATTGACGTGTCTTTCGTAGAAAAAGAGAAAGATAAGTCAATTACGATGAAAGGTCTTGACTTTGACATCACGGTTTTATACAAAGCAGACCTGCCGGGTATAGCTATTAAATCGCAACCCGTATCAAACGATATTTGGTTGGCAGCCTGGCAAGGCGGATATAACGGAGGCGGGCTTTGGCCTAATTCAAAATTCGGATTGGTAAGCCAGTGGAACAAAGACAAACGCAACATTGAACTCACAATGATACCCGATGGCGTTACAGACAGTAGTTGGACAGATAGCGAGGGAAATTTGGTTATTGTACATGCATTTATCTTATGGACTAACAGTGGCGAATACAAAGCGGAAAAAACAAGCCGCTTGGTAGATCTCAAATTTATTAAGAAAGCAGAATAACCCCAACACCTAAAAGCGGGGAATTTTGAGTTCTCGCCTTATGTAACAACAAAGTAAGGACTGTCTCCAACTTCTTGTCAGACAGCCCTTACTTTTTTCGCTATGACAGCTAAAGCTGCAAAATTTACCGGACTTTAAACGGGCATCCAATAATCACACACTTAATCATTTTTCATAGGCAGTTACAGTCCCGTAATCAGCCGCCGGCAGAGTCATTACGGATAAGTTCCAGTAACCTTTCCACCGCATGCTCTTCAGGGATATTCTTCTCCACGCACGTTTTGCCTTTATACAGGCTGATCTTTCCCCGTCCGGCTCCCACATAGCCGTAGTCGGCATCCGCCATTTCGCCGGGACCGTTGACAATGCACCCCATGATGCCGATCTTCACGCCCACCAGATGGGAAGTAGCGGCTTTGACACGCGCAATCGTTTTTTCCAGATCGTACAGCGTCCGTCCGCAACCCGGACAGGAGATATATTCCGTTTTCGAAGTACGTACACGCCCTGCCTGCAAGATTCCGAAAGCCGTAGCGTCAATCACCGCATGGCTCAGCTCTCCCTGATTAAGCAGAAAGATACCGTCGCACAAGCCGTCGAGGATGAGAGCGCCCATATCGGCAGCAGCCTTTATCTGGAGGTCTTCCGCACAGTTCTCGGCATAATGCTGGAAGAAAACCACCGGATTCTCCAGGCCTTCGGTCATGAGTTGATGCACCAGCGCACGATGTTCGCCCAAGCGGTTGGGATGGTTGCTTTGAGAAATCACCACTGCCTCGGGATGTGCCTTCAGGCAGGCTATTACTTCGTCCGTCTGCGCCATATAGGGCATAAACAGGAATTTCAGTTCGGCTTCGCACCCGCCCATCAGCGGCAGTTGCGCATGGTTGAAGGCCGGCCATGTTCCCGCTTCGCCTGTCCAGACATCCGCATCGAGAATATATTCCACTCCTGCCTCCCGGGTTTCGGGCAAAGCTCTTCCGGCATAGATGTAGTCGGGCGTGAATTGCGGATTCGTCTCCATCTTCCCGTCCAAGCGGTCGGCTATGACAACGGGAAGATGGCTTCCTCCGATATTCCGCACCGCACGGGTTTTCCTGCGCGAGGGCTCGAGGTAATTGAAGCCGGGCGCCTCTACTCCCGGAACGAAAGGGTGATTTTGTTTCAGCAGCACATAGTCTACCAACTTACGCGCCACCGGTATCTCGGCCTCGGGCGCCTCGCTCAAAGACACCCGTATCGTATCTCCCAGTCCGTCGTTCAATAACGCGCCTATTCCCAAAGCCGACTTGATACGCCCGTCTTCTCCGTCTCCTGCCTCGGTCACTCCCAGATGCAGGGGGAAAGCCATCCCCTCCTGCTCCATCACCGCAGCGAGCAAACGAACCGTACGTACCATCACCACCGTGTTCGAGGCTTTTATGGAGATAACGACGTTCAGAAACTGCTCTTCCACGCAGACACGCAGGAATTCCATGCAAGAGGCCACCATTCCTTCGGGCGTATCGCCATAGCGGGACATGATGCGATCGGAAAGCGAACCGTGGTTCACCCCGATACGGATGGCAGTATGATTCTCTTTGCATATATTCAGAAAAGGCACAAAGCGGTCGCGTATCTTTTGCACTTCGGCGGCATACTCTTCGTCGGTGTATTCCAGCTTCTTGAAGGTACGCGCCGCATCCACGTAATTACCCGGATTGATCCGCACCTTTTCGGCATATTGCGCCGCCACATCCGCCACCTTAGGATTAAAATGCACATCCGCCACCAACGGAACCATATACCCCCGGCTGCGCAAACCGATGTTGATATTCATCAGGTTCTCGGCTTCTTTCACGCCCTGAGTGGTCAGCCGCACATACTCTCCGCCCGCATCTGCGATACGTTTTGCCTGCTCCACGCAAGCCTCCGTATCTTGCGTGGATGTATTCGTCATCGACTGAATACGGATAGGGTTGGAACCACCCAAAGGCACGGCCCCCACATTCACTTCTAAGCTCTCTCTCCGAAAATAATTAAACAGATCCACTTCGTTTCGATATTTTTTCATTAGTGTGCCCGGAAACAGGGCAAAATCACATCCGCAAACCCACCTGCAAGGCTTCGTTCAAGCATTGGAGTTTTGGCATGAGTAAGAATTTATATATGCTTTATTTTGATCAACTATGTAGTTTAATGTTTTTAGTTGACCACTTTGTAAGAATTCATATATGCTTTATTTTGATCGGCCGCTTGCCTTAATTGGTCTTGTACTGATACTTCACCTCCTTCAGCTCTTCGTTGGCTTTCACTATCTTCTTCTTCAGGCCTTCTTTATAGGCCGTAAAAGCCTCAGCCAAAGAAGAATCGCTCAAGGCCAATATCTGAACGGCCAGAATAGCCGCATTCATAGCTCCGTTGATGGCAACGGTGGCCACCGGAATACCGGGAGGCATCTGGACGATAGAGTGAAGCGCGTCTACTCCGTCAAGCACCGATCCTTTCACTGGCACTCCGATGACGGGCAGCGTCGTGTTGGCGGCAATCACGCCGGGCAAAGCAGCAGCCATTCCGGCGGCGGCAATAATCACCCGGACACCTCGCGAGCGGGCATTCTTGGCAAACTCTTCCACAGCTTCTGGCGTACGGTGCGCCGAAAGAGCGTTCATTTCGAACGGAACACGCATATCGTTCAGCAGTTGCGCCGCCTTCTCCATCACCGGGAGGTCGGACGTGCTGCCCATGATAATACTTACAACAGGGGTCATTTTGGTCAATGTTTAGTTATAAATGTTTAGTTATAAATGTTCAGTTATATTGGTTACAAGCGTTATTCTCAGTCATAAAAGCAATCGTTGACCGGCAACGCTATAAGAAGCGACCGACAGTTAGCGATGACAAAAACAAGCCCATGCCGCCACATCATCGCTAACCACCGGCCGCTACGATACTAACCGTTGATTACCGCCTTGTAACCCTCGGCATCCAGCAAACCTTCCACATCTTTCAAGTCGGCGGGTTTCAGTTTAATCAGCCAGCCTTCGCCGTAAGGATCTTTGTTCACCAGTTCCGGATTTTCTTCCAGCGCTTCGTTCTGCTCGAGCACTTCGCCCGCTACGGGCAGGAAAAGATCGGATACCGTTTTCACCACCTCGATAGAGCCGAACACTTCGTTAGCTTCCAGCGTTTCTCCTACAGTCGGAATATCAACGAATACGATATCGCCCAGTTGCTCCTGCGCATAGTCCGTAATACCTACATAAGCAATGTCTCCTTCTACGCGAATCCACTCGTGTTCGCTCGTGTACTTCAAATTCTGTGGAAAATTCATAATAGTTAGTTTTTTTAGGGTTTATACTGTTAGTAATTAAAATAAGAATATACGAAAAAATACATTGTAGAGCGGATGAAGCACCAATATGGCGGAGAGCAAACCCACTACAAAGCCCGCAAGCACTTCGGCGATGGTATGATGCCCCAGTATGATGCGTGCCGAGCCCAACACTCCGGCAATCAGGATAAACAGGCAGAGCCAGATGACCGGATTGTACCCAAACAACGCGCTGAACGACACCAGCCCGCCGATGATTCCTCCCGCACCCGCCATGTGCTCGCTCAGTTTCCACCTCAGATTCGCGATGACACAGACCACAGAAACCAGCAAAGAGGCGAGAATTACCCCCGTCATATACCAGGGCAGGTTGCTCTTGCGCATAATCAACAGACAGAACACATAAGATATGATTGTCAGCATAATAGGCACATAGCGTTTTTTACGTTCACTCAACTCCTGACGGTCGAAACCGTTGATCTTGCGAAACAAAAAAATTGTAAGCATGGGAGTGAGTATCGTAAAACAATAGACAATGCCAAGCACAATCACTTTGAACTTCATCGGCATGATGCGCAAATACGAAAACAGGAACAACGCCAACAACGACAGGAACGGAATCGAAAAGGGGGTGAACACCATCGAAATCACACGTGCCGCCTTCAACATCGTTCTATCGGCTATAATATGCTCTCTTTCCACATTCATCGGTATCAAACATTACTATGATATATGGTTTTATACATTACATTCTGCTTATTTCCTCAGCCTCGCCACCGGTATATTCATCTGCTGCCTGTATTTGGCTACCGTGCGGCGGGCGATGGGATAGCCTTTTTCTTTCAGCATCTCCGCCAGTTCATCGTCTGTAAGCGGCTTTTTCTTGTCTTCGGCATCGATACACTCTTTCAACGCTTTGCGTATTTCGCGCACCGACATCTCCTCTCCGTCTTCGGTGGTATATCCGTCGCTGAAGAAAAATTTCAGAGGATAAATCCCGAAATTGGTCTGCGCGTATTTGCTGTTGCTTACGCGCGAGATAGTGGATATATCCAGATTGGTACGCTCCGCCACATCTTTCAGGATCATAGGTTTCAGCAGCGACTCGTCGCCATCCATGAAGAAAGGGCGTTGCAAATCGACAATGGCCTGCATGGTAGTCATCAGCGTGTTCTGCCTTTGCTTCACCGCGTCGATAAATCCCTGCGCCGCATCCATTTTCTGCTTCAGGAACATCATGGCCTCTTTCGACTCTTTCGATTGGTTGGCACGGTTTTTCGTATGCTCTTCCACCATTTCGGTAAAATCCCGGCTCATGCGGAGCTCCGGCACGTTGCGGTTGTTGAGGCTGATATTGATGGTTCCGTCGTCATACGCCTCCACCAGAAAGTCGGGCACGATTTGCTGGTAGTTCCGCCCGATGGTTTCGCCCAGCGAAGCTCCCGGACGCGGATTGAGCCTCGTAATTTCTGCAATCGCTTCGTTAAAAACCGCCTCATCCACGTTCAGCTTCCTGATTATCCTGTCCCAATGCTTCTTGGTGAACTCCTCGTAGCATTCGGATATGATGCGCTCTTCCAAATCAAGCAGCAGACCGGCGCTTTCTTCTTCCGCCTGCCTACGGCGGATCTGTATCAGCAGGCACTCCTGAAGCGTACGCGCTCCGAGCCCTGCGGGATCGAAATCCTGCAACACTCCCAACGCCTCCTCCAGTTCCTCTTCGGTACACTCCACACCGACGTAGATGGCCAGTTCGTCGCAGATGCTCTCCAGAGACTTGCGCAGCAACCCGTCGTCATCGAGCGAGCCGATGAGATACTCCACCAATTCGCGCTGATGCTCCGTCAGGTTGCGCTCACGCAGCTGTTCTTTCAGTATTTCGTAGAAAGAGGTGGCTTCGGAAAAAGGTATATCTTCCGCCTGCTCCCCTTTCGAGCGGTTGTTCTCCTGCAATTTATAGTCGGGTATGTCGTCCTCCCTCAGATAGTCGTCCAGAGAGTCGTACTCATTCGCCCCGTCGTCTCCGGTCTCCTCCGATTCGGCAGCGGAATACTCATCGGCAGGAGTTTCCTCCCGCCCCTCCTCAAGCGCAGGATTCTCCAAAAGCTCGGCATGGATACGGTCTTCCAGCTCCAATGCGGGAAGCTCCAGCAACTTCACCACCAGAATCTGCTGGGGCGAAAGCGTCTGTATCTGTTGTTGTGCCTGAGTTTGTATCTGACGTGAACCTTGTGCCATAACGTATTCTTGCTTTTTCTACTGTTTACCGCTACAAAAGTAGCTTTTTAACCAGAGATAAACCAGATTAGAATGAATATTTTTAATCCTATAACACAAAAATCTTTATCTTTGCCCTACGAACTTCTAAATTAAGAAATTATGTTTGCTAAAGAAACGTACGTGCAGCGCAGAGCCTTGCTGAAAAAGAAATTAGGCTCCGGAGTATTGTTATTTCTCGGAAACGACGAGTGCGGGTTGAACTACGAAGACAACACCTTCCGTTACCGTCAGGATTCTACATTCCTGTATTACTTCGGGCTTTCGGGCGCGGGGCTTTCAGCCATCATAGATATTGACGCGGATAGAGAAATCATTTTCGGCGACGAGCTTTCCATCGACGCCATCGTATGGATGGGAGCACAACCCACCCTGCACGAGAAATGCGAACGCGTCGGCATGAAAGAGGTGATGCCTTCTGCGGATATTGTAAGCTACCTGCACCAATGCGTGCAAAAGGGGAAAACGGTTCATTACCTGCCCCCCTACCGTGCGGAGCACAAGCTGAAGCTGATGGATTGGCTCGGCATCCCGCCCGCCCGTCAGGAAGGTTCGGTACCGTTCATACGCGCCATCGTGGCTCAACGGAACTATAAATCGGACGAAGAGATAGCCGAAATAGAAAAAGCCTGCAACGTGACCGCCGACATGCACATCGCCGCCACAAAATTCCTTCGCCCCGGCATGTACGAGTACGAGGTAGTGGCAGAGATGAACCGGGTGGCGCAAGCCAACAACTGCGAGCTTTCGTTCGCCACCATCGCCACCATCAACGGGCAAACGCTGCACAACCACTACCACGGCAACAAAGTGAAACCGGGCGATCTGTTCCTGATCGATGCCGGAGCGGAAGTGGAATCGGGCTATGCCGGCGACATGTCGTCTACCATTCCCGCCGACAAGAAGTTTACTGCCCGCCAACGGGAAGTGTACGAGATACAGAATGCCATGCACCTCGAATCGGTGAAGGCGTTGCGTCCGGGCATCCCCTACATGGAAGTGTACGAACTCGCCGCCCGCATTCTGGTAGACGGCATGAAAGAGCTCGGACTGATGAAAGGCAATACCGACGATGCCGTGCGCGAAGGCGCCCATGCCCTTCTCTTCCCTCACGGGCTGGGGCACATGATGGGGCTCGACGTTCACGACATGGAGAATCTCGGCGAATTGTGGGTAGGCTACAACGGGCAACCCAAGAGCACGCAGTTCGGCAGGAAGTCGCAGCGCCTTGCCATCCCGCTGGAGGATAGGTTCGTAATCACCGTAGAGCCGGGCATCTACTTCATCCCCGAGCTGATAGACCGTTGGAAAGCGGAAAAGAAATTCACCGATTTCATCAACTACGAGAAAGTAGAAGCGTACAAGGACTTCGGAGGCATACGCAACGAGGAGGACTACCTGATTACCGCTACCGGTTCGCGGCGGTTGGGCAAGAAAATTCCTCTGACTCCCGATGAAGTGGAAGCGTTGAGATAAAGCGCGCCATGCGCAGCAGGGCATCGGTGCAGACGGGCGGCGTCCATCGGGCATCCGCCCTTGCCCGCAAGCCTGCACAGGGAAAAAGCAGCTGCATTGCAGAGTGGTGTTTTCGTTTGTGTTGGTATTCGTGTTTCTGTTTTGCATATCCATATCCGGCTCATTACGCTGATTGACGATGCAAATATAACCGATACTTTGCACTTTATCCCCCGTTTTCTCCCTGTTGTTCTTAATCAAATTATTAATCTCCTCCTTCTCTCTCCTCCTCACCCTTCTTTTTCCGGAGGAGGAAAAAGGAGGAGGTTTTTTGTGCTATGCTATGCTGTGCTATGCTATGCTATGTGTACCTGATGTAACATTTTCGGGCTTAATTGTTACATTAATTCCCCTACAAGTGAAAATGCGGCGACGGAGAAGCTAGTTAAAAATACGGACAATTTGGGCTCTGGGAAAAGTATATGCCACGCGCTGTATATAATAGGGCTACCCCGATAAGCATATATAGCCACCGTGATAGGCATATATGGCTACCGTGATAAGCATATATGGCCACCACGGTGAGTATATATAGCTACCGCAGTGAGTATATATAGCTACCGCGGTGAGTATATATAGACAGCACACCGGGCATATATGAACGATACACCCAAGCAATCTTGCGTATAGAACCACGCATTCGCTACCTGCCACAACGAGAGATATCGAGATGCAAGAAAAGAAAAATTTTAATATTTAAAGCTGCTTCCTCCCAAAAATTCACGCAGCAATGAGGTCGGCGGAATTTCCTTATCTTTCACGGGAGTAAAATACGAGATAAATTTCAACAACCGGTAGGCCTCGCTGTATTCCGGACAGTTGCGCGGAACTCCCATCAAAATGGGTTCGGCATGGAGACGCAACACGGCAAATTCGAAAAGCAAAGCGGAATTGAACATCACATCGGCATTCTCCTGATAAGGGAATATCCATTTATCCTCTCCGGCACGCACGCTCGGCCAGCGCGAAATGGTTTCACGGGCGGAATAGCCCCGGTAATTGAAATCCCGGATAATGCGCCGTAGCAATCGGTTGTCCGTGGTAGGAATCCAGTTGTGATCGTCGAGCGAAATGGTAGTCAACGCCGAAACATATATTTTAAATTTCTTCTTTTCGTCGATATGCGCCGTCAACTCAGGATTCAAGGCATGAATGCCCTCCAGAATCAGAATCGTGTTTTCTCCGATTTTCAACTTATCGCCCGTATACTCTTTCTTTCCCAATGCAAAGTTAAAACGGGGCAGTTCCACTTCTTCTCCGCTGAGCAAAGCTTCCAACTGACGATTGAACAAATCAAGATCGAGCGCATAAAGCGACTCGTAATCATAATTGCCGTTTTCATCCAATGGAGTCTGTTCGCGATCAACAAAATAATCGTCGAGTGAAATGGAGTAAGGCTTCAGGCCGTTCGTCATCAACTGAATCGAAAGGCGCTTGCTGAACGTTGTTTTTCCCGATGAAGACGGACCGGAAATCAGAACCAGCTTCACCCGTCCGCCGTTTTCCCCCCGGTTGAAAATGGTATCCGCAATCTGAGCGATTTTCTTTTCCTGCAAGGCTTCCGTTACGTTAATAAGATCGGTAGCATAACCTTTTTTACAAGCCAGATTCACATCGCCCGCATTATTCAATCCCATGATATAACTCCAGTTCAAATACTCCTTAAAAACATCCAGCATTTTTTCCTGCTTCACCACCTCTTCGAGCATTTCCGGATTTTGCTTGTTAGGAATTCTCAACAATAATCCATCGTAATATTTCACAAGGTCGAACACTTTCAGATACCCGGTGCTTGGAACCAGATTACCATAATAATAATCGATCGTATCGCCCAACGTATAATAGTAGGTATAAAGCGAACCGGAAGTTTCGAGCACCCTCACCTTATCCTTCATCCCGCGTTCGCCGAAAACACGCACCGCCTCCGCTGTCTGGCATTCGATGCGATGGTACGGGATATCTTCCTCTACGATTTCGCGCATGCGCTTCTTGATTTTGTTCACATCTTCCAGGGTTATGGGACGACCAATCCGGAGATTGCAAAAATACCCTTTCGACACCGGATGCTCCACGTACAGCTTTCCTTGCGGAAAAATCTCGGTGATGGCTTTGAACAACACAAAGCAAAGTGAGCGAACGTAGGTACGCATACCTGACGAATCTCTGACATCAAGAAACTCCACATCCTTATTGTTATAAACTCTGAATTTAAGTCCTTCGGAGCGATTGTTTACCTTGGCACTTACTACCTGATAAGGAAAATTAAGATTAAAACCGCGATAAATATCCAAAAGTGAGCTCCCGATAGGGAAATCTTTATAATTATTATTATTTTTGCAACAAATTCGTACCATCTGTGTCATAGACATCCTTTTTAAGTGTGAATGATGATGGGACTAATATACTTATAATCGGTCAGAGAACAAACAACCATTAAAAATTTTATAGATGGAGTATTCTTTTTATGATTTTTTAAAGCTCATTGGCTCATTAGGGCTGTTTTTGTATGGAATGAAAATAATGAGCGAGGGCTTGCAAAAAGTCGCAGGCGACAGACTACGAGGTATTCTGACAGCAATGACCACCAACCGGGTAACGGGGGTTCTAACAGGAGTGTTGATTACCGCCCTCATCCAGTCCTCGTCGGCAACCACAGTAATGGTTGTGAGTTTTGTGAATGCGGGATTGCTCACTTTAGCCGAGTCCATCAGTGTCATCATGGGTGCAAATATCGGTACCACAGTCACCGCATGGATTATTTCGGTTTTCGGATTCAAGGTAGACATGGGAGCTTTTGCCCTTCCGCTGTTGGCCATCGCCCTCCCGCTTATTTTTTCCGGAAAAAGCAACCGCAAGTCTATCGGCGAATTTGTCTTCGGCTTCTCATTCCTTTTCATGGGTCTTTCGTTTCTGAAGACAAACGCGCCCGACCTGAACGCTAATCCGGATATGCTCGCCTTTGTGCAAAACTACACCGATATGGGGTTCATGTCCGTACTGCTGTTTTTGTTCATAGGAACCATCCTTACCATGATTGTGCAAGCGTCTGCCGCCACTATGGCCATCACCCTGATTATGTGCGCCAACGGATGGATCAGCCTGGAATTGGGAGCAGCCCTCGTATTGGGCGAAAATATCGGTACCACCATCACGGCCAATCTTGCCGCGCTGACAGCCAACTCACAGGCAAAGCGGGCAGCATTGGCCCATTTTGTATTCAACGTATTCGGAGTAATCTGGGTATTGGCAATCTTCCATCCTTTCATGCAACTTGTCAACTGGGTAGTAGACAGTTTTTTCTCAACGACCGACCCTCAAGTAAGCATCTCGTATAAGCTTTCCGCATTCCATTCCATCTTCAACATCTGCAACGTATTCCTGCTGATATGGGGTGTAAAGCTTATCGAGCGTACGGTATGCGCCATTATCCGCCCCAAAGAGGAAGACGAAGAGCCGCGTCTGCGGTTTATCACCGGTGGTATGCTCTCCACGGCAGAGTTGTCGATTCTTCAGGCACGTAAGGAGATCCATCTCTTTTCCGAACGCATACATCGTATGTTCGGGATGGTACAAGACTTGCTGCACACGGAAAAAGACGATGACTTCAACAAGCTGTTCAGCCGGATAGAAAAGTACGAAAGCATCAGCGACAATATGGAACTGGAGATAGCCAACTATTTGAATCAGGTATCGGAAGGCCGCTTAAGCTCCGAGAGTAAATTGCAAATACGCGCCATGCTGCGCGAAGTGACCGAGATTGAAAGCATCGGCGACAGTTGCTATAATCTGGCTCGTACCATCAACCGCAAACGGCAGACCAATCAAGACTTCACCGAAAAGCAATACGAGCATATCCATTTCATGATGAAACTCACCAACGACGCTCTGACGCAAATGATTGCCGTGGTGGAGAAGACAGAGCACCAAAGCATCGACATCAACAAATCGTTCAATATAGAAAACGAAATAAACAATTATCGCAACCAACTGAAGAATCAAAATATCTTGGATGTAAACAACAAGGAATACGACTATCAAATGGGCGTATACTATATGGATATCATCGCGGAATGCGAAAAGTTGGGCGACTACGTAGTGAATGTAGTAGAAGCGAGCAGCGATGTGAAAGAAAAGAAGGTGACCATGCTCTAAAGAGCGAAATGCTTTGAACGGCTTATCATTCTATCTCCCAAACGGAATCTTCCGACAGGGGAAAGGGTATCCAAACAGATGAAGCAAATAATAAACGCAGATTTACAAGGTTTCCGTACAAACCTGTAAATCTGCGTTATTTCATTTTAAACGGATGTCGTCGGCACTGTTCACAATCATCTCGGGCTGTAAAATCTGCATTATTTCGTTTTAAACCCGGTTGCCGGTCTATTTTGCCGACCAGCCGACAAGACCTTTCCTTGCAGAGCCTTTTATTCCTCGTAAGGTTCAAAGTCTTCTTTCCCTACTCCGCATAAAGGGCATACCCAATCTTCCGGAATATCTTCAAAAGCAGTTCCCGGTTCGATGCCGCTTTCAGGATCTCCCAATTCCGGGTCGTAGATGTATTCACAAACCACACAAATGTACTTCTTCATAATGTTATGTTTTTATTAGTTTCATTCATATAACGTAGGCAAAAGATTTTTGTTCAAAGCCATACTTTTCTTCATACATATATAATATTATATTGCCCCAAAAGGCCATGCAAGCGATAAAAGCCGGCATTAGGCAACAAATATTCGTCCGGTGGCAGGCGAAGAAGCTAAAAATGATTCAAAAAAAGAAGAAAACCCTCAGATTTACAAGAAAGAGCTTCTCCATATTTAGATAAAACGTTATCTTTGCGCCCGTTATCATCATAGAAAAAACCGGCAACTAACATAAACCTTATGGCATTACAAATTATAGCTGTCACTTTGTCTGTTATTCTATTAACAGGCATGTTGTTCGAAATAAAACGAAAACGACAAATACAGCAAGCGTTAGCCTTGGAATCAAACAAACTGAAAAGCGCCAATCACATCAACAACGCTATCTTTAAAAACATACACGCTTTTATCTTGCTGGTAAACAAAGAGCTTACAGTTCTCCATACCAACTATTACGAGCGAACAGGCACGCTAAAGACACAAGAAGTGAAAAAAGTAGGCGATCTGCTGCAATGCCGGAACGCCCTATCATCCAAAAGCGGCTGCGGAACACACCCTTTCTGCGCCTCCTGCCCCATACGCCAGACTACCCTCAAAGCGTTCGAAGAGAAAAAGAGCTTTTCCGATCTCGAAGCTACCGTAGAGATAAAGCTAAACGGCAATCAAGAAACAACATGCAACACCGTCATATCGGGCACATACCTGTTGCTCGACGGAGAAGAAAACATGGTAATCACTGTTCATGACGTAACCAAGCAAAAAAGAACTGAGGAAGAACTCAAAATAGCGAAAGAAAAAGCAGAAAAAGCCAATTTGTCGAAATCCGCCTTTCTTGCCAATATGAGTCATGAAATCCGTACACCGATCAATGCCATTACAGGATTCTCCGAGATATTGAGCTACACAAATGTCGAAGAAGAAAAAACACAGTATAAAGAAATCATCAAAATGAATGCCGACCTCTTGCTGCAACTGGTCAACGACATTCTCGACCTTTCAAAGATAGAAGCCGGAACCATCGATTTCACTTATACGAATATAGACATCAACCAATTGCTTTCCGACTTGCGCCAACTCTTTCAAATGAGAATAGCCCACACTGAAAAAAACAATAAAATAGAAATCATTACCGAACTCGGGCTATCGGCGTGCCTGATAAAGACCGATCAGAACCGGCTTATTCAAGTGTTGTCCAACTTTATAGCGAATGCCATAAAATTCACCGAGTCGGGAAATATCCGCATAGGCTATCAAGCGAAAGAGAATGAGCTTTACTTCTACGTGAGCGACACCGGTTCGGGAATTCCCCAAGACAGACTTCAAGATATATTCGAACGGTTTGTAAAACTGAACAAAGAGGAGAAAAACGGTACGGGACTGGGGCTGGCCATATCCAAAGGCATCATCAACAAACTGGGAGGCAGGATTGGAGTCGAATCGGAAATAGGGAAAGGGTCGACATTCTGGTTCACCTTGCCTCTCTGTCCGGATTGCGATTTAACAGAAAGGAGTAACTTCCTAAAAAGTTTTAATTAAAAAGCTATATCACAATTTAATATTGTACTTTTGCATTCCTAACTAAACGCATGTATCTGCATGAGTGCAAAAAAAGAGGATTATTATCATTTAGGTCTTACAGAGAATGAAGTCCTGCGAAGCAGGAGAGAAAATGGTATAAACCTGCTGACACCCCCCAAGCGTCCTTCTCTTTGGAAGCTTTATCTTGAAAAGTTCGAAGACCCGATTGTGCGCGTCTTGCTGATAGCAGCCGTACTGTCGTTGATCATCTCCTTGATAGAAAATGAATACGCCGAAACCATCGGAATCATAGCTGCCATCCTGCTGGCTACGGGCATCGGTTTCTTCTTCGAATACGACGCCAATAAAAAGTTCGACCTGCTGAATGCGGTCAACGAAGAGACTCCCGTGAAAGTGATACGCAGCGGACGGATACAGGAAGTGCCGCGCAAAGACATTGTGACGGGCGATATCGTCATTTTGGAAACGGGCGAGGAGATTCCCGCCGACGGAGAGTTGCTGGAGGCCATCTCCATGCAAGTGAACGAGTCGAACCTCACCGGCGAACCGGTTACCTCGAAAACCATCATCGAAGAAAACTTCGATAAAGAAGCGACTTACGCCTCCAATTTAGTGATGCGCGGCACTACCGTAGTAGACGGACACGGAACGATGCGCGTGACCCACGTGGGGGACGCCACCGAGATAGGCAAAGTGGCCCGCCAGAGTACGGAACAGCCGCTGGAACAGACTCCGTTGAACATACAGCTCACAAGGCTGGCGAATCTGATCGGGAAGATCGGTTTCACCGTCGCCTTACTGTCTTTCCTCACCTTCTTCATCAAAGACGTATTGCTTCACTACGACTTCGCCGCACTGAACGGTTGGCACGACTGGTTGCCGGTTTTGGAACGAACCCTCAACTACTTCATGATGGCGGTTACGCTGATTGTAGTGGCTGTGCCCGAAGGCTTGCCGATGAGCGTCACCCTCAGTCTGGCTCTGAACATGCGCCGCATGCTGTCTACCAACAATCTGGTGAGAAAGATGCACGCTTGCGAAACGATGGGAGCCATCACGGTGATCTGTACCGACAAGACAGGCACGCTGACTCAAAACCAGATGCAGGTGTACGAACCGGGGTTCTATGCGCTGGGGGCTACCGGGAAACTGGTCGATAACGATGAGGTGAGCAACCTCATCGCCGAAGGAATCAGCGCGAACTCCACCGCCTTTTTGGAAGAAACCGAAGGACAATGGAAGCCTAAAGGCGTGGGAAACCCGACGGAGGTGGCTTTGCTGCTCTGGCTCCACCGGCAGGGACGCAATTACCTCGAACTTCGCGAAGAATCCCGCATCATCGACCAATTGACTTTCTCCACCGAACGGAAATTCATGGCGACACTGGCCGACTCGCCGCTGCTGGGGGAAAAAGTGTTCTATATGAAAGGAGCTCCCGAAATCGTGCTCGACAAATGCAAAGATGTGGTATTGAACGGGAAGCGGGTAGAGGTGTCGGAATACCGTTCGACGATAGAAAAGCAATTGCAAGAGTATCAGAATATGGCGATGCGGACACTTGGATTCGCGTTCAAAATAGTAGACGAGAACGAACCCGACGACTGCGCTGCCCTTTCATCGGGAGGCGACCTAAGTTTCTTAGGGATAGTGGCCATCTCCGACCCTATCCGTCCGGATGTTTCGGCAGCGGTACACAAATGCCGGTCAGCGGGTATCGGAATCAAGATCGTAACCGGCGACACTCCCGGCACGGCAAGGGAAATTGCCCGGCAAATAGGGCTTTGGGATCCGGAGACGGACAACGAAAACAACTCGATTACCGGCATCCGGTTTGCGGAGCTGAGCGACAAAGAGGCGCTGGAACGGGTGAAAGACATCAAAATCATGTCGCGCGCACGGCCTACGGACAAACAGCGGTTGGTGCAGCTGCTCCAGCAAAACGGGGCGGTGGTAGCCGTAACAGGCGACGGAACGAACGACGCGCCCGCTTTGAACCATGCCCAGGTGGGGCTCTCTATGGGTACGGGAACTTCGGTAGCGAAAGAAGCGAGCGACATCACCCTGCTCGACGATTCGTTCAACAGCATCGGAACGGCAGTAATGTGGGGACGTTCGCTCTATAAGAACATCCAGCGGTTCATCGTTTTCCAGCTGACCATCAACTTTGTCGCCCTGCTGATTGTCTTGCTCGGATCCGTCATCGGTACGGAACTTCCGCTCACCGTTACGCAAATGCTGTGGGTGAACCTGATCATGGACACCTTCGCCGCTCTGGCACTGGCTTCGATTCCTCCCAGCGAGAAGGTAATGCGCGAAAAGCCCCGCCGGAGCAGCGACTTCATCATCACACGCCCCATGCGCAACTATATCATAGGAGTGGGAACTCTTTTCCTCATCGTGCTGCTGGGCATGATTTACCATTTCACTTACAGCGACCAGGGAATGACCATCTACCGGCTCACGGTTTTCTTCACTTTCTTCGTGATGCTTCAATTCTGGAACCTCTTCAACGTATGCGTGTTCGGTACTTCCGACTCAGCATTCAAGGGGCTTTCCAAGTCGTACGGCATGGAGTTGGTCGTACTCATTATCCTGATCGGACAATTCTTAATCGTGCAGTTCGGCGGAGCTGTATTCCGCACCGTACCGCTCAGTTGGCAAACATGGCTCTGGGTGGCGGGCGTTTCTTCCATGGTGTTATGGGTAGGAGAACTCATCCGCCTCATTCAACGTATATCATTTAGACAAACAAATAAAAATGAAAAGTAAAGGAATTAAAAACCTTCTTATCGATTTCGGCGGCGTACTGATTGATCTTGACCGCCAACGATGCATTGACAACTTTAAAAAACTGGGGTTCGAGCACGTAGAAGACATGCTCAACATTTATCACCAGCAGGGACTCTTCCTGCAATACGAAAAAGGATTGATCACTCCCGCCGAATTTCGGGAAGGCGTTCGCGAAATGACAGGCAAAAAACTGACGGACGAGCAGATAGACGAAGCATGGAACAGCTTCCTGGTAGACATACCTACTTATAAGCTCGACTTGCTGCTGAAGCTCCGCGAGAAATATGTAGTCTACCTGCTCAGCAATACGAACGAGATACATTGGGAATGGGCGTGTCAGCACGCTTTCCCCTATCGCGCCTTTCAGGCGAAAGACTATTTCGAAAAAATATATCTCTCATTCGAGATGAAAATGGCAAAGCCCGAAGCCGGTATTTTCAAAGCGGTTATCGAGGATGCGGGCATCGACCCGAAGGAAACGCTCTTCATCGACGATTCGAAAGAGAACTGCCGGATGGCTCAGGAGCTGGGCATATCGACCTATACTCCGCAAGCCGGAGAAAACTGGAGCCACCTGTTCCCCGAACAAAAAAGAATATAAGAACATGCAAGTCATAAACGACATATCGGCTTTTCCTCCCGAACCTTGTGTGGCGACCATCGGTTTCTTCGACGGAGTACACACAGGACACCGTTACCTTATCAGGCAGGTGAGAGAGATAGCGGCAAGCAGAGGATTGCGCTCCGCACTGATCACCTTTCCGATTCATCCCCGCAAGGTGATGCAGAGCGATTACCGCCCGGAGCTGTTGAACACTCCCGAAGAAAGGACAAGCCTGTTGAGCGAAACCGGAGTGGATTATTGCCTGATGCTCGACTTCACGCCCGAAGTGGCAAGCCTCACCGCCGAAGAGTTTATGACGCACATACTGAAAGAACGCTTCCGGGTGGAATGCCTCGTCATAGGATACGACCACCGCTTCGGACGCGACCGCAGAGACGGGTTCGACGACTATGTACGTTACGGAAAAGCCATCGGTATGGATGTGATACAAGCCTCTGCCTGCACCGCGGATATCGGTTCGGACAGTTGCAGACAAGCGTCGCCCGGCGGTGAGACGCCGGTAAGTTCCTCGCTCATCCGGAATCTTTTGCGGCAAGGCGAAGTAGATACGGCAGCACGCAGTCTGGGATACCAATATTTCATGAACGGAATAGTGGTAGGCGGCTACCGGATAGGAAGAAAAATCGGCTTTCCCACCGCCAACCTGAGCGTAGACAACCCCGACAAGCTGGTTCCTGCCGACGGAGTGTATGCCGTATGGGTAGATTTCGACGGGAAAAGGTACAAAGGAATGCTGAACATAGGCGTACGTCCCACCATCGGCAACGGGCCTCATCGCACCATCGAGGTGAATATTCTTCATTTTTATTCCGATATTTACGACAAGTCCATCCGGCTGACGTTCGTCAAGCGTACGCGTCCCGAACTGAAGTTCGACACCATCGACGAGCTTATCGCCCGGCTCCATAAGGACGCCGAAGAGGTGGAAGCCATATTGGGATAACTTTCTACGCTGCCGGTTTTTTATTCAGACGTACGCCTACAACGTAGAGACCGTATTGGGATAACTTTCTACCTGATCGTACTGCCGGTCTCTCCGGTCGACACAGAAGAGTGAAAGCTATATCGACACAACTTTCCACATATCCATTTTCAAATGATAACCACTCTTTTAACCGGACCGGAACAATTGCTTTCGGCTTTTTGCCTGTCTTATTTTCAAACGATAACCACTCTTTCAATCGGCGGAGAAGCCGAACCTGTATGCGCATTTATCGATAAACAATAAAAAAATATCGTTTATCGCTTGGATCTTAAAACATAAACGCTACCTTTGCATATCGATAAACGATAAATAACCACCGATAAACAATAATAATTCCTTTAAGTAACAACAATTATAAAAGCAACGCATTATGAAAAAAGCATTGATGAGCGTATCGATATTGGTCATATTGATTTCCATGGTTGCCATGTTTATATGCAGTCATGTCACAAGCGCGTGACATGAGCAAGACCGGGAGCGAACAAACCTAAATGTAGAAAATCAGCAAAAAAGTATGAAAACAGCCATTAAAATCGTTTTGATAAACTTTCTTCTGGCGCAAATCGTGGCGCCTCTCGTAATCGTTATTCCATATATATTCTACCTGCTGAGCACTTCACAGCCGGTAAGTCAGGCGGCCATCATGCAAACGATTCTGATTCCGGCGCAACTGGCAGGGCAGTTCTTGATGGCGCTTTATCTATGGAAAGCGGGTTACATCAGCAAAGAGAGAAGCACATGGTCGCCTGTGTCGGTTTCTTACCTCGGGCTCAGCGTACTGGCTATTCTGTCGTGCGGAGTGGTTGTAACGGCTATTACCGAATTGATGAAAGGCATTCCCAACATCATGGAGCAAGCTTTCGACATTCTTTCATCCGGATGGGGAGGCATTCTTGCCATCGCCATCATAGGCCCCACGGTAGAAGAGCTGGTGTTCAGAGGAGCCGTACTGAAAGCCCTGCTTAAACAATACAGCCCCACGAAAGCCATCCTCATCTCCTCACTGCTGTTCGCCGTGTTCCACCTCAACCCCGCGCAGATGCTTCCCGCATTTCTATTGGGCGCTTTGCTGGCGTGGACGTATTACAAGACAGCCAGCCTGATTCCCTGCATACTGATGCACATCGTCAACAACTCCTTGTCGGTTTACCTCATGGCCCGATACCCCGAAGCGGAAAGTCTGGGCGACATTGCCGGCACTTCCACATACTTCATCATTGTTTCGGCAGCGGCCGTCATACTGGCAGGCACGCTCTTACGCATGCGCCGGACAAGCGTGGCATACCCGTGGAGGCAAGAAACGGAACCAACCAACTAAAACTTGATAACGATGAAAAAGAGACTCAACATTCTTTGCATACTGATATTTATCACTTTGGGAGCTTCGTTGTACACCAAAGGATACATATTCGGGATGGGCATACATGCCGGAATAAGCATCGCAAAAGAAAGACGGGACATTCCGGAGCAAAGCAAAGAAGCAGTATTCGCGGGAGATTTACGCATCGTAGACCTGATTCCCTCCACTGCCGTATGGAAACCGGACAGCATCATCAACGCCAAAAGCGGGGAGAGTTTGCCAGTCCTTCACACCCAGATGGCGGTTCGCGTGGGGAAAGGCATAAGCTACCCCTACGTGATAGTAAACGCCTGTTGTTCGTTAATCGGCATCGCATCGGGCATTGCCGCGTTAATATTCTTCATCCTGCTCATTCTGGACATCAACCGCTCGCAGATTTTCGAATGGAAGAACGTGCGCCGGTTGCGGTGGCTGGGAGGGCTGCTCATTGTCTCTTTCGCGTGCTACCTCATTCCGCAGATTGCCAACTACCGGGATCTGAAAGAGATTCTCGCACTCGACAAATACATAATCACTCCTTATGCCATCGAGCTGACCGACTTGCTGTTGGGACTCGCCTGCCTCGTAGTGGCGGAGAGTTTTTCGATCGGACTGAAGATAAAGGAAGAGCAGGAGCTTACCATTTGACGCACACCGGAGAAGGAACTCCGTGTCGGTAGCGATACGTCTCTGTCCGGCAAACTGCACCGACGAACCGAACAAAAGCGCGGACGCAGCAAACGAACGATGTCATGCCGGCAGGAAAGATACAGAAGACAAGGATGTCGTACGCGACGGAGCAGTAGACGAACGATGACATGCCGGCAGGAAGTGCCCGGACGCAGTAAGTAAAAAAGTAAAAAAAGAGTTTATGGCTATAATAGTAAACCTTGACATAATGATGGCGCGGCGAAAGATTTCGCTGGGCGAATTGGCGGAGAGAATCGATATTACTCCCGCCAATCTATCCATACTAAAAACGGGGAAAGCCAAAGCCATCCGTTTCTCCACCCTCGAAGCCATCTGCAAAGAGCTGGATTGCCAGCCCGGAGACATTCTGGAATACCGTGAGGAGAAACCTTGAGAACGCCGGACGAAGCGACCGCAAACAAAGGATGAGTGAAAGAAAGGGGTGGCTACAAGGTTGTTTATAGAGCGCAAAATCACCGCTAAAAACCTTATCGGGAACTGTGCGCAAATCACTACGCTTCCCGAAAGAATATTCGGAAAAAAGTAATCTCGCCATTGGCGGGATTTCTTTTAAAGCATAACAGCCTCTTGTTTCAGCCTCATTCATAAGCGATGCAAAGGGGATAAAGGCAGTGCGGCCGGTATCTATTTGGCTGCGCCCCCTTTTGCCTTGAACGCCAACGCATACATGCGTATCTGCTTCACCATCGAGAGCAGACCGTTGCTACGGGTGGGCGAAAGATGTTCTTTCAGTCCGATTTTATCGATAAAGTAAAGATCGGCGTTCAGGATTTCATCGGGCGTATGGCCCGAAAGCACTTTAATGAGCAACGCTATGATACCCTTAACGATCAGGGCATCGCTTTCTGCCTTGAACACTATCTTACCGTCCACCTCATCGGCCTGAAGCCATACCCGGCTCTGGCAACCCTCAATCAGGTTTTGCCCGGTCTTATACTTATCTTCCAGCGGTTCTTGCTCGTTTCCCAAATCGATAAGCAACTGGTAGCGGTCCATCCAATCGTCGAAGTCGCTGAACTCCGCAATCACTTCATCCTGTAATTCATTAATCGTCATTGCTAATCTAACGTTTTCATATATTAATGTATGGCATTCCGCCACTCCTTATTTCTCGTTGTAAATAACCTCAAGCACAGTCTGCCCCACTGCCTTCAGCGTGTTCTTATCGATATGCTCCATCGTGTCGTTCACGGTATGCCATGTGGGGGTGAAACTTCCTTCGGGATGGTAGGGAACAATATCGACGGTTTTGATGCGCGCCAAGCGGTTGACGAACAAATGGTCGTCGGTGACGGAGCCTCCCTGCTCGTTGACAAACGTTTTGCCGTAGCCCAGCCTTTTGGCAGCTTTCCACACCTTCTTGTTTATATCGGCGGCGAAATGCTCGGAGTAGCCCTCTTTCAGGAAAACACTTCCTTCACCGCCCACCATGTCGAGCAGGATTCCGAAACGGGCGTTATATCCCTGTACGTGCGGATTGCGTGCCCAATATTGCGCTCCGAGGCACCAAGCATCCTCGCGGTGCTCTCCTTCGTAGAATTGCGGAGCTCCATAGTCTTCGGCATCCAGAAAGATAATGTCGATCCCCAGCTCCGGTTGGTTCTGATTGATGAGACGGGCAATTTCGAGTAAAACCCCCACCCCGCTCGCGCCGTCGTTCGCTCCCAGAATAGGAGTGCGGTGATGCTTCTCGTCGGGATCGTTATCCGCCCAAGGGCGTGTATCCCAATGGGCAAAGAGCGCGATTCGCTTTTTAGTCTCGGGCTTGTAAGAACCGATGATGTTGCGCGCCTTCAGCAGAGTGCCGTCGTAAGCAATCAGGTCGGCGTATTGGTTGGTTACTTGCGCGCCAAACTTCTCCAGCCGGCCGGCCAGATAGTTGCCGCAAGCCACATGCCCTTTGGTATTGGGCACACGCGGACCGAAATCCACCTGACTCTTTATATACAAATAGGCGCTATCCGCATCGAACAGGGGGACGCTGACCGCCGTCTCTCCGTTTGCCTTATCCGCAGCGCCCGTCTTCGTTCCTCCTCCGCACGAGAATGCTGACAGGAACAAGAAAGAACTCAGCAAGGACATGATAAACATCTTATTCATTTTCATATTTTTGTGTTAATACTTTGGAATTATTCAGAGGCTCTGTTTCAGCTGTTCAGAGCTTCTGTTTCGTTTATTCAGAGGCTCTGTTTCATCTGTTTGAAGGCTCTGTTTCACTCGTTCGGAGGCTCCACTGCATCCGTTAGGAAACTCACTACATCTGTTCGGAGCCTCTGTTTTTTCTGTTAAGACTTCAAATTTAGCGATTTTCGTCAAAGCATCGCTCGAACGGAGTGTTTTATTAACAATAAACAGCAACTGCGCCTCAACAAACAAGGAACCATCGACCTTTTCCTCACAGCTTTACCCGGAAATAAAACGCTACAATGTTTCAACGGGAAGACTGCACTACGCCATGAAAGAAAACGCTCCGCAGGCCATGGGAACACACAGTATTTCAACGGGCAGACTGCATTACGCCATGAAAGGGAACGCTCCGCAGGCTGTGAAACCCTGTAATGTTTCAACGAGCAATGGCGCCAATCACTTCCTCATTACGGCTTTCATCGCCGACAAACTTCAACTCCACTCCTTGCCTGCCGACCGTAAATTCCACATCGGCGCCGTTGACAAGCGGGAAGTTACGGGTGACGTGCCCCACCGGAAAGCCGAAGCAGACGGGATAATCGTATTCTTTCACCAAATCCGCCAACGCTGCATACAGCTCTTTACCCAGCGAACGGTCTTCTTCGTACTCGGTAAACTGACCGATAATCAGCCCCGAGAGTTTCTCGAGCACTCCCCCCAGTTTCAGGTTATACATCATCCGCTCCACGGCATGGGGACGTTCGCCGATGTCTTCGAGAAACAGCACCGTTCCTTCGGCGGGAATGTCGTACGGAGTGCCGCGAAGCCCGTAAGCCACCGCCATGTTTCCTCCGCGCAGCACTCCTCTTGCCGTGCCCTTCCTGTTCAGGCGATGCTTCTCGCAAGTATATAAGGGAAGTTCGCCGAACAAAATATGCTTCAAATGCAGGGCGCAGGGGTCATCCTCCGGCTCAACGGCAAGGTGACGCGCCATGAGCGCATGCAGCGAAGCGTATCCGTTGGCTTGAAACAGATTGTGCAACGCAGTGATGTCGCTGAATCCGATCAGCCATTTCGGAGATTGACGGAAAGCCGTGAAGTCGATCTTGTCGATCAGATGCACGGCTCCGTAACCTCCCCTGCTGCAAAACACCGCCTTCACCTTCGGATCGTCCATAGCCCGCTGAAAGTCCCTCAGGCGTTGACGGACATTTCCGGCATACCTCCCGGAGTCTCCTCCGGCATGCTTCCCCATCAGCACCTTCAGTCCCCACGACTCCAGCCGCTTCTTGGCTCCTTTCAAAAACCGGTTGTCTATTTTGCTCGACGGCGAAACAATCATCACCTTGTCTCCTTTCTCTAAAAAAGGAGGAAACAGCATATCCATACTCAATCTTGTTTTTTTAGAAGGGAAAATACTTCTTGCAAAAATACACGAAAAAACGGTTCTCCCTGCATATTCACGAGGCAAAACGACGAACTCTAACAAAAAGTTATCAAACACACGCATTTTTTCGAGTTTTCATCGTGATTATCTCAATCATTTTTTAGATATTTGCTAAAAATCTAACGTTATGGAACCCATTCGAAATTTTGCCCAGCTAACGGAACACTTAAAAAAGCAAAATCGCAGGCAGCGCATCGTTGTGGTTTGCGCCAACGACTCCCATACCGAATACGCCGTATCGCGCGCCTTGGAAGAAGGATTTGCTGAGTTGATCATGGTAGGCGACTCATCGGTAACCGACAGGTTTGCCACGCTCAAGAAATATCCCCAATACGTAAAAACCATTCATATAGAAGACCCCGACGAAGCCGCGCGAGAAGCCGTGCGCATCGTTCGCGAAGGCGGGGCGGACATCCTGATGAAGGGCCTCATCAATACAGACAACCTGCTGCATGCCATACTCGACAAGGAGAAAGGGATTCTTCCCAAAGGCAAGATACTGACTCATCTGGCGGTGATGGAAATTCCCTCTTACCACAAACTGCTTTTCTTCTCCGACGCGGCGGTGATTCCGCGCCCCACGCTGCAACAGCGCATCGAGATGATATGGTATGCCATCTGCACCTGCCGGCATTTCGGAATCGAGCAGCCGCGCGTTTCGCTTATCCACTTCACCGAAAAGGTAAGCGCCAAATTCCCCAACTCGCTGGACTATGTGAACATTGTCGAACTGGCGGAAGCGGGCGAGTTCGGAAACGTTATCATCGACGGGCCTCTCGACGTGCGCACTTCGTGCGAACAAGCCAGCGGAGACATCAAAGGCATCGCGTCGCCCATCAACGGACAAGCGGACGTGCTGATCTTCCCGAACATCGAATCGGGCAATACGTTCTACAAATCCGTATCGCTGTTTGCCAAAGCCGAGATGGCGGGGATACTGCAAGGCCCTGTCTGCCCGGTAGTAGTCACTTCGCGCAGCGATTCAGGACTGTCGAAGTACAACAGCATCGCCATGGCGTGCCTGCAAGCGGCAAGTTGCGAATGCGAGAAAAAGAAATAACCCCAACCGTTCATACTAACCCGTCATTTACGCATTATGAAGATTCTGGCCATCAACCCCGGCTCCACCTCGACGAAAATAGCCGTATACGAAGATCAAAATCCGGTTTTAGTGAGCAACATCCGTCACACGATAGAGGAACTTTCGCGCTTCCCCGAAGTGATCGACCAGTTTGAATTCCGCAAGTCGCTCGTTTTGCAGGAACTCGAAAAGAACGGCATCCCTTTCGAGTTCGATGCCGTCATCGGACGCGGCGGCTTGGTGAAGCCGATACCCGGCGGAGTGTACCGGGTAAACGATGTGTTGAAAGAAGATACGAAGCATGCCATGCGGACGCACGCCTGCAATCTGGGAGGACTGATTGCCGACGAGCTCGCCGCTTCGCTTCCCGGTTGTCCCGCCTTCATCGCCGATCCGGGAGTGGTGGACGAACTGGACGAACGTGCCCGGCTGACGGGTTCGCCGCTATTGCCCCGCATCACCATCTGGCACGCGTTGAACCAAAAGGCCATTGCCCGCCGCTACGCCAAAGAGCAGGGCACCACGTACGAAAAGCTTAATCTCGTCATCTGTCATTTGGGCGGAGGCATTTCCGTAGCGGCTCATCGCCACGGGAAGGCCATCGATGCCAACAACGCCCTCGACGGCGAAGGACCTTTCTCGCCCGAACGGGCAGGAACGCTTCCGGCAGGGCAGCTCATCGACCTTTGCTTCAGCGGGAAGTTCACGAAAGACGAACTGAAAAAGCGCATTGCCGGACACGCGGGGTTGGCCGCTCACTTAGGCACGACCGACGTGGCCGCCATTGTGAAAGCCATCGAAGCGGGCGACAAGAAAGCGGAGCTGGTGATAGACGCCATGATTTACAACATTGCCAAAACCATCGGAGGCGCGGCTACCGCGCTTTACGGCAAAGTCGACGCCATTCTGCTCACAGGCGGCATCGCCTATTCGGAGTATGTCATCAGCCGCTTGAAAGAGCGCATCTCGTTCCTGGCTCCGGTGGCGGTCTATCCCGGCGAAGACGAGATGGAAGCGCTGGCGATGAATGCCATCGGCGCATTGAAAGGAGAGCTTCCCATACAGACCTATAAATAAACGGAACGTGGCGGGATGAACGGGATTCTAAGAAAAGGGTGGAGACCTTTCTTCCGATACGATTGGAAGTTCGGTCTGTTTCTGATTCTATTGTTCGGAATCCCCCGTTTTTTCATCGTTCTGCAATCTTACGTCACAAAGAGCTATGCCGCCGTTGCCTTCCTTTTTCTGATCATGTGGTTCACCCCACTCATATTTCTGACCAAAGAAGGAAGGCGATACATCGGCATGAAGCGTCCCGATCATTCCGTACGCCTCGTTTCCGCTTTCATTGCAGGATGCTGTTGCTGTGCCGTGCTATTCGGTTTGTTCCTGTTATTGTTCGGAAAAACAACCGATAACGCATTCGTATACATCGGAAGCGGCAATTACGGAACCTCTATTCCGGGGCAAGACAGGATATTATACTTTTGGTTGGCCGCCATTCCCGGCATGATTTTCAGCCCCATCGGGGAAGAGCTGTTGTATAGAGGAATTATTCACGGCAGCTTTGTGAAACGGTTTGGAGAGAAGAAAGCCGCCGTATTCGACTCTCTGGCTTTTGCAATAACCCACATCGCCCATTTCGGAATAGTGTATATCGGCGGTATCCGGATGTTCCTGCCGCTTCCGGCATTCGTTTGGACAACATCCATGTTCTGCTCCTGCATCGTGTTCTCTTGCTGCAAATGGTATTCCTGTTCGATATGGGGTGCTGTGCTTGCCCATTCGGGCTTCAATTTCGCAATGATGTATTTCATATTCTTTGCATTATAGATGCGGGATTGACGATGTATATATCCTTATGCCGGTAACTATAAATAAAATGGTTATTTTCCCACTGGGGAAACAAAAGTTTCCCGCTTGGGAAAATAAAGTTTCCCCAGTGGGAAACTTTTGTTTCTCTTCGATGAAACTCTTGGAAAACAATAAGGGAAGTTTGCGGTCGAACCTATTTTAAAACAAGACAACCATAATCTGACGTTTCCACCAGACGAAAGACCACAAGGAAAAGCATGCGCCGGAATGCCATCCGAAAACGAACCTGACGCAACGGCACGCGGGGCGCGCAGGAGGAACAGGCTGTGCAACCGCCCCCGCATTCCTTTCACGTAGCAGGCAGTAATGCCTTTCTGCGGAAACTTTTCGGGCAAAAACATCTTTTCATTCATTTTTTCTCATATATTTGCAGGGTGTTTGTTAAGTTAATAAATTGATTAAGGTCGATTATTGACTATTTCGAATCGGGAAGTATGGGGGTACTTCCCGATTCTCTTTTCATGGGCGGACCACGCTTGCCGGCATCGGCAAACACTCCCGCCGAACGAAACGAAGCAGGGCATGGCGAATCTGTCGATTGTTCGCTATGCCCTGCCTTGTTTGGTCTTCTTCTCACACTCCGGCGGGAAAGCGTTGCGCCCGCCGGACGGCTCCGTTCATCAGAAACTGTAACGGCAACCTACGTAGAATGAGCGCGGTTGAGTGGGACCGTAGATGTATCCGCTGTCGCGGCTGGCTCCACGGTCGAAATCCTTCTGGAAGGAATTGAAGATATTGCTCATTCCGACATACAACTGAAGCGCTGTGGCTTGTGTGACACGGAAATCGTAAGATACTTTCGCGCCCAGATCGAAGAATGAAGGCGTGGTGACCAGTTCGTCCCAACGGGGAGCGGCGGCATCGTCGCCCGTTCCGTCGTTGAATCCGGCTGTACGCTTGCCCGCTTTGATGGCTGCGATATCGGTTTCGGCAGCGCCTACTCCCCATTCGATGGCATGAGGGGTTTTCATCTTTCCGGTGAATGTTCCGGTAAGGGCGATGTTCAGGGGACGTACCGGGTTCCACCCGAACGTAAAGTATCCGTACGTATCCGGCGTGCGCGTGATGGCTCTGTCTGCCTGAGCCTCGTTTTCGAACTTGCCTCTGTCTTCTCCGTCGGCAATCTTCTTGAAGTTCGATCCGTCGGCCTTAGGCTCTGTGCCGTCGGTAAGCGCTGTACGTTCTCCCCATTCCTGCGCATCGTCGTATTTGTTGGAGGTCAGCGTAATTCCCGCTTGCAACTGAACGCGGCGGAATGCCAGTTTCCCTTCGATGTTGGCGCCGAATATCTTGGCCCCGCTTCCGTTGACACGAGTGTAGCGTTTGATTCCGTCACCCTTTGCGCCTTGTTCCTGCAAAGTGAACACGTCTTTCAAGCGGGTATAGAAACCTTCTACCAGAAGGTTTGCCTGCACCTCTCCGAAGCGGTGGTACATATCCGCGCTCAAGCTGAAGGCGTGGCTTATCTCCGGATTCAAACCTTTCCGGTTCTCTACCTTCTGGGCCTCTCCGCCCACTACGCCCACGTGCAAATCTTCATCGAACACTTGCGGGGCACGGAAGCCTTTCGCATAAGTGGCGCGGAGATTGATGTCTTCTATCGGGTTGAAACGCAACGTGGCGCGGGGGCTTACGATGGCATCGTCCACTTCGGAGTGTTCGTCCACGCGCACACCTAGCAACACGCTCCAGCGGTTGTTCTTCCACTCGAGCTGTGCAAACTGGCTCCAGTTGTTGATGCGTTGATCCAGCTCCGGATACAGCGGAATAAGTTTATTGCCGTCTTTGATGGGTTTGCCGTCGGCATCCACTGCCGGATACCAGCTGCGGATAGGCATATTGTCGCTCAGTTTGTCGCGGGTGTATTCGGCTCCCACCAGCAGTTGGGCGGGCATGAAGAGAAGCTTGTCGAAGTTGTACGAATATTGCGCGCCGCCCATATACGTACGCCCTTTGGTAAATCCGTAATTATCGCCGTACATATCGTGGGGCACAGGGCTTCCCAATATGCCCAACCGTTTGCCGTCGGCTTCCAGCTCGCCGATTCCGCCGTAATAGCTCTTACGGTTTATCAGCTGTGCCGAGGCGTAAGCTTGGAAATGATGTTTCGAATCGGCAGAACGCAGATCGTATTTCAGGTTGCCGCTATAGATGCTATGGTCTATCTGTTCGGCCACAGCCGCCACATGTGCGGGCCATTCGTCTTTCACATGGTCGCCGCCGCGGCGAAACTCCTGTATGCTGTGCACCTCTGCCGTCAGCCTGCTGTAATCGGACGTACGCAAGAAAGCATGCGCCCCTACCGAACGCGAGTCTATTTTACCGATTTCGGAGAACCCGTCATCGTTCTTGTCCCAAGGGTTGCGGTAACGCATCTGCCCGAAGAACATGGCTCCGGCTCTCTGGTCGTCGCTTATGATAGACCCGTTGAAAGACAAATTGTTATCAATGGCTTTCATGCCTGTAAACCCGAGAGACTCGTTCACGGTGAAAGAGTTCTTTGCCGGTTCTTTGGTGATGATATTCAGCACCCCCGCAATGGCCGACGAACCGAACAGCGCAGAACCGCCTCCGCGCACCACCTCCACGCGTTCGATCATATTGGTGGGAATCTGTTCCAATCCGTACACGCCGGCAAGGGCGCTCATGATGGGGCGAGAGTCGATAAGAATCTGTGTATAGCGTCCGTCCATACCGTTGATGCGCACTTGGTTGAAGCCGCAGTTCTGGCAGTTGTTCTCCACACGCACGCCCGGTTGGAAGACGATTCCCTGCGCAAGATTGTTGGCATTGGCGCAGGTGAACATCTTCGTATCGATTACGTTCACCAATGTAGGAGCCAGACGGCGGGTGGTTTCGTTGCGGTTGGCGGAAACAACTACCGCATCGAGCGCAGCCACATCCTCCTCAATATTGAAATTCAACTCGATCGTAACCCCTTTTTTGAGAACGACTTCCTGCTCTTGTGTCTTGTAGCCGACAGCTTTCATCACAACCGTTTTCTTGCCCAACGGCAGATCCATCAGGCGGAAATGTCCCGTATTGTCGGAAACGGTACCGATGGTTGTCCCTTTCAGGAAAATACTCACTCCGGGGACATGATCGCCCGTAGAAACCTCAATGACATGTCCGATGATATTGGCATCGGTCTTTACTTTCTTATCAGCATCTTCCGCACGCAAGAAAGACATGGCCAGAAAAGCCATCAGTGTTGCTAAAACAAATCGTTTCATCTTTCGTTATAATAAGTTGTTTTTCTATAAGAATGGTTCTCGTTCAAAACATCTTTTCAGTTTGCGGGTGCAAAAATAATTTTTTTAACGAAGGGATAAATAGTATCATATCACCTATTTAAAGGAAGAAAGGCAAAATAGCAATAGATAGGTAGGATGCCTTCAGGGGACATACCTATAAATAGGTAAAGGAGAAAAGGTTTTATCTCAGCAACTTAAAAGCAACGAAGAATATCTCGCTGCACAGATGGAAAGAAGCCGGAGATAGAGAGAGTATCGGTTCAGCGGCAGCGTTGCCGGAAAACTCTTTGGGCGAAGTAACCGCATCTCAGAAAGAGAGTTTTTAGAATGACGCACTAAAGTTCATTCAGAACCGGTGAAACAACAACATCTCAGGAAGAGAGCGGAGAATGTAGAAGAGAAAACGGACAAGGCCCTCAGCGGAAGAAACCGGTGGATATTCGCCCGAATACGGTGTGGCGGACTTCCAATCGCAGCCAAAGGAATCGGACATTCTTATTGCATCCGGCCTGAACGGAGCGGAACGGCGAGAAGCATTTGAGGATGAAGCGACAAAAGGCAGGTCGTTACAACAAAAACAAATGTAAATGTGTCAAAACTAAATTAAACCAAAGAAGAACTTTTAATCTGAAACTTGAGCATCCTAAAAAGCAAGAGAAAGAGCCGTATCATTACTCGAAACAGAGTTCAATACGGCTCTTTTAAGTTTGGTAGTTACAATCTATAACTTTTCGGGATGATCATTTTTGTTTTGACACACCCTCATTGGTTATTTGAAAATGTTGGTTACGCTTACTTCTTTTCCGGTCTGGGGAGCAACACCTTTCTGGAAAGTTTAAACTTACCGGTCTTCGGGTCGATATCGATAAGCTTCACTTCAATATCGTCTCCTTCTTTAATTCCGGCTTCTTCCACTGTTTCCAGACGTTTCCAGTCGATTTCGGAAATGTGCAGCAACCCGTCCTTGCCCGGCAAGAACTCGATGAACGCACCGTAAGGCATAATGGAACGAACCTTGCCTTGGTATACTTCGCCCACCTCGGGAACTGCGACAATGGCCTTGATCATGCGCATCGCACTGTCAATACTTTGCTTGTTGGTCCCTGAGATTTCGATACGTCCCACACCGGCAATTTCTTCGATGGTGATAACCGCTCCGGTATCTTCTTGCATGCCTTGGATGATTTTTCCGCCGGGACCGATCACAGCACCGATAAATTCTTTCGGAATAATCATGGTCTCGATGCGCGGCGCATGCGGTTTCAGTTCGGCACGCGGCTCGGCAATCGTCTCGGTAATCTTGTCAAGGATGTGCATACGCCCTTCTCTTGCCTGATTCAAGGCGCGTTCCAGAATTTCGTACGACAATCCGTCGACCTTGATGTCCATTTGAGTGGCGGTGATACCGTCTCTTGTTCCGGTAACCTTGAAGTCCATATCGCCCAAGTGGTCTTCATCGCCCAAAATGTCGGACAATACGGCATACTTCTCTTCGCCCGCATTCTTGATCAATCCCATCGCAATGCCCGATACGGGTTTCTTAATCTGCACACCGGCGTCCATCAGTGCCAGCGTGCCGGCACAAACCGTAGCCATGGAAGACGACCCGTTAGATTCGAGAATGTCGGAAACCACACGTACCACGTACGGGTATTCGGCAGGAATTTGTCCCTTCAACGCACGCCAAGCCAAATGACCGTGACCGATTTCACGACGGCCTACTCCGCGTTGCGGTCTTGCCTCGCCGGTAGAGTAAGGAGGGAAGTTATAGTGCAGCAGGAAGCGTTCTTTGCCGTGCACCAATACATCGTCGATGATTTTCTCGTCCAACTTCGTACCCAAAGTAACGGAAGTCAGCGACTGTGTTTCGCCGCGAGTAAAGATAGCCGAACCGTGAGGACCGGGCAAAGAGCCTACTTCGCACCAGATGGGACGGATTTCGGTAGTTTTGCGTCCATCCAGACGCTTGCCTTCGTCGAGGATGCTGCGGCGCATGGCATCTTTTTCCACATCATGATAATAACGGTCGATCAGAGGAGCCTTTTCTTCCAACTCCTCTTCGCTGAACTGTACTTTGAATTCTTCGCATACGGCTTCAAAAGCTTCCTGGCGTTCATGCTTGTTCTTGTTTCCCGAAGCGGCGATGGCGTATGCCTTATCGTAGCAAGCCTCGCGTACAGCTTTGCGAAGGTCTTCGCCGTTCACTTCGTGGCAATATTCGCGTTTCACCGTCTTGCCGACAGCTTCCGTCAATTCCATCTGTACTTTACAGTGAACCTTAATCGCTTCATGAGCCACTTTCATAGCCTCCAGCAGATCTGCCTCCGAAACTTCGTTCATCTCGCCTTCCACCATCATGATGTTCTCATAGGTAGCGGCAACCATCAAGTCCATATCGGCCTGTTCCAATTGAGCGAAAGTCGGGTTAATGACAAACTGACCGTCGATACGCGCCACACGCACCTCCGAAATCGGGCCGTTGAACGGAATATCGGATACGGAAAGGGCCGCAGAAGCCGCCAGTCCGGCCAAAGCGTCCGGCATGTCCACGCCGTCTGCCGAGAAGAGAACGATATTTACATATACTTCTGCATGATAATTGTCGGGGAATAAAGGACGGAGAGCGCGGTCTACAAGACGGCAAGTCAGAATCTCATAATCGGAAGCTCTGCCCTCTCTTTTGGTGAAACCACCGGGGAAACGGCCGAAAGCCGCAAATTTTTCTTTATACTCTACCTGCAAAGGCATGAAATCGGTTCCGGGAACTGCATCTTTGGCGGCACAAACAGTAGCCAACAACATGGTATTTCCCATGCGTAGCATCACAGAACCGTCTGCCTGTTTTGCCAACTTTCCCGTCTCGAGCGTGATGGTTCTTCCATCTGCCAGCTCGATCGTCTTAACAATTGGGTTAATCATAAAAATTGTTTTATCAATACTTTTCTTTCAAAATTCTTGCAAAGATATATATTTATTCATTGTAATGGTGTGGAAATGAGCCAAAAAGTTAATAAGCATGTGTTTTTTTTCAAAATAAGGCCGAAGAACGGGCTAAAAAGCTTTGAGTAATCTCGAAAAGAAGTATATTTGCAGCTTGTAAATAAGACATACGATATGAAAAAATTTACTTCTGCGGTAATTGCCGCAATGACCATCACAGCCTGTAGTTCAGGTCCTGCATTCCAAGTGAATGGAGAGGTAACAGGGGCTGACGGAAAAATGATTTATCTCGAAAGCTCGGGATTGGAAGGAGTTGTTCCCCTCGACTCGACAAAGCTGAAAGGAAACGGATCTTTCAGTTTCAAACAGCCACGTCCCGAATCGCCGGAGTTCTACCGGTTGCGAGTGGAAGACAAAATTATCCATTTTTCTATCGACTCTACCGAAACAATCCGCATAAACGCACCTTACGTAGACTTCTCCACAGCCTATACGGTAGAAGGATCGGAAAACAACCGGAAAATCAAAGAGCTTACGTTGAAGCAGATTCGTCTGCAAAAAGATGTAGACCAACTTTTACAAGCGTTGCAGAACAATAAGATCAGGCACGACGCTTTCGAAGACAGTCTCACCGCTTTGCTCGACAATTACAAACAAGACGTGAAAGTGAATTATATCTTTGCCGCACCCAACACATCGGCGGCTTATTTCGCGCTGTTCCAAAAGCTCAACGACTACTTGATATTCGACCCTCTGAACAACAAAGAAGACGTAAAATGCTTCGGTGCGGTAGCTACCAGCCTGAACAATTCTTTCCCTCATGCCACACGCTCCAAGAATCTTTATAACATTGTGATTAAGGGAATGAAGAATACCCGCCGGCCGCAAGTCAAACCGTTGGAGATTCCGAAAGACAAGATTGTGGAAACCGGGATTATAGATATTGCGTTGCGCGATGTTAAAGGCAATATACGCAAATTGAGCGAACTCAAAGGGAAGGTAGTTCTTCTCGATTTTTCGGTCTTCCAATCGCCGGCAGGAGCTCCTCACAACCTCATGTTACGCGAACTATATAATAAGTACGCTTCGGAAGGACTGGAGATTTATCAGATTTCTTTGGACGCCGACGAACATTTCTGGAAAACTTCGGCAGATAACCTCCCCTGGATTTGCGTACGCGACGGAAACGGAGTTTATTCTACCAATGTTTCTATTTACAATATCCGCCAAGTACCTGCCGTATTCCTTATCAACCGGAACAACGAATTGAAGCTCCGCGGTGAAAATATTAAAGATTTGGAAGCAGCTGTCAAATCATTGCTTTAGGAGAAAGCATTTCTAAGCTAATGTTCAAAGCCGAAGTTGCTCCACACTCGAAAAAATAACAGCATTGGAAAAGCCCGAAAACAGGCCTCCCAAGTTGCTAATCGGATAGGTATCTTTTAGAAATATGTTACACAGCATCGTTTTTATGCTTGACACGTATTCGTAAAAGAGCTATCTTTGCAAACAGATAAATTAGAAAAGAGGGTTCCAGCATGATGAATGTTGGAATTCTTTTTTGTTTATATGTGCTTTTTTAAAATTATAACTATTAAATAGGAGGAAAATATCATGGCTTATATGTCAGAAGAAGGGTACAAAAATCTGTTGGCGGAACTGAAAGAACTGGAAACAGTGGAACGCCCGAAGATTTCCGCAGCGATAGCTGAAGCGAGAGACAAAGGAGATTTGTCTGAAAATGCAGAATACGATGCAGCAAAAGAAGCGCAAGGCATGCTTGAAATGCGTATCAACAATCTGAAGGCGACCATTGCCGATGCAAAAATCATCGATGAGTCAAAAATAAACACGGATTCTGTGCAGATTTTGAACAAAGTAGAGATGAGAAATGTAAAAAATGGCATGAAGATGGTCTATACCATTGTTTCCGAAAGCGAAGCCAACCTGAAAGAAGGAAAGATTTCCGTGAACACTCCGATCGCTCAAGGTCTGCTTGGCAAGAAAGTGGGTGAGATTGCCGAAATCACAGTTCCGCAAGGAAAAATCTCATTGGAAGTAGTAAACATCTCATTTTAACACAAAGGCAGGTCTCTGTTCGAGGCTTGCCTTATTTTATCCGTGAAAAGTTATGGCAACAATATTCAGTAGAATCATCGCAGGTGAAATTCCTTGCTACAAAGTAGCTGAAAACGAGAAGTTCTTTGCTTTTCTCGATATCAACCCCTTAGTCAAAGGACATACTTTGGTAATTCCCAAACAAGAGGTCGACTATATATTCGATTTAACCGATGAAGACTTGGCTGAAATGCATGTATTCGCAAAACGAATAGCAACAGCCATTAAGAAAGCGTTTCCCTGCAAGAAAGTAGGAGAAGCGGTTATCGGACTGGAAGTACCTCATGCACATATCCACCTGATCCCTATCCGGCAAGAATCGGATATGCTGTTTTCAAACCCGAAACTAAAACTGTCTGATGAAGAATTCAGATCGATAGCACAAGCTATCAACTCCTCCCTATAAACCATGATAATAAATAAGCAGAATGTATATCCAAAGTCTTATTAAATTTTCCATATACATTCTGCTACTTTTTTTAGAATATTCATTGCATTATTAGAAAATATCCCTATCTTTGCACCCGCAAACAAAAAGGTGCCATAGCTCAGTTGGTAGAGCAAAGGACTGAAAATCCTTGTGTCCCCGGTTCGATTCCTGGTGGCACCACTTTGAAGAAGGCAAAACGATGTAAATCCTTGAATTTCGAAGAAATTCGGGGATTTTTCTTTTTCAAGAATAGGCAAAATAAGTAGGATTAGGGGCTCAGTTTCTATTTTTGGGGATTTAACATATTAAGATTCCATGGATTTTTTATCTTTGCCCCATGAAAAA
>NZ_ATZH01000024.1 GCF_000428105.1 Bacteroides pyogenes DSM 20611 = JCM 6294 | reverse complement strand
AAGAAGGCATGGATTGGCTAATTAGGCTGTTTTATGAGCTTACTGCCGCTTTATTTAAGTGCTGGAAACACATAAATCAAAGAAATCTTCAAAATATCGCAGCTTAAAGATAATGAACCGATTTGTATAGCGATGAACAAAAAAGGAAGTGCATCGTGCATTACGACACACCTCCCCGCCTTTTTTTCAAAGCCCGCCGCCTTTTTTTCAAAGCCCGCCGCCTTTTTTTCAAAGCCCGCCGCCTTTTTTTCAAAGCCCGCCGCCTTTTTTTCAAACGGCAAAAGCCCTCGGGCGTTAATCGATAAACCGCTTCGTCAGCCCTTCGTAAGACTCGATTCGACGGTCGCGGAGGAAAGGCCACCAACGACGCACGTTCTCCGAACGCTCCATGTCTATTTCGACAACCATGTTTTCCGGTTGCTCGTTTCCGGCCTGTGCCAAAACTTCCCCTTGAGGTCCTGCAACGAAACTATTGCCCCAAAACAGGATTCCGTTGGTTTGATGCGAAGGATCCGGCTCGTGCCCGACACGATTGACCGAAACAACCGGAAGCCCGTTGGCAACGGCATGTCCGCGTTGAGAGATAATCCATGCATCGATCTGGCGTGCTTTCTCTTCGTCGGTGTCGCTGCTTTCCCATCCGATGGCCGTAGGGTAGATTAAAATTTCGGCTCCTTTCAGTGCCATCAGGCGGGCTGCTTCCGGATACCACTGATCCCAGCATACCAATACGCCCAGTTTTCCCAAAGATGTCTGAATCGGTTCGAACCCGATATCTCCCGGAGTGAAATAAAACTTTTCGTAATATGCCGGATCGTCGGGGATGTGCATTTTACGATACTTTCCGGCCATGCTTCCGTCGCTGTCGAACACCACTGCCGTATTGTGGTACAAACCCGGAGCTCGCTTCTCGAAAAGAGAAGTGACGAGAACGATTTTGTGCATAGCCGCCAGCTCGGAGTAAAAGCCGGTGGAAGGGCCGGGGATGGGTTCGGCAAGGTCGAACAACTCGGTATTTTCCGTCTGGCAGAAATACAGGGAGTTGTGCAGCTCCTGCAGTACAACCAGCTCGGCGCCGCGGGCCACGCATTCTTCTATGTTCTTTGCCAGATTCCTCAGATTAGTCCGTATGTCTTCTGAATTGGATTGTTGAATCAATCCTACTTTTATTTTTCTCATGATGAATAACTGTTTTTTATATGGTCATTTAATCACTCCCTGCGGATATTGCATTGTGACACAGTGCAGAGAACCGTGTTGTTTGATCAGGGCGCGGCAGTCTATGCCCACTATCCGATGCTTGGGGAATGCTTGCTGCAACACTTCACCCGCTTCCTTGTCGTTTTCCGGCTGATTGTATGTGGGATAAAGCACAGTTTCGTTCAGAATCAGGAAGTTGGCATATGTGGCAGGGAGCCGTTCACCCTTTTCTTCTATTTTGTCGGCCATAGGCAACGGCAACAGCCGGTAAGGCTCGCCCGCCAATGTGCGGAAAGTTTTCAGCTGTTCTTCCATGGCCTGCAACGCCTCGTAATGTTCGTCTTCGGGGTCGGAGCACTTCACATAGGCAATGGTGTCGGTGGAGCAGAAGCGCGCCAGCGTGTCGATATGGCTGTCTGTGTCGTCTCCCGCCAGATACCCGTGATCCAACCAGAGAACCTGCTGCAGATGGAAAGTCGACTTCAGGTATTCTTCTATCTCCACCCGGTTCATTTGTCCGTTCCGGTTGGGAGAAAGGAGACATTCGGAAGTGGTAAGAAGAGTTCCCATTCCGTCGCTTTCTACAGATCCGCCTTCGAGGACGAATCCGAGACGGTTGACGTAATGCCCGTGCAGCATGCCGGCTTTTACGGCACGGCGTGTGATTTGATTGTCCATATCGCAGGCGAATTTAAGTCCCCAGCCATTGAAGGTAAAGTCGAGCAGGGAAGGAGTGCCTCCGTCTATCATCGTGATCGCGCCGTGGTCGCGTGCCCACGTGTCGTTCGAAGTGCATTCCAGAAAGCGGACATTGCCCATGTTTACCTTGCCGGCGATCTGTTTTTTTACTTCTTCCGGTTCGGGAGTGACAATCAGCAGCAATTCGCGTGCGGCAATTTCCCGGGCTATGTGCAGGAAGCATTCCTGCACTTCCTCCAACATATAGTTCCAGTCGGTGCCGGCATGCGGCCATGTCAACTGCACGCCGCTTTGCGGATGCCATTCGGCAGGCAGGTGAGGCGATCTCATTTCTACCTGCTCATAGATTGTTTTTCTGAAATCCAGCTGTAATTCTTTTTCCGAACGAATCACAAGAGGATAGCCTACGTTGATTCCCATATTCGTTTCTTATTTTTATTATTTACCAATGCGATACCCGGCGCAATTTATCGTCGCCTCTTATCTCATCACTTCTTTTCTGTGTTGATAAACAATGATTCCGTATTTCTTACCCCTTCGGTTTTCTGTCGAAAAACGGGTTTTTCGACGATGCGCTCACCGGAATGGCCATAACCGTTTTGCAGTCTTTCAACCAGTTTAAACGCTGTGCCGCCAGCCCTGCCGAGAACATGACACGGGTATCTGCACGCATATCGGCTGCCATGGCGCATGCCGATCCGATGGCAATGCCCACGTCGATGCTGTTGAGCGCGCAAGGTACGTTTTCCGTACGTCCCGTGCAAGTGGCAAAGCCGCAGTGACCGCAATTCAATCCCTGTGCCTGTTCTTTCGTACCTATTAACACGATACATTCGGCATTCAATATATTGTCGGCGTCACGAAGAAAAAACTTCATACCGTGCTCTTCCGTCATTTCTATCATCTTGTCCGATAGCTTTTTAATCTCATCTCCCGTTATCATCGCCACTTCGATGATATCGACTCCCTTCGCTTTCGGAGCGGTACGTGCAGCAGTCATCATCTGCCGGGCTATTTGCAGTACGTGTTCGTGCCGAATATCTCTTTCGTTGAATATCATGCTTTTTATTGAATTAAATAGTGAGGCAAAGATAACGTTTTTCAATAAAATAGTACCTTTGCCGCGTGGAAAGAATTGAAAATGCTATGTTACATATAAATAACGCTTGTATAGCTTTTGGGAAGGAAGTGCTCTTTTCCGGATTTACAATGCGTCTGGGAAAAGGTGAAACGGCATGTATCGTGGGTGAGTCCGGTTGCGGCAAAACATCGCTGTTGAACGCCGTCATGGGCTTTGTCCCTCTGACAGAAGGAACCATTACCGTAGGAGGTACTTTGCTCGATAAGACCACTGTCGACATTATTCGCAGGCAGATTGCATGGATACCGCAAGAGTTGGCGCTTCCGTTCGAGTGGGTCAAAGAGATGGCAGCTCTTCCGTTCCGGCTGAAAGTGAACCGCGACGTCCCGTTCTCTGAAGAAAGACTGTTTCGCTATTTCGACGAATTGGGATTGGAACAGGAGTTGTATCATAAACGTGTGAACGAAGTTTCCGGCGGTCAACGCCAACGCATCATGCTGGCGGTGGCAGCCATGCTCGATAAACCTTTAATCGTTATCGACGAACCTACATCGGCTTTGGATGCCGGATCGACAGACAGGGTTCTTTCTTTTTTCCGGCGGCAGGCGGAGAGGGGAGCAGCCGTTTTGGCTGTGTCGCACGATAAGGATTTTGCTTCGGGATGCCATTATTTAATCGAATTATAAATCAAAAAAACAAGATAGTGGGAACCATCGATATTTCTTATTTTAATTTGTTTACGGGCTTGTTATTGCTCGTTATTCCTTTTTTCTACCTTTGGAAATTTAAAACGGGCTTGTTGAAGCCGGCTGTCATAGGTACGCTGCGAATGATTGTCCAGTTGTTTCTGATCGGGATGTATCTGAAATATCTGTTTCTATGGAACAGTCCCTGGATTAATTTTCTGTGGGTAATCGTGATGGTCTTTGTGGCGGGACAGACCGCTCTGGTGCGCACCCGGCTCAAACGGAGCATTTTGTTGATTCCCGTCTCGGTGGGGTTTCTTTGCAGCGTGTTGCTGGTGGGAATGTATTTCATTGTAATTGTACTTCGTCCGGACAATATTTTCGATGCCCAATACTTAATTCCGATTTTCGGTATTCTGATGGGCAATATGCTGTCGAGCAACGTTATTGCGCTGAATACCTATTATAGCGGGTTGAAGCGCGAGCAACAGCTTTACTCTTATCTCTTGGGCAACGGAGCCACTCGTCAGGAAGCGCAGGCGCCGTTTATCAGGCAGGCCATCATCAAATCGTTCAGCCCGTTGATAGCCAATATTGCCGTCATGGGATTGGTGGCTTTGCCCGGAACCATGATCGGACAGATATTGGGGGGAAGCAGTCCGAACGTTGCAATCAAATATCAGATGATGATTATGGTGATAACCTTTACTGCCTCTATGCTGTCGCTGATGATTACCATTTCGCTGGCTTCGCGCAAGTCGTTCGACGCATACGGCAAATTGTTGCAGGTAACCGGTGAGAGTAAAAGATGAATTTGGAAGAACTGATTCTGAAAGAAGTGGCGGAGATTCATCTCCCGGGCTTTTTTGTTACGGTAGACTTCTCGGCGACAGGCTGTGAACCCCCGCGGCATATCGAGGCTTTTTTGAAAGAAAAGCGCGAATCCATTCTTCGCGGATCGAACGGGCGTAAGTTTGTATATCAAGAAACGGGCTGGAGGCTGATTTTCACTTTCTTCCCGACCGATCGTGTAGTGGATGAACGCTATGCGATGAAGAATAAAGTTTGGATGAAAAGAAAATGAATCTGATAAAAAACAATAAGAAAATTCTTATTCTTACTTATTTTGAGTATATTTGCACTCAAATTTTCTGCAAAGAATGAAAATTAAGGAAATAGTAAGCGCCCTTGAAAGGTTCGCGCCTCTGCCATTGCAAGACGGATTCGATAATGCCGGCCTGCAAATCGGATTGACAGATGCGGAAGCAACAGGGGCTTTGTTGTGTCTTGACGTTACCGAAGCTGTGTTGGACGAAGCTATCGCGTTGGGATACAACCTTGTCATTGCGCACCATCCGCTCATGTTTAAAGGATGCAAGTCCATTACGGGCAAAGACTACGTGGAGCGCTGCATATTGAAAGCGATAAAAAACGATATCGTGGTATATGCCATGCACACCAATCTGGATAACGCGCGGAATGGCGTGAATTTCAAAATAGCCGAAAAGATCGGTTTGAAGAATTTACGTGTATTGGCTCCCAAAGAAAACAGCTTGCTCAAACTGGTCACTTTTGTTCCTGTCGCAGAGGCAGACAAGGTGCGTCGGGCTCTCTTTGCTGCCGGATGCGGAAACATCGGCAATTACGATTCGTGCAGCTACAATTCGGAGGGAGAGGGTACATTCCGGGCGAACGCAGAAGCCCGCCCTTTCTGTGGAGAAATAGGGGAGTTGCATCGTGAGCCGGAAGTCCGGATAGAAACGATTCTTCCGGTTTACAAAGAAAGAGAAGCCGTGAAGGCTTTGCTGAACGCCCATCCTTACGAGGAACCGGCTTTCGATCTGTATCCTCTGAAGAACGATTGGAAACAGATGGGAGCAGGGCTTGTAGGCGAGTTGGAAGAACCCGAGACAGAACTCGAGTTTCTGAAACGGATAAAACGGATATTTGAGGTGGAGTGCCTGCGACACAATAAGTTGTCGGGCAGAGAAATAGAAAAAGTAGCCCTTTGCGGAGGAGCCGGCGCTTTCTTGCTTCCGGAGGCGATTCGTTCGGGAGCGGATGTGTTCATCACCGGAGAAATCAAATATCACGATTATTTCGGGCATGAAGAGGAAATTCTGATGGCGGAAATCGGCCATTACGAAAGCGAACAGTATACAAAAGAAATCTTTTATTCCATAATTCGGGATTTATTTCCTAATTTTACGCTCCAATTGAGTAAAATAAATACGAATCCTATAAAATACTTATAAAAATGGCTAGAGAAGCGAAAAAAGATCCGAGTGATTTGACGGTGGAACAGAAGCTGAAGACTCTGTTCCAGTTACAGACGATGTTGTCGAAGATTGACGAAATCAAGACTTTGCGGGGTGAACTTCCGTTGGAGGTGCAGGACCTTGAAGATGAAATTGCCGGTTTGAGCACCCGTATCGATAAAATTAAAGCCGAAGCAGAAGAACTGAAAACCAATATTTCGGGTAAAAAGCTGGATATTGAAACGGCAAAGGCTTCTGTAGAAAAGTATAAATCGCAGCAAGATAACGTTCGTAACAACCGTGAGTATGACTTCTTGACTAAAGAGATCGAATTTCAGAATCTGGAAATCGAATTAAGCGAAAAAAGAATCAAGGAGTTTACTGCGGAAAAGGAAGAGAAAGAAGCGGAAATCGTGAAAAACGAGCAGCTGCTTGAAGAACGTAAAAAAGACCTTGAAGGAAAGAAAGGCGAACTGGATGAGATTATTTCCGAAACAAAGCAGGAGGAAGAAAAGCTCAGGGATAAGACCAAAGATCTGGAAACGAAGATTGAAGCGCGCTTGCTGCAATCGTTCAAGCGTATCCGCAAGAATTCCCGCAACGGATTGGGTATCGTATATGTACAACGCGATGCTTGCGGTGGTTGTTTTAATAAAATTCCGCCTCAGAGGCAATTGGATATCCGTTCTCGTAAGAAAGTAATCGTGTGCGAATACTGCGGACGTATCATGATTGACCCTGAATTGGCAGGAATACAAGCTGAAACGAAAGCCGAATCGGCTCCGGCTACTACGAAAAGATCGATCAGAAGAAAATCTGCTGAGTGAAAACAGCAGTCGAAGAGATTAAATCAATATTTTTTGGGGAATGTCCCATTTTGTGTAAATAGAAATTTGCAGGATTCAGGTGTTATACTTGAATCCTGTTTTCAAATATAGCAATAATTTGATGGGACTATCCATTATTTGTTACGCGAATCTATACAACAGATGCTTTTATAAATTATTAGTTTGAATGGATTCGCGTAGTTTCTTCTCCATTCAGGCTTGTTTTACCCCTATTTTTCTTTTATTTACTTTCCTGAAGCTACTTGTGCCTTATTTGCTGTCCGATGAATTTTCTCTTCACCTGATTATAACTACTTGTATATCAAGTCTATATTTCTCTATCCGGTACGAAAATTACCCTGTTGTATAGCACATTGGCGCTATTAAATGATTAGATCTATTTCTCGGCCACTAATAGTTCTTTTACAATTTATGGTAATCGGGAATGTCTTTGAGAAAAGTATAAGTCTGATTATTGTAATCCATGAGGCAACAATAATGTTGCATTCCGTTGCTTACTATCAGATAATCGACTTTCAGAACCATATTGTAGCGGCTGATCTGATCGAATACCGGTTGCGTGATTTCGATATGGGGAGCCTTGTACTCCATAATCATTCGTGCCGAAAGATCTCTCCGGTAAAGCACCGTGTCGCATCGCTTGGTCGTTGCGTTTAATTTCACCATTACTTCGTTGGCAAGGAGAGTTTCCGGATATCCCTTATAGTCGATCAGAAAATGAACGAAATGTTGTCGCACCCATTCTTCCGGAGTAAGAGCGACATACCGTTTGCGTATGGTGTCGAAAATAAAGCTCTTTCCGTTTCTTACGTCGATTTTTGTATCAAATGCTGGTAGGTTTAACGATAACATTTATTACTTTTGTAGGTTAAATAATGGCTTTATTGATTGAAGCTACAAATTTAATAGATAATTATGAAAACGAAAGAAGAAATCGTGGCTAATTGGCTGCCTCGTTACACTAAACGTAAACTGGAGGATTTTGGAGAATATATTTTGTTGACCAACTTCAATAAGTACGTTGAAATATTTGCCGATCAATTTAATGTTCCTATTTTGGGAAGAGATGCTAATATGATTTCCGCCTCTGCCGAAGGGATTACGATAATTAATTTCGGCATGGGAAGTCCCAATGCTGCCATCATCATGGATTTGTTGGGGGCTATTCACCCTAAGGCTTGCCTGTTTTTGGGAAAATGTGGAGGGATTGATAAGAAAAATCATATTGGAGACCTGATTCTTCCTATTGCGGCTATTCGTGGTGAGGGAACTTCGAACGACTATTTTCCTCCCGAAGTTCCGGCGTTGCCGGCATTTATGCTTCAGCGTGCCGTTTCTTCAGCCATTCGGGATCATGCTCGTGATTATTGGACGGGAACTGTATACACAACCAATCGTCGTATTTGGGAGCACGACGACTCCTTTAAAGAATACCTCAAGCAAACACGGGCAATGGCGGTAGACATGGAAACAGCGACTCTGTTCAGTTGCGGGTTTGCCAATCATATTCCTACCGGGGCTTTGCTGCTTGTTTCCGATCAGCCGATGACTCCCGAGGGAGTTAAAACGGATAAAAGCGATAATTTAGTCACTCGAAATTACGTGGAAGAGCATGTCGAAATCGGAGTTGCTTCACTTCGAATGATTATCGACGAAAAGAAAACGGTGAAACATTTGAAGTACGATTGGTAAACGGCAAGAAAAAGGAGACTGAATACATGGCGAAACAAGAGTTGACGTGCGACGATATCCTGAAGGAACTGAAAGCTAAACAGTATCGCCCCATTTATTATTTGATGGGAGAAGAGTCGTATTATATCGACTTGATTGCAGATTATATAGCGGAGCACGTGTTGAACGAAACGGAAAAAGAGTTTAACTTAACTGTGATGTACGGTTCGGATGTGGATGTCGCTACTATGATCAATGCTGCTAAACGTTATCCCATGATGTCCGAACATCAGGTAGTAATTGTAAAAGAAGCGCAGTCCATTCGCAATATGGAAGAATTGGCATACTATCTCCGGAAACCGCTTCATTCCACGATTCTGGTTATTTGCCACAAGCATGGCACGCTCGATCGCAGGAAAAAATTGGCTGTGGAAATAGAGAAAGCGGGTGTTTTGTTTGAATCTAAAAAGTGTAAAGAGGCCCAGCTTCCTGCTTTCATTACTTCGTATATGAAGCGAAAGGGCATAGATATGGAGCCTAAGGCTACTTCAATGCTTGCAGATTTCGTTGGTGCCGATTTAAGCCGACTGACAGGAGAGTTGGAGAAGCTGGTTATTACTTTGCCTGCCGGGAGTAAACGGATTACACCTGAGCAGATAGAAAAAAATATAGGTATCAGTAAGGATTATAATAACTTTGAATTGAAAAGTGCGTTGATCGAAAAAGATGTGTTGAAGGCAAACAGAATAATAAAATATTTTGAAGAGAATCCCAAAACTAATCCTATCCAGATGACTCTGTCTTTGCTTTTCAGTTTTTATTCGAATCTGATGTTGGCTTACTATGCGCCGGATAAATCGGAAAATGGAATAGCTGCCATGTTGGGATTGAAAACTCCATGGCAAGCGCGTGACTATATTGCGGCAATGCATAAATATTCCGGAGTGAAAACCATGAAAATTATTGGAGAGATCAGATATGCGGATGCAAAATCGAAAGGGGTGGAGAATAGTTCGCAAACGGAAGGGGATATCCTCCGTGAGTTAGTGTTTAAAATTCTTCACTAAAAAGAATCAATTACTTTTTTCGAATGAGACATATACTTTCACCATCCAACGGTGGGAATATATGTCTTTTTTATTTTCAATATTTTGCTTTTGGAAGGCTATGAAAAAGTTCTTTTCTTTATTGAAAAATATTGATTAAAATCCTTCTGTTTGTTTTCCTGTTCAATGATTTTTTTCTTCATGACGGTTTTTAATGATTTAATCTTTTTCTTAGATTTTCTATTTGTTTTTATTCTCACTTTGTCAAAGTAAAGCTTCTTATAATCTCTTTTATTAATGAAAAATACAGACAGATAATAAAATTGAAAACACCCTGCAATTAAAATTCGATACTCTGGTGTGGACTCTTGGTTCAGTAAGATATGTGTTTTCTGAAATGAGACTTTAACTATCACTTTGATAAAAAACTTTTTTTTGGGAGAAAACAGAGTTTTTTTCTATTTCAATCAATTTTTCGATTCTAAAAACAGGGGATAATTATCTATATATCAATAATATAACAAGATTTAGGCCTCTCTGGGATCAAATAAAAAAAGATATCTGCTATCTTCCCCGTAAAAAAGGGCAAGATTTCCGATTATCGGCTTAAATGTAAAAGATAATATTTCCATTTAATAGTTTCCATTTGTGTAAGATGCTTTTTATTTTCAATTCTTTATTGTTCATGCAACCAAGTCGTTTCACAAATGGAATAAAATCGTTGCGGCGATAGCTTTATTACTTTTGTGATACGAGTACAAATGTATATCGATCTTGATTTATCTTACTGTAGAATTCTTTTTTCTTTTTGTGATATATTATTTTTCAAATGGAAATTTTACGGATTAACTCAATGTTTATTTATATATAATGCTCTGTATATCAAACTTATTATGGTTGTTATATAGATTGTGAGTTTATGTGTGGGTATTTCTCTCTTATATAAATGTGAAATTCTTATTCATCCTTTTATTTTTATTTTTTATATATTTGATTATAAGTTATTTATATAATTATATTAAAGCTTATAATTATCATTTTAAAGCCTCTAATTGAGCTTTATTAGGGATTAACTTGTTTGCCCCTTTTTGTTTTGTACATTTGTGTATTATTAATATTATAAATGTGATTTTGCCGTTTCTAAAAATATTTATATTTTTGTATAGTCTAATAAGAAATTTGTATTTTTGTGAAATGATTCATGTGTTTTATTTAATCGAATGGAAAAAGTATGGAAATAAAGGATCGAATTAAAATAATAATGGAAAAGGAGAACCTGACTCCTCGGGTATTTGCTGAAAATATAGGTATACAACAATCTACTCTTTCTCATATTTTAAATGATCGGAACAAACCGAGCTTGGAAGTTGTGATGAAGGTGCATCAGGCATACAGCTATGTTAATTTGGAATGGTTGCTTTATGGCAAGGGTGAGATGGTGGCTTCTTCTGAAGATGTTTCTATAGAAACTCCTGCCGGAAGAAAAGATTATCAGCGTTCTTTATTCGATGAGAATGCGATAAATCTGTCCGGAGATTCACTTGCCCAGGAAAATCGCAAGCAAAAGGCATTAGAAGACCTTAAAATTATTCATAAGGATATTGTGAAACAGGAAGTTAGGTATGTAGAAAAACCGATCAGAAAGATTACTGAAATAAGAATTTTTTTCGATGATAATACGTACGAAATCTTTAAACCTGAAAAATAATAAGTAAAATCGCTGGATTGAGTAAAATCCTCTATCTTTGCACACGGAAACACGAATTCATACTTTTATATCCATACATGAAAAAATTTATATTAGATCTGACAGTGACTGAGAATGTCAGACTGAATGACAATTATGTATTGTTGAAATTAACATCTCAGTCTCTACTGCCCGAAATGTTGCCCGGTCAATTTGCTGAACTCAGAGTCGATGGTTCACCCGCAACTTTTTTACGTCGTCCCATCTCTATTAATTTTGTCGATAAAGAGCGAAATGAAGTCTGGTTCTTAATCCAGTTGGTTGGAGAAGGAACAAGGCATTTAGCGCGGTTAAATACGGGAGATTTACTCAATGTTATTCTTCCATTAGGGAATACTTTTACAATGCCTCAGAAGCCCTCAGATAAGCTTCTGCTGATTGGTGGTGGGGTTGGTACGGCTCCTATGCTCTACTTAGGTGAACAATTGGCCGAAAAGGGACATAAACCAAATTTTTTGTTAGGAGCGCGTAGCCGGAAAGATCTGCTGCAACTGGAGGAGTTTGCTAGATATGGGAAGGTATATACCACTACAGAAGATGGTAGCCATGGAGAAAAAGGATATGTAACGCAACATCCTGTTTTAAACAAGATGAATTTTGAAAAAATTTACACATGTGGACCCAAGCCGATGATGATGGCAGTTGCAAAATATGCCCAAAATCACCGAATAGACTGCGAGGTGTCACTCGAAAATACAATGGCATGCGGGATCGGAGCCTGCTTATGCTGTGTAGAGAATACGACAGAAGGTCATTTATGTGTATGTACGGAAGGTCCTGTTTTTAATATAAATAAGTTATTATGGCAGATTTAAATGTAAATATTGGAGAATTGAAAATGAAGAGTCCGGTAATGACTGCATCCGGTACGTTTGGATATGGTGAAGAGTTCACAGATTTTATTGATATTGCGCGAATAGGAGGTATTGTTGTAAAAGGAACTACTCTTCACAAGCGTGAAGGAAACCTTTATCCACGTATGGTAGAGACCCCTTCGGGCATGTTAAATGCTGTAGGACTGCAAAATAAGGGAGTAGATTACTTTGTTGAACATATATATCCTCGTATTAAGGATGTACAAACCAATATAATTGTAAATGTATCCGGATCTGCCATCGAAGATTACGTGAAAACAGCGGAGATTCTGAATGAACTTGACAAGATTCCTGCTATTGAATTGAATATATCTTGCCCTAATGTGAAGCAAGGAGGTATGTCTTTTGGTGTGTCAGCAAAAGCTGCTTCTGAAGTCGTAAAAGCAGTGCGCTCTGCTTACAAAAAGACATTAATAGTAAAACTCTCTCCGAATGTAACAGATATTACGGAAATTGCTCGCGCAGCAGAAGAAAGTGGTGCCGATAGTATATCATTAATTAATACATTATTGGGTATGGCTATTGATGCGGAGCGTAAACGTCCTGTTTTATCGACTATAACAGGGGGATTGTCAGGGCCAGCTGTAAAACCTGTCGCTTTACGAATGGTTTGGCAAGTATCCAATGTAGTAAATATTCCTGTCATTGGAATGGGTGGGATTATGAATTGGAAAGATGCTGTAGAATTTATGCTTGTCGGTGCTTCTGCTGTCCAAATTGGTACAGCAAATTTTGTGGATCCGAGGGTGACAATCCAAGTGGAAGATGGTATAAATAATTACTTGGATAGACATGGATATAACTCAGTAAAAGAAATTATTGGTGCGCTTGAGGTGTGATTGAAAACAGATGATGGCTATTCGCTTATTTTTTAAATCATAATGTTCATTGAGCTTTATTGCTCTTTTTTATTTTATGGTGTAAAAACAGCTCATTATTCAATAAATAAAGGATGGAACCTTTCAAAAGGATGTGCCCTTTATTTATTGGATATTATTTTTTCAGATAGGAATTTGCCTGTAAAAAAGTCTCTATTTTTAATAAATTCAGATTATAAATATTTACATTTAGTTCGCTGCCATTTTGCCCATAATAGTTGATGCTTCTATTACACATTACGAATGGCAGCGCCGGCTCCAGTATCATGTATAATTCCATTAAAATTCAACCAATGTTCATTACCTCTTTATAGTGCTCGTACAAGATGGCTGCAATGACATTCAAATCTTTTCTTTAAAGAAGAAATTATATGCTTATTTTAATAAGTCCGGACGAAGCTTTTTAGTACGTTCTAAAGACTGCTGCAACTCCCATTCTTTAATTTTAGCTTCGTGACCGGATAGTAGGATGTCGGGTACTTTCCAACCTTTATAATCTGCCGGGCGGGTGTATACGGGCGCGGCCAGCAAGTTGTCTTGAAAAGAGTCCGAAAGAGCAGACTGTTCGTCAGAAATTACACCGGGAATGATGCGTACAATAGCGTCTGTCATCACGGCTGCGGCTAGTTCGCCGCCGGTCAAAACGTAGTCTCCGATACTTATTTCTTTAGTAATCAGATGCTCACGAATGCGATAGTCGATGCCTTTGAAATGTCCGCATAGAATAATAAGGTTTTCCGCTAAAGACAGGCTATTTGCCATAGGCTGATTGAACAACTCTCCGTCAGGCGTTGCAAAAATGACTTCATCGTAGCTACGTTCTTCTTTCAAAGCGTTGATACATCTTTCGATTGGTTCAATCTTCATCACCATTCCTGCAAATCCGCCAAAAGGATAATCATCTACTCGCCGATATTTATCTTTGGTATAATCCCGAAGGTTGTGAGTGTGAATCTCTGCAAGTCCTTTATCTTGTGCACGTTTCATGATTGAACAATTAAAGAAACCTTCAATCATTTCAGGCAATACGGTTATAATATCGATACGCATACTCTTTATTTTTTCGCAAAAATACAAATAATCAAAGATAAACCTGTATTTTTGCTTAAACAATCGAAGAAATATGGATATTAAGGAGAAAATAGCAGAGCTGCGTGCCGAACTTCATCGGCATAACTATAATTATTATGTATTAAATGCTCCGGAGATTTGCGATAAAGAATTCGACGACAAGATGCGTATGCTTCAGGAATTGGAGGAAGCCTATCCGGAATATATGGATGAAACTTCGCCTACCATGCGCGTGGGGAGTGATATTAATAAGAATTTTACGCAGGTATCCCACAAATATCCGATGTTGTCGTTGGCTAACACTTATTCGGAAACGGAAGTCGCTGATTTTTACGAACGTGTCCACAAGGCCTTGAACGAAGATTTTGAGATTTGTTGTGAAATGAAGTACGACGGAACTTCTATTTCTTTAACTTATGAAGATGGGAAATTGATTCGCGCTGTGACTCGTGGAGACGGAGAAAAAGGAGACGATGTGACCGATAATGTAAGAACAATACGTTCTGTTCCTCTCGTACTGCATGGCGATCATTATCCTTCATCTTTTGAGATTCGTGGAGAGATCTTGATGCCTTGGAAGGTATTTGAAGAACTGAATCGTGAAAAAGGAGCACGGGAAGAACCGTTGTTCGCCAATCCGAGAAATGCGGCTGCTGGGACGTTAAAGATGCAAAATTCTTCTACTGTTGCGTCACGAAAACTGGATGCTTACCTTTATTATCTTTTAGGAGACAATTTGCCTTGTGACGGACATTATGAGAATCTTCAGAAGGCTGCGGAGTGGGGTTTTAAAACTTCTGATCTGACAAGAAAATGCCATACTTTGCAGGAAGTATTCGATTTTATTAAATATTGGGATGTGGAACGCAAGAATTTACCGGTAGCCACGGATGGAATCGTCTTAAAAGTAAATAGCCTGAGACAGCAGAAAAATTTAGGTTTCACAGCAAAATCTCCTCGATGGGCCATCGCCTATAAATTCCAAGCAGAGCGTGCGCTGACGCGTCTCATTAAAGTAACTTATCAGGTAGGCAGAACGGGAGCGGTAACTCCGGTTGCTAATCTAGAGCCTGTACAGCTTTCCGGGACGACCGTAAAACGTGCTTCATTGCATAATGCGGATATTATCGAAGGACTTGATCTGCATATCGGAGATATGGTATATGTAGAGAAAGGAGGAGAAATCATTCCTAAAATAACCGGGGTAGATATAGATTCACGCAGTTTTATGCTGGGAGAAAAAGTACGGTTCATTACTTATTGTCCTGAGTGTGGAAGTAGATTAACGAGATATGAAGGTGAAGCTGCTCATTATTGCCCCAATGAAACGGCATGTGCTCCTCAGATAAAGGGGAAAATAGAACATTTTATCAGCCGCAAAGCGATGAATATAGATGGTTTAGGTCCTGAAACAGTAGATTTGTTTTATCGATTGGGGTTGATTCGGAATGCGGCAGACTTATATGATCTTACAGTCGAAAAGATTAAAGGACTCGACCGCATGGGGGAGAAATCTGCAGAAAATATCATTGCGGGAATTGCACAGAGTAAGAAAATTCCTTTCGAACGAGTGATTTTTGCATTGGGAATTCGATTTGTGGGTGAGACGGTAGCAAAGAAAATTGCAAGAGCTTTTAAGGATATTGATGAGTTGCGGCAAGCTACCTTTGAAAAATTGATAAGTATCGATGAAATCGGAGAAAAAATAGGGGAAAGCATTTTATTATACTTTGCAAATCAAGTCAATTTACGACTGATTGAACGGTTCAAAACAGCTGGGCTACAATTATGTCGGACAGAAGAGAATATTAAGGAATACACAAATAAACTTGCTGGAAAGTCCATTGTTATCAGCGGAATATTTACACACCATTCAAGAGATGAATATAAGGATTTAATAGAAAAGAATGGAGGAAAGAATGTCGGAAGTATTTCCGCTAAAACAAGTTTTGTACTTGCCGGAGAAAATATAGGACCTTCGAAATTAGAAAAAGCAAACAAAATAGGAATCCCTATCGTAAGTGAAGATGATTTTTTGAAACTAATTTCGTGAGATATGAAAAATATTCATACTTTTGTGGTTAAGATTATTAGGGATTATAATTAGGATTCATGATACAGACTAAATTGAAAGGAATGGGGGTAGCACTGATTACTCCTTTCAAAGAGGATGATAGTATTGATTATGACGCACTCATGCGCATGGTAGATTATCTATTGCAGAACAATGCAGATTTCTTGTGTGTGCTTGGAACTACGGCCGAAACTCCAACTTTGACAGAGAAAGAGAAAATAATAATCAAGAAAAAAGTTATTGAGCGTGTACATGGAAGGGTGCCGATTCTTTTAGGGGTGGGCGGTAATGATACGCGTGCAGTAGTAGAAGCTTTGAAAAACGATGATTATACTGGTGTTGACGCTATATTGTCTGTTGTCCCTTATTACAATAAACCTTCACAAGAAGGCATATATCAGCATTATAAAGCAATATCAGAGTCTACAAATCTTCCAATTGTTTTGTATAATGTACCAGGCCGTACAGGTGTTAATATGACAGCTGAAACAACTTTACGGATTGCTCGCGATTTTGAAAATGTGATTGCAATCAAAGAGGCTTCAGGAAATATTACTCAGATGGATGATATTATCAAAAATAAACCTGATAATTTTGATGTAATTTCCGGTGATGATGGCATTACTTTTCCGTTAATTACATTAGGGGCAGTTGGAGTAATTTCAGTTATAGGCAACGCTTTTCCACGTGAATTTAGTCGCATGACACGATTGGCACTTCAAGGAGACTTTGCCAATGCCTTAACGATTCATCATAAATTTACGGAATTATTTAATTTATTGTTTGTAGATGGGAATCCTGCAGGAGTAAAATCAATATTGAATGCAATGGGAATGATAGAAAATAAGCTCCGATTACCCTTAGTTCCTACACGCATTACAACATTTGAGGCTATACGTAAAGTTCTGAATGAATTAAATATCAAATGTTGATTTCTTCAACTTTGAGTCTTAGATTAGAGCGGTAGATAAGCAATGAAAACGGCATGTGAAATGAAGTATACCAATCATTTCACATGCTAGCTTTTGTTTTTGAACATTTACTGAAGATACCCAATTAAACATAATCATCATTATGGAATATAATGAAATAATTGTTTAATCCAATTAATCATTTATATTTATAACAAGTAATGGAGTATCTGAATGAAAAATCATTTTGCGTGCAATACCCGGGTTAAACAAACGAGCAAATATATTTCTTTTATAAGAAGTTAAAGTTATTATGTCAATTTCATTTTCTTTTATATATTTATCAAGCCCTTTTAATATATTTTCATTTGTCACCACATCATAATGAATTTCAAGGTTGGGATATTGTTTGTGGAAATATTCTTTTATACCAGCAAGTTTGATTTCATCCCATGTATCTTTTGATTCGGCGAAGTGTATGAGAGACACTGAAAAATGAAAAGATTTCCATGCACTAAAGAAAGATTCAAAAGCAATTAGATCTCTTTGATCAAAGTTTGTTAAAAACGCAATTCGTTTTATCTCATTAAATTGTTTAAATCGTGTATTCTCCGGAATTGCTAATACTGTTGTACGACTTCTTTCGATAACTTCGGCCGTTACACTACCAATTAAATCAATGTCTTTTTGATTTTTTCCTCTAGTCCCCATAATAATTATTGGCGGACGCTGTTCTTTCGCATACCTTAAGATTTCTTCTTCGGGAATACCTTCACGCAAAATGCAACTAAATTTTACATCCGGGAATTCTCCGGATGAGATTTTTTCTTTTATTTTATCAGATAATAAATTAAGATCAGCATGAACTTTTTTAATAATCGTTTTTACAGATTCTTCATCTCCCATCTGATAATTAAACACATCTCCATACGGTAATGACGAAGCATATATAGGTGTAAAGTATACATGTAATAGAACTACTTCCAAATTTTCCAATTTGGCCAAATTGAATCCTAAGCCACATGCTTTGAGTGAATAGCTGGAAAAGTCAACCGGAATAAGGATTTTATTCGATTTGCTTTTCACTTTTGGTAAGTTCTCCCCTACAATACTTTCAGAAAGCCAGACAGAACTCTCTGTTATTTTTAATGCACGGGGCAAATCACTTTCTTTAATTCTTAAACGTACTCCTGAAGATACAACCGGCTGTATTTGGTTTACATTGTGGATGTAAGTTTCTATACCTTCATTTTCCAAGACATTTTTAAGGATTTGAGCCTTAGTATATGTCAAAATCGCTAGTGTAACTAATTTATCTTCCATAAATAAATCTTTTTATATGGGTGAATAAATCAAAAAATCCCAACTGTGTTAACACAGTTGGGACTAATATATTCTAAATTTGCATAGATTCGGTAGCTTGCTTATTGTGCATATTCATATTCAGTTCATCCAAAATTTTTAGAGCCCGATCAAGAACTGTCGTATCATCCAACATAACAAGCCCACCATCCGGACCGGGCTCTAGATGAATTCCGACACTTTTCCCTTCCTTGAAATTATGCCCACCAAAAAAGTTACGCACAGTATCTACATGTAAACCAAGTTCATCTGCTATTCTATGCATGCTACCGCTAGGCAATGAATCTTTAATTTTACGAAGTTCATTAAACGTAATTGTCCTCATGTCTCATAAATTTAATGGTTAATACTAAATGTATTGATTAATACGCTATAAACTTAAACAAAAAAAAAAGATAAAGCAAATAAATGCTTATCTTTTTCCTTTTATTGATTAAAAGTATGGAGCGTTTTATATCTTTTCAATGGCTTTGGCAGGTACCCAGCCTACCTTCCCATTTTCTAAACGAATTTCTTTCCATTCTTTCATTGAGTTATCTTTAATTTTTATTTTTCTGCCTTCGTGTAAAATGAATAAACTTGTACCGTTTTCGCTAGGAGTACTACGTACTGTAATGCTTGGATACATGACTATTGCATCTGTCCGAATAAGTAATTCTTTTTTTAGTTGCCAAGCAAATAAATTAGAACATATCACAATAACCAGGCATATGATTCCCGATATGAAACCTGCTTTTTTCCATACTAGTTGTTTAGAATAAAGAAACAGAATCATGGAGAAGATTAATAAGACAAAAAATACAATACTCCATAAGGCCCATCCGTCTACGCTCATCGTATTAATCAGTTCTTTAGTCCAAACTATAAAAAATATTTCCGGAATGGGTTCCACTTTATCTATGGTTTTAGCGCGAGCTATCTCCAAATTAGCTCGTATATCACTATTTCCAGGTTGTAAAAGCAAGGCGCGTTCATAATTTAGTACAGCTTTGCCTATTTCTCCCAATTTATAGTAAGAATTTCCTAAGTTATAATACACTTCCGCAGCTTCTCCTTGCATTAAAAGTGCTTCATAGATTTGAGCAGCTTCAGCATATTCATTTTTAATATAAGCAGAATCTCCTTCAGTCTTAGTCACTTCACTCAGTTTTTTATTAGACAAAAGAGTGTGACTGTTTACATGTGCAGAATCTACTTTTTGTAACTGCGTAGGTTCAACTTTCAAAGAGTTTTGCCCAAAGGCGAATACTGATATTGATAATAATATAATAAAGAGTGTTTTTTTCATAACCCAAAATATTCAGAATTAATGTTTTATAGAGCTTTCCATTTTACTGATCACTTCTATTGAAGATGAATATATTTTATCCATGGCTTGATTTTGATTTCCCGGTGCGAAACGAGCAAACTCGCAATTGTTTAATGCATTTAAAAAATCTTTTATCAAGTCTTCGCCTACTCCATGATCTCTTAGCTTTTCTTCAATATTATCTTTCGATAAACGAGAAACCGGAATATTCAATTTATCACTGATATATCCCCACAAAGCTTTTAAAACTTCATCATAAAAAGCTTCTTGTTTATTGTTAGATAGTAATTTCCCTGCCATTTTCATGCGTTTTACAGCTATTTTATTGGCTCTCTTAGTTTTTATTTTAGCAACATTCGCATTTTCGATAGCTTGCTTACGATAAACTATAAATAAAACAATAAAGGCAAGAGTCGGAATTATATAAAACAGCCAAAATCTCATTGATCCATAAAAGAAATGTCCTTTAGGTACAAGGGTAACTTCATTCTGCTTAATATAGCGAATATCTTCCCCTAATACCTTCAGATCTTCCTTATTAGTGAAGTTAGCAATCACCTGATTGGCATTTCCTGCTCCTTTTTCTACTTTAACCGTATATTCCTCCGTATGTAAGGTTTTATAAGATTTTGATCGAATATCAAAATAACTGAAAGAAATTGCAGGAATTTTGTAAGTACCTGCATGTCTTGGAATAGCTAAACACTCAATAATTTTATTTCCTGTAAGTCCATCTCGAGTGAGCCGAACCTGATGATCTGTTTTAGGGTCGTAGATTTCAAAGTCATTAGGAAATTTCACTTCCGGGCTGGAAATTAATTTTAGATTTCCAGTACCGGAAATAACTATTTTAACAGTGAGCGCATCGTTTGTCTTCAATTTTTCGTTATTAATAGAAGAAGAAATAGAGAACTCCCCCACTCCACCTGTAAAATTTGCAGGCTTATTATTAGCAGGAAGCGAATGAACATCTATTGAAATTCTGGGAGTTACAATATTCTTTCTGATTTCAAGTATATTACTTCCGCCATTGAAAAAAGCTTCAAAAGGATCATCAGATTGTATGGCCTTTCCTATAGTCATTTGAAACTGTGCCGGTTCGATAAATAATTTACCCGACTGCTGTGGAAAAAGAACAAATTGGCGATATACTGCCGTAGAGTAATTACGTCCATTATAATGCTCCTGACTCCATCTTGCATTAGCGGGCATTTCAATCTCTTGGGAATGAAATCCTTTAAAATCAGGAAGTTTTGCATTATTCAATTGTAAGTTCGGTTCCCTGGTATATATTTTATATGTCAGTACAAAAGCTTCTTGTTCATATACATTCGTTTTACTGGCTGTAGCAGTAATAAATAGATCTTGGTTAGACACTGAAGAAGAACGGGCAGTTCCGGAAGCTTGTCCCCTATTTCCACCTTGTTCTTGAGGCAGAACTTTTATTTTTATGGAGTTTGAAACAAGTTGATTACCATCTGCTATGACAGAAGCTCCGGGAATAGAATATTCACCTGCTGCAGTGGCCATTAAAATAAAAGTATAAGTAATACTGCTGGTTGATGTCATATTCCCGTTTATGATTTGTGTACTGCTTTGCTGAGATCGACTAGGTCCCATCAACACTTCGAAACCTTTAATAGAAGGTGCACGAAAATCTTTTATTTTCTGTGTGGTTACTGTATAAGATAAACGAAATTGGTCGCCTACAACTACCACATCGGGTGCGGAAGCCTTGAATGAGATGTTCTCAGCAACTGCCTGAATGCAAAGTGCTGTTAATGCTATCCATATAATAAAAAGTTTTCTCATTGCTTAGAAATTTATATCATCTATTTTTATTTACCAGTCTTTTTCCAAATGTCCGCTTTGGATAACCCTTTGTTGTTTCTTTACCTTGTCTTGAACATTCTTTTCATCTTGCATAACAGAATTCAATAGCTGTTCGGCATTTTCTTTAGACATTTCGTTTTCTTTCTTTTCAGATTTAGGAGGTTGCTGGTCTTTTTTATCATCTTTTTTCTGATCATGTTGCTTCTCTTCCTTTTGATCTTGTTTTTTATTCTGATCCTTGTCTTGATTTTGATTTTGTTGCTGTTGCTGATTCTTCAACATCTTTTGCGCTAAAGCCAAATTATATCGTGTTTCATGGTCCGAAGGATTATTGCGTAAAGACATTTTATATGCTTCTACCGCTTGTGCATAATCTCTTCCTGCTTGAAGAAGTACCCCCATGTTATGATAGATTTGAGATAGTTTTGATTTGTTTTTTTCTATTTTAGCAGCAGCCGTATACTGTTCCATAGCATCTTTAAACTTTTGTTGTTGAGAAAGTGTGTTTCCTAAGTTATACATTGAAACAGCAGACTGAGGATTTATTTCCAATGCTTTCCGATAGTTCACTTCCGCATCGACAAATATACTGTCTTTAAAAAAGCGGTTACCTTTGCGAATATAATCACGTTCTGCTTTCTGGGCGAAGATGCCGGCAGTAAAAAACAGAAGAACTGCAAAAAGCAAATATTTGATTTTGAAAATATACATAATTACTTCTTATTATTAGAAAATAAATGAATATTCTTAAACAATGGGTTTTTACGATCCAAGATTAAAATATCAGCCAATAGTAATAGCAGAATAATCCAGGCAACAGCTTGAAACTGTTCATTGTATTCAGTATACACTTTCGACTCTACATCAGACTTCGCCATCTTGTTTATTTCTCTATTGATTGCTTTTTGAGCCGCATTCGTATTATCTACCCGAATATATATACCTTTTCCTTCTTTGGCAATTTCCTGGCACATAGCTTCATTTAGCCGGGTAATAATTACATTCCCTGCTCTGTCTCGTCGAAAATCGTTGGTTCCTTCTACAGGTATAGGTGCTCCTTCGGGCATTCCTACTCCCAACACATTTACTTGGATCTCTTTTCCCGCTGCATCTTTCGCTGCTTCTACCGCTCCCCCTTCATGGTTTTCTCCGTCGGTTATCACAATAATAGCACGTCCTACGCCTTCTTGCGGAGTAAAGCTACGGGTTGCAAGTTTGATGGCTTCTCCAATTGCAGTTCCTTGTTTAGATATCAATGAAGGAGATATAGATTCTAAAAACATTTTAGCAGAAATATAATCGCTCGTTATGGGGAGCTGCGTAAATGCATTTCCGGCAAAAACAATCATTCCTACTTTATCGTTATCCATTTCGTCAACAAGACGGGATACCAATCGCTTGGCTTTTTCCAACCGGCTTGGTTGAACATCTTGCGCAAGCATAGAGTTCGAAATATCCAAAGCTATGATCACTTCTACTCCTTTGCGTTTTACTGTCTCCAATTTGGAACCGAATTGAGGACGAGCCAACAATACCGAAAACAGTCCGATTGCAGCAATAATAATCCCAAATTTTACGTCAGGACGATATTTAGAAACATCCGGCATTAGTTGGGACAACAAATAAGGATCGCCAAAACGCCGAATATTCTTTCTTCTTTTATAGTTTGAATAAAAGTAGAAAATTGCCAGTAAAGGCAATAATAACAACAGATACAAATATGCAGGTTCTTCGAATCGGAACATTTTTTATTGTTTTACAATTTATAAATACGATTTTGATAAGCTCTTTTTTAAGGAATTTTCTTGAGTATTGAATTGCGCAACAAGACTTCGAGCAACACACACATAAAAGCTGCCAACGCAAACCATCGATACTCCTCTTCTCGTTTGTTATACTCTTTTACACTCAGTTTCGTCTTTTCCAGTTTGTCAATTTCCGTATATACTTCTTTTAATTTAGTATTACTTGTAGCACGGAAGTAATTGCCTTCTGTCGTTCCGGCGATCTGAGTCAATGTACTCTCATCGATTTCCACCGGCATATTGATATATTGCACCGTATTCCCCATCGGATAAGGATAAGGCGCTACCCCATTGGTACCTACGCCTATAGTGTATATTCGTATTCCAAAACTTTTGGCTATTTCAGCCGCAGTCAAAGGAGATATATCCCCTTTATTATTGGTTCCGTCTGTCAGCAAAATAATCACTTTAGATTTAGCTTTGCTATCCTTTAGACGAGTAACCGCATTGGCTATACCCATGCCAATAGCCGTTCCATCTTCTATCAATCCGCATTTTATATTGTGAATTATATCCGATAATACAGAATGGTCTACCGTAAGCGGACATTGAGTAAACGATTCGCCTGCGAACAATGTAATTCCGATATTGTCATTAGGCCGCCCGTTCACAAATTCGGCAGCTACATCTTTGGCCGCTTCGAGTCGGTTTGGTTTTAAATCCTCAGCCAACATACTGGTAGATACATCGATAGCAAGCATAATATCAATCCCTTCTATTTCACTATTCTGCCATTTATTGGTCGTTTGTGGGCGTGCAAGCACCAGGATTATCAATATAAAAGCGAGTACACGCAATATAAAGGGAGCGTGCAGTAAATAGTTCTTATAACTTTTGGGAGTATGAGCATACACTCTCGCGTCAGAAATTTGCAGCGTAGCTTCACTCCTTTTATGCTTTAATATATACCATACAATGTAAGGTATAAGCAATAGCAGTAAGAACAAATATTCGATATTGGCAAAAACCATTTTATTTCTGATTTAACAAAATTCATATTTAGTATCCGGAGCCCTTTATGCTATGCAAAAAGTTCGTAAAGTTGGATACCGATGTATATACAAGCGCTTATCAAGGCTATTGATAAGAACGTAATGCCCAGAACCAAGAGAATCTTTACTCGTAAAGAACGTTTCTCTATGATTGTAATTTCCGTTGGTTGCGGCTTTTTCTCCTCTTCTAGTTGCTTTGTGTCATCAATAAAATCGATAGCATTAATCAAATTGGCATCGTTTTCATTCATTAGCGGATCATGTTTGGCGAACTTCACTAAATCAGCAGTTTGGAAAAGGAGCTGTAAATCTGATATCGCCTCTCTATCCCTTATCTTTAATAAGTTATCTATGATTTCGGAAGAAGTCATTTCTAATGCATTAAATCCGAAACGATCCTTTATATACGTACGAATAACATCTGTCAACTCCGTGTAATACTCCTTCGAATGTCCTTTTTGCCAAATCTTCTCACTTTTAATCCGTTCTATTTCTTTCATTGCTGTTTGGTGTGGGGGCAATTTCGGTTCTATTTTTATTTTTCTTATAATAGGCTTATTATCACGAAGGCGAACTATAAGATAGATAAGAAGGCCCAGTAAAGGTAATGCAAGAAACGAACATCCTATCAAGCCGTACCAGTCTTCCCATGAAAAAGGAGCTTTCATTACAGTTTTTTGTCCGAAAAAATGATCCGGATGCAAGGTATCTACCGGCATAGAATAGACTTTCAAGGCCAATGCATTCGACTTGTATACTTTGCCGTCCACCGTTACCGGCATAGGAGGTAAGTAATACAATGCCGAATCAAAAGAAGTAATTGTATACTCCTGAGTTATCAGCATTCGTTGGCGGTCATTCAAATATTGTGTATCGAGCTTTGCGGCCTCTATAATCTCCACTTTGTTAACGATAGTGTCAACATATGCCGGAAATGAGGCTTGTTGTTTGGCGTCCATAGCCACTTGTAATTGTATTTTTGTTTGTTCTCCAATTAAAATCTGTAACGAATCGATCTTTGCTTCTACTGTGACAGATTGTGCCCTAGCATTGCTAATGGATAACAAACATAAGAGTATTATCAGAACAATATTTTTATTCATGCCCGATTCTATTAATTACGTTTTGCAAATAAATTCAATAAAGCTTTCACATAGTCTTGGTCTGTTCTCACAGACACTGCGTCTACATTACTTTTGGCAAAAGTTTCGTCCAGTTCTGCCTGTCGTTGTATCCACCAATTACGATGTGCCCGGCGTACAGCTTTTGAAGATGTGTCGATCCATTGTTCATGTCCGGTTTCCGCGTCTTTTATCCGAATCAGCCCTATGGAAGGAAGTTCACTTACTCTTTTATCGTATACTTGCAAAGCCACTACATCATGTTTTCTGTTGGCAATAGTCAAAGCGTTTTTAAAACTTTCCTGATCTATAAAATCGGATAAAATAAAAGCAGTACATCTCCTTTTCATTGCGTTGGTCAGATATTCCAATGCCATCCGGAGATTTGTACGACGGCTTTTAGGTTGGAAATCAATCAGTTCTCGAATGATATAAAGAATGTGTTTACGTCCTTTCTTAGGAGGGATAAACTTTTCTATTCGATCTGAAAAAAACATCACGCCAATTTTATCATTATTCTGGATAGCGGAAAAAGCAAGTGTGGCCGCAATTTCCGTCACCATATCTTTCTTTAACTGTTTCACCGTACCAAACTCCAAACTTCCGGAAACATCAACCATCAACATGACAGTCAGCTCACGTTCTTCTTCAAACACTTTTACATAGGGTTTGTTGAAGCGTGCCGTCACGTTCCAGTCTATATCGCGTATGTCATCGCCAAATTGATATTCACGCACTTCAGAGAAAGACATCCCCCTACCTTTGAAGGCGGAATGATACTGCCCTGCAAAGATATTATTAGAGAGTCCTCGCGTCTTTATTTCAATTTGGCGAACTTTTTTTAATATTTCACTTGTTTCCATTCTAACGTTCTAATTGAAATCAGAGTTACAGGTTAGGGCACTTCTACTTTATTAAGAATTTTGCTGATAATCTCGTCCGAAGTCATGTTGTTGGCTTCTGCTTCATAAGTCAGTCCGATACGATGTCGCAGTACGTCGTGAGCCACAGCGCGTACATCTTCAGGAATTACATAGCCCCGACGCTTAATGAAAGCATAAGTGCGGGCAGCCAAAGCCAAATTAATGGAAGCGCGCGGCGAACCGCCAAATCCAATCATTTCTTTCAATTCCTTTAGATCATATTTTTCAGGAAAACGAGTTGCAAATACAATGTCTACAATATAGCGTTCTATCTTTTCATCCAGATATACCTGGCGAACGATTTTGCGAGCTTCAATGATTTCGTCCGCTTTTAATATGGGTTTTACATTGAAACTTTCCCCGTTTATATTTTGACGGATAATCTGTTTTTCTTCTTCCAATTGAGGATAATCGATTACCACTTTAAGCATAAAACGGTCGACTTGCGCTTCGGGCAGCGGATAAGTTCCCTCCTGCTCAATAGGATTCTGAGTGGCCAATACTAAAAACGGCTCAGGCAATGAGAACGTTTCTTTTCCAATCGTAACCTGTCTTTCCTGCATGGCTTCAAGCAATGCGCTTTGTACTTTAGCCGGTGCACGGTTGATTTCATCTGCCAGAACAAAGTTGGCAAAGACAGGACCTTTTTGTATTTTAAAGGCTTCATCTTTCTGACTATAAACCATGGTACCAATGACATCGGCAGGCAATAAGTCCGGTGTGAATTGAATGCGGCTATACTTTGCATCGATAAGCGAGGCGAGAGTTTTGATAGCCAATGTTTTTGCCAAGCCGGGTACTCCTTCCAAAAGAACATGTCCGTCTGAAAGTAATCCGATAAGTAATGATTCTACCAAATGTTTCTGACCTACAATAACTTGGTTCATACCTACAGTCAGGTTGGTAACGAAAGCGCTTTGTCTTTCAATCCGCTCGTTCAACTCGCGGATATCAATTGATTCAGCCATAAATCCTAAAATGTTTTATTATTGAATTCTCGTTTATTTTATTGTTAAGCCGTTCTAGTCGCAGCTTTTTATTTTGATTCCAAATGTAAGCTATATAATTAACCATCGCAACCATTTTTTTGTTAAAAAACAATGTAAAATCTTTAGATTAAGGTACTTTCATATTGTTTTGTACTTACATAACATTTTATCGGAATTGCTCGCTTCCTATGCGGCAAACTGTTTGACATGCAAATAGCGACTCTTATTTTTCAATTAGTTCCGGAATTTTAATCGTTGTTCCAAAAGGTACATTGTCAGGATCCTTTATTACATCCGAATTGTGTTTTACAATATAAGGCCACATTGCCTTGGTGCCGAAGAAGCGTAACGAAACCTTTGTCAGAGTTTCCCCTTTCTGAATTGTATACCTTGTTTTAGTGCCGGTTATTTGGTATACAACAGATTCGGAGTACACATTTACAGGATTTGCTTGCTCTTTTGATTCTACAGTTTGTCTATGTCGCACTTCATCTTTCAGCTCTTGCGCAACTTCCAATATTGTGTCTTTTTTCGCAACAGTATCGGTTATTTGTTCCGGTAACGGAGCCGAACCGGCGTTTATTGGCAAGTCAATTGATTCCTTTCTTGGCGAGGGAGGAAATATATCGGGGTAGTAAACGAAGAAAACAACTCCTCCGCATAGCAACAGAATAGCAACGATGCCGACTGTCAAGTAATAAATATAAGATTTCCTTTGTTGATGAGTGTCACTTTTTGACAAACTCTCAAGCTTTGTACATTCATCTGTTTTGTCTTCGTTCTTTGTAAATTCCTCCTTTTTCATTTCTTTATGATTATCTTCTTCAGCAGGAATGGTTTCTGTAACGAGGTTTTCCGTGTTTACTTGTTCTTCTTTTGTATAATTTTCAACGTCTGCTAAGTTTTCTTCTTCTGTATCCTCTTCCTCTGCTGCTATTTCATCCGTTGGCGTATCTTCCAATAATGTATTTTCATTTAATACTACTGTCTCAAAATGAGCGAAAGGTTTATTGATCACTTCTTTCAAATTCGTGTCAGGAGTGAATGATATTTTAGAATGTCCTTGTATCTTAAACCGTTCTCCCGTATTTACATTTATACTCTCCCTGCTATCTACATTTATCAGTTTGAAAGTTCCCAGACCTTTGATTTTTATATATTTTTCATTTTCCAAGGCCTGTTCTATCAATAGAAAAAATTCTTTGACAAAATCTTCAGCATCTTTTTTAGTCATATTGTGCTTCGAAGCCAACAAGTCTGTAAAATCTTGGATGGTCAATCTTTCATTCATAGTTGGAGAAAAAATTATTTAAATTTATCCTTCAAAATATTGCTCGGCCTGTATGCGAGCACCAGTTTTGGGGGGAATAATATTCGTTGGTTCGTAACCGGATTCACAGAAATGAACTCCCCTTTTTTCTTTACCTCAAAAGCTCCGAAGCCTTGTATGGAAATACTGTTTCCTTTTTCAAGCTCTTGCGTCATTTGCCCCAATAAAGAAGTTATCAGGTCCGTAGTGTCCTTAGTCGTATATCCCAGTCTGTCGGCTAATTCTGAAGTGAACTCTTTATTATTCATGATAATCTGCAATCTTTGCGTATAAATCAAAATCATCCGCGTCGGTAACTTCTACCCAATAGAACCCACCGATGCACAAATCGGTTTCGGGGCGCCGGATTAAAACTTCAGGATCCACTTCAGGAGAATCGAATTCGGTTCGTCCGATATAATAGTCTCCTTCTATCCTGTCTATTATGACTTTCATGCAAGAACCTATCTTTTGCGCGCTTAATTCCGCTGAAATCTGTTGCTGGATACCCATCAATTCGTCCAAACGGGCTTGTTTTACTTCTTGCGGGATAGAATCCTCATATTGATCAGCAGCGTAAGTCCCTTCTTCCTCAGAATAAGCAAAAGCTCCCATCCTGTCGAATCGTGCGTTGCGTACAAATTCTTTCAGTTCTTCAAAATCTTTTTCCGTTTCTCCGGGATGCCCGACCATTAAAGTTGTCCGTAAATGAATGCCGGGTACCTCTTTGCGAAATTGCTCTATCAATCTGTATGTCTGCTCTTTCGTCACTTGGCGACGCATCAGTTTCAGCATGTTGTCGCTGATGTGTTGCAGGGCGATATCCATATATTTACATACATTGTTTCGTTCACGCATAACGCGAAACAAATCTGTCGGGAAGTGTGCCGGATAAGCGTAATGCAAACGAATCCATTCTACTCCCGGAATGTCGGAAATCCGCTCTATCAACTCCGGAAGCATTTGCTTCTTATATAGGTCGATACCATAATAAGTCAACTCCTGCGAAATAACCTGGAACTCCTTTACCCCTTGGGATACAAGATAGCGCACTTCATCCAGAATATCTTCCATCGGTCTGGACACATGTTTTCCCGTGATGATAGGAATGGCGCAATATGAGCATTTTCGGTCACACCCCTCTGAAATTTTCAGATAAGCATAATGTTTCGGAGTAGTCAATGTACGCTCGATATGCAACTCTTCATGATAAGCTTTCCCTAGATCGTGCAGTAATTCTTTCCAATTGAATTTCCCATAGAATTTATCTACCTGAGGAATTTCTACGGCCAACTCTTTTAGATATCGTTCCGAAAGGCACCCCATTACAAACAGCTTTTTCAAGTCTCCCTCTTCCCTTCTTTGAGCAAACTCCAGAATCATATTAATGGACTCTTCTTTGGCATCGCCAATAAAGCCGCATGTGTTGATAACCGCTATTTCTCCTTTCGGATTTTCCGTATCATGAGTAACATTGTACCCCACCTCTTGCAGCTGTCGCATCAACTGCTCCGAATCTACTAAATTTTTAGAACACCCTAATGTGATGATATCTATTTCTTTTTTTCTCATGCGTTGTCACCAAACAAGGAGTCTACAAATTCATTTTTACGGAAAACCTGTAAATCTTCCATTCCTTCTCCCAATCCGATATATTTTACCGGTATTTTAAACTGGTCGGATATACCGATCACAACTCCTCCTTTAGCCGTTCCATCCAATTTCGTGATGGCCATAGCGGTTACTTCTGTTGCCAAAGTAAATTGTTTCGCCTGTTCAAAAGCATTTTGTCCGGTAGAACCGTCCAATACCAGCAACACCTCGTCGGGGGCATCCGGCACAACTTTCTTCATTACATTCTTGATTTTAGTCAACTCATTCATCAAGCCTACCTTATTGTGCAACCGCCCGGCAGTATCGATAATCACCACGTCCGCACTGTTGGCAACCGCAGAGCTGAGCGTATCGAAAGCTACAGAAGCGGGATCGGCTCCCATCTTTTGTTTGATTACAGGCACTCCTACCCTATCTCCCCAAATCATCAACTGTTCTACGGCTGCCGCGCGGAATGTATCGGCGGCGCCCAAATAAACAGATTTACCGGCTTTTTTAAACTGATAGGCCAGTTTCCCTATCGTAGTTGTTTTGCCTACTCCGTTTACGCCTACTACCATGATGACGTAAGGCTTCTTCTCAATCGGCATATCAAAATCAACTATCTCTCCCGAGTTGTTTTCTGTAAGCAAAGCAGCTATTTCATCACGTAATATATGATTCAACTCCTGAGTATTCACATATTTATCCGCCGCCACACGTTTCTCAATACGCTTAATAATATTCAACGTAGTTTCCACGCCTACATCAGAGGTGATCAATACCTCTTCCAAGTCATCCAACACCTCATCATCAACTTTCGATTTGCCGGCTACGACACGAGCTATTTTTCCAAATACGCTCTCTTTGGTTTTAGATAATCCTTTATCTAACGTTTCCTTTTTTTCTTTTGAAAAAAAACCGAATAATCCCATGTTTATAGTTATTTGTATAATACATAATGCCTACAAAGATATAATAAAGGATTGGAAAAGTAAAAAAATACAATAAAAAATCCCCCTGCCAACTAATCGGCAGGGGGATTTTACATATTTAGCTTAGATGCTATTTCAATTATTTCTTGAAGAAGTCTTGTACTTTATCGTTCGGTACCATTTGTTCATCAAAAACGTATGCTCCGGTCTTAGGAGATTTCACCATTTTGATAACTTTGGTATAAGAACGTCCTTCTTTTGTTCCTTCGTGCAAACTTGCTACTGTTTTCTTTGCCATGGGTGATAGTTCTTATAATTATTTAATTTCCTTGTGTACTGTTACTCTCTTCAGAATCGGGTTGTATTTTTTCAACTCAAGTCTTTCGGTAGTGTTTTTTCTGTTCTTTGTTGTGATATAACGAGATGTTCCCGGCATTCCGCTATCTTTGTGTTCTGTACATTCCAGAATCACTTGCACTCTGTTACCTTTTGCTTTCTTTGCCATTGTAAGTTTTCTCCTCTACCTTTTTAGCCGATTACTTTAATACTTTTCCAATCACAATAGCCTTTAGCCACCGCTTCAGTCAGCGCAGCGTCCAGACCTTTTTTGTTGATAATACGCAGTCCGTTAGCACAGATGCTAAGGCTGATCCAACAGTCTTGCTCTACGTAGTAGAACTTCTTCTTAAACAAGTTCACATCAAAGGTTCTTTTAGTTCTTCTCTTTGAGTGTGAAACATTGTTGCCAATCATGGCTTTCTTTCCGGTAATTTGACAAATCTTCGACATTTCTATCTTATTTTTATAGTTTTATATCTATACTTCTTTCAAACAGGACGCAAAGTAAGCACTTTTATCCGTATAAAACAAGAATTTCTTTAAATAATTCACAGCCAAGTATTCTTTTTTCTTTATTTGAGCATATCCCTGAGCATAAGTAGCGCATTATTGCCTGCTCTTTCCATATTCATGCTTCTCCCGCGATTTGTCTCCTGCCTGTAAGTGCGAATTTCGTTTTTATAACCAACGGCGATCCAAATCGTGCCTACCGGTTTCTCCGGAGTTCCTCCTCCGGGACCGGCAATGCCGGAAGTTGCAACGGCGCAGTCCGTCTTCATCACTTTCATCGCGCCTCTTACCATTTCGGTCACGGTTTCCTCACTTACGGCTCCATGTTTTCCCAATGTTTCGGCAGAAACACCGAGAAGTGTGTTTTTAATATCGTTAGAATAAGCCACTATGCTTCCGCGAAAATAATCCGAACAACCCGGCACAGAGCTTATACGTGCGGCTATACTCCCTCCCGTGCAACTTTCTGCGGTGGAGACGGTCAAATTATTTTTCCTTAGTAAATCTCCTACGATTATTTCCAAGGGAATATCTTCTTCGCTGAAAATGTCATTATCCAATATGTTCTTCAGTTTTGCCGACTCCGTGTCCAATGTTTTTTCCAGTTCCGTCTGGTTTTTTCCACGTGCCGTCAGACGAAGACGAATGACTCCGAGTTTGGGCAGATAAGCCAATTTGACGCATTCCGGCAAAGCGCTTTCCCATGCATCCAGCTTTTCCGCCAAAACGGATTCGGGATTGTTCTGAACTAAAAAGGTCCGGTGTATGATTACATCCGTATGAAATCTTTCATGCAATTTGGGTAATACGGATTCTTTCATGACGGCGTTCATCTCTTGCGGGACTCCGGGCATTGAAACGAGTACCTTTCCATCCTTTTCGAACCAGCTTACGGAGGCGCTCCCCACCGGATTGTTAATGACCGTGCACTCTTTCGGAACCATTGCCTGGCTCTTATTTAACGCATTCATCGGAATCTTTCCGGCAAGCACTCGTTTGATGTTTTGAAACACTTCTTCATTAAAAACCAACTCGGTACGAAAGTACTTGCAAAGAGTTTGTTTGGTAATATCGTCTTTAGTAGGACCGAGCCCTCCTGTCACCAAAACAACATTCACTCTTCTTAAAGCAGTATCGATTGCTTCCATTATTTCATCTTCCCGGTCTCGTATGGAGACGACACGCAATACTTCTATGCCTATTTTGTTCAGCTCCTGTCCCATCCAAGCCGAATTGGTATCGACAACTTGCCCTATCAACAGTTCGTCGCCAATTGTTATGATTTCAGCAAACATTATTTTCTACTTATTAATTAACACTTTCCGTTTCACCATCCATATTTCCTGCTCCATTGTTTTCGTAATGACATATTGTTTTAAGTGTATCGCGCCTTTAAAGGCAAACCCGCGAATATGCAGGAAGATCTATGGAGCAGAAATCTTTATCGAGATACTTGAAATATCCCGTAATAGCGATCATTGCAGCGTTGTCGGTCGTGTAGCTGAATTTTGGGATGAATATATTCCATCCGTATTTTTCGGCATGTTCTTTAAAGGCGTTTCGCAATCCATTGTTGGCAGAAACCCCGCCGGCTACGGCAATTTCCTTGATTTTATACGCTTTGGCCGCTTTTCTCAGTTTATCCATCAGGATATCTACGACCGTAGCTTCGAGCGATGCTGCCAAATCTGCTTTATGATGCTCAATGAAATCGGGGTCTTCTTTCAGCCAATCGCGGAGAGAATACAAGAATGAAGTTTTCAGTCCGCTGAAGCTGTAGTCCAATCCCGATATATGAGGTTTGCTGAATGTAAACGCTTTCGGGTTGCCCTGACGCGCCAGCTTGTCGATAATCGGACCGCCCGGATAACCAAGCCCCATCACTTTAGAACATTTGTCGATGGCCTCTCCTGCCGCGTCGTCGATTGTTTGTCCCAGAATCTCCATATCATTGTATGCTTTTACCAAAATGATTTGGGAGTTTCCTCCCGACACCAACAGGCAGAGAAACGGGAATTCGGGATGTTTGTTTTCTTCGCCTTCCGATTTAATAAAGTGAGCTAAAACATGTCCTGTGAGATGATTAACATCAATCAAAGGAATGCCTAAAGAACGTGCGAAACCTTTGGCAAAAGAGACTCCCACCAATAGCGAACCCATCAGCCCGGGACCACGTGTAAACGCAACCGCACTCAATTCTTCTTTGCTGACGCCGGCTCTTTTCAAAGCTTCATGTACTACAGGCACAATGTTTTGCTGATGCGCCCGGGATGCAAGTTCGGGAACTACACCTCCGTAAGCTTCGTGAACGGCTTGGCCGGATACTACATTCGACAGCAGATAACCGTCTTTAATGACAGCGGCCGAGGTATCGTCACACGAAGATTCTATTCCTAATATAATTGTACTCATATGTCATAAACTATTAAACGGCACAAAAGTAATGATAAAACTACGATTCATAACGAACTATTTTATATTTTTGTCGTAAAATAAAAAAAGAGAACTTATAAGAGCACTGAAAAGAACTGTACGATGGATAGTGGGTATTGTACTGGGAGTATATATCGGAACTATTGTTTTGTTGAATATACCGGGTATTCAACGTTTCATGAGTGTGCTTGCATCGAAAGAGCTATCGAAGGTTCTCAACACGGAGGTTGCCATCGGCAAAATCGATATCGGATTATTGAACCGGATCATTATTGACGATGTATTACTGAACGATCAGAAAGGGAACGAACTGCTGAAGATTCCCCGTTTATCGGCCAAATTTGATTTTATTCCCTTTTTCAAAGGAAAAATTTCGATAAGCAATGTACAACTGTTCGGTCTTAACATGAATCTCAGGCAAGAAACGCCCGATTCTCCGCCGAATTTCCAATTCGTGCTGGACGCATTTACTTCTAAAGATACCGTAAAGCGCGAAAGCTCGCTGGATATTCGTATCAATTCCGTCTTAATCCGTCGCGGGAAGGTCACCTATCATTTATTATCGGAGCCCGAAACACCCGGAAAATTCAATTCGCGGCATCTTCAATTTCAGAATATCATAGGTAACCTTTCATTGAAAGCTTTGACCAAAGACTCACTCAACGTAGGGATAAAGCGTTTGAGTGTGGATGAAGCGGCTTCGGGATTCTCGTTGAAGAAGATGAGCCTGAAGCTGGTGGCTAACAAAAAGCGCATGAGTATCGATAATTTTGCCATCGAATTGCCCGAAAGCTCTTTACGAATGGATACCATCCACTTGATGTACGCCGGGGTGAAGACTGCCGAACAGTTTGTTAAGCAGGCTCATTGTTCTTTTCGTATTTTACCTTCCCAAATTACGCCGAAAGACATTTCTCCTTTTATCCCCGCATTATCGCACTTCAAAGAGCCGGTGACGCTGAACATGGAAGTGAACGGTACAGTCGACCAATTTTCCTGCCCTCATTTGGAGATTACGGCCGAAGGCCGGCAATTCAGACTCTTGGGAGAAGTATCTGTTCAAGATCTCTCCCATCCCAAAGACGCTTACATATTCGGCAAGCTTTCGGAATTGAGTGCCAGTTCCCGGGGAGTAGGTTTTTTGGTACGCAACCTGAGCGATAATTACAATGGGGTTCCTCCCCTTCTGGAGCATTTGGGAAATATCGCTTTCCGCGGAGAAATATCGGGATACTTTACCGATTTGGTAACTTACGGACTGCTTCAAACCAGTCTTGGAGCCGTAAAAACAGACTTGAAACTGAGTTCGGACAAAGAGAAAAAGGCTTTTTCTTATTCGGGCGCTGTGAAGACTGAAGATTTTGAATTGGGGAAACTGCTGGGAAATGAGTTGTTTGGGAAAGTGACACTGAACCTGGATGTGCACGGGCGGCATGTGGAAAAGCAATATCCTTCCATTGGGATGAAAGGTCTGGTGACTTCTGTAGAATACAGCGATTATAGGTACGAAAACATCGCTCTGGACGGCGAATATCAAAAAGGAGGTTTTACTGGGAAGGCAACAATGAACGATCCGAACGGATCCGTATACTTAAACGGTGATTTCAATTTGGCATCCAAAGTCCCTACTTTCAATTTCTCTGCCGTTATTGACAAAATTCGCCCCCATGAGTTGAATATTACATCCAATTACGCAGATGCGGAATTCTCCGTAAAACTCAGAGCAAACTTCACCGGAGGTTCGGTCGACGAAATGAACGGAGAAATCAATATCGACAGTCTGGAATTCAGTGCTCCCGGGAAAGAATATTTCATGAGAAACATGAATATTCAGGCTATCCGGCAAAATAATGAGAACCAATTCAAGCTGACCTCAGAGTTCCTTACAGCAAATATCGAAGGAAGCTTTCAATATCAGACCTTGTCTGCCAGTATGCTCGATATTGTCGGCAGATATGTTCCTTCTCTGCTGCCCTCTTTCAAGCATCAGGAAAAATTGCATAACAACTTCCGGTTCGATATACATATATATAATACGGATATCTTATCTGCAATATTTAATATACCCTTACGTATTCATACTCACTCCACAGTGAAAGGGTATTTTAACGATGCGGGTCAGCGTTTGCGTGTAGAAGGATATTTCCCCCGCCTGCAATATAAGAACGACCTGATTGAATCGGGGATGATTCTCTGTGACAATCCGTCCGACAATATTCAGATCAAACTACGGCTGACGAATCAGAAAGAGGCGGATGCCGTCAACATTGCGTTGAACGCGCAAGCCAAAGAAGACGTCGTAAGCGCAACTTTCAATTGGGGAAATAATGCGACAGCCACTTATAGCGGACAACTTGCCGCTGTCGCCAAGTTTTTGCGCACGGAAGGAGAAAAGCCTTTGTTGAAAGCGGTGGTCGATGTAAGCCCTACCGATATTATTCTGAACGATACGCTTTGGCAGGTTCATCCTTCACAGATTGTGGCCGACTCCGGAAGAATAGACGTAAACAACTTCTATTTCAGTCATGCCGACCGGCATATACGTGTCAACGGCCGTCTTTCGGAACTCCCTGCAGATACGGTGAAAATCAGTTTAAAAGAAATCAATCTGGGGTACGTTTTCGATATAGTGGGCATCTCCGACGATGTTGCTTTTGGAGGTGACGCTACCGGAACCGCTTATGCGACAGGGGTTTTCAAGAAGCCGGTGATAAACGCGCGTTTGTTTGTAAAAAACTTCTCACTTAATCAGGGGCGGTTGGGAGATGCCGATATTAACGGAGGATGGGATAATGAAAAAAGAGGAATCCTGCTGGATGCTTCCATTCGCGATATGGCCGATTCTCCATCCCGTGTCAGCGGCATCATTTATCCGTTGAAACCGGAAAGCGGACTGGATTTGAATATTGACGCCCGTGAGCTGAACCTGAAGTTTCTCGAATATTATATGAGTTCTATCGCAAACGATATCAAAGGAAGAGGAACCGGCAAAGTACACTTTTATGGAAAATTCAAAGGCTTGAATCTCGATGGAGCTGTCATGACGAATGCTTCTATGAAGTTTGATATACTGAACACACGGTTCGCCATCAATGACACGATTCATCTCGCCCCTACCGGATTGACGTTTAAAAACATGCGGATTGCCGATGTGGAAGGTCATCAGGGAACAATGAACGGCTATTTGCGCTTTCAGCATTTCAAAGACTTGAGCTATCGTTTTGAAATACAGACCAACAATATGTTGGTGATGAATACGAAAGAATCTCCCGACATGCCTTTCTACGGCACAATATACGGCACGGGAAACGCCATGCTGACGGGGAATGCGGCGCAAGGGCTCGACGTTAATGTGGCGATGACTACAGACCGGAATACTTCCTTCACCTATATTAACGGAAATGTAGCGTTGGCTGCCAACAGTCAGTTCATCAAGTTTGTAGATAAAACACCTCGCCGTGTTGTCCGCGACTCTGTTCAGATAGACGATTATGATGATTTATTATTGAAGCGACAACTGTCTGAGAAGGAACAAGATACCGATATCCGGCTGAATATTCTGGCCGATGTAACCCCCGACGCCACTGTGCGGATCGTCATGGATCCGATAGCCGGCGACTATATTACCGGAAAAGGAACGGGAAACATCCGCACGGAATTTTATAATAAGGGGGACGTGAGAATGTTCGGCAACTACCGGATCAGCCAGGGAGTTTATAAATTCAGCCTTCAAGAGGTGATACGCAAGGACTTCGTGATTAAAGACGGCAGTACGATAAATTTCAACGGAGCCCTTCTTGACGCGAACATGGATATTCAGGCTTCTTACACGGTGAACTCGGCGTCTTTGAATGACTTGATACCCGATGCATCCACCGTTATTCAACAACCCAATGTACGGGTGAATTGCATAATGAATTTGAGCGGCGTCTTGCTTCAACCCACGATAAAGCTGGGTATCGAACTCCCGAACGAGAGGGACGAGATTCAGTCGTTGGTGCGGAATTACATCAGCACGGAGGAACAAATGAATATGCAAATCCTGTATTTGCTGGGTGTGGGCAAATTCTATACGGAAGACGTCCGGCGGGAAAATCAAAACGCTTACGTGATGACTTCCGTTCTTTCCTCTACTCTCTCCGGGCAACTGAACAATGCTCTTTCGCGAATTTTCGAAACCAACAACTGGAATATAGGAACCAACTTGAGTACCGGCGACAAAGGTTGGACGGATGTGGAATTCGAAGGCATCTTGTCGGGGCAGTTATTAAACAACCGGCTGCTGATTAACGGTAATTTCGGTTACCGAGACAATCCGCTGGCAAATACCAACTTCGTGGGTGATTTTGAGGCGGAATGGCTGATAACACGTTCCGGTGATATCCGGTTGAAAGCCTATAATGAAACGAACGACCGCTACTATACGAAAACGAACCTCACCACGCAAGGTGTGGGAATTATGTATAAGAAAGATTTCAATAAATGGAGCGACCTTTTTTTCTGGAACAAATGGAAACTCCGGAACAAGCGGAAACGGCAGGAAGACCTTCAGCAGGAAATGAAAACAGATAGCGTTGCCTCCGAAGAAGCAAAAACGAAAAAGAAAAGAGAGCGATAGTCTCCGTAAGAGTCCGGGACATCCGCAACCTTCGTTGTGCAGATAAAAACAAAAAAAAGACCGCAGGTTTTCAGTCCGTGCGGTCGTTTTTTTACATCGATGCTCTCCTAATAAGAGCGGGCGAAGATTACGCGGCAGGGCGAAGGTTTGCCTGTCACCATACATTTACCCGGTTCTTTGTCGCCCGGAATAAACGAATCGAACGGTATGCAGCGAATGGTCGCCTTGGTTTCTTCTTTTATTTTTTCTTCCGTTTCGGAAGTTCCGTCCCAGTGCGCCAGAATAAATCCTCCTTCTTCGATTTTTTCTTTAAACTCTTCGTAAGTATCTACGCTGATGATGCGCGAATTGCGATAGTCGAGCGCCTTTTTATAGATATTCGCCTGAATTTCTTCAAGCAGGTCTTTTACATAAGCCTCTATTCCATCGCAAGTCACCGTTTCCTTCTCCAAAGTGTCGCGGCGCATTACCTCCATCGTGTTGTTTTCCAAGTCGCGTCCTCCCATGACAAGCCGCACGGGAACACCTTTCAGCTCATAGTCGGCAAATTTAAAGCCCGGACGTTTGTTGTCGGCATTGTCGTACTTCACGGATATGCCCAACGCTTTCAGGCGCGCCACGATTCCTTCAACTTTTGCGTCGATCTGCTTCAACTGTTCGTCGTTTTTGTAGATAGGAACAATCACTACCTGAATCGGCGCCAGATGCGGAGGCAATACCAAACCGTTGTCGTCGGAGTGTGTCATGATCAGGGCACCCATCAGGCGGGTCGATACGCCCCATGAAGTAGCCCATACGTATTCCAGTTTATTCTCTTTGTTGACAAACTGCACATCAAACGCTTTGGCGAAATTTTGTCCAAGGAAATGGGAAGTTCCGCTCTGTAAAGCCTTTCCGTCCTGCATCATCGCTTCGATGGTGTACGTGTCCAATGCTCCGGCAAAACGTTCATTGGCCGATTTTACTCCCTTTACAACCGGCACAGCCATGTATTTTTCGGCAAATTCACCGTACACATGCAGCATCTTCTTTGCCTCTTCTTCCGCTTCTTCACGGGTAGCATGGGCGGTGTGTCCCTCTTGCCATAAAAATTCCGCAGTGCGCAGAAACAGTCGGGTGCGCATCTCCCAACGCATCACGTTGGCCCATTGGTTGCACAGGATGGGAAGATCGCGGTATGAATTGATCCAGTTTTTATACGTGTTCCAGATGATGGTTTCGGATGTAGGGCGGATAATCAGCTCTTCTTCGAGCTTAGCTTCCGGGTCTACCACGACGCCTTTGCCGTCGGGCGAACTTTTCAGGCGATGGTGTGTCACCACCGCACACTCTTTTGCGAAGCCCTCTACATGTTCCGCTTCACGGCTTAAAAAAGATTTGGGAATCAACAAGGGGAAATAAGCGTTCACATGCCCTGTTTCTTTAAACATGTCGTCCAGTTGTCGTTGCATCTTTTCCCAGATTGCGTATCCGTAAGGCTTAATCACCATACAGCCGCGCACGGCAGATTGCTCTGCCAAGTCTGCTTTTACTACCAAATCGTTGTACCATTGCGAATAATTCTCGCTACGTTTGGTCAGATCTTTCAGTTCTTTTGCCATTATATTTTTTTATTTAAGTTTTTCCATTTCAAAACAGGATGCAAAAATACGAAAAATGAACGAACTGCCATAGATTCTTTTCCGTTTATTTTTGCATACGGCAGATTCTTGCCACAGCGTTTCAGGTATTTTATAATCAATCGGCGAGATATGTTTCTCAAGCGAAGCTGGCGGTTTTCGGAAAAGCTTTGGCATCTGAAAAAACACGGGCGGCCTCTGAAAAAAAGCCCGCCGTGTTTGATTACAAAGCCCGCCGCCTTTTTTTCAAAGCCCGCCGTGTTTTTTTTAAAGGCGGCGGGCTTTTTTCACGACTTCTTGCGGGTGGCTTTAAAACGCGGATAATACGTCGTATATACCGTGCAGAAACTGCGACGGATACGGCGTTTTCTTCAACACCTCCGCGCTGTATCCGCATGAAAATGCTCCCGCTCAGCAACCGTTCCTTATTATCTCCCCCGACTGTTGTGCCCGATGATTGCTTTTTGTTCTTTTTTCATTATCTTCGCAAGCAAATAAACATTTTAATAAATGATATGAGACAAGCAAATTTATTTATGATGTCGGCAGCAATGTTATTGGCTGCCTGCGGCGGAACAAAAGACGCGGGCAAAACAGAAGAAGGTCAGGTGCTTATCGAAAAATCGGATATCAAGATCGAAGGCAGGCGCATGACTCCCGAAGCTCTTTGGGCTATGGGACGGATCGGTGGATTGGCGGTATCGCCCGACGGGAAGAAAGTAGCGTATACGGTGGCCTATTACAGTGTCGCCGAGAACAAAAGTAACCGCGAAATATTCGTGATGAATGCCGATGGAACGGATAACCGGCAAATCACGCGCACCGTTTATCAAGAGAACGAAGTGGCCTGGATCAAAGGGGGAAGCAAGCTCGCTTTCCTGAGCAACGATAGCGGAAGCAGCCAGCTTTATGAAATGAATCCCGACGGAACGGGACGCAGGCAACTAACCGATTACGACAAAGATATCGAGGGTTTCAAATTCTCTCCCGACGGAAGAAAGTTGCTGTTTGTCTCACAGGTGAAAACGAAGCAGACCACAGCCGATAAATATCCCGACTTGCCGAAGTCTACGGGCATCATCGTCACCGATCTGATGTATAAGCATTGGGACGAATGGGTAACGGGCGCTCCGCATCCTTTTGTCGCCGATTTCGATGGCGATAAAATCTCAAATGTAGTCGATATTCTCGAAGGCGAACCGTACGAAAGTCCGATGCGCCCGTGGGGAGGTGTCGAACAACTGGCTTGGAACCCTTCTTCGGACGAGGTGGCTTACACCTGCCGTAAAAAGACCGGACTGGAATATGCCGTGTCTACCAATTCCGATATTTACATTTACGACTTGAAGACGAAACAGACCCGGAACATTACCGAAGAGAACAAGGGATACGATACGAATCCTTCTTATTCTCCCGACGGGAAATACATCGCATGGCAGAGTATGGAGCGCGACGGGTACGAGGCCGATTTGAACCGTCTCTTTATCATGGACCTGGCGACCGGAGAAAAGCGTTTTGCGAGCCAAGCTTTCGAGTCGAACGTAGATGCGTTTGTGTGGAGCTCCGACGCGAAAACGATATACTTCACGGGCGTATGGCACGGCGAAACGCATATCCGCGCGATCGACCTGACAAACGATTCGGTGAAATCCATCACTTCCGGTATGTACGACTATGAAGGAGTGGCTTTGTGCGGCGACAAACTTATCGCCAAAAGACATTCGATGAGTATGGCGGACGAAATTTATACGATAGAGCCGGACGGATCGACTACCCAACTCACGCAAGAAAACAAAGCTATTTATGACCAACTGGAGACAGGTAAGGTAGAACCGCGATGGATGAAGACGACTGACGGCAAACAGATGCTGACTTGGGTGATTTATCCTCCGAAATTCGATCCGAACAAGAAATATCCTGCGGTTTTGTTCTGCGAAGGAGGACCGCAAAGCCCCGTAAGCCAGTTTTGGTCGTATCGTTGGAACTTCCAGATCATGGCAGCCAACGATTATATCATTGTCGCCCCCAACCGCCGGGGCTTGCCGGGATTCGGCAGAGAATGGAACGAACAGATCAGCGGCGATTACGGCGGCCAGTGCATGAAAGATTATTTCACTGCAATCGACGAGATGGCGAAAGAACCGTATGTGGACAAAGACCGTCTGGGGTGCGTGGGCGCCAGCTTCGGCGGCTTCTCCGTCTACTGGCTGGCGGGACATCACGACAAGCGTTTCAAGGCATTCATTGCGCACGACGGTATCTTCAACATGGAAATGCAGTATCTGGAGACAGAAGAGAAATGGTTTGCCAACTGGGACATGGGTGGCGCGTACTGGGAAAAGCAGAATCCGGTGGCGCAACGCACGTTTGCCAACTCACCTCATCGCTTTGTCGACCGTTGGGACACTCCGATTCTTTGCATCCATGGCGAGAAAGACTACCGTATCCTTGCCAATCAGGCGATGGCGGCTTTCGATGCGGCCATCATGCGTGGAGTTCCGGCGGAATTGCTGATATATCCCGACGAAAACCACTGGGTGTTGAAACCGCAGAATGGCATCCTCTGGCAACGGACTTTCTTCGAATGGCTCGACAAATGGCTGAAAAAATAAAACGCTCTTCATGAATGTTTGAAAGGGAACGCAGTTTGCGCCTTCACGAACAGTAAAAAGAGCCGTATCTTTACTCCGAACAGAGTGTGATACGGCCCTTTTTTATTTCTTTCGGTTATGGTTTATCATTTTCTCATCCGTGAGAACTGTCTGCAAGCCGAGTTTCTTGAATCGGTCTATCTCCTTTTATTCAGTTTGACGACTTCACCCAAGCAAGGAATCTCTACCCGTATTTTTCGTTTTTTTGCTTCGGCGGCAAAAACCTGCGGAGGATCGTGCAGAGGCTCGTCCGACAAATCGAATGTTCCGTAATGCATGGGGATCGTCAGTCCCGCGTCCATCTCTTCCGCCGCTGTGAGCGATTCGTAGGGAGATATATGATTGGGTTGCATGAACCAGCGCGGTTTATACGCGCCTATTCCCAACAAAGCATAATCCGGCGGTCCGAACAACTCGGGAACCTCACTGAAATGAGCCGCATATCCCGTATCGCCGCTATAATATATCGAAATTCCATCACCCTGAAGCATAAACGCTCCCCAAAGTCTTTGCCCTCCGTCGCGCATCGAACGCTTGCTCCAATGCTGGGCGGGCAAAAAAGTGATTTTCAACGACTCGTCTTCCAACTGCTGATACCAGCATGCTTGTATCGTTTCCATCTGCGGAAACCAACTTTCTATGAGTTCTCCGGTGCCTAATCCGCAAAACAGTTTCATCTGCGGATTGTTTGCCGATAAGCGGGCAACGCTTCGTTTGTCCAAATGATCGAAATGATCGTGGCTTATCAGCAAATAATCGATTCCCGTGAAAATATCGGGGTTTGCGGGCAGTTCGCTTCTTCTGCGTACAAAAGGAATATTCCCGAATACAGGATCGAACATGATTCTTTTTCCTGCCAATTGAAGGAAAAAAGAGTTGTGTCCGAGCCATATCAGGCAATTTCCGGTGGCGGAATCCAATGAATGAAGATAGCAGACTTTCGGATTCCATTTGGTGTTCTTCTTCTCTTTTCGCTGCGGATTCGGAGACAAACGCCATTTCAACACACTGCCCATGCCGGGACGATAGCGGTGTTGCCGGTTATAATAACGTCCGCGTACCACGGGATTTCCTCTCCAATAAGGATTTATCGTGGCCAAACGCTCATTTCTTCTGAAACATATATGTTCGCCCATGCTTACTTTTTCTATTCATGCTTCATTATGCTGCAAACATAATGAAAAAGAATGATTCTCAAAACGGAAAATTTCATGGAAAAGCGCTATTGTCATACCCGATGCAATCCATACAACGGCAGTTGCCATCCTAAAGCGGACAAGTTAATGATGCAAAGCACCAATCCCGTCACCCACAGTATGAACAGCGACCATTTCAGCACACTTCCCATCGGCTGCCAATGGAACAACTGGCGAAGAATGGAATAAGCCAGTCCGACCAATGGAATACCTATAAAAAGTACTCCCCCCATGGTGCCGACTACAGTCATTATGGGAGATATCGAAGCCAAAGGTTCCCAGTTAATCGTAGGGATCCATTCGAGCAACAATGCTCCGCCGCCAATCGCTATGGAGATAATCGCTATCACCAACGCGACAAAAAGAATAGCCAATACGAACAGTACAGGGAAGCAGACAATCAGCAGAGCGATTAAGAATAATTTGAGTATAAATCCCACCACCGCTACGAAAGCGTCCCCTATCTTCTGAAGAAGCGTACGCGGTTTGTCTGATCTCATATAGTTATTTACTCCGTCCGCCATCCGTTCAAACCCGTCTGTAACGGTCTTACCGATGTTTTCTACCGTGACGGCTTCGCCCCGCATGCTCAACTTCTCGGCAGCCGTGCGCGCTTCGGGAATAAGCAGCCAGCATACAAGATAGATAATGACCATCGGGAAATAAGGAAGAAATATTAAAGCAATCATTAAAAGGCGCACCACCGTAACGTCCCACCCCAAATAAGCGGCCAGGCCTGCGGCTACACCGCCCAACATTTTATTGTCAGGATCGCGAAAACAGCGCCTGCTGCCGCCCGAACGGTCGTTATTCTGTCTTTTCCCCTCTTCTTTCGGATTTTCTCCCGGTTCATCTCCGCTCTCGGCATCTGCAAGATCTTCCGGTTTTCCCATTCGTGCGATGACTTCCTCTACATCGGATACAGTTATCACCTGTTTGCTCAGGGAGATTCTCTCCGAGAAGAGTTCGGAGATTCTGTTTTCCATGTCATCCACTATTTCATTCGCCCCCTGTTGTTTCCGGAAATGCAGACGAAGATTGTTTAAATAATTATCCAGCAAACGATAGGCGTCCTCATCGATGTGATAAACTGTTCCGCCTAAATTTACAGTCAGTGTCTTTTTCATTGTTATTTCTTTTTTCAGATTATCTGTTTGCAATATGGTTCACGGTTTCATTCAATTCTTTCCACGAAAGCTCCAACTCCAACAAAGACTCCTCTCCTTTCGCAGTCAGCCGGTAGTATTTGCGCGGCGGACCTTGCGTCGATTCCACCCACTCATAACTCAATAAATCGTCATTTTTCAAACGCGTCAACAATGGATATAAGGTTCCCTCTACCACAATCAGCCTGGCTTCCTTCAGTTTCTGAATAATATCCGAGGCATAAAACGGTTCTTTATGGAGCAACAACAGGATGCAATATTCCAACAGCCCCTTTCGCATCTGAGACTTTACATTTTCTATATTCATATTATTCAAATTTTGTTCAGCAAAAATATATATTCCGATAGTACTATGTATAACATGGTACCTTTAATTATAAACAATTAACATATTGGAGGAGCGAATTGTTTATCGAAAAACTTTCGTACATTTGCTTCCATATAGCCAATAAAAAATTATGCTTATGTTTGTTATCAGAAAAGCGACAACAGAGGACTGTTTTCTTATACATCAAATGGCGAAGCAGGTTTTCCCGTCAACTTATCAAAACATTTTGTCTTCCGGACAAATAGACTACATGATGGAATGGATGTATGCACCTGACCATATTTATAAGCAAATGCAAGAGCAAGGGCATCTTTATTTCATTGCTTACAACAGCGGTATCCCTTGCGGTTATGGTTCCATAGTACAAGAGGAAGAAAGTATTTTTCATTTGCAGAAGTTGTATGTGTTGCCTTCTTTCCAAGGGATGAATTGCGGAAGTTTTTTATTCAAAGAAATAATCCGGTACATTAAAGACCTGCATCCCGGCCATTGTAGATTAAGGCTCAACGTAAATCGGTATAATAAAGCAATAAAATTCTACGAGCGCATGGAGATGAAAAAAATAGCTGAAGGAGATTTCCCAATTGGAAACGGATATTATATGAATGATTATATCATGGAGTTGGAGATATAAAAACAGAGCAATATAAAAAAGGTGGTAACAAGAACAGAACCTGTCACCACCTTTTTCTATGTAGCAAAATATTAATTAAGCGACTTTCTCAAGCTTCTTCATGATCGAGAAGATAAACAATGCGGACAACAAGCAGCATACGATCAATACGCTCCATACCATCCAAAGTTGCATGTCACCCCACAGATAACCGATGATAGAAACCATATAGTTTCCAATGGCTGTGGCGACAAACCATCCTCCCATCATCATTCCTTTATATTTAGGAGGAGCTACTTTAGATACAAAAGAGATACCCATCGGAGAAAGCAACAGTTCGGCAAATGTCAATACCAGATAAGTGGATATCAACCAATTGGGAGAAACCAGTGTATCGGGATCGATTCCTTTGGCAGCTATCGCGGTAGGTGTAGGCAAACCTATAGAGCCTATTGACAAAATTAAGAAACCACAGGCTGCAATCACCATACCGATACCGATTTTACGAGGAGCGGAAGGTTCTTTCTTTCTCCTTGCTAAATAAGCAAATATAGCCAAAGATACCGGCGTTAAGGCAACTACGAAGAATGGGTTGAACTGTTGGAAAATTTGCGGCAGAATCTCTATGGTATCATCCATCGCATAATAATTTCCCGCCAATATGATCAGTGAAGCCAATACTGCAACTCCGGAAATTATTTTAGCTTTTCCGGTTTTAGACTGGAACAATGAGAAACCTCCGTATACCGCAATGATGATAAGAACAAGATTCCATACATCAAAACCGATACGGTTTATTCCGGTAACATATTGCGTCGTATAGTCGCGTGCGAAGAATGTCATCGTCAAACCGTTCTGATGGAATGCCATCCAGAAGAAAATAACCACCGCGAAAACAAGCAGCAAAGCAACAATACGCTGTTTGGTCTGTTCGGGAGTAAGTTCCGGTTCATTATGGTTGTTGGATGTTTTGGCTTGTTTGGAGTTATAATCGGCATGTTTGTACATTGACCGGCAACCAAGGTAAATAGCCATAGAAGCAATCAATGAAATACATGCTACAGCAAAACCGTAATTATAAGCTTCAGAAAGCTTTTCAATGTAGGTCGAACAAAATGAAGCCATGTCACCGGTGAATCCCTGCGCTGCTTTCAATCCTTCCAAAGCGGCGCTTCCTTCCGGTTTGATTGTTCCGTTTAGAAATTGATGGGCCAATGAAGGAATCTGCGCATTGTATGTAAAACCGGCGCCGGAAAGCACGTAATTAGTCATTTTGGTCGCAGCTGTAGGAGCAAACAATGCGCCCACATTGATAGCCATATAGAACAAACTAAAAGCTGTGTCTCTTTTTGAACTGTACTCAGGCGAGTCATAAAGATTACCTACCATTACTTGCAAATTTCCTTTAAAGAAGCCGGTACCGCAAGCTATCAGGAAAAGAGCTCCCAACATCATCATTTTTCCGGTTGAATTGGCAGCCGTAGGAATTGCCAAGAGCAAATAACCGACAAACATGACTACAATGCCGATTGTAACAATCTTACCATAGCCGCACTTATCCGCTAAAATACCCCCAACAAGCGGCATAAAATAAACGGCGGCCAGGAATGAACCAAAGATGGTAGAGGTCTCAGCGGCCGAGTAACCAAATTTTGCTTGCAAAAAGAGTGTGAAAATAGCAAGCATTGTGTAATAGCCAAAGCGCTCTCCGGTATTGGCTAGAGCCAAAGCATATAAACCTTTCGGTTGTCCTTCAAACATATAAAAATAAATATTAGATTAATAAAAATGATTATTTCCTGCAAATATATACTTTTTCCTGAATTATTCAGCAATTATCAACAAAAGTTGTCATTCAAACAAGCGGCAGACTTCCGCTTTCGATTCCCTGATCAAATCACCCGGAGATATTTTTATCTGCAATCCCCGTACACCGGCGCTTACATAGATGTGTGGAAACCGAAGGCAAGTGTCGTGAATATATGTGGGAAAATGTTTTTTCATCCCGATAGGCGAACAGCCTCCGCGTATATATCCGGTAAGCGGAAGAAGCTCCTTCATAGGAATCAAATCGCATTTTTTGTTTCCGGATACTTTGGCGGCAAGTTTCAGGTCGACTTCATGCTCTCCGGGAATAACGCATACAAAGTAACCGCTTTTATCACCATGCAACACAAGCGTTTTGAATACTTGTTCTATGTTCTCTCCCAAGCCGGCAGCTACATGTACTGCGCTTAAATCGTTTTCATCCACTTCGTAAGCGATAAGTTCATAAGGAATTTGGGCCTTGTCGAGCAAGCGGGCGGCATTCGTTTTATTGATTTTCATTTTCGTTGTTCGTATAATAGTTTTTTAATCAACCTCCAATCTCTTCCCTCAAAAACTTCGGGGTATATCCTTGCAAGCTTTTTGCCACTTCTTCCGGTGTTCCGAAACTTAATACTTCACCGCCGCCTTTTCCGCCTTCGGGTCCCATATCGATTAGATAGTCCGCCATTTTGATGACATCGAGGTTATGTTCGATTACAATCACCGTATTCCCTTTATCAACCAATTTATTAAGTACTCCCATCAGTACGCGGATGTCTTCAAAATGAAGTCCTGTAGTGGGCTCGTCGAGTATATAAAGCGTTTTGCCGGTATCTCTTTTTGCCAGCTCCGTTGCCAGTTTCACACGCTGGCTTTCTCCGCCGGAAAGCGTGGTAGACGATTGCCCGAGTTTGATATAACCCAATCCGACATCTTGCAGAACCTTTATTTTGTTCAGGATCTGCGGAACGTTCTCGAAGAACTCGACGGCACGGTTGATGGTCATATCGAGCACATCGGCTATCGATTTTCCTTTGAAACGTACTTCCAGCGTTTCTCGGTTGTAACGTTTGCCGTGACAAATCTCACAAGGCACGTAGACATCGGGAAGAAAATTCATTTCAATGGTTTTATATCCGTTTCCTGAACAGGCTTCGCAACGCCCTCCCGAAACATTGAAAGAGAAACGTCCCGGTTTATATCCGCGAATCTTCGCTTCGGGCAAGCCGACAAACAGGTTACGGATGTCGGAAAATACACCGGTATAGGTAGCGGGATTGGAGCGTGGAGTACGGCCTAAGGGCGATTGATCGACATTCACCACCTTGTCTATATGTTCTATACCTTCAATGGAGTCATACTCCAGCGGGTCTTGCAACGAACGGTAGAATTTCTGTGAAAGAATCGGCTGTAATGTTTCATTAACCAAGGTAGACTTTCCGCTGCCGGATACTCCGGTCACACAGATCAATCTGCCTAACGGGAATTCGACATCCACATTTTTCAGATTATTCCCTTTCGCCCCCTTTAGCCGTATTGCCAAGCCGTTTCCTTTTCTACGCTTGGTGGGAACCTCTATTTTCATCTTTCCGTTCAAGTATTGCGAAGTCATAGTATCTGTCTTCAGCATTTCTTGCGGAACACCGGCGAAAACAACTTCTCCTCCGAGTCGTCCGGCTTTAGGGCCCATGTCGATTATATAGTCGGCCGCCAACATCATATCTTTATCGTGCTCCACCACAATAACGGAGTTGCCTATATCGCGGAGTTCTTTCAAAGAATGAATCAACCGGAGGTTGTCGCGTTGGTGCAACCCGATGCTCGGTTCATCTAAAATATAGAGCACATTGACCAATTGTGAGCCGATTTGTGTCGCCAGTCGTATGCGCTGGCTTTCACCTCCGGAAAGACTTACGGAACTCCGGTTTAAAGCCAGATAATCCAACCCCACATCCAACAGAAATTTCAGGCGCGTGCGGATTTCTTTCAGTATTTCTGCGGCTATTTTCTTTTGTTTATCCGAGAGAAAAGCATCGACGTTCATCAACCAATCATACAATTCATTGATGTCCATATTCGCCAATTCGTTGATGTTCTTGTCGTGAATGCGGAAGTGCAACGCTTCTTTATTCAGGCGCGCTCCTTTGCATTCGGGACAAACAGTCGTCTTGGCAAATTGTTCCGCCCATTTTTGCGCCGTAGCCGAGGCATCTTTTTCTTGCAACATCTGGATATATTTCACAATGCCCTCATAGGTCACAAAATAATCGGAAGATGTCCCTATCAGCGAGTTCTTAATTTTAATACGTTCGTCCGATCCGTGTAATATTTCCTCAAGCGCATCTTCCGGAAGCTCTTTTACAGGAGTTTTCAATCCGGCGTCGTATTTTTCGAGCAAAGCGGCAATCTGCCAAAAGATCATTGTGTTTTTGTATTTTCCCAAGGGGGCTATCGCTCCTTCATGAATGGAAAGCTCCCGGTCGGGAATCACTTTATCTATATCGATTTGGTTGACTATGCCCAATCCTTTACATTTCGGACAGGCCCCTTGCGGAGAGTTGAAAGAAAAATTGTGCGGCGCAGGCTCGCGATAAGACAACCCTGTGACAGGACACATCAGACGTTTGCTGTAATGGCGGATGCTTTCGGTCTGAGCATCCAGAATCATCAGCAGACCGTCTCCCTGCCTCATGGCAGTTGCCACGCTCTGTTTCAAACGTTTATCATCCTTGTCGGCTACAACCAGTTTGTCGATTACAACCTCGATGTCGTGATTCTTATACCGGTCGACTTTCATGCCGTGCGTTATTTCACGCACATCCCCGTCTACACGGACATACAAGTAACCTTTTTTGCGTACCTGTTCGAACAACTCTTTGTAATGTCCCTTGCGCGAACGCACCAATGGAGCGAGTAAAAATATCTTTTTGCCTTTATAATCATTTAAAATCAGCTCGATGATTTGCTCTTCGGTGTATTTCACCATCTTTTCGCCCGACAAATAAGAATAAGCTATACCGGCGCGGGCAAAAAGCAGACGAAGATAATCGTATATCTCCGTCGTAGTGCCCACCGTAGAACGCGGGTTTTTATTCGTCGTTTTCTGTTCGATAGAGATCACCGGACTCAATCCCGTGATCTTATCCACATCGGGGCGTTCCAGATTTCCCAAAAAGTTGCGGGCGTACGCCGAAAAAGTTTCGATATAGCGACGCTGCCCTTCGGCGAATATCGTGTCGAATGCCAATGAAGACTTACCGCTGCCGCTTAATCCGGTTATCACCGTCAGACTGTCGCGAGGAATTTCCGCATCGATATTCTTCAAGTTGTGCACACGCGCCCCGTACACGTTGATATATTCCGTTTCCTGCATATTCTTTTCTTTCATAAATGCTGCAAAATTAATGTTTCCGCATGAAATATGCTCCTAAAAAAGCACAATATTATTTTCTTAACTCAAAACTTATGAAGATATAATACATTTATTCGTACCTTTGTTTCTTAATTTAAAGAACTAACCGTTATAAATTAATGAAACTAATCAGTCGAATATCCTTGCTTTTGCTAATTATAAGCATTTCATATACGATGGGGTATGCGCAGGAGAATCAATCTTACTTTTTGCATACCATCGAAAAAGGTCAGAGTTTATATTCCATATCCGGTATGTATAACGTCACTACAACCGACATCATCCGTTTGAATCCGGGATGTGAAGATAAAATATACGCCGGACAGACTATCAAAATTCCCAAAGGTAAGGAGATACAGCAAGGAGAAACGTTTCATACCATCCAAGCCGGAGAAACTCTGTATAAACTGACGACCGTATATGGCGTGTCGGCGAAGGTCATTTGCGATGCCAATCCGGGCTTAAGCGCCGAGAATTTCCGCATCGGGCAAGTCATACGTATCCCGCTGGAGAAAGATGCGGTCTCCGTTAAACAAGAGTTGCCGGCAAGTAAACCGATTAAAGGTCCGGTGCAGTCGAGATGCAAGGATATGCATAAGGTAAAACGTAAAGAAACGATTTTCAGTGTAAGCCGTCAATACGGAATCAGCGAAAAGGTGTTGATTGCCGCCAATCCGGAATTGAAAGAAGGAATGAAAAAAGGACAGTTTCTTTGTATTCCTTATCCGGGTGCTGCCTTGCTAAATCCCTCTCAATCGGAGAGTCAGCCTGCCACTCCTCCAAGCAATAGCGAGCTTTTCCGTGAAAATAGAGAAACTCCTCGGGAAATTTCCACCATAAAAGCGGCTGTTCTGCTACCTTTTCAGGAAGACAAGCGAATGGTGGAATATTACGAAGGTTTCCTGATGGCGATAGATAGCCTGAAACGCGCCGGAACTTCCGTAGATTTGTATGTATACGATTGCGGTAAAGAGAGTTCTTCGTTGAATGTGATTCTGGCCAAAGAAGAGATGAAAAGAATGGATGTCATATTCGGTCCTATGCATCAGCAGCAAATCAAGCCTTTGTCTGCTTTTGCCCAAAAGAATAATATCCGACTTGTGATTCCTTTCTCTTCCAGAGGACAAGAAGTTTTCAAAAATCCTCTCGTCTATCAGATCAATACGCCTCAATCTTATTTATATTCGGAGGTATACGAACATTTTACCCGTCAGTTTCCTAATGCTCACGTCATATTCATGGAAGCAGCCAATGATGACAAGGAAAAAGCCGATTTCATCAGCGGTATGAAGCAAGATTTGAAAAATAAAGGAGTAACGATGAGCTTTGTCAGTGAAAATGCCGATAAAAGCACGCTTAAAGCTGCCGTTCGTGAAAATAAGGAGAATATTTTCATACCGACATCAGGAAGCAATATCACACTCATAAAGATTCTTCCGCAGCTGACGTTGCTGGTTAGAGAAACTACGGAGCAAAACATACATTTGTTCGGCTATCCGGAATGGCAAACTTACACCCGCGACCATTTGGACAGCTTCTTTGAACTGGATGTGTATTTTTATTCGTCTTTCTATACCAATACTTTATTCCCTGCTGCCGTACAATTCACAAACGCTTATCATAAATGGTACAGTAAAGATTTAGCGAGCAAATATCCCAGTTACGGGATGCTTGGCTTCGATACGGCATTCTTTTTCCTGAAAGGTTTGACAAGGTATGGATCGGAATTGGAGAAAAATCTCGATAAAATGAATCTGACACCTATTCAAACAGGATTTAAATTTGAACGGGTGAATAATTGGGGAGGATTTATCAATAAAAAAGTATTCTTCATTCATTTCACCAGAAATTTTGAATTAGTAAAACTTGACTTCGAATAAGAAAGACGAGTATGATAAAAATGAAATCGCTTTTGATTGCCTTCATTCTAATGACGGTTCTCACACTTCCAAGTATTGCTCAGATAGGTGAACTTCGCCATAACTTTTCCGTGGGTGTAAACGGAGGTCTTAATTTAAACAAATGTTTCTTCACTCCTACCATCAAGCAAAAGACATTGTTGGGAATGACCGGTGGAGTTACCGCGCGTTATATTTCCGAGAAATATTTCTCGATGATTTGCGGCGCGCAGCTTGAAATAAACTTTTCGCAACGCGGATGGGATGAATTGTTTGAAACTGTAAATGAAAAAGGACAAACGGTAAAAGATGCTACACGGGGATATACACGCAAAATGAGCTACATCGACGTTCCTTTTCTTGCGCATCTGGCTTTCGGTCATGAAAAAGGATTGCAGTTTTTTATCCATGCGGGACCTCAGATTGGATTCTTGATCGGAGAATCGGAAGAAAAACAGAATATAGATATGAATACTCTGACCGATACTCAAAAAGCCGTATACGGAGGTAAGATCAACAATAAGTTCGACTATGGAATCGTCGGTGGCGGAGGTATAGAGCTTAAGACAAAGAAAGCCGGCAATCTGTTGCTCGAAGGGCGTTACTACTTTGCTTTATCCGATTTTTACAGCACTACCAAGAAAGATTACTTCTCCCGTGCTGCGCACGGGACAATCAGTGTGAAAATTACTTATCTGTTTGATTTGAAATAACGCCCGAATAAACCCGCCCCAACTAAGAATGCTCGAATTTCTCCGTGCATAAGTACCCAAAAGTATAAAAAACAGGCACGATAAAAAATAAATTAAAGAGGAACTGTCCGAAAGGTTAGCTTGAATACTCAATCAATATTATGAAAAGGTTGTGACAAAAAGAAAAATTATTTCTGATTACTTTTCGAACAGTCTCTCCTTTGTCAATAGATAAACGAACACGCATTTATCGTAGGCGATCTGCGGCTTTCACCATTACTTCATCGCGCCCGATGGCACGAATCGCCAAGATATTCAGAATAATCGAAACAAGCGGGAGACAGAGAGCCCATCCGATGCGAAACATGCCGGCATTATCTTTTAATGCGGTATAAAAAGCAAAAAAGGCAATATAATAACCTACCAACAACAAAGAGTTGAAAATAGTCATGCGAATTTGGAGCATACGGTTCTTATATAGAAAAATAGTCCCCAAGGCTATGATACCGCTAAGCGCCAAAATACCGAATAAGCCCCAAGTCGATTGAAAAGAATCATGCATATCTACTCCCAGAGGTTTAAAGGCATGCTCCCCCATCGTATCTGTAAAATATCCCATAGGCAGACACATCGCCGCAATTAGCGCTCCTGTGACGATTAATAGATAAACTGTTTGAATTCGTTGAATCATAATTTATATATGAATAAGTAAAGTTAAACAATAATAGCCAAGCAATAAGGAGCGGAATAAGCATTCCTCCTACTTACTTGACTATTTCCATTTTTTGTCAAAAACAATAAGTTATTGAAGTTTTTCTTTCTCTTTCGCCGGATTTCTATAATAGATTTTCCCTTCAATATATTCCTGGGTGGCAATCAACGTAGGTTTCGGCAATTTTTCGTAATAACGGGAGATTTCGATTTGCTCTCTGTTTTCAAACACTTCTTCCATATTATCCGAGTAGGAAGCAAATTCTGCCAATTTCTTTGACAAATCGCTTTTTATCTCGACGCTGATTTGGTTGGCCCGTTTACCTATAATGGCAACACTTTCATATACATTCCCGGTATCAGCACAGAGATCCATCATATCACGGGTTACCGTCGTTGTGGGAGCATTTGTTTTTTTGTAATCCATAAATCTATAATAAAATTAGTCTTTAGTTACTTTTTTCGATTCTCTGAAAATTTTTTCAGCCTCTTTCAGGTATTTGCTTTCAGGAAACTCATTTTTGAAAGCGTAATATTCGTCTATTGTTTCGCGATAGCGATCAAGCTTCTTGGATTCTACGCTATTGACCGCCATTTCATAGCGGGCACGGAGGATCAAAATAGAAAGTTCTTCGCGATAATCGGTGTAAGGATAATCTTTCAACGCATTTTGGGCAGTAATGATAGACGATTCATAGTTATTACCCATGTAATTACCCAAATTGTAATATAAACGCGCAGAATAAAGTTCTTTCAACACCAATTTATCCTGTAAGGCGAAAATCATATTTTGCGCTTCCAGCTTTTTGCTGCTTCCCGGAAAATATTCCATAAACATCTGCAATTGCTGAATGGCCTGATAAGTGCTTGTTTGATCGAGCCGCGGTTCGGGAGTATCCAAGAATAGCGATTTCCCCGCATGGAAACGAGCCAATTCGGTATAAGTACCTCGCGGATAAGTAGTGTAATAAGTGATAAATGTTTGAGCAGCAGTTTGATAATCCTTTTGATTGTAGTAACACATTCCCAACATATACAGCGATTCTTCTGCTTTGTCTGTTCCTTTCAGAATAGTAATCAATTCGTTAAGCAGAGTAGCCGACCGATTGTACTGTCCTTTCGCGAAATAATTTTTGGCAGCTTCGTACTTATATTCATAATCAGTGCTTTTCAGCAATTTATTATACTCTCCGCAGGAAGTCAGAGCGGCTGCTGCAAGCAAAACTATAAGGATATTCTTCTTCATTCTATTAAAAAATAATGCGCAAAGTTACTTATTCGTCGGGAATTAACCAATTAATCTACCTTTTTTAATACATAAAAGGCGTTAAACGACGAAAGAAATGGACCGATAAAGCAAAACATAGATCACAAAGCAAGCTATAATTTGTACAAATCGCTTGCCGCCAGCAGGTCTACTTTCTTCTCTTTCAGCACGGCAATACATTTCTCCAGATTACTCGGGCGGATCACTACATTCGCTACATGATTGCTCGCAAACGAATACATGTATTCTATGAAAACACCTTCAGCTGAAAGATATTTCAACACTTTGGCCAAAGCACCGGGAATATTCGGGCAACTAATGCCAATCACATCGGTTATATTTACCGCAAAATTGTTCTCTTTTAAAGCTTTGTATGCCTTATCCGGATCGGATACTATTCCCCGTAAAATGCCGAAATCGGCATTTTCGGCAATACACAGCGCGGAAAGATTGATGTTTTCTTTTGCCAACACCTCGGTTACTTCCGTCAGCCTTCCCGATTTATTTTCCAGGAAAATAGAAAGTTGTTTTGCTACCATGATCTTAAACTATTTAGATTTTATTTCTCACATTTAAAGTCTCCTATTATCTATTATCCGTTGGGCTTTTCCGGTACTGCGTTCGATGCTTCGAGGTTCCACAAATTTCACCTTTACTCCCAATCCTAACACGCTTTGCAAACGATCGCTCAGTTTCTTCTTCAGCGCAAGCATTTTATTGATTTCGTCCGAATAAAAATCGGGACGTATCTCTACACGCAGTTCCATTGTATCCGTATTGTTTTCTCTGTCTACTATTAATAAATAGTGCGGTTCAAACTCTTCCATCTCTAGAATTACCGATTCGAACTGGGTGGGAAAAACATTCACTCCCCGAACAATCAACATATCGTCGCTGCGTGCTAAAATTCGGTTCATGCGTACCAAAGTCCGCCCACAAGAACATTTTTCATAATTCAGAGAAGTTAAATCCCGTGTCCTGTAGCGCAATAACGGCATGCCTTCCTTGCTGAGATGAGTAAAAACCAGTTCGCCTGTTTCTCCGGGACCAACCGGTTGTAAAGTGTCCGGATCTATAATCTCAGGAAAAAAATAATCTTCGTTCAAATGAGCGCCTTCCTGACATTCGCATTCATATCCCACTCCGGGACCGGCTATTTCACTAAGTCCATATAAGTCGTATGCTTTGATTCCAAGTTTATCTTCAATTTCACGGCGCATGTTCTCCGTCCACGGTTCCGCGCCGAAAATTCCGATTTTCAGTTTGAAGTCGTCGCGGGGCAACTTCGACTCTTTGATAGCGTCTGCCAGATAAAGAGCATACGAAGGCGTACAGCAAAGTACCGTGGCACCGAAATCATGCATCAAAGTTATTTGCTTTTTCGTGTTGCCACTGGACATGGGAATCACTGAGGCTCCGATATTTTCGGCGCCTGAGTGTGCGCCCAGCCCACCTGTAAACAATCCGTATCCGTAAGAAATCTGAAAAACATCCGAGCGATCGGCCCCATAAGCCGTATAAGCTCGCGAAAGGCATTCCATCCACGATGATAAGTCCTTGCGGGTATACCCCACTACCGTAGGCTTTCCCGTCGTACCGGAAGAAGCGTGTATACGAACAATTTGACTCATCGGTACGGCACAAAGACCAAACGGATAATTCTCTCTCAAATCATGTTTTGTAGTAAAGGGAAGTTTTGTGATGTCGTCAATCGATTGTATGTCATCCGGGGTCAATCCCATTTCGTGCATCTTTCTCCGATAAAAAGGAGTGTTGTGATATACATATTCTACAATCTTCCTGAGACGTATGTCCTGAATTTTACGAAGACTTTCACGATCCATGCATTCAATCGCTTCATTCCAAATCATGTTTTCCGGTGTATTTTATTAGTGGTACAAAATTATTTTCTGACATGAATATCTTGCAAAGTAAAGGATTTATTTGGATAAATGATTTGTTATATCGATTATTTTACCGAATATTGTCCTTCTTTTCAACGATTGACTATGAATTTTGAATTGACATCAGCCTATGAACCTACCGGTGATCAGCCCGAAGCGATAGCCCAACTGACGGAAGGAATACGTCAAGGTATTCCCGGACAGACATTGTTGGGCGTTACCGGTTCCGGAAAGACATTTACCATTGCCAACGTTGTTGCCAATATTAATAAGCCGACGTTGATTTTAAGCCACAATAAGACATTGGCAGCGCAACTGTACAGTGAATTTAAAGGTTTCTTTCCGAATAATGCGGTAGAATACTATGTTTCGTACTATGATTACTATCAGCCGGAAGCGTACTTGCCGAGTACCGATACATATATAGAGAAAGATCTTGCCATCAACGACGAGATTGACAAATTGCGGCTCGCCGCTACTTCGGCCCTGCTTTCCGGGCGAAAGGATGTGGTGGTCGTTTCTTCGGTTTCCTGTATCTACGGTATGGGAAACCCTGCCGACTTCTATAATAATGTCATTGAAATCGAATGCGGGCGTATGCTCGACCGGAATGTTTTTCTGCGTCGGTTAGTAGATAGCTTGTATACACGAAACGATATAGACCTGAATCGGGGAAATTTCCGTGTGAAAGGAGATACGGTGGATATCTATCTGGCATATTCCGACCATTTGCTTCGGGTGACTTTTTGGGGTGACGAGATTGACGGCATCGAGGAGGTAGATCCCGTAAGCGGTGTTACCGTCGCTCCTTTTCAGGCATATAAAATATATCCCGCCAATCTTTTCATGACAACGAAAGAAGCGACCCTTCGCGCCATTCGTCAGATTGAAGATGATTTGACCAAACAGGTAGCCTATTTCAGGTCCATCGGCAAGGAATATGAAGCGAAACGGCTGTACGAACGTGTCACGTACGATATGGAAATGATTCGGGAGTTGGGACATTGCTCGGGCATTGAAAATTATTCGCGCTATTTCGACGGGCGCGAAGCGGGAACCCGTCCGTATTGCCTGCTCGATTTTTTTCCTGACGACTTTCTGATCGTTATCGACGAGAGCCATGTGAGTGTTCCGCAGATACGCGCCATGTACGGAGGAGACCGCGCCCGCAAAACGAATCTTGTGGAGTATGGGTTTCGATTGCCTGCGGCGATGGACAATCGTCCGCTGAAGTTCGAAGAGTTCGAGGCAATGGCCAAACAAGTGATTTACGTCAGCGCCACGCCGGCGGAATATGAATTGGCACAATCGGAAGGAATTATTGTTGAACAGGTTATCCGTCCGACCGGATTGCTCGACCCTGTCATAGATGTACGTCCGAGTATGAATCAAATAGACGATTTGATGGAGGAAATTCAACTCCGGATCGAAAAAGAAGAACGGGTACTCGTCACCACACTGACCAAACGCATGGCCGAAGAACTCACCGAATATCTTTTGAATCACGGCGTGCGATGCAACTATATCCATAGTGATGTGGACACACTGGAGCGCGTGAAGATCATGGATAGTCTTCGTCAGGGAATTTACGATGTATTGATCGGTGTGAATCTGCTGCGTGAAGGGCTCGACTTGCCCGAAGTTTCTCTTGTCGCCATTTTAGACGCCGACAAAGAAGGCTTCCTCCGATCGCACCGATCGTTGACGCAAACTGCCGGACGTGCCGCGCGTAATGTAAACGGGAAAGTCATCATGTATGCCGATAAGATAACCGAGAGTATGCAGCTGACCATCGACGAGACCAACCGCCGGCGCGAGAAACAATTGGCGTACAACGAAGCCAACGGTATTACTCCGCAACAAATTAAAAAGGCACGTAATCTGGCTGTATTCGCACATACGGATGCGGAATCCGGCGAGCTTCCCAAAGAGAAACGTGCTTATGTCGAACCCGCCGCACCGAATATCGCTGCCGATCCGATCGTACAATACATGAATAAGGCGCAAATGGAAAAAAGTATTGAGCGTACCCGCAAGCTGATGCAGGAAGCGGCTAAGAAATTGGAGTTCATCGAAGCGGCGCAATATCGCGACGAATTGTTGAAACTGGAAGATCTGATGAAAGAAAAATGGGGATAAATTATTAATAAACATAGAACAACACCTCATCCCTCTTAATATATGTTATAAAACACATTATTTTGCTTGTATAGTTTGCGGTTTTCGGAAAAGTGCCTACATTTGTAATGTGTTTTTCATAGTATTAGATTTAAGGTTAACAAAGGTTGGAGTACAGCGGTACTCCTTTTTTTATGCCCATACTACATGTGGCATATACTAAGATAAAATCATATGGAGCAAAAAACAATTCTAAACGGTCATAATAAACAAGAGTATCCTCCCATGCATACGGCAGAACATCTGTTGAATGCAACTATGGTACGGACTTTCGGATGTCCGCGTTCACGGAACGCCCATATCGAAAGAAAGAAAAGCAAATGCGATTACCTGCTTCCTTCCTGCCCTACTCCCGAACAGATACAGAACATCGAGGACAGCGTGAATGAAGCAATCAAGAGAAACTTACCGGTTAATACGGAGTTTGTGACATATGATGAAGCCAAAGAGTTGGTCGATTTAAGCAAATTGCCTGCCGATGCCTGCCGGATGCTGCGCATCGTGCGGATTGGAAATTATGACGCCTGCGCTTGCATTGGGTTGCACGTGGAAAACACCTCCGAGATTGGAACTTTCAAAATTATCAGTTATGACTATAATGAAGACGAGAAGACACTTCGGATAAGATTTAAACTTATTGGCAATAAATAGATAAACAAACGTCTTTCTTGTCTAAAACGAACGAAAACGTACATTTTGTCATGTTTCGAGCAATCTTTTTCATACGAAGATGACAAATAGTCAATCTGTTACGATAAAACACTGCCGGCACATATTTTGCATCTCTTTTAATGGAAAGAATGTTTAACTAAAAGATAGGAGAGTAAATTATGATGCCTGTAAGAAAAAATCAAGGTTGGTTACCAAGTATCTTTAATGATTTCTTTGATAACGATTGGATGGTGAGAGCCAATGCAACCGCGCCCGCTATCAATGTATTCGAAACAGAAAAAGAGTATAAGGTCGAATTGGCTGCTCCCGGCATGACGAAAGAAGACTTCAATGTTTGCATTGATGAGGAGAGCAACCTCGTCATTACTATGGAAAAAAAGGTGGAAAACAAGGAAGAGGAGAAAGACGGTCGCTATTTGCGTCGCGAGTTCTCATATTCAAAGTTCCAACAGACTATGATTCTGCCCGATAATGTAGATAAGGAGAATATTTCTGCCGTTGTAGAAAATGGAGTGTTGAACATCCAATTGCCGAAACTCTCGGAAGAAGCTGTGAAGAAAGCAGAAAAGCGAATCGAAGTAAAATAAAAGCGTAACCAATAAGAAGTAGAGGGACAAGGAGCATTTTAAAAATGCATCTTTGTCCCTCTTTCTTTAGCTATGAACTCATGTGCTTTATTAAAAAATTTACATGCCGACAATGATACGTCCCGTTTATATTGGGATATCGAATTGTCCCAAAATATTTATCCGTTCTTCCGGTAGCTCATGATCGCCCATATATTAAATCCTGCTGCGAAGAATAGTAATATAATCAATTGAGGTATTAATTCGGATATTCCGCTTCCACGTAAATACACCATCCGCATCACTTCCATAAAGTATTTCAGAGGATTGAATACCGTTATCATTTGTGCCCATTCAGGCATACTGCTTACAGGGGTAAACAATCCGCTCATCAATACCAGAATCAAAAGGAAGAACCACATAACAAACATGGATTGCTGCAATGTGTTCGAATAATTAGAGATGATAAGTCCGAATCCGGACATCGCGAATACGAAAATAAGGGAAAAGAAGTAAATAGTTATAAAGTTACCCACAGGAACAATTCCATAGAACAGCCATGCCAGTCCGAAACTGATGGTAAGCACAACAAAACCTACCAGCCAATAAGGCAACAGCTTGGCCAGGATAAAAGTGAACTTCGACACGGGCGTAACATTGATCTGCTCAATTGTTCCAATCTCTTTTTCATTGACGACATTCAATGCCGGCAGAAAACCGCAGATCAAACTCAGCAGCATAACCATCAATGCCGGAACCATATAGAGTTTGTAATTCAAATGCGGATTAAACAATGATTGTGTATCTACCCGTATCGAAGGAAAAGAGGCGAAATCCATATAGCTTTCCGGATGGTTCAATCCTTTTCCCGAGGCATATTCATGGATGATAGAGGCCAGATAAGAGCTGCCGATTCCTCCTTTCATCCCATTCACTGCATTGGCTGCTATCAGAATAGAGGTTTCTTTACCGTTCATCCAGTCTCGTTCTAAATTTCGGGGTATCTCCATGACTATATCCGCCGCTCCCGCTTCAATATGCTGCAAACCTTTTGTATATGAAGAAGGCAGTTCTGTCAAGCGGAAATAAGCAGAAGCCGCAATCTTGTCCGTTAACTGCCGCGAAAAGGCGGAGCAATCATGATCTACGATGTTCAGCCGGATATTTTTTATTTCCAAAGTTACAGCCCACGGCATCAACAACATACTCATGCAAGGAAAAAGCAGAATCAGCCTCGGCAGAAACGTGTTGCGAAACAGCTGCTTGAACTCTTTTTCTATAAGAAACTTAATCATAGCTTATCTCTCTTCGAATATAGATACACTTCATCATTCCAAGCGATACTTGAAATTCCTTATACTTATAGTAATCAATATACCTGCCATCACCAGTAAGACTACGATTTCCCTATATATTTCCATCACCGATACCCCTTGAATCATCAACTTCCGTATGGCTTCGATATACCAACGTGCAGGAAGTATGTTCGCAATGACCTGGAGCACACAAGGCATGCTTTCTATTGGAAAAATCATTCCGGACAAAACCATTGTGGGCATCATCAATACCAGTCCTGAAGCGAGCATTGCCGCCACTTGAGTGCGTGTAACCGATGAAATGAGCAATCCCAGTGACAAAGAGACGAAAATAAAGAGCAAGGATATCATGACGAGCGCCAATAAACTGCCGGCTACCGGCACTTCCAACACAAACACAGAAAGCAACAATATCGTCAGCAGATTGATAAATGACAATGTAAAATAAGGTATGGCTTTCGCTATGATAATAAACAACGGACGGATGGGAGAAACCAATAAGACTTCCATAGTACCCGTTTCTTTTTCGCGTACGATAGAAATGGAGGTCATCATTGCACAAATCAGCATCAGAATCAATCCCATTACACCCGGAACAAAATTGTAGGCACTTTTCATTTGAGGATTGTACAGCAATTTGATATTCGGAGTCAATCGTGGCATCGTCAAATCCGGAGGTAGTATTTCTTGTTGCACTGCTGCCACAACACCTGCCGCATAGTTTGTTTGGGCTGTCGACATATTTGGGTCGGTCGCATCTGTTACAAACTGCAATCTCGCATCTCCTGTATATAAGCCTTCGGCAAAATTCGGTCCAAAGACCACAGCCATATCTATACACCCGGTCAGAAAAGCAGTTTCCATTTCCTGCGGAGAATGCATTTTCTCCGTTATGTTAAAATACTCCGAAGCCTTCAGCCGTTCTATAATCTTTTGAGTCGCGACATCGTTCGAAGGATCAAGCACTGCCATTCGCACGTTTTTCACCTCCGTACGGATAGCAAAACCGAACAATATGATTTGTACGATCGGCATCCCCAGCAATATCAGCATAGTTCGCCGATCGCGAAATATGTGATGAAACTCTTTTTTCACAAAAGCCATAAACTGCTTCATAATTCAATCTGCTTTTCGTACCGCATGACGGGCCAGTTGTTGAAAAACATCATCCATTGTATCTGCGCCGAACTGCTTCTTCAGATTGGCAGGCGTATCGAGTGCTTTGATTTCCCCATCGACCATAATAGATATCCGGTCGCAATATTCGGCTTCATCCATATAATGCGTAGTAACGAATACTGTGATTCCCCGATCGGCAGCCTGATAAATCAGCTCCCAAAACTGACGTCGGGTAGCAGGGTCTACACCTCCTGTAGGCTCGTCTAGGAAAACGATTTTTGGTTCGTGGAATATCGATACCGAGAAAGCCAGCTTTTGCTTCCAGCCCAACGGCAGACTTTTCACAACAACATTCCGTTCTGCCCGAAAGCCCAGATATTCCAACATCTCATCGGTTTTCCGTTTTATTTCCATATCGCTCATTCCGTATATTCCACCGAAAAGACGAATATTCTCCCATACTTTCAAGTCTTCATACAACGAAAACTTCTGGCTCATATAGCCGATATGTTTTTTCACTTCTTCCGTTTGCCGGTAAATATCAAAACCGGCAACTTTACCGACACCTGAAGTCGGACGACTTAAGCCGCAAAGCATGCGCATGGCAGTTGTCTTTCCTGCACCATTTGCTCCCAAGAAACCAAAAATCTCGCCTTTGTTTACCTGGAAAGAAATATGGTTTACGGCCGTAAACTCGCCAAAACGTTTCGTCAGTCGCTCCACTTCAATTGCAGGAGCGGTATTACACTTAATATCTGTTCGATCTAACGGTGGCGGACAAAGGATAGCGGAAAACTGCCGGAGCACATGTTCGGGCGTATCGATGCCTTCAATTTCTCCATGATTGATAAAAGCTATCCGGTCGCATTGCCGGGCCTCGTTCATAATGGGAGTAGACACGATGATGGTAATGCCCGTTTCACGGAGATAATGAAGCGTTTGCCAAAACTCTTTGCGAGATACCGGATCGATTCCCGTAGTCGGTTCATCCAGAAAGAGAATTTTCGGTTTATGAATCAGCACGCAGCTTAACGCCAACTTCTGTTTCATTCCGCCCGACAAGGCTCCTGCCCTTCTTTTTTTAAAAGGTTCTATCTGCTCATAAATGTTTTTAATCAGTTGATAATTCTCCTGAACCGAAGTGTGGAAGAGGGTTGCGAAGAATTCAATATTCTCCTCCACCGTCAAGTCTTGATAGAGCGAAAAACGTCCGGGCATATATCCTATTCGTGTACGGATTTTTTTATAGTCTTTTACTGTGTCGCATCCATCTACTTCCACTACTCCGCAATCTGCAAGCAACAATGTGGTGAGAATGCGGAACAAGGTGCTCTTACCGGCTCCGTCCGGACCGATTAGTCCGAATATTTCTCCGCGTTTCACCGAGAACGAAACATTTTTCAACGCTTCTAACTCTCCGTATCTCTTGCAGACATCCCTGACAACTACTATTGTTTCTTTTTTATCCATACCATCAAAACTCTGCGTTTGACTCTTTGTCTTATTCCCGTTCACCGGAACACTACTCCCCCATACATTCCAATTTTTAACTCTCCGTCGTTTTTTACCGCTATTTTTACGGCATATACAAGGTTGGCACGTTCATTTTTTGTCAAGATGGTTTTGGGAGTAAACTCCGCTCTGTCGGAAATCCACGTAACTGTGCCGGGATAAGCTTTTTGACGCGAGCCACCATAATCGGCATACACGTTCACACTGTCATTCAACGCTACTTGCGACAATTGTTCCGAAGTGATATAGGCCCGCAGATACATATGATCTATTTCTGCTATTTTAAACAGTGGTCTTCCGGTGGCAGCCAATTCTCCGGCTTCCGCATACTTTGTCAAAACTGTTCCTCCCACAGGTACGCGGATGTGGCATTTTTCAAGTAAATCTGCCGCCTGCGCTACCTGAATAGCCGCAGAATTTCCTTGTTCCGTCAGGCTGTTCACATTCTTTCTCAGCGTAGACTCATGTGCAGCAAGCTGCTTTTCGAGCAATTCGACTTGGGCATTCCGGTCATCCAACTGCTTATGAGTGGCAGCACCTGCCGCCAACAGATTCTCCACTCGCTCTTTCTCGTGGCGGGCGGTAGAAATTTGCTGCTTGATGGCGGCAATCTGTTTAGGCAAGTCGGGGAGTTGATTTTCCACCGATTTCATTCCCGCTTCGAGTTGCAGCTTCTTAAGATAGATTTGCACTGTGTCTATCAAGCCGACCTCTTCACCCGCTTGCAGCCGGGCTCCTTCTTCCACATCCAAGCGGAGCAATCGACCGGTAACTTCGGCGGAAACAACTATTTCCGTAGCCTCGAATGTTCCGGTGGCGTCATAATCCGGTGTTTTATTGCCGCAAGCAAAGAACATTAAAAATGCCGTTCCCCGGATTCCGGCTTTTAAGGTTTGTTTCATAATCCGAAAATATTAATGGTTGGTCGTATGTTTTAATTCATAAATAGCCATAAGCCATTGGATTTCGTGCAATGCTTTCGTTTGCCGGGCAAGGCTTTCGGCAGTCAACTCGCGTAATAACTCCGTTACCGTGAGTGTACCGTTAGCTACTTTGGCTTCAGCCGACCGCCGGATATTACCGCGCAGGCGGATGATCTCATCATCATCTTGCATTTGTTGTTCCAGCGAACGGATTGCCTGCCGCTGTTGTACCATTTGCAAGCGGGTGTTGAAAAGAAAAACATCCCGGCTGTTGTCTATCTGCCGATATCTGTCCGATATCAGTTTGCGGTCGTTTTTCAACGTATACAGGCTTCCGAAATTCCAGACGAATCGGAGCCCTGCCACGTAAAATGGAGAAAATTTGTTTTTCAGCATGTTCAGTCCGGGGTTTCCGTAAGCGCCTTGCGCAAAAAGGCTTAAATGCGGAAGATGTCTTATGTTCAACGCTTTTTCCTGTACATGGATTCCGTTTTTCTGAGCATCGAACCACAAAAGTTCCGGCCGGTAAATTTCTTCCGTGTCCGAAAAAGGTTTTACAAGTACCGGCTTCTCTAAAACCGTTTCGGGCAATAGCTCCTCTCCTACGAACAGCGACAACATTTTCAAATAAGCCGCACGCAAAGTCGAAAGCTCCATTTGTTTTTGGCGTGTGTTCAGCAGTTCCACGCTCACGGCATCCAGATCGGACCGGTTGGCAATACCGTATTTTCGATAGGCTGTTATCTGCTGTTCGTTCCTTTTCAACTCTTCTTGCAATAAGATGTTCTGTTTCAACTGTTCGTCCAACAACAAAATGCCGAAGAAAAGGCGGTTTATCCGGCTATTCAAAGCATACATTTCCACATTTACATTTTGCCGTTCTATCTCGGCCTCTGCTGCCGCCTGCTTCTTCTGTATCCGTATTTTCCCGCTGTCCCAAACATTCTGTTGCAACTCCAGCATCACGAGGTACTGGTCTTTCGGAATTCCTTTCATGTCGATATTCGGAATCTTCAGCGGCAGTTCCGTAACGTCACTTTGATAAGTTGCCTTGGCCGAAAAAGCGAATTGGGGCAAATACCCCTTCGACGCATTCTCTATATTGTATGCTTTTGCCCTTTCTATCAAACTGTACCGGCGTACCAACGGATAGTGTTCCTGCGCTTTGCGCCTGCATTCGTCCAAAGTTGTTTGGGCATACGTTCCGGCAACGGGTAGCCAAAGAAAAAAACTGAACATGATTTCTTTCATATATCTTCAATTAGTTTTTTACAATGCAAAGGTAAGTGTTCCCGATGCACAACCATATTCCGATAGTTGGCAGAAATGCTCTATTAGTTCGAGAAAAAGATATAATCCCTTAAATAGCTGCTATTTTATTATCTTTGCAGGAAAGAACAGGAAGCATGAAACAAAAAGAACCTTTGGATTTAAGTCTTCGTTTATTTGAAGAGATGCAAATGCCCCAGCATGGTCAAACACATTTCATCAACTCTGATTTCGGTTTTATCAAAAACCTTAACCAGACGAAAACCTTTCTCACTGACGGACAACTCTATCGCATTATAGGAGCGCGTATTATTCTGGTGCGACAAGGCTCGGCTCATGTTTCTCTCAATCTGTTGGAACATCAGCCTCAATCCAATCATTTGTTTCTCGTGCCGCCAGACTCTATCGCCCAATTAATTAAAGTCTCACCGGACTTCAAAGCGCAGATGATTGCCTTTAACGGTGATTTCCTTCTCAGAACAGATGGAGAAAACTTTTCTGAATTATTTTTTCAGCAGTATCCCCAATCTTTGTTGTTATTGACAGCCGAAGAATGGATACTTATCCAAGACTTCTTTACATTAATATGGAATATTGTCCGGAATAAAGAGTTTCACAAAGAGGTTGTTCAACATCTCTTGGAAGGATTGTTGCATCATATCGAACACATTGCCCGTCCTCAAAATCAATCGGGCAGCAATTGCATGACACGGCGGGAAGAAATATTCCGGCGCTTCATCTCTTTGGCTAATGCCCATAGCCGTACGGAGCGCAACGTTGCTTTTTATGCAGACAAGCTATGCCTGACTCCGCGCTATCTGAACACCGTTATCCGGCAGACCAGCGGGCAGACAGTGATGGAGTGGATAAACCGTTCCGTCACGCTCAAGGCCAAAGTATTGCTGAAACACAGCAACTATGTGATTTATCAGGTTTCGGATGAACTGAATTTCCCAAACCCTTCCTTTTTCTGCAAATTCTTTAAGCGGATGACCGGAATGACACCGTTGGAATACCGGAAGTCAAAATAAGACATAAAGTGTGATCCGCTCTATTCCTGCTTGCCGGAATAACGGAATAAGTAATAGTAAAAACCGGATTTTTATGTATCTTTGCAAACTTTTTCACAATAGAAATTATTTGTATGCAAGGAATCAAGAATCTGACGCACGGTCCTATCAATCGACAACTCTTTAATCTGGCCATGCCCATCATGGCTACATCGTTCATTCAAATGGCGTATAGCCTTACGGACATGGCTTGGGTAGGAAGAATAGGCAGCGAGGCTGTAGCCGCCATCGGTTCCGTCAGTCTTCTGGCATGGATGTCGGGGTCGATTTCACTTTTAAATAAAGTCGGTTCGGAAGTAAGTGTGGGGCAATCTATCGGGGCGCAGAATCAGGACGACGCCCGGCAATTCGCTTCTCATAATATTACGCTTGCATTAATTATTTCCCTTTGTTTGGGCAGCCTGCTGTTCATATTCGCCCGCCCCATCATCAGCATTTACGAGCTGGAAGCTCCTATCAGCGCCGCCGCTGTGAAGTATCTGCGGATTATCTCCACAGGATTGCCCTTTGTCTTTCTTTCCGCAGCTTTCACCGGTATTTACAATGCGGCGGGACGAAGCAAAGTTCCTTTTTATATCAGCAGCGCGGGACTGGTATTGAATATGCTTCTCGACCCTTTGCTGATTTTCGGGCTCAAGCTGGGAACAAACGGAGCCGCTTATGCCACATGGATTTCGGAAGCTACTGTGTTGTTGATCTTCATCTATCAGCTTCGCGTCAGGGATGTGCTATTGGGACGATTCCCCTTTTTTACCGCTCTCAAAAAGAAATACGCTCATCGTATTTTCAAATTGGGTTTCCCCGTTGCCGCATTAAATACTCTTTTTGCTTTCGTGAATATGTTTCTTTGCCGCACGGCGTCCGAGCAAGGCGGGCATATAGGGCTGATGACGTTCACTACCGGAGGACAGATTGAAGCGATTACGTGGAATACTTCTCAAGGCTTTTCCACCGCCCTCAGTGCCTTCATTGCTCAAAACTACGCCGGGGGAAGAACAGACCGCGTGCTTAAAGCCTGGCAGACAACCCTGTGGATGACGGGTATTCTCGGCACATTCTGTACATTCTTGTTCGTATGCTACGGCAGCGAAGTCTTCTCAATCTTCGTGCCGGAGCGAGCCGCTTACGAAGCGGGCGGAGTTTTTCTCCGCATAGACGGTTATTCGCAATTGTTCATGATGCTCGAGATTACAATGCAGGGAGTGTTTTACGGTCTCGGGCGTACCGTTCCTCCGGCTATTGTCAGCATCGGATGCAATTATATGCGGATTCCGCTCGCTATTCTGTTCGTAAACATGGGAATGGGTGTGGAAGGAATCTGGTGGGCGGTCTGTGTCACCACCATTGCCAAAGGATTGATTCTGTTGGGGTGGTTTATGATTATCCGGAAAAAATATTTAATACCGCACATGGCGTCTCGCCAATCGTGACGAAACGCTTCGTTGCTTCCGGAAAAGAATCCTTCATTGTTTATAGGCGCGATATGCGACCGGGCGGATTTACGTCATATCTTTTCTTAAAAATAAAGACGTAGGAAAAGTTTCCTTTGGCTCTCTCCCACCCGGCTTTTGAAGCCTGGCAGAAGCAATGTGTCGATAAAGCCACATTACGCTGTTTTTTGGCCGAAAATGGGGTAATATTCCTCGTTCGTAAAGATGTTTAGGCAGCTCTTTTATTTGATTTTCAGAAGATTATCAGTTTAACAATCGAATCATACAGCCTACGGAAAGGTTATTTTGAAAACGACAAAAAGCCAAAATGCCACTATGACTGTTTTACAAACGTAAGCCTCCGGTAAACCACGTATTTTCTGCAATCTCTTCGACCAGTATCTTTGTGCCCAAAAATAAAACTTATGATGACACGAGAAGAAGTTGCAGAAATTATTATGTACTGCAAGGAACACAAAGTAACTTATAAATCAAGGCTGGCGGAACTCAATATCCCTGTCTGGAGATTTTATGACAGCAAGTCCCGTTATGCAGAAGAACAGTCCTGCGTCAATACTTCCAAAGGCGATTTTATAGAACTGGGACAAAGCGGCACATTTATTCCTGTCCCGT
>NZ_ATZH01000023.1 GCF_000428105.1 Bacteroides pyogenes DSM 20611 = JCM 6294 | reverse complement strand
GTAAATGACGGGACAGGAATAAATGTGCCGCTTTGTCCCAGTTCTATAAAATCGCCTTTGGAAGTATTGACGCAGGACTGTTCTTCTGCATAACGGGACTTGCTGTCATAAAATCTCCAGACAGGGATATTGAGTTCCGCCAGCCTTGATTTATAAGTTACTTTGTGTTCCTTGCAGTACATAATAATTTCTGCAACTTCTTCTCGTGTCATCATAAGTTTTATTTTTGGGCACAAAGATACTGGTCGAAGAGATTGCAGAAAATACGTGGTTTACCGGAGGCTTACGAACGGAAAGAAAGACGCGATATATCAATGCATATCCCACTACAACCATAATGGTTCAGATACTAAAATAAAAAAAATACAGCCAAAGGAAACCTATGAATATTTTAATAATTAAGCTGCACTCAAGGTTCGAAGAACCTAAATTAAAAGTATATTAAAACGCTTAGCGAGGAAGTTTGACTAATCAAATAAAGATCGCTCTGGCTTGAAACACGAAAAACCGCTATCAAAGGATGAAGAACGTTCCTTGATAACGGTTTTACTTTACGAATAACAGCAGGGGCGACTCTTATGTCAGCTGTGACATCCCCTCAAGTATAATCTTATTTTGCAATCAGCAGGTAGTAGTTCTTCTTACCGCGCTGAACCAGCAAATACTTGTCGTTCAACAAATCGGATACGGTCACTTCACGGTCGAACGCTTCCAGCTTCTCCTTGTTGAGCGACACGCCACCGCCTTGCACGAGTTTGCGCATCTCTCCCTTAGAGGCGAACACTGCGGCATGGTCTGCAAACAGGTCGACAGCTTTCACACCTTCGGCCAATGCGCTGCGCGACACCTCGAACTGGGGAACTCCCTCGAATACAGCCAGCAACGTATCTTCGTCCAGTTTGCGCAAAGCCTCGGAAGTGGCGTTGCCGAAGAGGATGTTCGAAGCCTCTACAGCCGCGTTGTACTCTTCTTCGGAATGAACCATCACGGTCACCTCCTTCGCCAAGCGTTTCTGCAACACACGCAGGTGCGGAGCAGCCTGATGTTCGGCAACCAACGCATCGATTTCTTCCCGGCCGATGGAGGTAAATATCTTGATGTAGCGTTCGGCGTCGGCATCGCTCACATTCAGCCAGAACTGGTAGAACTTATACGGAGAGGTATAGCGCGGATCGAGCCAGATGTTGCCCGACTCCGTTTTGCCGAACTTACCGCCGTCGGCTTTCGTAATCAACGGGCAAGTCAGCGCGAACACCTCTCCCCCGTTGGTACGGCGAATCAACTCCGTTCCTGTGGTGATGTTTCCCCATTGGTCCGAACCGCCCATCTGAAGCTTGCATCCTTTGGTTTCGTACAGATGCAGGAAGTCGTATCCCTGCAACAGCTGATACGTGAACTCCGTGAACGACAGTCCGTCGCGGGCCTCACCGCTCAGACGGCGCTTCACCGAGTCTTTCGCCATCATATAGTTCACCGTGATATGTTTACCCACCTCGCGGGCGAAGTCGAGGAAAGAGAAGTTCTTCATCCAGTCGTAGTTGTTCACCAGTTCCGCACGGTTGGGTTGGTCCGATTCAAAATCGAGAAACTTCGCCAACTGCTTCTTGATGCATGCCTGATTGTGAGCCAGCGTCTCTTCGTCGAGCAGATTGCGCTCCGCCGACTTTCCCGAAGGGTCGCCGATCATACCGGTAGCGCCTCCGATAAGCGCCAACGGCTTATGGCCGCAACGTTGAAAATGGCGAAGCATCATCACCCCGCAAAGGTGACCGATGTGCAACGAATCTGCCGTAGGGTCGATTCCCAGATAGGCTGTAACTTGCTCTTTGCCCAACAACTCTTCCGTTCCCGGCATGATATCTTGCAACATGCCGCGCCATCTCAATTCTTCTACAAAATTCATCGTTATTTTATATTATTTGGTTATTATTCAATCCATAATCCTGCAATAAGCGAAGCCTTCCCGACGGCAAAGCCGCGCAACGTGACTCCGGATTCAGCAGGCGATCTATCCGAAAAGGCAAAATTACGACTCTTTATCTGAATACACAACTCTTTAGCGTTTAAAAAAGACTTTTTGCACATTCTCCCTCAACGTCTCTTGCAGACACTCCGCATCCACCCCGCGGACTTCGGCGGCTCTCCGAATGATGTCGCTGATATCCAGCACGCTTTCATCCGTTTCGAGAAACAGCCGCGAAGCGGGTATCGCCCGCATCGCCTCCTGCGAATAATGCTCACCCAAAGAGAGGTAAAACCCGTGGCGAAGAAGCTGCGAGGCCTGCTCCGACTTCCCCCTAAATCCGTGCCATATCCAAGGTTGAAGGGCCGCCAGACGCTTTTTCACTGCCAACAGTTCATCGACCGCTTTCACACAGTGAATAATGAGCGGCAACCGACAGTCTTCCGACAGGGCTACTTGACGCTCGAAGATTTTCACCTGCAACTCCATCGGGGCGGCAGCCAGCTTGTCAAGCCCTGCTTCGCCTATCGCAACGCACGGCCGGTTCTCGGACTTCCGTCGTTCCAACTCCCGCTGAAGAACGTCCCACAACCGCTCCGAATTTTCCGCAGTCAAATCCCAAGGATGAATACCTATCGAGCAAAAAGGCGCGTCGCAGCAATACGGCGAGCCGGAGGGGCTTTGTGAAAGACCGGACTCTATGGAGTGGGAAAGCGCATCGCTGGAATACGGTGAGTCGCAGGGGCTTTCTGAAAGAGAGGATTCTATGGAGCAAGAAGGCGCATCGCTGGAATACGGCGAGTCGCAGGGGTTCTCTGAAAGATCGGGTTCTATCGAATGAGAAGATTCTTGGTAGCGAACCTGTGAACCGGAGAGGCTTTCTAAAAGGGGGGCCGCTACAGAACAAAAAGGCTTATCGTAATGGTCTGCCCCTTCTGCCCGCAGACGACAGTTGTAAACAGACTCATCGAGACGGTCGGTGCGATGGGTGTGGATATCCAATATGCGATTTACATCTGCTGCCATATCGTTGGTTTTTGAGAGGTGAGGAATTGATTGTCGGTATGAATATCTAAGGAACAGGATCATAACCCGAACCGCCCCAAGGATGGCAGCGCAGGATGCGCCTCACGGTCAAATACAGCCCTTTGAACGGTCCGTGTTTCTTGATGGCTTCTATCGCATAGGCGGAGCAGGTAGGCGTAAAGCGGCACGAGGGAGGCGTTAGCGGAGAGATGCAGAGGCGGTAAAAGTAAATGGGGAGTAGGAGTACGAACGAGAGAACGCGCTTCAACCCCTTTCCCAAAGAAGCATATATGGAAGAAAAGAGTCGCGCTATTACTTGTCTGTATTTCCAAACACTTCCGAAAAAAGCATATACCGAAGAAAAGCGATTGCGGGCTGCCCGTCGGGGATGTCGCGGACGCTTTCCGGAAGAAGTACCTATCGAAGAAGAGGCTTTCATTCGGGAAGCGTTTCGGAAATGCGCAAAAGCGCCGTTTTCATCTTATCCACCAGCTCGGAAGTAGTTACGAACTCATCCGACAAATAGATAAAAGCAATGGCGAGACACTGTCCGCGGCGCAGCAATTCGTCCGTCAGCAAGTGCTTGTTCCTCCGGTAAGCTTCGCGTATCTGCCGCTTCACACGGTTGCGCCGCACCGCCCGTTTGAACTTCCGCTTCGACACGCTGATCAGTATCGAGGCCGGTTGCTTCGCTTCTTCGAGCGGCATATATACAATGCGTATCGGAAAGATGGAAAACGATTTGGAAGTACCGCTTTCGAACATCTTTCCGATTAAAATCTTACTATTCAGCCTTTCGGCTTTACGCAAAGTATACACTGAGCTTTTAGTGAACTTATTTATTGTTTTCCTTGATAAACATATCCAATGCGGCAGTCATCGAAGGAGCCTTCACGGTAGGCGCTTCAAGGTCGAGACGAAGTCCGGCGTCGCGCACAGCCTGAGCGGTAGTGGACCCGAACGTACCGATTTTGATATCTTTCTGGTCGAAGTCGGGGAAGTTCTTCTTCAGCGAAGTCACTCCGGACGGGCTGAAAAACACCAGCATGTCGTAATCGAACTCCTCATCGGGCGCGAAATCATTGCTCACCGTGCGATACATCACCGCTTCGGTATGAGTGATGTGGTGCTTGCTCAGCAGATTCTTCACATCGTCGTTGTGTACATCCGACATCGGAACGAGGTATTTCTCCGTTTTGTGTTTTACAATGGAAGGCACCAAGTCCTCAATCTTCCCGGTGTTTCCGAAGAAGATTTTCCGCTTGCGATACTGGACGTATTTCTGGATATACAATGCAACAGCTTCGGTCACGCAGAAATATTTCATCGTTTCCGGAATAGTGATCCGCAACTCCCCGCACAAATGAAAGAAATGGTCGATCGCATGGCGGGATGAGAAAATAACGGCAGTGTGATCGAGAATTGAAATCTTCTGTTGCCGGAATTCTTTAGCCGAAAGGCTTTCAACCTTAATAAACGGCCGGAAATCGATTTTTACGCCATACTTCTCCGCAATGTCATAATAGGGAGACTTCTCTGACGCAGGCTTAGGCTGCGAGACTAATACTTTCTTAATTTTCAACGTCCTAAAATTTTATTAGCAATAAATTGTTAATCTGTACCATGCTCTGATAGAGTAACAAACAGGGCACAATTTCTAGAGCGCAAAAGTACAAAATTAAAAGGAAAACATCAGTGATTTGATGAGAAAAAAGCTTTATCCACTTATAAAGCATCAATATTTTAGTAAAAAAGAATATAATCGCCCCAAAAACGACCAATTTAGAGAGGTCTAATTCGAAATAAATGAGAAAGAGAACGTACGGAAAAAGAGCGAATCCAAAGTAATAAACCAGCGCGAAATAAGATTCCAACCAAATGCCCGTTTTGTTTTTGTCAAAGAAAATCCACCCCAGAAACATATAAACAACCCATTTCAACAGGACATAGAGCAGACAGCTTCCGGCATAAACGCCCAACAGCAAAAGTGGAGGAATACGTTCCATCAATACCGGACGCACGATGTGGAAATAATCGAAGGCAGCCACTCCCGCCAGCACGGCGGTCTGCACCACCAATGCAACGAGATAACGCACTTCGGTTGATGTAGAAGTGGCAAAAATAGTAGTCCGCTCACGATGCAAGAAAAAAGTGCTCACCTGTGCGGCAAGAAATTTCTTCCCATGTGCCAAAACGATGGAGGTAAGGAAAAAGCAGGCGAGCAAGGTCAGTGCGACGGCATCGTCCATACGCGGAGAATAAGGAAGAGGGGCACCCTCAAAACCGGGCTTCCGTTCCTGCACCGACTTATATTCGGTCAGCCGCAACGTATCTGTCGAAACAAACCTGTCGCGATAGAACAGAGGCAACGTGTCCGGCATTCCTTCTCTCATATAGCCGCGAATTTACGGATGGAGACATCCCAGAGCGAAGTATTATACAGCAGTTCCACAGCCTCTTCGGGCGTTTTCGCCACTTTCCATATATCTCCGTGCTGGCGGCGCATGAAACTTTGGTCGATAGCCCGTTCGAGCATTTCGAGCAGCGGGTCGAAGAACCCGTTCGTGTTGAGTATCACTACGGGGTAAAGATATAACCCCAGTTGCTTCCACGTAATCACCTCGAGCAACTCCTCCAGCGTTCCGCATCCTCCCGGCAGAGCGATAACCCCATTGCTAAGGTCCGCCATCTTCTGCTTGCGCTCGTGCATCGACTCCACCTCGATAAGTTCGGTAAGTCCCGTATGATGCCAGCCCTGCTCTACCATGAAGTGAGGGATCACTCCCGTCACCGCCCCTCCGGCAGCAAGCGCGGCATCCGCCACTGCCCTCATCAGCCCGATGGCTCCCGCACCGTTTATCAGGCGGATTTGCTGTTTGCCAAGCAAGCGGCCCAAAGATTCGGCGGCTTCGAAATATACGGTATCTATCTGAGTACTGGAGGCGCTATATACGCATACGGAATTAATCTGATTCATTGTTTCCTCACGGTTTAATATTCTTATTCGCAGGCAAAAGTACAAAAAAACGGGCGATTATCCGCACTCGGTGCAAGAATATGATTGCAACACATTCTTTGCCTCCCCTTACACGAACCTGAACAAAACGGCAGCTGATGGATAGGTGATGTGGATACTAATTTCTTCCCCTCCTTACATGAATCTTAGTCTGACGACCAAAGACCGTCAATTCATCGAACACATCGGTGCAGGGGGCCCTTACATCAACCTCAACCTGATGATGTCAAACACCGTTATACCCAAACGCGACTTTTCAGGCAGAGGGCTTTATATCGCCTTTACCAATGGTTCTTAGACTCTTACGCCGGCACTAATGAAAGAGGCTTTAAAGATATTTGGGAAAAACCTAACGCAGGTTCATTGCTTGCCGATGTTTTCCATTAGGAGACTCTAAGGATATTGAGGAAGCCCCCCTTTACGGACGGTTCTTAGCTTCTTATGACGGCACCAATAGAAGAAGAGCCAAAGATATTTGGGAAGAACCTAACGCAGGTCCATTGCTTGCCGATGTTTTCCATTAGGAGACTCTAAGGATATTGAGGAAGCCCCCCCTTTACGGACGGCTCTTAGCTTCTTATGAGAGAGCAGTTGTGGAAGCACTTTTCCATATGAGGAAGGCACTCCCCATGCAAGCGCATCGATATTCTTCACCTGCGAAAACGAGAGTTGTAATGTCGACATACAGAAAAATCCCCGGCGGCATCAGCAGCTAAGGGCACAAATGTTTTTCAGAACCGCGACGTCGATATACGGAAAATCCCCCGCTCTGTCTGTGTGGAGCGGGGGATTTTGATTAAATGATTACAGTTAAAAATGCGTAGCTTTACTTTGAAGGAATGTGTATCGCCATACCGAAAGTAACATTATCATCGCTCAATGATCTTTCGTTAGCATAGACCAATTTCAATTTGAGACTCAGCATTTTGGGACCATTGCCATTATTATTTCCCAAATTGGCAGATAGCAACTCAAATTTTGGATGGTCTAAATATACATCAGCAGCAGAACCTTCTCCGCTTCGGAGTGACGTCTTGCTGTTGTCTGTCCAGTCAAGATAATAGTTATGTCCACCTCTTTTGACTTCGAATGAGATATACTTCACCCAAGTCTGAACAGATGGATTTATAACAGACTTTACATCACCAAGAGGTTGTTTTTCAAGTTTTCTCCTCATAAAATCCATCAAATCAGGAGTCGTATAAAGCTCCAACTCGTTTTTCAATTCTCTGAGCGACTTAAATCCTTTAATCTCTTTACTGAAAGAAGCCAAAGGCTCATCACTCCCATTGTTTATCATCAAGTTATAATTCAAGGTGAGCTTACCCTCGGACTCACTGGTACTGTTTGCCCCTACACATTGAACAGCGTACAACTTTTCATCATATCTAATAGCTCGTCCACCAAACAGCGCATAGTTTTTCTCTACTCCTCTCACATACAATCCTTTCGCAAAATCAGCATCAACCGTCACTTTTCCGGCGTAGTAGCTGTTTTTATCTATGGCAAGACGAATGGGAGTTTCGCTTTTTGCGGAGCCGTAAGTCAGGTTGAAAGAGATTTCTCCTCCACCATTCGAGTTGTATTTCATATCCGATATCACAGACTTCTTGATGTCTTCTTCCGTGTAGTAGAAGGGAGTCCCGTCAAAATCAGTGGAATAGAATTCTATCGCCTCGCTAAGGTATTCCGCAGTAAACTTATCGGTCTTTTTTTCACGCAGCAGATAGTCCAGATCGAATTTGGCATATTTGTCTACCCCGGCTTTCCATTTGCCTTGCACACGCTTTCCCATATTGTAATTATCCGGACGCTTGGTGAATCCGTCGAACGTCAATGTCGTTTCGAAAGCCTTATCGTTCACCTTACCTTGCAGATGCAGCACAAACGAACCAGCTGTTTCGTCTTTGCTGTTCACCTCGGCCTTGGTTACTTCGATGTTCTTATCGCCTATTTTCTGAACTCCCTTTACTGTGCGGGTACGCGCAATAGCTGAGTTTACATCTTCGTTGCTAAAACCAAAATAAACCGTTATCTCTTCTTTCGTCACAATCGGAGCCGGAGCAGGCTGTCCGGAGTCAGGTTGTTCGGAGTTTGGAGGAGTAGGGTTGGGATTATCGGAATTGGGATTTTCAGGGTTGCCGGATTCTTTCTGTTGTTCCGGCGCAGGCTTAGGCGCCGGCTGAGGCAAATCAATGGGATCGTCTTTTCCACAAGCCACTAATGCGGCACATACGAATGCTAATAACAATGTTTTTTTCATCTTGAAACTTTTTTCTTTTTACCTTAATTTTTACTTCTGTGACAGAAAACAAACAAAAACACAAAAGTGTTTATCTGCAATCCGTCTAATTAAAAAAATCCGCAACCTGCTCCTTCACAGGAGCAAAGTCACGGATTTTCGTCATCTGTATTATAAAAACAATCAATTGCGTAATGCATTTATAAGCCGAAAGCGGCTTTGATTTTATCTACATAATCGAGCTTCTCCCATGTGAAGAGTTCCACTTCCACAGTTTTAGCTCCCTCATAGCGTGAGGCGAATTTCTTCGTCACCACCTGAGGCTCGCGTCCCATGTGTCCGTAAGCCGCCGTCTCCTGATAGATGGGGTTGCGGAGTTTCAGACGCTCTTCGATGGCCTTCGGGCGAAGGTCGAACAGCTGGTCGATCTTGCGGGCTATCTCGCCGTCGGTCATTTTCACGTGGCTGCGTCCGTAAGTGTCTACGAATATGTTGATGGGGCGTGCCACACCGATGGCATAGCTCACCTGAACCAGCATCTCGTCCGCCACGCCGGCAGCTACCATGTTCTTGGCAATGTGGCGTGCGGCATAGGCTGCCGAACGGTCTACCTTGCTGGGGTCTTTGCCCGAGAACGCTCCGCCGCCGTGCGCGCCCTTGCCTCCGTACGTGTCGACGATGATCTTGCGCCCCGTCAAACCCGTATCTCCGTGAGGACCGCCGATAACGAACTTACCGGTAGGGTTCACGTGGTACGTGATGCGGTCGTTGAACAGCGCCAGCACTTTATCGTGATGAATGGAAGCGATGACGCGGGGCATGAGCACCTCGATCACGTCGCGACGAATCACGGCCAGCATCTCTTCGTCGGCTTTCAGCGCGGCAGCTTCCGAATCATCGGCAGGCTGTATGAAGTCGTCGTGCTGCGTAGACACCACAATGGTGTCGATGCGCACGGGCGTACCGTTGTCGTCGTATTCAATCGTCACCTGACTCTTTGCGTCGGGGCGAAGATAAGTCATCTCCCTGCCTTCGCGACGGATATCGGCCAAAGCCAGCAAGATGCGGTGAGCCAGATCGAGCGAAAGCGGCATGTAGTTTTCGGTTTCGTTCGTCGCATAGCCGAACATCATCCCCTGATCGCCCGCTCCCTGTTCCATCGGGTCCTGACGTTCTACGCCGCGGTTGATGTCGGGGCTTTGCTCGTGGATGGCCGAAAGCACGCCGCAGGAGTTGCTTTCGAACATATATTCGCCTTTGGTGTAGCCGATTTTTTTAATCACCTCACGCGCGATGAGTTGCAGGTCGACGTATGCTTTTGTTTTCACTTCACCCGCCAGTACCACCTGTCCGGTCGTCACCAGTGTTTCGCAAGCTACTTTCGAGCTGGGGTCGTAAGCCAACAGCTTGTCAAGCACGGCATCCGATATCTGATCGGCTACCTTATCGGGGTGTCCTTCCGACACCGATTCGGATGTAAATAAGTATCCCATATCTTCTTTTTTTAGTTTATAAACTCCACGTTAAAAAAAATCAATAACAAGAAATGCAAGGGGAGGGGAAAGAGCATACTGCAATAAATCGCTGAAAACGGGAGTAATAGTCGTGTTTTAGCATTTTTTTCGGTGGTTGCAAGCTGCTCAAATCTATCCACACTTTCATTTCGGGGGACAAAGATAAGGAGAATCGCACAAAACACACACATATTCGCCCCAAATATACACACTTCTTATCTATATTTCCGATATTTTTGCAGTAGCCGTTGGGAAGAATATTCTTGTTCGATGATACACCGGCTATGCCGTGCGGGACTGCAACATGCAAGAAGCAGAGAGCTATACAGTCAGACAGACAGCCGGCTTTGCCTCTATCATTTAGTCGCTGACGAGGAAGCAGAGAGCTATACAGTCAGGCAGACAGCAATATATGATGTTTTAGATGCTAAGGCTGTAGGAAGCAGAGAACTATACAGTCAGGCAGGCGTTTGTCGGGTATAGGCGGATACACTTTTTGCCGTCGTGGGGGGGGTATGTGTGCGAAGTATACATGGGGGCATGTGATGGCACGGTGAGTATATATGGTCAGCATAGATGAGCATATATGGCCAGCACGGTGAGTATATACGGCCAGCGCGGTGAGTATATATGGATAGCGCGGTGAGTATATATGGTCAGCATAGATGAGTATATATGGCCAGCACGGTGAGTATATATAGTCAGCACGGTGAGTATATATATAGGCGGCACGGATGAAGAATATATAGCCGGCACGGTGAGTATATATGGCCAGCGCGGTGAGTATATATAGCCGGCACGAATGAAGAATATATAGCCGGCACCGATGAGTATGTATGAACAGCGCGCAGCAGGTGTTTTTTCTAACAGCGTTCTTTATCCAACAGCCCGGCATGAAGCTGTTCGACCGTTTTTCCCAGAACGGGATGCAGCAGCTGCGGGGCGATTTCCGCCAAAGGCCGAAGCACGAAATCGCGTTCCGCCATCAACGGATGGGGAAGAGTGAGCCGCGCTCCCGAAGGAGAGACGTCGGAAACAACCCAGTCGTCGTATAGAAGGAGATCGATGTCGATGAGACGGTCTTTGTAGGCTCCATTTACCGATTTCTGTTTACGCCCCAGTCGGCGCTCCACAGACTGCGTCCGTTCCAGCACATCCAAAGGGAGCAACCGGGTTTCTACACATGCCGCCGCATTGAGAAAGCTGTTGTCCGATGTAAAACCCCACGGGGCGGTAGCATAAAAAGCAGACAGGGAAACGACTTTCCCTATCTGCTCTTCGATATGCTTCAGCGCCAGGCGAAGGTTTCGCTCCTTGTCGCCTAAATTGGTTCCCAGACTGATGTATACTCTGTGCATGGACACGCTTTTTCGCCTTTCTTCTTATTTCAGCGGAGAGAAGAACTCCACTTTCCCGCATCGCGGACACACATACAAATCAAAAGCCTCTTTGTTCTGAAAGATTTCGAACAGGTTGCCCAGCATACCCGTCTGAAAACCTTCATGAAACTTGTAGCTACCGGAGTAGAGCATGTGCGTGTGGCAGCGCAGGCAGTCCAGGCTCCGTCCGCCGTCTTCTCCTTCGGGCAGCTCGATGATTGCTCCTTCGGGAAAGCTGTAATTGCAGTTCCAGCATATTTCAAAGCTGTCTTCCACCTCTTCGTGGCAAATGGGACATATCTTCATCACATCGGGTTTTGTTGTACAAGAAAATGCTTATTTATCCAGAATCAGCATCGCGTCGCCGTAGGTGCCGAAACGGTAACCTTCTTTCAACGCCACGTCGTAGGCCCCCATCACCTGTTCGTAGCCGCCGAAAGCAGCCACAATCATCAGCAGGGTGGAAAGCGGCATGTGGAAGTTGGAGATCATCGAATTGGCCACCGTAAACTCGTAGGGAGGGAAGATGAACTTGTTGGTCCAGCCTTCGAACTCTTTCAGATGTCCGTCGGTGCTCACGGCGCTCTCGATGGCGCGCATCACGGTAGTGCCCACGGCGCAGACGTTCCTGTTGTTGTCTTTGGCACGGTTCACGGTTTTCACCGCCTCGGCATTCACGAACATCTGTTCGGAATCCATTTTGTGTTTCGTCAGGTCTTCCACATCGATGTCGCGGAAGTTGCCCAGCCCGGCATGCAGCGTAATGTAAGCGAAGTCGATGCCTTTTATCTCCAGCCGTTTCATCAGCTCGCGGCTGAAGTGCAGATTGGCCGTCGGCGCAGTCACCGCCCCTTCGTTGCGGGCAAAGATGGACTGGAAGCGTTCGGCGTCTTCCGGCTCTACCGGACGGTTGATGATGGTGTGCGGCAGGGGAGTTTCGCCCAAGGCATAGAGTGCCTTCTTGAATTCCTCGTGAGACCCGTCGTACAAGAAGCGGAGCGTACGTCCGCGCGAAGTGGTGTTGTCGATCACCTCCGCCACCATCGAGTCGTCTTCGCCGAAATAGAGCTTATTGCCGATACGTATCTTGCGGGCGGGATCCACCAGCACATCCCACAGCCGGAGGTCTTGGTTCAGCTCGCGCAGCAGGAACACCTCGATGCGCGCGCCGGTCTTCTCTTTGTTTCCGTACAGGCGGGCGGGAAACACTTTCGTGTCGTTGAAGATAAACACATCCTTATCATCAAAATAATCCAAAACCTCTTTAAACAGTTTGTGCTCAATCTTGCCTGTGTGGCGGTGCAATACCATCAGACGAGATTCATCCCTGTACTTTGCCGGGTGCAAAGCGATTTTCTCTTCGGGTAACTTAAATTTGAATTGCGATAACTTCATAATATGTCTTAATTTTTAGATTCTTCCTCTGTTTCTATTTCCTGTTTGTCTATCCACTCTTTGAAGTATTCGGGGTTCAGGCAGTCCTCCAGCCGGACATCTCCCACACGCGTGCGAACCAGTTCGGTGAGATGCGCCCCGCTATGGAGCGCTTCGCCGATATCGCGCGCCAAAGCGCGGATGTAGGTTCCTTTGCTGCAAACCACCCGTATCCGTATCTTCGGTTCGGCATCGTCCAACCGGCATTCGAGCAGCTCTACTTCATCTATAACAAGCCGCTTCGGCTTTAGTTCAACTTCCCGCCCTTTGCGCGCCAGCTCGTAAGCACGCTTGCCGTCGACCATGCAAGCCGAAAAAGCGGGAGGTACCTGTTCGATGGTTCCCACAAAGCTTGCCAACACTTCTTCCACCCGCTCCCTCGTGATATGTCCGGTAGGATAGACGGCATCTATCTCGTGCTCCAGATCGTACGACGGAGTGGTCGCCCCCAGCCGGAGCGTGGCCACATACTCTTTGGTGTGGTACTGGAACTCTTCAATGCGCTTGGTAGCCTTTCCCGTACAGACGATCATCACCCCCGTAGCCAGAGGGTCGAGCGTTCCGGCGTGTCCCACCTTCAGTTTCTTCACTCCCATCCGGCGGCAGATATGGTAGCGGACATGCCCCACCACCTTAAACGAAGTCCACCCGAGGGGCTTATTAAAATACAATACTTCTCCTTTCTTAAAATCCACGTTTTTTGTTGTTTTCGTTCCAATGAATCAATTGTTCCACTCAACCGGCTTTAATCATTGCCCAAGTTCGGCGAGAAGGATTTCGGATAAATCCCGCATCCGACCGGCAATTGGTTTCAGACTTTTAATCTTAATCCTAAATTCAATCTCAACTTCAATATCGACGGCCTTACTACTATTTCTCTAACAATTGGTACAGACACCGATAGAGAAAGCTTTCAGGGCCTCTATACTCCTTCGCAGCTTCTCATGCTTTCATCACTAAGCCACCGATAGAAAAGCTTCACTGCTTCGATACTGCTTCTCAGCTTTTCGTCCTTCCATAACGAACCCGCCAATAGAAAAAACTTCGCAGGCTCAATATCACTTGGCGGTTTCTCATGCTTTCATCACTAAGCCACTGACAGAAAAGCTTCACTGCTTCGATACTGCTTCTCAGCTTTTCGTCCTTCCATAACGAACCCGCCAATAGAAAAAACTTCGCAGGCTCAATATCACTTGGCGGTTTCCCATGCTTTCATCACCAAGCCGCCGACAGAGAAAGCTTCACAAACCGCCTGTCTTCCGCCGGATTGCAACCTCTCGCCCGCTTACTCCATCAAGCTGAAGGCAAGCACCGCCAATCCCACGATTGCACAGTAAATGGCAAAATAGACCAGCTTGCCCTTTTTCACGATATTAATCATCCATTTGCAAGCCAGACATCCGGAGATGAAGGCCGCCATAAAGCCGACAAACAGAGAAAATGCGGGAATGTCTCCTGCCAGCGACTGACCTTTCATCAGCTTCAGCCCATCGAGCAATGCCTCACCCAGAATGGGGGGAATCACCATCAGGAAAGAAAACTGAGCCAGCTTCGCCTTATTGTCGCCCAACAGCAGTCCGGTGGCAATGGTGGAGCCTGAACGCGACAAGCCGGGCATCACCGCGCAAGCCTGAGCGATACCGATAACGAAAGCATCTTTCACCGAAATCTTTTCTTTCTGACGCGGCTTATAATAATAGGAGAAAGTGAGCAGGGCGGCCGTGAGCAGCAGCATACAACCCACGATGAACAATCCCGATCCGAAAATCTCTTCTACATAATCCTTGAAAAACAAGCCCACGATAGCGACCGGAATCATCGAGACCAGAATGTTGCCCACATAGCGGGTTTCCTCATTCATTTCAAACTTGAACAGTCCGCGGAATATCCAGTCGATTTCTTTCCATAAAATAACGAGCGTGCTGCATACCGTAGCCACATGCACAATGATTGTAAAGGACAGGTTTTCTTCGGCATTCACACCAAAAAATGCCGACCCGATAGCGAGGTGTCCACTGCTGCTAACGGGCAAATATTCCGTCAATCCCTGAATCAATCCAAGGATTAAAGCTTCTAACCAATTCATTCTTGAGTTCTTAGGTTTTTAGTTTCCGATTTTTCAATAACTACTCCGCATCCTTGCTGCCTGCAGCGTTCTTCTCATCCGCGCGGCTTACGAAGCACGGCATAAATCATGGACAAAAAGCCGGCAAGGCAAACCACAGGCGCCACCCTGACTCTGCGCACACTGAAAATATCCGGCTGGAAAGCCGTTTCAGACGATGAAGGGCCCGTCATGAGCAGAAAGCCGATGATGACTACCGCCATTCCTGCCGCAAGCAAGATAAAGTTCACTTTATCGAAGGCAAATTTCCGTTTATCAGACGACATCTTTATTCAAATTTTGGGATTCTTATTGTTAGTTCTCAATTCTTTAAAACGATGAAAAGCCGCTAAATATAGTACAGCGTGTTGGCCTTCATCTTCAAATATTTATTCATGGAAAGATAAGCGCAAAACCAGGTGATGAGCACGCCGAACACCAGTACGCTTCCGCAAACCACGAGCATCACCCGGGGCGTGATGACCCGCACCAGCTCTTGCTCGTAAGCCACTGCCCAATAGGCCGCCCCCATCAATATGGCATCCGCCAGCAAAGCCGCCACCACACCGCTCCACACGTTCTTCCTCAGGAAAGGACGCCGGATAAACGACCAACTGGCTCCCACCAGCTTCATGGTGTGGATGAGAAAGCGCTTGGAGTAAATGGCAAGCCGTATCGTATTGTTGATCAGCGCGAAAGAGATGAACGTGAGCACTACGGCCAACGCCAGCAATACCAGACTGATGTTGCGGATGTTCTCATTCACGGCATCTATCAGCTCCTTCCGGTAGAGCACATCCTGTATGTTGGTCTCTTTCCTGATCATTTTTTCTATCTTCGCGATGCTGTCGGAATTGGCATAGTCGGAGTGCAGCTTGATTTCGATGGAAGCAGTGAAAGGATTATAGCCCAGAAACTCCTCCGGGTTGGTTCCCATCGCCTCGCTCTGCTCTTTCAACGCCTGCTTTTTCGAAATATATTCGGACTGCTTCACAAAAGCCTCTTTGTTCAGTTTCTTTTGCAGTTTCAGGATGTCGGACTCCTTCATGTCATCGCTGATAAGCACGGAGAAGCTGATGTTCTCGCGGACATAGACCGACAGGTTGTGCGCCGCAAGCACAAAAAACACCACCAGCCCCAGCAACAGCAGAACCAGTGTGGTGCTGATGCTCGAAGTGATGAACTGCATATCGAAAAGCGACGCCGACTTCGGTTTGTATTTATTCTTTTTTCCCATCCATCATCTTTTTTTACGGAATACATATATCATCGAACTGCTCCGGTCTTTATGCCCCAAAGCGCTGAACCATGCAAGCGTGCCGGCGTACAAGCCTTTCAGGAAGCTACATGAGGCTCCGCGGTGCTTCTCGCTCAGCATCGACACATAAAACGCGTCGAACGGCATAGGATGGCGCGCTGCCATGATGAACCCGTGGCGGGAAGCCAGCTGCTGAATGGTAGCCGGAGTGAAGTGCCACAAATGGCGGGGCACATCGTAAGCCGCCCAATACTCGCCGTAACGCGCCGCATCGTAAGAAGAGGCGTTCGGCACTGCCACGATCAGCACTCCCCGTTCGGCAAGCAGCTCACGCAGAAGTTCCCACGTCTCGTTCAGCCGCTCCAGATGTTCCATCACGTGCCAAAGGGTAATCGCATCGAAACTGCCGGGAGCGAACTCTTTCAGCGCAGCTTCCGGCTTTACCTCCAAGCCGAAACGCTCGAGCGCGAACGCCCGCGCCTGCGGACTCTTCTCCACCGCTTCCACTTTCCAACCGCGACGCAACATCGCATCGGCAAAGTACCCCGTTCCCGTTCCGACATCGAGCAAACGCCCTTTCCTGCGGTGCGCCTCTTTCATCACCAGCCGCGCCTTGCGCCCCAGCATATACGAACGCACATAATGGTATACGGTATTCATCATCCCCTTTCGGGTGTCGGTGTGCGAAATGTAATCGGGAGTCTCGTAATATCGTCCTATCTCGGCCTCCACAGGCACTCCCTGAGTGAATGTAAACCCACATTCGCCGCACGAACAAAGCTGAAACCGTTCGCCCGAAGCATAGAAATCCGTACAAGTCATCCCCTCTTTCAAGCGTGTGCCGCCACACAGAGGACAAGCGTTTATCGTGAGTTTATTCATCTATAAAAACCAAATGAAGAGCGTACGGCGAAAGAACGGTAAGAAATCGCAAAGCATCAACCCGTTTCGGCAGTACACTCCATGCCCTAATTTGGTGCAAAGAAACAAATAAAATGTGATGTAAAGGGGTTTCTTTAAGTACTTTTAATAGAAGAAAGAAATTTCTACAGCCGAGAACCCACATTATTCCTGAGGCTTTTTGAAAAAGAAAAAGGGAAGAAGGGAGACAAAGGTCCCGAAGCATATACTGAAAAATAAGAAGCCTCACCGACCTCCTCCCTTTAAAGAAAGTTTGCCCGCTATAAATTAATTTTAACTGACTTATATCAGGGAAAAGCAATAGATACCAATTATTGAATAATTGTCTATAAAGACGAAAATAAAATATTCAGAACTGTTTACTTTTTGAACATTCATATTCATGGCAATTTACCATCTTCTTAAAGTTTTCGCCAAATTTGAGATAATAATTTAAGGTATTGCTATTCAAGGTATCGCTGTCGATGCCTGTATACACCTCCCCATTGTCTTCCGCCAATTACTTCAGAATCTCTATTTCGTAATCTTCCAAACGGGGAGTCATGATTTTTCCTCAAACAGTTTATCACACATTAGTTTGTGATTCAATGTGCTGTACTTCGTATGATAAATAGTTTATTTATACACCAAGGTTCTATTTTTTTCAATAAATCCAACAAAGTTAATTATATCATTCATTAACAGTGAACTAATACATAGAAAACACATAGAAACAAACCTAAAAAACTTCTATAATTCTTTTTAGTTTCAGATTTTTTTCTATATGTTTGCGAATATAAGAACGAATTGATGATGAATCCGTTACTGAACATAGCAGTAAAAAAATGTCAGACCAGACTGTAAAGGCGCGGAACAGAAAGGCGATAAAAGTAAGAAAACACAAAAACAGCAAAGTCATGTTGGATTTTGAACGAACGAACAGTATACCTGAGAAAGTTTTTGTATGGAAAATATCCCGATATGCCGAAATTGTAGTTTACGATATTGGTGCGCTCCCGGATGCAACGCTGCTCCAATAAATACAGAGGGAGGCCCCAAACACAAAGAGAATCCCATCTGCTTATCGCAAGAACCAATCCCAAAATTTTCGGAGATAAATCAAATAATATTGGAATAAATGAAGCGGAATATCCACAATATGGAAACATTGCAAAAAAGTATCCTAAACAGGTTTTTATTTTTCTTGTTGCTATATGGCTTTATGTGTTTTCCACTGCGGCTTATGGCGCAGACATTCAAGCTGAAAGGCGTTGTGACGGATGAAAGCAGGAATCCTATCGACTATGCCAATGTCGTGTGTTTAAACCGTGATTCCATTTGCGTGGGAGGATGTATCACAGATATCTCAGGACGTTTCGGCATTGAGCTTGACACCACTGTATCTTCGATAAGAATCAGCAAAATTGGTTATGTAGCTAAAACCTTCCGGCAGCCATTTTCCTCACAATTTGTTTTGCCGACCGATAATCAGCTTTTGAAGGAGGTCACGGTGATGGGTAAAGCCTCATTAATAAAACAAACAAATACCGGACTTTTGTATGAGTTGAATCATAATAAATATACGAAAGGGTTGAATCTTCTGCAAGCCATGCGCTTTGTGCCTATGCTCGATGTTACTCCCGCCGGGAGGCTGTCTGTAATCGGATATGATAATTATCAGATCTACCTGAATGGTAAGCGGTATGACATAGCTGAAGCAAATACGACGCAGACACTACAAAGCCTTCCCGCTCATTTGGTTAAGCAGATTGAAGTCGTCACTACTGAAGACAATCGTTTTCAAAGCAACGGAGCGGCCATTATAAATATCATTACAGAGAAAAAAATGCTGGATGGTTTTTCTCTCAACACCTCAGTAAATGGAACAACCCAGCCCACAGCAAAGACAAGTGCATCAGCTCTTGCCAAAAAGGGAAATGTCGATTTCTCACTGTCGTACAATTATGACCTGAACACACAACGCCAACAGCCCATAACGCAAGATTATGCTTATCCTAACAGCTTCGTAAATCTTAACGGAAAAGGCAATGGTAATTGGCATAAGCACATAGTCCGGTCAATGGCATCGTGGCAACTTGATACGTTGAATGTCATTTACGCCGATATACATGGCATGATTCTAAAAACGGATTTTAAAACGCTATGGGAGCAGAGGGTTAGAGTAAACAACGAACCCTCCCATACAAGTATGTTTGAGAACAGAAACAACAACACCTCCGGCACCATTGAGTCCAATCTGATATACCGTAATTATTATCGCCACTCGCCACAGCAAGAACGGATAACCTTTGGTTATCGCTATACATACAATCCAGATCGTCGCCACTACAGCCAATTGTGGACGAGTGATGAGTCCATGCTTCAAGACTATCAGGTAAAGACGGACGGTGGCTTACATGAGCACACGGCAAACATTACCTATTCGATGATGATTTGGAAACAGTGCAAAGCTTCAGTCGGAGCTAAATCAATTTGGCGTTTAGGCAATACCACAACTACAAACCATGCTGATATATCGTACAGCCAAAAGTTGTTATATCCCTACATAAGGCTCTCAGGGACAGTCTATAATGTCAATTACAGCCTGTCTTTGAGTAGCGAATATGATTATTTGACAATGAAAACACCGTACGCCGAAAAAATAAAGCATACCAATTCTGAATTTTATTTTACACCCTCATTAGAAGTGTCACGCAGTATCAAAGGGATGCGGATAAGTGCAAATTATACCCGTACCACGAAGCGCCCTACAATTGTCATGCTTAACCCGTTCTTTTCAATGCAGAACGGATATGCCGCCAGTATGGGTAATCCTCACCTGAAATCAGAAATACAAAATCGCGTGTCGCTGAATATATCCAAATTCAAGAAACGGTTTTATTATACCATAGGTGCTGCGTATACGCATTCTGACAATGCCATTATATATCATCAGACAAAAGATAAAGAGAACGACATAATGGTCTCTACCTACGATAATATGGGCAAAGTCACCACTCTGACAGGCAACTTGTTTTTTAACTGGCAGCCTCTCACGGCACTGGTGCTGAAGTGCAATGTAAACGGAGGCTATTACGGACTAAAATATGAGGATAAGAAGCAAAACGATTACACTCTGAATATCTTTGGCTGGATAGACTATTACCTGCCCCATAACTGGCATTTTGGAGCAAATGTAATGCACTTCAAGCAAACGCCGGAGCCGAATAGCACCATCAATGCCATGACACGCTATTCTTTTCTAGTCGGAAAAACTTGGTTTAAAGGCAGACTGACGACTAATATCGAAGTTTCCACCCCTTTCCAAAAATATGTGGCGATGAGAGTTAACACACAGACACCCGATTACACCATCCGTAAGATCAATTACATGAAAGCCCGTTACGTAGGGTTCAATCTATCCTATACGTTCAGGAGTGGTAAAAAAGCGAAAATACAACGAGATACCTCCATGAAACATAACGACCAACAAAGCGGAGTGGAATGATGGGGTTTCGCTACCAAACATCCGTAAAACAACCAATATCCTGATTGGATTTATTAACTATCACAATGTCAGTATGCCCCTCCCTTCTGCAAGCGTATAGCAGCGTGAAAGCAACAAAAAACAGTACAAAGTTTCTGATTCGTTTCATAATTTACATTCTTTTTATATTCATCAATATTTCAGCCAAAACATCCGCAATGTCATATTGGGGGAGTGTATAGCACCGGATAATTTGTAATCGTAATAACAGCTAAATTGCAATGCAACTCCTTTCCCATTGCGCCCGGTTGCAATCAGGCGCATAACAACCATCTACATCAGCGATGCAAAGATACAGTTCCACCTTCCGACTTATAAAAAAGGGAAGAAGGCTTTTACGCCTCCTTCCTCTGAGTAAATATTCTGTGCCTCCTATTCCACCGGCGGATAAACGACCTTCCAATCCATTCGCTCCAAGTCTTCCAAGGTAAGCCGATACACATGGAGAATGGGAACACACTTACGAATGATGTCGCAAGGTTTGGAATGATATTCCCAATAAATATCAAAATCCATAATCAAAAACTGAAGGTATTTATTACGTTTAAAATAGCTTTCCCAAACTCCTCCTAAACCAGGAGGACCATCTTCATTCGGAATAATAAGCTGAGAATTCGGCAAAATACGAGTTGCACCGTTTCCGCACCGAAAAAGCGGAATGAATTCCGATTCCGGATTGATGGGATACTGCTCCTGAACAGCTATACTTCGATCGGAATGATTGACTATCGTAATGTCAGAATGTCCCTCCATTCTGCAAGCGTATAACAGCGTGAAAGCAACAAAAAATAGTACAAAGTTTCTGATTCGTTTCATAATTCACATTCTTTTTATATTCATCAATATTTTAACCCAAACATCCGCAATGCCATATTAGGGGAGTGTATAGCCCCGGATAATTTGTAATCGTAATAATAGCTAAATTGCAATGCAACTCCTTTCCCATTGCGCCCGGTTGCAATCAGGCGTATAACAACCATCTACATCAGCGATGCAAAGGTACAGTTCCACCTTCCGAACTAAAAAAGGGAAGAAGGCTTTTACACCTCCTTCCTCTGAGTAAATATTCTGTGCCTCCTATTCCACCGGCGGATAAACGACCTTCCAATCCATTCGCTCCAAGTCTTCCAAAGTAAGTCGATACACATGGAGAATGGGAACATATTTATGAATGGTATCGCAAGGTTCGGAATGATATTCCCAATAAGTGTCACAATCCATAATCAAAAACTGAAGGTATTTATTACGTTTAAAATAGCCTTCCCAAACTCCTAAACCATGAGGGCCATCTTCATTCGAAATAATAAGCTGAGAGTCTGGCAAAATACGAGTTGCACCGTTTCCGCACTGAAACAGCACAGCAAATTCCGCATTGCCGGGATACTGTTCCTGAACAGATATACTTCGATCGGAATGATTGACTATCGTAATGTCAGAATGCCCCTCCCTTCTGCAAGCGTATAACAGCGTGAAAGCAACAAAAAACAGTACAAAGTTTCTGATTCGTTTCATAATTTACATTCTTTTTATATTCACCAATATTTTAACCAAAACATCCGCAATGTCATATTGGGGGAGTGTATAGCGCCGGATAATTTGTAATCGTAATAACAGCTAAATTGCAATGCAACTCCTTTCCCATTGCGCCCGGTTGCAATCAGGCGCATAAAAACCATCTACCTCAGCGATGCAAAGATACAGTTCCACCTTCCGAACTAAAAAAGGGAAGAAGGCTTTTACACCTCCTTTCTCTGAGTAAATATTCTGTGCCTCTTATTCCACCGGCGGATAAACGACCTTCCAATCCATTCGCTCCAAGTCTTCCAAGGTAAGTCGATACACATGGAGAATGGGAACACACTTACGAATGATGTCGCAAGGTTTGGAATGATATTCCCAATAAGTGTCCCAATCCATAATCAAAAACTGGATATATTTTCGACTCTTAAAATGGCTTTCCCAAACTCCTAAATCATGAGGCCCTCCATAATACGAAGTAGTCATCTGAGAACCCGGCAAAATACGAATTACACCGTTTCCGCACCGAAAAAGCGGAATGAATTCCGTATTGCCGGGATACTGTTCCTGAACAGCTATACTTCGATCGGAATGATTGACTATCGTAATGACAGTATGCCCCTCCCTTCTACAAGCGTATAGCAGCGTGAAAGCAACAAAAAACAGTACAAAGTTTCTGATTCGTTTCATAATTCACATTCTTTTTATATTCATCAATATTTCAGCCAAAACATCCGCAATGTCATATTGGGGGAGTGTATAGCGCCGGATAATTTGTAATCGTAATATTTCACCCTACTTTCGTGTCCAATACCATTTACATCCAACGGATTCTCAAAAAAGTTCCATCCCTTGGCAGTCCTATTTTCATAAGATTTATTCTCATTATACTTATCATATCTCTCTTGCGATGTATAAAACCCATCTATCTTATTCTTCGGATCATTGAAATAATTGAAAGCCCTTCGATTTGCATCTTGCTCAAATTTCTGAAGGCTATGATCTCTTGATTTGGCAGCGCTTTTTAAGCTCGGAATTCCCACGGTAGGGATATATGCCAACCCCATCTCCTGACTTTGCAAATAGTGTCCGTACTCATGCTGAAAGAGATAGTTGTTAGGGTCTGCCTCAATATTTCTGTTGCCAATGATATAGCTGCCTAAAGTCACTGCGCCGGAATTCCAATTGTTTCCTCTTACCACCGTAGCACCGCCCCAGTAATCAACATCATCCACCTGACCGGCCCAATTGGAAAATGTGGAAAAGGCTAATCCGAAAAAGGTTTGCGGACTCTGCCAGGTGAACCGAGAAAGCATTTCCCATGCTTGACCCAAAAAGTTTTTTCTCATGTCTGTGGTGAACAAGCCGCCCCAAATCTTTACTTCATTCACTCCGCCTTGCCAGCCTGTCTTAAACGGGTTTTTGCCGGTGAACAGCCCCCTGAAGAAACCGAATGTATAACCTAAGAGAAACTCCCCGCTCTCATCCACATAGCACAGCGGACTATTCATACAATAGCTGTACCGGTTGAAAGACTGCATAAAGTCAGGAATCTGCACATACGGGTCAGGACAAAGAAAACGGCCTAACAACGGGTCATACAGACGGGCATTCATATTAATCAATCCAAAGAACGGCAGATGCTCATGCCCTGTATATCCGCGGCCCAACAACAGTTCGGGTTCTTCGCCCTGTGTGTAGATCGCCTGATTCATCGGGTTGCGCAAACTTCCCCATGCGTCGAAGCTATTCTCTTCCACCACATTTCCTTGAGTATCGGCTATCTGTAAGATACTTCCCAAGTAGTCACGATGAACAAAGTAAACAGACGAGTTGCCTCCTTCTTTCAACAATACCGCAGGAGCATTGTAATATCCTCCGCCAAGATATAGCTTTTCTTTGAATCCGCCAACAGTTTCATCAAATTCATAGTTACCCCCCAGATAATAGCGTGTCAACCGGGTCAAATCATTCACAGCATACTGCATGCGTACACGCTCGTGCCCGGCATTATACGTCAGCGCCGCTTTCTTCGCACCCTGAGTGATGACGGAGGGACGATCACCGGCAATATACGCGATGTCGAGACCGGACTTCACCGGATTGTCTTGCACCGGATTAAGGCCTGTAACGGCATAAGGACGGTTGGGGTCGGTGTAGACCAGTTCGCCCGCATCTCCCTTACGCAGGATATTGCCATGATTGTCGTAAACCACCGATTTGTCGCCATATACGGACAAGCGGTTCAGCTCATCATAACCGAAGCTCTCCGACAGACTTCTCGTTTCATCCTTACGGCTTTCAAGATTGTTGTTCGATGCGTTGAAGCGGTAACTATGAGCAAACATCAGGGTTCCGTCCGCACGGGTAATGCTTCGCCTTACAGGCAGCCCCCATTCGTTGAATTCATAGCTGCGACGCATCGATCCGACAGTGAGTTTCGTCAGTTGCCCCAACGCATTCTCTTCGTCATGGCGATAGACCGGAGTTCCGTCCGCCAGACGCACCTCGGTGAGGAAGCCGTTACGGTAGGACAGCAGTTCTGTAGCCAAAGCGCCGTTTTGCGAGACGTAGGCGATGGATGAAGTTTGCCCGTCGGCCGTATAGCTGTATGTCTTTTGCAGCCACTTGCCGTCCGGAGCCTCTTCGCGCCGTGTTTTCAGCCTGCCATACGCGTCATACGTGTTGCGCGCGGCGCTGCCGTTGTCAGACACTGCCGAAAGCAGCAGATTTTCCGTATTGTCATAGGCATAAACCGTAGTCAGATCAGGCGTTATCTGTTTCGTGAGGCGGCCGTAGCGGTCGTACTCTTTCCTGATTTCACGCCCGTCGGCGTCCGTCTCTTTGCAGATATTCCCATTCTTATCATACTCCGTTTGCCGGATTCCCGCACTGGGGTCTTTAATCCTCGTACGACGACCGTACTTATCATAATAGAAGCGCGTTTGAACATCTCCCGGAGCCACTACGGCAACAGGCTGCCCGTCGGGGCGGTAATAATAGGAGATACTTCCCGCATCATCCGTCACTTGCGTTATCAAACCCGTTACATCATACCTGCGGATGCGGCGTATGCCATTCTCGATAATCGTATCGGTCAAGGCCCCGTAAGCGCAAGAATCCACTTTACCCGAAGCATAGCGGGTAGAGGTGCGGCGACCGAACCGGTCGTACACATGGATGTTCCACCGTGAAGGAGCGCCATCCTTAGCGGGCAACGATTCTTTTTCAAGCAGGCCGGTTCGGGGATTGTACATTTTATCCGTTTTCATTTCACGTCCGTCGAATCGGAGCTGCGAGGAGCGCACTTCCCGTTTAAGGAAGTCGTAATACGTTTTAGTCACAGGTTTGCCCGTTTCGACAACGGTCATCACGTACAAACCCGGATCTCCTTCCTTGCTCCATGATGCAGACACATGCCTCACATGCCCGTCAGGGTTGCGCGTTTCTACAAGACGTCCCCACGCATCGTACACATGACGAGTCGTGCGTCCTTTATGATCTGTACTGCTTTGCAAAAGACCGGTTGCAGGGTCGTAAGCATAGGTGGCCGACAAGCCCATGACATCGGTTTCTTTTATCAGACGTCCGTCCCGGTCATAGGCAAACGCTTTCGACAACCAGTCCGTCGATTCGTAAGCACGTTTCTTTGTCGCGGTCAGTTGCATCCGGTTGTTATACTCGTAAAGTTGTTGCGATACGATATTCCCGTTGAAAAAATGCGTTTTTCGGACAGGCAGATACCGGCTGTCGTAGTCTGTTTTCGTTTCGCGGGTGACGGTCGAATCATTGCGAAAACTCTTTGTCTGCTCATAACGTTTCAGTCCCAACAGATAAAGCCCGCTATTTTCCACATTCTGATAACCGTACGATCTCGCTTCTATCTTATTGCCGCCAGATGCAGTAGACATGCCGGTCACTTGCCCATACCCGTTATGCTCATATGCGATAATTTTTCTCGTCCCGTTGAGAGCATCCTTCACCGTTTCTTTCTGCAGTTTCAGAATCACTGTCTCATTCTTCGATCTTTCCAATACATAGCTGCGTATAATGGTGTCGGCAGGAGTCTCTTTTCTCACCTCCGCACCCAAGAGTTTGGGGTCGAACACAGAAGCCATCGTACGTTTATTCACCACATCTTTCGCCTCGATCTTCCGGAAACCGCAGAATCCCAAACCCGTGCGATGGAACACGGCATTGGTGTATTTATAATATTCCCATGAAATCTGCGTGCCTCCTTTCGTTTTTTTCTGCCATGCGGGCACATACAAGCGGGGAGTCATTATCGCGTACGGATAGTCGATATACCCCAGCGACATATCCGGTTGCCCCACATAGCGACTCTCGGACGTTTCCATTATATCCGTATAGTAATGGTTCGAGGTTACTCCGTAACTATCGGTAAGATTGTGCAGCATACGCCCTATCGACTCATCGTGCGTATAATTGTACGCATGAAGCTTCTCGTTGTCCACACAAATGAGGCTCCCCGACCAATAGTAGGCCTGAGTGACATTCGCCACGGCAAATTGTGCCGATAAATTATCCATTTGCAAAATGGAGCGTATGTTATGATTCAGGCTTATTTTCCCGTTCTCATTCAGATGGAGGTAGATTTTCCCGCGTACGTTGCGCAGCAGGTCGGGCAGCCCGTCCTTATCCACGTCCACCAGCATAAAGTTCAGCCCTACCGTCTCGTGAAAGCAATAGAACAATTCCTCCGTATGTACCTTGAATCCGGGATTGGAAGGAGTGTAAGAAGAGTTTCCGGTAGATATAAGAAACTTCCACTGTTTCCCGTTTTCCACGTTCCAATCGAATACGACCAAATCATGCTGCCTTACGCTTGGATCAACCAGACACTCGTGGCCGGAATAGGAATGCACATAGTGCTTGTATCCGCTTGCGCTGGTACTCCTCAGATGGCTTTCATCATTGCACGCACCGCGGCAGATCCCGTCTCCCAAGTGCTTGAAGCCTTCCTTGCAATGTATGCGCCGGGGCCCCAGAACAATATCCATATTCCCGTCGCCGTTCATGTCCGCCACCATCAGCTCCCTGTCTTTGATGCCGGGGCTTTCAAAATTGAAGTACATAATGTTGATGGCGTTCGAATATGCCAGTTGCTTGAACCCGCTTCCGGTGAACTCATATACATAAAGACCGTTTATGTTGATCAGGCAAATGTCCGTTTTACCGTCGCCGTTGTAGTCCATGGCCATCAGCCGGTCTCCATACAAGGCCCTGTTGTCCGTTTGGTACAATGTAAAATCGAAACAAGCCCCGTCGTAAATAGTTTTGCGCTTATCCAGATCTACCAATAAAGCACGTGACGGATATTTCTTTTTTTTCGGGTCTCGGCAACTGGATATGGCCAGCAACTCTATTTTCCCGTCTCCATCGAAGTCGCCGGTAAGCATCTGCCGCTCATGCACATATCCGCTCCCCTCCAGATATACGTATTCCGAATAACGTGCGGGGTCGACATCGTTCGTATAGACAGAGGCTACCAGCCTGCCATCATAATAATTCACCCTTACGGGCTCCTCCAAGCCGTCTCCGTTCACGTCTATCGCTTCCAGTTGCTTAAAGCCTCTTCCGGCTGTAAACACAACGGGAGAAACCACCAGCTCCGACAAATCCTTGTACACCAGCAATCGTTGGTCCTCGGCAGTTTCACCGAGCGCGGGATACGAAATCAAACCGTCGCTTTTCGAATCGCGGCTGAACTTGCCACGCGACAAAACAAGAGATTTGTGAGAGTTTGCTCCCTGAACGGAATTACGAAAATAGTTAGTCAAATAAAGGCTCCTCCCCCCAAGAAACTCGATAGTCCGTTCGTCGCCATATTCGAATCGCAGGGGATTGAGCTTGCCGGTTTCCGTCTCACACTCCAGCCGCACCGGCAGATACACCCCTCGCTGCTGATAAGAAATCAGATAGCGGCGCCACAGTTTCCCTTTATGGAACGACTCCACCTTCTCCAGCAACCGACTGCGTTTCAAAGGTTTTCCATCTGCATAACGGGTCATGTTGTCATTCACGCTACGGTAGGTGAATACAATCGAATCGTTGTAGACTCCTCCGGTTTCTCCATACAAAATGGTACGGATGTAAGGCAGATTGTCTGCCTGCGTATAGATATACTTCACAGTACGCCCCTTGCGGTTAGTATGCAAAGTCATCACATAGCTGAAAGGAGCTTTCGGGGAGGCTTCGAACTTCGCGGTGCTTCCGTCGGGATAACGGACTGCCAATGTGCCGTCCGCCTGCCGGCTCACTTTCACGAATCCCTGTTCGCTCTGCCAGCTATCCGCGCCGGTCTTTATCAGACGCACGCCGTCCAGCATCAGCTTATCTTCGCTCAACGACAGAGGAGACGACTTTCCGTCGTAATAAATCGTTCCTGCAACATGGGTGATACCGGACAGTCCTCCGATATTCCATCCGTACCCCATTGCGCTTTCAGGCTGGCGGCTGTTATAGTCGAATGACAAATGAGGATGAAACTCCTCAGGATCGGGATGAATATCCACCGACACCTGATAGGTGACGGCACCTGCCGGAGTAAGAGCATATCGAACAGGAATTTCGCCTACATCATGTGCCATGTGGTCTTCTCCCTGCATGGCCGTTTCTTGTGAGCTTGCAGAAAGAGCCATTGATAAAGCAATTCCCAAAGCAATTAATTTCCGTGTCATATTTTTCATATCAGTGTTATTGTTTAATGGTTTTGATTCGATTGCCCGACCGATCATAGCGGTATTGTATAGGGCAGTTGTTCGGTTCTTCGGGTTTTATATCCGGCTCATCGGGAACATCGGAACATTTACCGACTATGACAGTGGTTCCCAATTGCCCGTCAGGTACGGACCCATTCATGTACTTATACCCTGCGGAAACGATATAATAAGTTCCGGCAGGCAGATTCCTCACATGCAGATAAGCAAGCCCCAGCGAAGAGTTTTCGGGCATGCCAAGCTCTATCGGGTTAAAATCGGGCGACAGGAAGTCTCCCGGCTCGAAAGTCGCTACCCGCTTGCAGGAGTAGATGCCTTCTCCCCAATCTTTCGTTTCACCCGGTTTGACAGGCCTTACCAAAAATATAGAACTGAATCCCATCCGATATGAATTCCAGTTATGAATAATCACATCTCCTGCAACGGGCAGCTCCATCCTGTAATAAACAGCCCTGCCCTGCGTATAGGTATAAGCCGTGTCATTGCTCGGAATATATGTGTCAGCTCTCGGAACATAACGGTACGGAGCATAATAAGGCGGCCCCACTCTCGTATCGCGTATGTCTGTAAATGTCGTTTTCCCCGAAGAGAAAGTAACGGGGACCGCGTACTCATACGAAATCCCGCAATTCAGATCGGTCTGCGCCTGCAACTTCAGCGCAAAGAGCGCGGCCAGTAATAAAAATAAAACTCGTTTCATCATTGTGTTTATGCTGTGTGTGTGTTTGATTCGATAATTTTACAGATCCCCGCCATCGTACGGACCGGCGCGCACGATCTTATCGACGGCGGGGATCAACCAAGCTTCTCGCTCTTTACAGATTCATCGCATTAGCGCCCAAAACGCCTGCTACGGCCGAAGCCACTGCGATGATCACTTTCAGGATCGTATCCCATACTGATTTCTTCATTGCCATAATTTACCTCCTTTCCGTTCTTTAAATGGTTGTTTTACTCTGTGCCTCCGGCACGTTTTCGCCATACTCCTTTTCCGCATCGAAACACGGACAGCGTTTAGTCCATTCTCCCGGCTCTATCACACCGTTTCCGTTGCGGTCGGGACTGAGGTCACGGTGTCCGCACACCCGGCAGCCGGGAAACGCTTCTTGCAGCTGCCCTATCAGCCTCCGGAGCGCGGTCCGCTGTGCGGCAGTCCGCGTGTCTGCCGGGCGTCCCCGGCAGTCCAGACCGCCTTCATAGCAGATACCGACGCTGTTCGCATTGAAGCCCTTCGCATGCGCCCCGATACGTTCGAGCGAACGGGTGAGATGCAGCGTTCCATCCCTGCGGATGTAGTAATGATAGCCTGTTCCGGCGAATCCGCGGCGGCGGTGCATCGCATCCAAAGCCTCCGGCGAGAGCGCACGATCCTCCCTCGTGGCGCTGCAATGCACCACAATCAAATTGATAATTCGCATGATTGGTGAATGATTAGTGATTAACTATCAGCATCTGCAACCCGCTCTTATGCAGTGCTTTGCCGCAGGGGTTACAACGCAGGATCCGGAGCTTCCACGCCGCCCGAACCTCCGCCGCCGGGCTTGCCGCTATCTCCGCCGCTTCCGGGCTTGCCGACTCCTCCGGAACTTCCGGGCTTACCGGCTTCTCCGTTAGCGGCAGCCTCTGTCCGCTCGAAACGTATACAGCGTGCGCCTGTCACCAGCGAACGGGTGGCTACCTTACCATCCGGATGGCGTGTGGCACAAGGACGGAATCGCACCGTGAGCGAAGACTGAGCGGCAGATACCTCTTCCGCAGTTTCCACCCCTTTGCGGCTCGACTTCATCACCATGCGAAAGGTTCCGAAGCCGTCGAGCGTCACACTTTCCGAGGCCTGAAGGTGGTGGCTCACCACCGTCGCCAAATTGTTCAGCGTGTTCATCACATCTCCCGGAGAAAGAGACGAGTAAGCCGCAATCTCTTTGGCAATCTGTGCAGTACTTACATTACCTGCGCGCAACACACGCGGATAGAATAGTTTTTTACCGTTTTTGTCTTTCAGAACGGACTGAAATGCTTCATACAATACTGGCATAGTCGTAATTTTTTGTGTTTGATTAATTCGGTTTTGTTTTCGTCTTTAAGCTTATCGACACTACAAAGATAAAAAAGATACGTTTTGTATGCAAGCGGTTTTCAAATTGTGTCTTAACAAAATTATTAATCTGCGTTATTCATTGATTATCAGCTCGCAGCCTCATCGTCTCTCCTGTTTACCACACTCAGCAGATAGCGTCCGGGAAGTTTTATTTTCCCGCCGCTGCCGCGCAAAGCAGCAATCCCCTTCCATATCGAGCCGCCGATAGCTCCGAAGTTGCTTTTTCGGATGATGGCATATTGTTCTGCGGGCGGGATGCCGTATATCCGTAAGTTATCGAGCAGCCCCGCATAGTTGCGCGGTGTCCCGTCGGCAGGCGGAAGAAGCCCGTCGATAGCCTCCTGCGTCCATATTTTCCGCTTCCCCGAACCGGAATCCCCTTTTACACAAGCAGCTGGGGACTGAGACTCCCCTCCGCCGCAAGGATTTGCAAACAGTCCACCCGCAGCGGACGGAACTGCGGAATATCGGACAGCATCCTCTCGGGAATAGCTTGCAGTCAACCCATTCACGCCAGCCGAACCAGATGAAGCAGATGGTGCAGCAGGCGGAGCTGCGGAATATCGGACAGCATCCCTCGCGGAAGAGCTTGCAGCTAACCCATTCGCAGCAGCCGAAGCAGATGATGCAACAGGCGGAGCTGCGGAATATCGGACAGCATCCCTCGTGGAAGAGTTTGCAGCCAACCCATTCACGCCAGCCGAACCAGATGAAGCAGATGGTGCAGCAGGCGGAGCTGCAGAATGCCGAACGCTATCCTCCTCGAAAGAGCTTGCAGCCAACGCATTCACGCCAGCCGAACCAAATGAAGCAGATGAACCAACAGGCGGAGCTGCGGAATATCGGGCAGCATCCCTCGCGGAAGAGCTTGCAGCTAACGCATTCACGCCAGCCGAACCAGATGAAGCAGATGACGCAACAGGCGAAGCTACGGAATGCGGAACGCTATCCTCCTCGAAAGAGCTTGCAGCCAACCCATTCGTAGCAGCCGAACCAAATGAAGCAGATGAACCAGCAGACGGAACTGCGGAATATCGGACAGCATCCCTCGCGGAAGAGCTTGCAACCAACCCATTCGCAACAGCCGAACCAAATGAAGCAGATGAACCAACAGGCGGAGCTACGGAATGCCGAACGCTATCCTCTCCGGAAGAGCTTGTAGCCAACGCATTCACGACAGACGAAGCAGATGAACCAGCGGACAGGCCCACGGAATGTCTCGCAGCATCCCTTCCGCAGGAAGTTTCAGAAAAAACCTCCTCCTTTCCCCTCTTCCTCTTCCCTTCCTCCCCTGTTTTTCTCAGGGGAGGACTGAGGAGGGGATCTTTTTTGCTTTGCTGTGCTATGCTATGCTGTGCTATGCTATGTGTACCCGATGTTACATTTTCGGGGATAAATGTTACATATTCAACAGCTGAAACGTCTTCGCCGTCACCCTGATTTGCACAGCAGGAAAGGGTGTTTTTATCCCTATCTTCCTTGTTTTCAACCGATTCCTCTACTGTCAACAGGCTGTATGCCGCCTCCAAACCCGGAACGTTCCTACGGCGGGTGCTGAAAAGATACTGGCGCTGTATTTCGGCGGAAGTCAGTATGCGCTCGCGCTCGAACAGTCCGGCGTCAAACAGCCCGTACTCCACCGCAAGGCGGATGATACGCTCCACATCGTCCGCGCTGTTTTCGTACAAACCCGCCGAAAGATCTTCGTAAAACAAACGGTCGGCGCGGACATAATAACCCTCGCCGGCATAAATATACGACAGCACTTCTACCAGAATGCCGAGAGCGGAGTCGCCCCCGCGTTTCATGAGGCGGCGCACGGCACGGTCGTGGATAAAATCTGTGTTCAGAGGGAAATAATCCAATCCCTTTTTCTTTATTCTTGCCATACTACTATGATTCTTGTAATTATTTTTACGATAAAAAAGGTTTATGATTCTCGCTTCTTCCGAAATCGCCGGATGCATCCTTTGGAGAAACGCAAGACTTCCTCCCCCCTGCATATCCGATTCCGGACACCGGGTGAGGAAGCCCTCCCGCTCATCACATCAAGGCCTCGCGTCCGAAATCAAAGCCACCGTTTCACCCGACGGGCGAGGAAACCCTCCCGCTTATCACAGCAAGGCCCCGCGTCCGAAATCAAAGCCACCGTTTCACCCGCCGGGCGAGGAAGTCCACTCGCTTATCACAGCAAAGCCTTCTCTTCTTCCTCCAGCATCCTCCTCTTTTTGCACTCAACGCTAAGCCGTACCACCCGGAGAGCGTTCAGAATAAACCGGATACGCGTCTCCCGGTCCTCGATCTCGGTGATGACAGGATAGGGAAGGCGGACGGACGAGGCGATACGGACGGCCTTTTCGCTCGTGTACTTCCGACGGCTCAAATCTTTGCGGCACTCTTTGCAATAACTGTCCGGACAGCGGCTTTTCTTTCTCATATAGAAGCAATCCAACGGGAGCTCTCGTTTGCAACTGCTACAAATTACGGTGGACACGGATTGTCGTGCCGATAAAGAAAATTCAGGTTTCATGATATTCAAATTTTTTATGTTGAAAAAATGAGTTATTTATTTACAATTCATATATCCGGCATGGCGGGCATATATCCTTATCAGGGCAGGCATACACAGGTTATCACAGCAGATGTATGGCTTATCAAGCAAGCATATATAGCTATTGCGGCAAGCTTCTGATTCACCGAAGAGAAGCATATATCTTTATCACGGCAAGCATATATAGTTATCACGGTAAGCATATATGGTCATCACGGTAGGCATATATGGTCATCACGGTAAGCATATATGGTCATCACGGTAGGCATATATGGTCATCACGGTAAGCATATATGGTCATCACGGTAGGCATATATGGCTACTGCGGTGCTATATATGCTCACCGCAGCAAGCGCACATGCCGGTAGGAACAAGGACACAGAAGCCACTCCGGAGGTGGGGAATGAACTTTTTCGCTGCCTTTCGTAAACTTTTCGTTATTTTTCATGGTCGGATTATTTTTAATTTATATCTTTGAAACAAAATTCATGGAAATTCACTACAAATATAAAATAGATTTCATTTTAAAAACAAACTGTTTTAGAATTTAATTTTAAACATATAGATAAGAAGTTATAGATGAGCGATTAACGTGTTTATGAATTTTTACATCAGAAATAAATGACAACACTATGGACACTATTTTAGACGTACCCGGCATCATCAAGCGTGCCAAACAGGTGCTGAAGCTGAAGAAAGACAGCGAACTGGCCGATTACATGGGAGTTTCAAGAGCAACCGTCACCAACTGGGGCGCACGGAACAGCATCGATTTCCGCCTGCTGCTCGACAAACTGGGAAACACGGTGGACTACAACTGGCTGTTGCTGGGAAAAGGAAGTCCGGATCGCCAACCGGGATTCTGCGAAAGCGAACTGGCGCAAGGCGAAGTGCACATAATTCACAATCCGAAAACGGTGGAAGCCACAGACGACCGCAGCGTGACATTGTACGACATCGGGGCGGCCGCCAATCTGAAAACGCTGTTTACCGACAAACATCAGTTTTCGTTGGGAAAGATACAGATTCCCAACGTCCCGCACTGCGACGGAGCGGTCTACGTGAGCGGAGACAGCATGTACCCCATACTGAAATCGGGAGACATCGTGGGGTATAAGGAGCTGAACAGCTTCGAGAGCATCATCTACGGAGAGATATATCTGGTGTCGTTCATGATCGAAGGAGACGAGTACCTGGCGGTGAAATACGTGAAGCGGTCGGAAAAGGAAAGGCACATCAAGCTGGTGAGCTACAACGTGCACCACGAGCCGATGGACATTCCGTTTGCGGCCGTCAACGCCATGGCAATCGTGAAATTCTCCATCCGCCGGCAAATGACCATGTGACAGGGGGCATTTCGGATGCTAAAAGGGCATACGGACCGTTTGCGAAAGAGGGGAGGGGCGGAACAAGCAGATGACGAAATTACGAATCTGGGGAATTCACAATGAATTAATTGAAAAATAGCTTGTTAAGCAACACTGTCCAACAATCGGTTCAAACTGGCCATTACGGTCACGTGGAATGGATATCACAGTCTCTCCATGTTCGGTTTGGATTTTCTTCGGATAACTGGGCACTATAAAATATTCCAGCTCATAAACTCTCTTGCTCTTTACAAAAACACGTATGTCATAACTCTCGAATTCACTCTTCCTTTTTGCAATACACCTTATTATAAAACTTACCACTTCGTGTTTGCCCTATTCTATATCTTGGCTATTTTTGTTTTTTTTATCATTTAACAGAACTCCTTGTTTAGCATTTAGGGGAGAGATAACTTTCTCGCCTGTTTTGCCCTCCAATTCAAGACGTGCATTACGCGCTATTTCTCCACCTTGACGAGCAACGTCGCTGTGTTCATCCATTGTTTCGGGATTAATAGTTTCCGAAATGCGCTTTGTCGATAGCTCCGCCAGCATATTCAGCACCAGCTCGGTGTTAGTCATGTTGTCGCGCAGGTTTTCCTTTTTTAACCCCTTGAATTTCTTATATTCCTTGGTAGTTTTGCCTGCCCACGTCTTATAGATAATATCGGTTAGGAAAGCGAATTGTACACCCTCTTGCAATCCGCATTTCTTCCATTCGTCTGTAAGCTCTTTGCGTATTTCAATGCTTTTTAGACGTTGGTTGATCCAATTGTCGGAATAGCCCAAACATTTGTAATCGTTCATAGCCTGTTCTATCGACAATTCCGGGTCTTGCATTTGATCTAAACGCTCACGTGCCACTTGTGCAATCCACAACTTAAACGGTTCCGCCTTGGGTGAGGGTATGGACTGAATCAGCCTGAAAAGCTGCTCCGTATCAGCCACATCGGTTAGTCGCATCTTGCCATCCGCGGCACGCATTTTCAAACCGTGACAATTCGTCACGGTTTCATTACCCTCTGCTTTTAGACGCTGTTTCAGTTTTCTCCAATAGGCCGTGGGGTCTATACTATCCGTCAAAATGGCAACGGTATCCACGATGGAGAAGTACCATTTTTCCTGTTCTTCGTCCCAAATGGTGCGGACTTTCTTCGTCTCAAATAGCTGTATAGCTTGCTTTTGTGCCATAATATTTCGTTTTTTCAATCTTCCTCTTTGTAATACACCTTGTAAAACTTACCACGTTCGTCTTCGCCCTGCTCTACGTTTTGACGGTTCCCAGCAATAATGATTTGGATTTGCTTATCCAATTTGATGACACGCTTATAGAAACGTTGCTGCTTTTTGCAATCGCAAGCTATTTAAATGTCGGTTTCTTTATCATCATAAATGATTTCTTTTTTTTCTCTGTTTTTTTTAATCTATACTTAAGGGGATTCTTGTTTTTGTCAAACTGAAGATTAGGACTAAAAAAGAGAATTTCTTTTCCTTCTTTAGATTTAGCTGCTGTATGAATTAGACTATATTCTTTTTTATACAGCCAGAATATAAATCTTTAATCTCTGGAGTATCATCATAAGACACTATCCACTTAACTCCTTGTAAACTTTTAATCTTTTCACTAACAATTTGATGATGAGACTTCTTGTAATAATTCATATATAAAGAACTCCCTTTTCCATAATAAGGAGGATCAAAGTATAGCAGTGTATTATTGAACTGTTCGTTTTGTTTTACTATTTTATCTATCAAAACAAGAGCGTCATCATTATATAAATCTATTTTGTTTTTTATGCCTGCTATCTTACGAATACGCTCTATCAGGTTTTCTTTATTGAACCTGCAATCTAATTTATAAACACCTTCTTGTTTATAACCTCCTATTACACCAGCCTTAATTATTCCAGATCTATTTGTCCTATTTAAAAAGAATGTTGAAAATCCAAGTTCGAGCAAACCAACATTATCTATATTTTTCTGAACTTCTTTCTGTTTTTCCCATTCTTCTATCGTAATAGATGTTTTCTCTATTAGATTACATAATTCTTCTGATTGATTTAGTACAGAGTACCAAAAAGCATAGATTGATCGATCTTTATCATTGATAGTTATTTTTTCAACAAAACCCTCAAATAATAGAAATAAAGCCACAGAAGCTCCTCCGGAATATGGCTCCACATAGTGTTCCGTAATTCCATTATAAAAACACATCTTAGCAATATAAATGGAGCTAATCTATTTTTCCCTCCAGGGTAACGCAATGGAGAATATATCATCATTTGCTCTCCTTAATATCTAATATTTCACAAAACAAAGGGAATAATATCCTTGCTTCCATCATTGTAATCGCTTCCTGCTCTTTCAGTTGAGCCTCGTAGAGGAGACCGTCAACTTGTCATATCATTATTCTAAACAAATTTGGGCTTCTTGTTTAAAACGTTGTAAAGATATGTTTTTTCGTGTTTCCCCCAAAGAAAATACGAGCTTATTTATATAAAAACATCTCAACACTCTTTATATCGTAATGTTTTCCTTGACAAGGCTTACTCCTTCGTAAAAAGAAGTTTAATCCGGGGCTTACAAATTATCCATTCCAAACTTGGCTATCTCATCGATAATCGGTAGTACTTTCTCGCCCAATGGCGTGAGAGAGTACTCCACTTTGGGAGGAACTTCCGGATACTGTTTCTTTTTAACCAACCCTTTGGTGCAAAGAAATTTCAGTTCGTCGATAAGCATCTTCTCGCTGATGCCCGGAATGGCACGTTTGAGCTCTCCGTAACGGATTATCCTGCGGTTGATTTGGAAGATGATGAGCAGCGTCCATTTACCGGCGAAAATCTGCATTGATTTCCGCACGGGGCATTCATTATCTGAAATTTTTCTCTCCATAGCAAACATTTTTATTCTTGATACTCAATAAATCTAACAATATAGTATGTATCATACAATATTGTAGGTACTTGTATTTTATAATGCAAAGGTATTACTTTGCAGTGACTTCAACAATTAAAGTACAGATTTATGGAAAGAAAAACTGAAAAAGTGCACCGGTTTTACACGGCTTTGGCATAGGGTGATTTTGAAACGGTGGGGGCATTGCTCTGCAACGATTTGATATGGCATCAGCCGGGAGAGGGAGCATTGTCGGGTGTTTACAACGGCAAGCAGAATGTTTTTGCCCATTTGGGAAGAATGGCTCAATTGAGCAATGGGACGTTCGCCATCGACCAAGTGGATTACGTGACGGAAAACGATGACTTGGTTGCGGCTGCAATCGGATTCGCGGTGTCGGCAAACGGACATTCGATAGAAATGAAAGGCGTGGATCTCTTTCGCTTTGAGAATGGTTTGATAAAAGAGGTTTGGCTCTTTTCGGAACGCATTGACGAGGAAGACCGCTTCTGGACGGCATTGGCACAAGAACGTTAGTATTGGACCGGTATTTGGGGCAGAGGTTGTCATTTAAACTGGCACTATAAAATATTTTGTGTAAATGGAAAATACGGGATTCAAAATGAGTTCCGTATTTTTTATTTTATTCAGGTGATTCAAACTAATTCTTAACAGTGATTGATTTTGAAAAAGATTTCACTAACTTTGTTCTCGCTGATCATAGCGATTATTGTTTGCAATTATTTGTATTTCAACACGATAAAGTTGCATCAAGTTTTGCTGATCACCAAGTTTGCAAACACTTATGATTCGTTGAACTCAGGTTAAAGCACAACAATGAAAAAGACATTCTTTTTGCAACTTTGCGCATTATGCTTTCTATCGATATTGCTTTCGATGTGCACGAAGGTCGACGTGGAGGATACGGGAGTAAGCAAAACTATGTCTCTCCGGCATAATTACATGGCAATAACAACCAAAGGCAATGCTCCTGCAGAAGTGGAAGTGCGTTACAGCGTACTGGGACGTAACGGATGCAACGAAGTAAAAACGGAGAGACTGTCAACACCTTGCCTGATAGGCGGAGAAGAAGTTCAAGTCACTTACGACAGCATTGTTGGGAAACATTCCGGTCGAACGATTTTTAGCCAACTCGCCTTAAAAAGAGATTTTCAGGAAAACGGAGCGGATTTTCTTTCGATTAAAAACTTGTCTTCATCTGTGATAGAATATGCAGTGATAGGAAACCAGCCTTTAACATTTCACCATCCTGCAGATTTGGAAGGATACCATAATTTTAACCATACAGGCGAGGTAGACAAGGATAAGGTTGTAAAAGAGAGTCCCACACCTGTTTACCACAATGGTGTACCCATCTTATATTTACTGAAGCCTGAACTTTGCAAGGTGAATCATTACTACATCCTGCTAAGCGTTGGAACTTGTAAGGGCGGGGAGCTAACCACTGTATCAAGTACCTATGCCAAGAAAATAGATATAAGCACAACGGAGCACACCATCCGAGAAATAATGGATTTCTATAAAGAAGAGTACAGCCGTGGACATGCGCTATTTGCTGACTATGGCGACTACGACGCAAAGTGCCCTAAATACAAAGGATTGGCTCGCTTAGGCATGAAGCTATACGGAGAGATACAGCCCTATCAACTTCTGAGAAATTCCGGAGAAATCTGGTTTATCAATACATCGTCAGGCATGAGGGGCGTTGATATCTTTAAACCGGCAACCCCTCTCACTCAGCAACAAGCACCTCGCAGACCTTATCCTGAAAGGCTCTCGCCTTAGCGGCCGGGAACACATTCTGATTCATGATGGCAAAGGCCACTTGGTTTCCGTTCTTCCGTTTCAGATAGCCTGCAAGGGCGTTGATGGCGGTAAACGAACCGGTCTTGGCATGCACGTTGCCTGCCGCGGCGGTCTTTTTCATCCGGAACTTCAGCGTACCGTCGATGCCGGCTATGGGCAGGGATTTGTACAGGCTGCGGAAGATGTCGGTGCGCGAGTAGGCGTATTTCAGAAGGTCGACCAGCAGGGCGGGCGACAGGTAGTTGTAGTTGGACAGTCCCGATCCGTCCGCCAGCTTGTAGCTCTTGGGGTCGTGCCCGAGAAGACGGATGAGCGCTTCCACTTCCTTCAGCCCGTCTTCGGCAGCGACTCCTTTCTTGCCCGTAGCATGCGCGCCCAGCCGGCACAGCAAGGCTTCCGCATTCAGGTTGTCGCTCTCTTTCATCAATTGGTCCAACACTTTTTGCACGGGCGTCTCCCAACGGGCTATACGCCCGGCTCCCTCCGGAGGCAACGGGCAAAAGGCGTACGAAGCAGGGGCCGCGACTCCCGCAGCATGCAGGCGCTCGACAAACGTGTGCATGAAGAAAGACTCCGAATGATACAGGTTCACCCACCCCGTACGCACGGAAGCCACATTGCCTTTCACCACCAGACGGTTGTCATTCTCAAGCCATCCGCGAGATACGGAGAACTTTCCGGCGGAAGGCGTGCGTGTCTTTGTCCGGTTGTCGGCGGTATAATAAGAGGAAGACGGGGTGAAGACGAGCCGTGCGGTATCCCCCTGCTGTGCGGAAGGAACGGCGATCACCTTCACCGCTCCTTTGCAAAACATCAATGGGGAGAGATAGGGCTGGTAGGCTTCCGGGTTGTCGTCCCACGCCCAGCCGTTCCCCCAGTAGAGGGAATCTTTCATCGACACGTCGCCGTACACTTGCCCGTCGATCACCGAAATGGGGAAAGCCCTCACGGCACTTACCAGCGAGTCCATCGCCTCGTCGTCGAACTCCGGATCGAACCCGCCCACGACGTAGAGATTGCCCTTCAGCGTATCGCGCTCTATGGTTCCGTCGTGCCACACCTCGGTGCGGAAGGGCGTGCGGGCATCGGCGCGGGAGAGGAAGGCGACGGCGGTGAGCAGCTTCATGGTAGAGGCCGGACGCGAGAGCTTCGTGTCCCGATAGGTATAGAGCGGCTTCTTCTCCGTAAGGTCGTACACCGAAATGCCGACTTCCGAGCCCTCCGGAAGCATCGCCGCGATGAGCGAGTCGATGCGCGACCGCTCCGCCTGTCCCCATGCTTGCAAGCAAGCCGCCACGAATAAAATACCTGTCAAAAACCTCTTCATAACACTCCTCTGTTGGATAATAAATGCAAAGTATCGGACGCCTATTCTGCACGTCGATTCGGCCCCCTCCTCTGCTGAATAATAAATGCAGCGTATCGGATGCCCATTCTGCACGTCGATTCGGAACCCCTCCTCTGTTGAATAAATGCAGAGCCGCTGCAACCTGTTTACAACCTCAAAATATTTAAGAACTTCACCGTTGAATAATAAATGCAGGTCGGCTACAACGCTTCGCGGAAAATCTCCGCCACCGTGGGATGCGGAAAGACAATCTTCTTCCACGCCTCGGCGGTGAGTCCCAGCTCGACAGCCATGCCGGCAATGGTGATAATCTCCGAAGCCGGATTGCCCAATACGTGGGCGCCGATGATACGCTCCTTCTCATCGAGCAGCAGCTTGCAAACTCCGTTCACCCCTTCGTTCTCCGCCACAAAGCGTCCGGAAAAGGCCATCGGCAGCTTCACCGTACGGAAGGTGATGCTCTTGCGCTGCGCCGTCTCTTCCGTCTCTCCCACTCCGGCTATTTCGGGATTGGTATACACCACACCGGGAATGGCGCGATAGCTCATCGCATCTTCCTTGCCCAGAATGGCGTGCACCGCCACTTCGGCTTCGCGCACGGCAGTGTGTGCCAGCAGCGAGAATCCGGTGAGGTCGCCGCAAGCGTACACGTTCGGCAGAGAGGTACGCATCTGCGCGTCTACACGGATGTGTCCGAGTTCGGTCTTATAGAGCGACAGGTTTTCGACCCCGAACCCTTGAGTCACCGGACGGCGGCCTACGCTCATCAGCAGACGGTCGGCAGTGACGCTGCCCTCGCCTTCGGCATTCTCGAAAGAGACGGTCGCCCCTTCGGGCGTCGACGACACAGCCGTGACTTTGGTGCTCAGCAGGAACTTGACGCCGCGCTTGGCATACTCCGCCCGGAGCATCGCCGAAAGCTCCTTGTCCATCCCGCCGAGAATCTCATCGAGCATCTCCACAACGGTGACTTGCGTGCCCAGACTGTTGAAGAACGAAGCGAACTCCATCCCGATGACTCCTCCGCCCACAATGACGAGAGAAGCGGGCAACTCTTTGCAGTCGAGCGCGTCGCGGTGTGTCCAGTAGTCCGCCTTATCCACTCCCGGAATGGGCGGGATAAACGTATCCGACCCGGTGCAGAGTATCAGGTTTTCACCCTCGTAGGTCTCATCTCCGCAACGAACCGTGTGGCGGTCGATGATGTGCGCCTCGCCCGTCACGATGGCCACATTGTTCGAAGTCAGCTTAGCCTTCACCCCGAGCACCAGCTTACGCACCACCTTGCTTTTGCGGCTGATGATTTTCGGAAGGTCGAAAGCCGGTTCGGCCACCGTCACCGCATATTTGGAGGCATGACGCGCCGAATCGTATGTTTTGGCGGAATAGAGCAGCGTTTTGGTGGGGATACATCCCTCGTTCAGGCAAACGCCGCCGAGGCTGTTCTTCTCGATAAGGAGCACACTCAGTCCGGCTTTGCCGGCTGTTTCGGCAGCCGTATATCCCGCAGGACCTCCGCCGATGATGATGACTTGATACTTCATGGTGATTAGATTAGTTAATGTTTTTTATGTTGCAAGCAAAGGTATCGAAATATTCGGAATAAATGAAAGTTCGCTGATCATTCACAATCCTTGCCCTTATATTTTAGATTTTCAACAGTTTGACATAACCATTTGAAAAATAAACATTTAATCAGATATTTGAGAAATATAAGTAACGATTTAGCAATCGTGCGCTTTTCAGCATTTTGCTGTGCTATGCCGTAAAATAACTCTTTCTATGTACAAAAGTGCATCATTGTTTGGATATATTGCGATTTTTATCAATTAATTTTTCCGCTAAGTTTGATAAGGTGCATTCTCTTTCTTTAGCTTTTAATTGACACTGCCATATGATAAAAACTCTATACCCCATTTGTTCTAATTGAATTTGTGCCTTTTTATCCCGTTCTATATTTGATGCTATTTTATTAGCCCAATAATCTGTATTTGATGAAGGAAGCGTTGCGGCCTTACAATTTTTATGACCATGCCAAAAACACCCATTAACAAAAATAGCAGTTTTATATTTAGGCAATAAAATATCAGGTTTGCCTGGAAATCGTTTGTCATTTACACGAAATCTAAAACCATTGGCAAACAGATATTTTCTAACTAAAATTTCAGGTTTAGTGTTTTTGTTTGAGATTTTAGACATTATATCGGAACGCTTGTCTTTAGAAAAAATATCAGTCATAATGAATTATTCCACTTTTTCAGCACCATCCAGCCTCCTAAACAAATGAGAAATTAAACTCAAAATATCCAAACAGTCATTTTCTGAAAATAAATTTGTTGTCTTTAATTCCTTTTTTTCTTCATGTGCTAATGGATTTCCTAACGCCAGCCATTAATCCCATAGACATGAACTTTTGTCCATCTTCAATATTTTCTTTAGTACTATCAGAAAAATCGCTTCCATCTATCCTCTTATACTTTGAGATTACAGATAATTTAGCATTATTTTTCCCAAAAACAGCCCCCATTAAAGCCTGTCCATCTGTTTTTAATCCGGAAACTTTTTGTATTATTGTTTCATAGCGTTTAATTTATATCAGCTTGTATAAATGTACTTTGGGGATTATTATATTCATATGTTTCTTTTGCTTCTGCATCAAAATCGACACCTGCAATTACATCTATACCTGCTTGACGTAATCCGCAAGTCATACCACCTCCACCACAAAAGAAATCAATAGCTCGAAATTGATTATTTGACTCCATATAACATTAAACTCATTTAATTATTACGCCATACTTCATTTAGCAAAATGGAATCATAACCTCGACTATGCTTGAAATCATTAAAATCATCGCTATTAGTAGCAGGAAATTCCAACAAGATTTCATCATATAAAGTCGATAAAACTTTATCACCTATTTCTTCGGCAAAAGTGCCTCTAAGTGCTTTCTCATACCATAATATTAAATCATCCTCCGTTACGATACTTTGAATTCTGGATTTCCACCCAATTTGTGTCAGAAGCGAAACTATAAGTTTTTCTTCAGAATCTTTGCATACAATAACTATTCTATCAGATGAAACCGATGATACTATATTTTCCGCAAGCTCTTCGGTCAAGGATAAATGCTTTATCTGAATAGCCATGCCAAAATTAGCCCACATGTCTAATCCTCTATCGGCGGCATTGGTAACTCCGACACGATTTATTCGTGCATTAACTGTTACCGTTGAACGTTCCTTTGATAATCCGATTACACGTTCGGAAAAATCAGAAAATTCTTCTAACAATTTTTGTTTTGCTTTATCTGCTTCTACAGTAACCTTAACTTTAAGACATTCTATAAGAGCTGAAAACAAAGCATATACCACTATTTCATATATTTTATCTACACTTCTCCTTAATCCGGGTTCATTCCAAAAAAGATTGATAAATTCTATAACTTGGAAATTGCTTTTATCATGTGTACTGCAATAATCCAAACCGCTTGACATTTGTGAAAAACGTTGCTCGAAACGGTCGTAAATATATTTTTCTACGACACCATTATTTTGTCTGTTTTCAGCTCCCAATACTTCAAGAACCGAAGGCGGTACTGCATTCTCATTAAAGACATCATCTTGATACCTTGCCGAGGATGTTGATGTCCTTCCTAAAAAACGCAAACAGACTACATCACGCCATCTTTTTGAGGCATTTCTATAAGTATCCAAATCTGCTAAATCAATATCGCCACGAACTCTATCTCGGTATAAAATTTCTGCGATTTGAATCGGTTTATATAAATGTACTCTGCCTTTAGATATGATTTTATCTAGCGCTTGCTTTGCTTCCAATATAGTCATAATCTCCAAATAAATTAAGTTCTTTATATTTTACGACTGTTTTTTGTTCATTAAGTGTTTTAATCATTTCACCAGCTATTGCTTGTATAACAGGGACCGATACGGAATTTCCAGCTACTTTTCGTGCTTGCGAATATGGGATATTTATAATAAACGAATCAGGAAACCCTTGAAGTCGTAACATTTCACGTGAAGTCAATCGTCTTTCTCCGTTTACAACTAAATAATTATAACTCCCTCCAGCTCTTAATGCACAAGAATATGGCAATGGAGATATATTACCTCCGATATTTTCATGCCAAATGGAAGGTTTAGGTGGTATGGCTTTGAGGGCAGAAAAACGTTTCTGCTTCATTGTTTCTGACAAAAAATATGAGGATGGAATATCTTCTTCTTTTTCCAAAATTTCGGACAAAGGTTTAAAATACCCCAAAGGTTTCGGGAATTTAAATTGTATAGGCTTTTTAAAGCCTACAATATAAATTCTTTCCCTTTTCTGAGGAACACCAAAATCTAACGAATTAAATACTTTATGATAAACGGTATATCCTAATTTATTCAATCTATCCAAAATTACCGCAAATGTATTTCCGTTATCATGAGTTGTAAGACGTTTTACATTTTCTAACAAAAAAGCTTCAGGTTGCTTTGCTTTAAGTATCGCTTCAATATTGAAAAATAATGTACCTCTTGTATCTGCAAAACCTAAGCCTTTGCCAGCAATACTGAACGGTTGGCAGGGAAATCCAGCTAAAAGAATGTCGTGTTCAGGAATATTTTCGGGAGCTATATCATTAATATCCCCAAAGGGTGTTTCATGAAAATTTGCTTCATACATCATTTGGGCATATTTATCCCATTCTGAAGAAAAGACATTTTCACACCCATGCGCTTCAAAACCGAGTCGAATACCTCCAATACCCGCAAATAAATCTATAGTTTTATATATCTTGCCCATATCTTACAATATTTTCATTTACAACATTGAGTATATCTCGTGCATTGATTTCATCGCCTACCACATCATAAACCTTATCTGCCAACCATAAAGTTACAAGTTCGTTTTTATCCGCGTTCAATATCTGAGCGATTATTTCTACTTGCTCTCTCTTGGCTTTTCTTTCTCCTTTTTCTATTTTGCAATATGTAGCAGTATCAATGTCCAATGCTGCAGCTAATTGCCTCTGTAGCATCTGATTTTGAATGCGAAGCTCTTTTATTCGTTTAGAAAACATCTGTTTACTCTTTTATGTCTTGACATTATTTGGCAAAATTACTACTTTAATTTGGGATACAGGTTATATCCAATCATATATTTACTGGTAATTTAATCTCCCGACTATGGAGGCGAGATTGTTCGCACGGACAGCGGTATTTTTCAGGCGGTTCAAATCTTTTTGAGCGGCTGAAAAAATACCTTGCTGTGTTCAAGTGAACATATCATTTTCCACTTTCTATCGGTGGCTAGTGGTGATGACACTATTGTTCCCATTTTTCAACTGTCGAGGAACAGTCTCTTTGCTGAAATACTGACGTGCAAACTATACGACAGTACGTCATGACTTCATGACGACACGGTCGCTTGATTGCCTTTTCTACTCAGTGAAACAAAAATGACTATATTCTCTTTTCGTCGGCATAACCCTTCCAATAAGGCTCTGCGAACCTGCTCCGCTCCGAATGTATTGATACGGAAAGCAAGGGCGATGATGACTTTGAGATTGTAAACCTCCATGCTGTGTTTGTCCGACAGGCGGATGGTACGCTTTATCTCGCGTTTCCTCAAGACTCCGCTTTTGCAAAGAGTCCTTATCCTTGCTCGGACCGTCGGAGCAATAACCCCGAACAACTCACAGAGTTCCCACTCGGTCATGGTGGTTGCGCCTGTATCGGTCGGCAAAGTGATATTGCCCTGTCCGTCCATCGTGATGATATTATATTTCTCTTCCATCGGTATTCTGCTTTATTAAAGTTATCAAATGGCACTGCAAATGCTTTTCTCCATATCCTCCAACTTGTCGGACAACTGTTCCAAGTCGTTACTTATCTTTTGGGCGGTTATCTTTGCGTAGATTTGAGTGGTCTTTATGTTGTTGGTATGCTCCAACATACGGCTGACGATTTCAATAGGTACTCCGTTGGATAGCAGTATGGTAGTTGCTGCCGAGTGTCTTGCGACATGATATGTTAAATGTGTCTTTATACCACACAATTCAGCTATGGCTTTCAGCCTTTTGTTACAGGTCGTATTACTTGGTGGAAGTGAGATTTTTCCGATAATTTTCTTCTGTTATCACAGCCGGCAAGAAATGTACGTCCCTACGGTTGATAAACTTCGTCCCTCCGCCGGTTCTCTGATTGATAGTAGCTATTACCAAATCAAGAATTAAACTCCTGACAGCTTTGGCTTTATCACTTTCTGTAAGCAGCATCCCGATATTCAAAAATGAACGGAAATTAAAAAGCCCGAGTTGAGTGGTTTTGCTCCCGACATTTATGACGGGAGCAAATTGTAACTTCAACTCTTTCAATCGCTTACCCTTACATAAAACATATCCGTTCAATATCAACTCTTGCCCATGGTTCTCCAGATATCGCTCTATGGTACGTTCTTCAACTTCATAAAAATCGGCTACCATTTTTTTTGTAAACCGATACTCTCCCTCAAAGAGCATACCCGGCACATCCAATGTCTTCCGAATTTCTTCTACAGCGAAGCGATTGTTCAATACATTCTGACGTTCTATGTTTGAAATAGTTAAATCTTTCATTCCTGCATTTCCTTAAGATATTGCCATATATACATACACATTTATTAGTTTCTTCTGTCTGCTTTCCAATATCTGTCTTTATCCAAATGACGCAAAATAACGAAGAAAGCCGTTATTCAGAATAAGGACATGGACAGCGTTCCGCCATTCACCGGTTGCCTCGCATCTCACCGACTCCGCGTCGGGAGAGCGCTTTCAGAAACTCTTCTTCAGCAACGGGCATCACCGATGCGAACCGGCCTTCACCATATTCGATCAGCAGATACTGCGTTGCCGAGAAACGGCCGAACTTCATCGAGCGGCAACGCTTCACGGCAGAAATGTCGCGCAGCGGAATCGCCGTCTTGCCTCCGAATCTGCCTCGGTATATTTCGAGCACGCCATCCGCAGTAACGGTGTAAACCGTATGAATGACTTTCTCTATCAGGCCGATAAGAACAAGAGCCAGCAGCACGGCGGGCAAGATGTATCCGCACCACACGGCAGATGCCATGTTGGCCGTAAGCACAACCAGCAGAAGATATTGATACCACGCAATGCGGGCATGGAATGTTCGGTTCATTTTCGTCGGTTTTTGGACCGCAAGGTAGTAATTTTACGAATTATCGGCAATGAAACGCACAAGGAAGTAAGTTATTTTGTAGATTTGCCAACGAGAAACAACTATACTATGGTCAGAAAATTCGATTTCCTCGTCATCGGCTCCGGAATCGCCGGTATGAGTTTCGCGCTGAAAGTGGCGCATAAAGGCAGTGTAGCTCTGATCTGCAAAGCCGGACTGGAAGAATCAAATACGTATTTCGCGCAAGGAGGCATCGCTTCCGTGACTAATTTGGCAGTAGACAACTTCGAAAAGCACATCAAAGACACGATGATTGCCGGTGACCATATCAACGACCCCGCAGCCGTGAACATGGTGATACGAAACGCTCCCGAACAGATCAAAGCATTGATAGACTGGGGGGTGAATTTCGACAAGAAGGAGAACGGAGAATTCGACCTCCACAAGGAAGGAGGGCATTCGGAGTTCCGCATCCTGCACCACAAAGACAATACGGGGGCCGAAATACAGACCAGCCTGATAGAAGCCGTGAAGCGCCATCCCAACATCACAGTGTTCGAAAACTTCTATGCCGTGGAGATCATCACGCAGCATCATCAGGGCATCATCGTGACCCGATACACGCCTGGCATCAAATGCTACGGGGCTTATGTGCTGAACGAGCAGACGGGGGAGGTGGACACTTTCCTCTCGAAGCTGACGGTGATGGCCACCGGAGGATGCGAGGCGGTGTACCGCAACACTACCAATCCGCTGGTAGCCACAGGCGACGGGATAGCCATGGTATATCGAGCCAAAGGAATGGTGAAAGACATGGAATTCATCCAGTTCCACCCCACCGCTCTGTTCAACCCGGGCGACCGTCCCAGCTTCCTCATCACCGAAGCCATGAGGGGATACGGAGCGGTGCTCCGCACGCAAGACGGCAATGAGTTCATGCAGAAGTACGACGCCCGCCTCTCGCTGGCTCCGCGCGACATCGTGGCGCGCGCCATCGACAACGAAATGAAACAGCGGGGCGAGGACCACGTCTATCTCGACGTCACCCACAAAGATCCGGAGGAGACCAAACGCCACTTCCCGAACATCTACAAGAAATGCCTCAGCCTCGGCATCGACATCACCAAAGACTACATCCCCGTGGCGCCGGCAGCTCATTACCTGTGCGGAGGCATCAAGGTCGACCTCGACGGACAATCGAGCATCCGCCGCCTGTATGCCTTGGGCGAATGTTCGTGCACCGGACTGCATGGAGGCAACCGCTTGGCATCCAACTCGCTCATCGAAGCGGTAGTGTATGCCGATTCGGCAGCCCGCCACGCGCTGAATGTGCTCGAGCGTTACGACTTCAACGACGATATTCCTGCATGGAACGACGAGGGAACCATCTCGAACGAAGAGCGTGTGCTCATCACCCAGAGCATGAAAGAGGTGAACCAGATTATGGAGGCATACGTGGGCATCGTGCGAAGCAATCTCCGCCTCACCCGCGCGTGGAACCGGCTCGACATTATTTACGAGGAGACCGAACGCCTGTTCAAGAAATGCAAAGCCACCCGCGAGCTCTGCGAGCTACGCAACATGATCAACGTTGGGTATCTCATCACGCGGCAGGCGATGGAACGAAAAGAGAGCCGGGGACTGCATTACACCATCGACTACCCGAAGAAAGAGGAATAAGCTTACTCCAAATACGTGGGGGCTGATTATTGGATAAACGATCCGGCACCTGATGCAATCCGGCAAACACAAATTATCCATACGGCTGTTTTCCCCACCGGACTTATCATTTATCTGCAATAATTTGAAGTCGGAGGAAAGTTTTTATGTCGGAATAAATAAAAAATTGACAAACAAACGGAAACTTTTTTTTAAAATACATGTTATAAATATTGAGACATACTACATAAAACACTAAATATCCATTGACTATTTACAGTTTATGAAAAAAGCTGATCCAAAAAAAATCAGGCTCAAGAAACTTCGATTGAAGAACATTCAGATAAGTGAGGATATCCGCAATTCTTACAGCAAGATATTCATCGATCTGGGGCAATTGGCAATCTTCACCAAAGACCTAATCAAACAGTTTTTTCAGCCCCCCTTCGAGCACGCAGAGCTCATCAAGCAAGGATATATCATCGGGAACAAGTCTTTTGCGCTGGTAGGAATCACCGGATTCATCATGGGGCTGGTACTTACGATGCAGATGAATCCCATACTGTCCGATTTCGGAGCTCAAACGCTATTGCCGGGAGTTATCGCAGTAGCGATGATCCGTGAACTGGGACCGGTGATTACAGGATTGATATGCGCGGGTAAGATTAGCTCGGGCATCGGCGCCGAAATCGCTGCAATGATTGTAACCGAGCAAATCGATGCCATGGAAGTATCGGGCACCAAACCACTCGGATTTGTTGTCGCTTCGCGCGTATTGGCAACCACCGTAGTGGTTCCCATTCTCGTTATTTTTGCAGATGTATTCAGTCTGATTGGAGCCTTTCTGGCAATCAATATGTTCGAAAGCACCAATATCACGCTGTTTGTCAACCGGGCATTGGATGTCGTTACATTCGAAGATTTGCTTCCCGCTACGGTGAAAACCGTTTTCTTCGGGTTCTTCATCGCGCTTATCGGCTGCTACAAAGGATATAATGCCGGACGGGGAACCGAATCGGTGGGGCAGGCGGCCAACTCGGCTGTGGTCATATCTTCGCTTACCATTTTCATCATCGACCTGATGTTTGTTCTTATCACCAACATATTTTAAGCAGACGCTATGGACAAAGAAGAAGTTATTGTAGTAGAAAACCTCTATAAGTCGTTTGGCGACCTGCACATACTGCAAGGAATAGACCTGAAGCTTCACAAAGGAGAGAATCTGGGCATCCTCGGCAAGTCGGGCACGGGTAAATCCGTGCTCACCAAGTGCATCGTAAGGCTGATAGAGCCCGATGCAGGGAAGATAACGATACTCGGCGAAGACGTGCTGGCATGCAACGCAACAGAACTGAATGAAGTGCGCAAGAAGATAGGGTACCTCTTTCAAGGGGGAGCCTTATACGACTCGATGAGCGTGCGCGAGAATCTTCACTTCCCCATACGCAGAACCCAGTTCACCGACAGAGAACACGATTCGGAAGAGCTGGTAGAAAAAGCATTGCGGAGCGTAGGCCTTCTGGATGCCATCGACAAGATGCCTTCGGAACTTTCGGGGGGAATGAAAAAGAGGATAGCGCTGGCGCGCGCGCTCATCCTGCAACCGGAGATCATCCTTTACGACGAACCCACTACGGGCTTAGACGCCGTCACCTCCGGAGAAATAAGCGAATTGATACTGAAAGTACGCGAAGAATACAATACGGCGTCCATCATCATCACCCACGACATGAAGTGCGCCAAAATATCGACCGACAGCATCAAGATTATGAAAGAAGGAGTATTTGTGGTGGAAGGAACGTACGACGAACTGAAAAACTGCAAAGACAAAGAGATACAGAATTATTTTATTTAAACAGAACATTACATACGCAGAACTTTATGAAAAATACGAAAAAAGTATTACGACTGGGCATTTTTATAGCAACAGGACTTGTGCTGTTTACCATAGCCATATACCTCATCGGTAACAAGGGAAGTTTGTTTTCACCCACCACGGAGGTGTTCTCTTCTTTCAAAGACATACGCGGTCTCGGAGTAGGAAGTAACGTCCGCTTTGCCGGCATCAACGTGGGAACGGTGAAGAACATCAACATCACTTCGGATACTACGGTCATTGTCTCTATGTCGATACGCAGCAGCTACACCAAGTACATCTACAAAAACTCCACCGTACAAATCGGGCAAGAGGGACTCATGGGCGGGAAAATCGTACTCATCTCACCGGGCAACTCTCAAACGGGAAAGGTAGAAGAGGGAGATTATCTGGGGGCTGCTGACGGAATGGATATCGAAGGGATGATTATCAAAGCCAAAAGCATCATCGAGGAAGTGGGCACAGTGGTCGAAAGCGTCAATTCAATAGTGGGAAAGCTGAATGACGGCGATGGAGACATCGCTCGCCTGATCAACCGCAACGACCTGACCACTAATCTGGCGAACACGACTCAACAATTGAATGCTTCGATAACGAACATCAACGAGATTACCCGCAAGGTGAACAGCGGGCAAGGAGACTTGGGCAAGCTGGTGAACAGCGATAGCTTAACCACTCAGATGAAAAGCATTATGAAGAATCTGAACGCCACTTCGGCGAAAGCGGACTCCGCCATCGGAGAAATCCACCGGACGGTTCATGCCATCAATCACGGCGAAGGAGTACTTCCCCGCCTCATCCACGACAAGAAGCTGGGCGAAAGCGTAGACACCGCCCTTGTGAAAGTAGACGACGGAGTGACGCAGGTATCCCGCGCCGCCCAAAGCATTGCCGACAGCTGGATACTCAACATCTTTTCGGGAAACAAAGACAAGAAGAAGAAAGAGCAGCAAGCCGATTCGATCGCCGCAGGGAAGCGGAGGAAGCCATAAAAAGAGAAAAAATCTCCGATGAAATAACAGCGCTACCGCCTTGGCTGAAAAACAGAAAAAGCGGTAGGGTATGAAATGTCACGTACTAACATTCGGGTACTTAGGCAGATGTTCCAACATATATTCCAAAACCATTTTATACATTCTCTCGATTTAATACTTCTATCTGTTTCGCCTCCTTAGTATCCGGCGTAAGTATTATTATACGTTTTTCTTTTCTCCCCATCAGACTATCATCATAGAAACTAATTGATGATCAGCCCCCTTTCATTTATCCCATCTTCATCAAATCAGCGATGTTTAGGTTGATTTGTGCATTTGTGCACCTCTTTTTGTTGATTTATGCACGTCCTCTAATGTTTATTTATCTATCTTTGCCAACGCTTTCTATTGTTAAGAAAGATTTGTTAATCTGCTTATTGGAATCGACTTGTATAAATATAATAAGAAAAGAATCCTAAGACATGCGTTTTGCAGTAGTAGGTTTCCAATGAATTTAAATAAATCATTAGTATGAAAAAACAAGAATTAAAAGGAGGTTATCTGATATCTCCACGGCGTAAACAAGCCCTCATAGCCCTAGGTATGGGAGCGTTTCTCTGTTTTGCTTCACCGTTTTCTATTCATGGTGAAATACTTTCTAAAGATGTACAATCATTACAACAGCAGACCGTCCGCATAAAAGGAACGGTTGTCGATCGCAATGGCGAACCGATAGTAGGAGCCACTATATTGGTGGATGGAAATTCCTCGAACGGTACGGTTACCGATATAGACGGGAACTTTGCTTTGACTGTTTCTCCGCAAGCAACCTTATCTGTATCTTATATCGGTTATACCACCGTAAAAGTAAAAGCAGACAGTAAAAAAGAGCTGAAAATTGTGCTCGAAGAAGACAGCAAAGCCCTCGAAGAGGTCGTAGTTGTGGGATACGGAACAGTACGTAAGGCCGACTTGGCAGGCTCCGTATCGGTAATGGATAGCAAAACCTTCAGAGATCAGCCTGTGACACAAGTTTCCCAAACCCTCCAAGGGCGTGTTTCGGGTGTGCAAGTAGATCATAGCGGAGCACCCGGCGGACAGGTGAAGATTCGTGTACGCGGTTCGGCATCAATCAGCCGTAGCAACGACCCTCTATATGTGGTTGACGGTATTGTTCGTGAAAATGGCCTGACAGGCATCAACCCCGATGATATCCAATCCATGCAAGTACTTAAAGACGCTTCCTCCACAGCAATCTACGGTTCTCGCGGATCGAATGGCGTTATTCTCATTACAACGAAAACGGGACATGCCAATCAGCGAGTTATAAGTTTCGACGCATCAATAGGCATAGCCGATGTATACAAGAAATATGACGTATTAACCCCCTACGAATATGCCACCGCTTATCGTGAAATTAAAGACGCCAATGCCTTTTCCGATGCCGAAATGACAGGTTACAAAAACGGAACGATGGGAATCAATTGGCAAGATGAAATTTTCCGTACAGGATATACTCAAAATTACAAAGTAGCCATCTCCAACGGAAATGACAAAACACAGTATTACCTGTCTGCCAATCATGTGAACCAAAGCGGTATCATTAATAACTCTTCGGACAAACGTTATCAGTTGCGCGCCAATCTTACGTCGGATGTTACTTCTTGGTTGCACCTGACTGCCGATTTCAATCTGTCTCACAATGTGACACGAGGCAGTGACTTTGGAGCAAGCAAGGGAAATGTGATTTGGGTAGCGCTGAATTATTCGCCAACGATGGAAATGATGGACCAAAAGGGCAACTACAATAAAGATCCTTACAACCATATTGCTTTCAACCCGAAAGGTGTTCTCGACTTGCAAAGCGGCGAGTCGATGAGCAATATTGCCAATGCTATGATTGACTTGCGCTTCAAACTGCTTCCGGGACTTACTTTCACTACCACAAACGGAGTGGATTATTATGATGGAAAGAGCTATCATTTCTCAACCAAACGAGTATTCCTCACCAACCCCAACGGCGCAGGAAATCACGACCGGTATCGGATGATGTTGCAGACATCCAACAACCTGACCTATATCGGCAATTGGGACAAACATTCGCTCACCGCCACTGCGGTATGGGAGGCCTCGCAGGCCGAATACAGAAATATCGACGCTACCAGCCAAAACCTCCCCATAGAAAGTGTGGGATGGTGGAATCTCGGGCTTGGAGCCAATCAGTATGCCAATAACTCTTACAGTAAATGGGCGTTGCTGTCGGGTGTCGGCAGAGTGATGTATAATTATGACAATCGGTATTTGTTCACCGGAACATTGCGCGCCGACGGCTCTTCCAAGTTCAGTAAAGACAAATGGGGATATTTCCCATCAGTGGCAGTAGCCTGGAACATGGGCAATGAAGCTTTTATGAAGAAACAACAAATCGTACAGAATGCCAAACTGCGCATCAGCTACGGAATTGTGGGCAGTCAAGCCATTGAACCGTATTCAACGCTGGGATTGATGAGTGTGGCGGGAAGCCTTTTTGGAGGAACCTCAAACTATGCGGGCTATTGGTCGAAAGATTTGGCAACCCGTAATGTCACATGGGAAAAGACCAAACAGTTTGATTTCGGGTTGGACTTCTCCATCCTCGACAACCGCCTTGAGCTCTCAGTAGATTACTTTAACCGGAAAACAACAGATGCATTGCTTCAAAAGAGTATACCGGGATATAACGGTGGAGGACAATATTGGGTGAACTCCGGCGAAATACGTAATTCGGGAGTAGATTTCAGCATGACCGGACGTATATTGGACAGACATGACCTTTCATGGACTTCAACTTTAAACATGACTTATTTGAAAAATGAAGTTCTTTCATTAGCCGGTGATAAGTTTCTGCCGGGAACAACTCCTGCTTCAGGAATGGTAACGGAGGTAAACCGCATAATCCCGGGAGAGTCTATCGGAGCATTCTACGGATACGAATGGATTGGTTTGGATGATAAAGGAAACAACATATATGCCGATCACAAAAAAGATGGGAAAATAGACTCCGAAGACCGTGTCATATTAGGGAAATCCATCCCCGATGTAACTTTCGGATGGAACAATCAACTCACGTGGAAGAACTGGGACCTGAACTGCTTCGTTGGAGGATCGTTCGGAGCCAAGAAGTTAAATCTGGTACGCTTTACGATGGCATCTATGGTGGGAGACTCTAAATTCATCACCCTACGCGATGCTTACAACAAAGGATTCGATAAAGTGGGAACAGGTGCCGAATATCCTTCTTTGCAAAGCACAAGCAATACCACTCGCGGAGAATCCAGCCAATGGCTTGAAAAAGCGGACTATATCCGTCTCGAGAATGTAACATTAGGATACCGCTTGAGCAAATCGATAACAAAATTCGCAGATTTGAAACTATATGTAAGCGCTCAGAATCTTTTTACCATCACCGGATACAAAGGTATGGATCCTGCCAGCCATTCTTTCTCTTCTGCGAATGTGGATATAAATAACGGGGTAGATTTAGGCGCTTATCCCACACCACGTACAATCACTCTCGGTGTAAAAATGAATTTTTAATCTGTAAAAGACTGTAATATGAAACATAAAATAATGATGGGATGCGTATTGGCGGGTGGATTGCTTTTCGCATCATGCAGCGATTTCTTGGAAGAAGATCCTAAAGGAAAACTGACTCCGGGCACTTTCTTCTCTAATGTTCAAGAGATGAATATGGCAGTGTACGCATTGTACGATCAAGTGACAGCGACACAAGCCTACACAAATATGCAAATTCCTCAATGGCAGGGAGACGATATGACGGCAAATCCGGGTTCCAATAAACAAGCTTATGCTGAGTTCGACCGCTTTCGTCCGGCTGATGACAACAAGGGATTGGTAGCCTGCTGGAATCAACATTACAACTTAATCAAAGCTTGTAACTACGTAGCACTCAATGCAGGAAAGACCCCGGCAGGAGAAAGCGAGAAAAACATAGCTATCGGGCAGGCGAAATATTGGAGAGCATACAGCTATTTCACATTGGTTCGCATTTGGGGAAACCTGCCTCTCTGTCTTGATTTGGAGATTGACTACAATAAGAAACTCAGCTCGGTGGATGATGTCTACGCTTCCATTGTGAAAGATCTGGAAGACTGCATAAATATTCTGCCAGTCTCTTACACTGAAGCCCCCGCAAAAAGCTTTGGCACAGATCTTTATATAACCAAACAAGCGGCTCAGGCTACACTCTCCGCTGTTTACATGGCTATGGCAGGATATCCTCTGAATAAAGGGAAAGAATATTATAGAATGGCAGCCGAGCAGGCAAAAAAGGTCATCGATCAAAACAGTACCTACGGATTTATTCTGGAACCGGAATTTAAAAATGTATATGCTCCAAGCCACAATTACAGCAAGGAAACGATTGTAGGTATCAGCTACAACAAACTTGGCGGATGGGGCACTCAGGGCTCACAACTTACTTCCTGCTGTTTGTTTGAATCGCTCGGCGGATGGGGGGACTCTTGGGGAGAAATCCGCTTTTGGAAAGAAATGCCCGATGGTCCACGTAAAGACGCTATCTATGCTCCAAAACTTTTAGTAGGAAACAAAGCGGATGGCAACCTTGTAGATTGGTTTGAATGCAAGGTGGATAACGATGGAAATTTCGTTTATCGAAAAGATGACAAAGGGAATATCATGAAAGATGAAGAAGGCGATCCTATCAAAGAAACTACCATAGCCGAATTCCATCCGATGTTCACCGTATTCTCGGTGGGAGCGGAAGAAAAAACGTATGAATTCGGAAGCGATTATGCAGATTACGACTATACGAAACCTGCCGGTCAGGGTATGATTAATGGCATGAGGCATCGCATCATTCGTTGGTCGGAGCTTTTATTGTGGTATGCCGAATCTCAAGCTCGTGCCGAGGGTGCTCCCAACAATATGGCCTACAATTGTGTGAATGAAGTTCGCAAACGTGCCGGCTTGGGTAAGTTACCTATGGGAATGACAGGAGACGATTTTGCAAACGCAGTGGCAAAGGAACACGGTTGGGAAGTGGCAGGCAATTGGTGTGCATTAGTTACCCGGCGGGCAGACCAACTTCGCCTGAACTTACTGAAAAAAACATTTGAAGAAAGGCAGGGCAACAAACCCGTTGTTGTAGGCGAACAGAAATTGTCCGATGGCAGAGTGATAGAGATTAGTGCAAAAGAAGGAGTAAGAATGGTCGACGCTGCATGGAACGAATCAATGAACTATGCGCCTTATCCGTCGGCAGACAAAGCTATTAACCCAGAATTGTCAGGAAGCAAATAAAGGAATAGCGCATCCGATTGGTAACGATTAAACCAAAAGCAATTTTCTCATAAACAAGAATATTGCCGGTAAGAATAGAATTGAGGGCGTCAAAACTCAAACACAATGAAGATAAAATTCCAATCTGAAGCCTGCCTATCTTCAGTTGCTGTAAAAGTAGCCCTATCATTACCTCAAAATGAAGTTTGATAGGGCTATTTTATGTTTGCCTCTTACAATTCGCAATTTTTCAGGATGCGCATCCTTCTTTTCTTTTTTACGATATGACTTTATTTCATTCTTTTTCATCTTCGGGGTCCTGCGTGAGTTGTTTTTTAAACTCCGAAGGAATGATACCTTTAGCCTCTTTAAAAACTCTGCTGAAATAACGGAGAGTAGAAAATCCGATTTGTTCGGAGATTTCCGTCAGGCTCAATGACGTGGTTTTCATCAGTAAAACAGCCCTGTTGATGCGCTCCGCTTTTATATAATCTACAACTCCCATTCCGGTGAGCGCTTTTAATTTGCTGAAAAGGAGAGAACGGCTGATGCACAATTGGTCGGCTATCAACGAAACATCCAAATCAGGGTCGTTTATATTATCGGTAATAATCTCATTCAATTTAAGCAGAAACGTCTCATCAGCATTGCTGAAAGCGGTTTCGTGCAAAGAAGGTATTTCTTTTTGTTGATAACGTAAACGAATTTGCTCGCGTGTTTTTATTTGATTGTAGATAAGAGCCAGCAACCCGTCGAGTTCGAATGGCTTGGGCAAAAACGCATCGGCTCCCGTCTTGTAGCTATCGTTCATATTTTGCGGACTATGATAAGCGGTCAGCAAGATAAAAGGAATATGGCTGATATTCAAATCATTTTTTATCTTACAGCAAAGTTCAAGTCCATTCATCCGCGGCATCATCATGTCGCTCACAATGATGTCGGGGAGCTTGTTTCTGGCTTGTTGCAATCCTTCTTCCCCATCTTTAGCCGTATATACATGCGCAAAGTACCCCTTCATCGTGTCTCGAAGATATACTTTCAAATCTGCGGTATCTTCTACAATGAGCACTGACATTTTTTTCAATAAAGAAAGATCCGCCGGTTGTGTGCATTCATTACACATGCCTTCCGTCTGCATTTTTTTCTTGTCGATTGCCGTTTCACATACAGCCTCAACCGGAAGTTCGAAAGAGAAGACCGCTCCTTTTTCGGAATTAGGAGAAGCATATACTCTCCCGTTGTGCTGAAGTATAATACTTTTAGCATACGAAAGACCGATTCCGCTACCTCCTTTATTGTGAAAGCCTTGATAAAAATGACCAAAAAGTAAATCCATGTTTACTTCTTTCAGCCCGAGCCCCTCATCCTCCACCGAAACGCGTACATAATCTCCGTTCATGCAAAGCTCGGTTCTTAAAACGGTCTTCGAGTCGGCATCGCTGAACTTCAAAGCATTCATCAGAAAATTGGACAGAACGAATTTGCATTTGTTTTTATCGAAAGGCACTCCTTCGATTCTCTCATCAAATACATATTGAAAGTCTATACCTTTGTTTGCAAATTCACCCTTAAACTTGTCACCTATGCTCCTCGCCCAATCGTTGAGCGGATGGACTTGCATTTCCAACGGCTGATTCCCCTCTTCCAGTTTTCTTACGTCGAGCACCATGTCTATGATCTCTTTCATTTGGTACGCCTGATGATAGATATTTCCCAATTGCTCATGAAGGTTTCCCTCTGCGCTTTTCTGCTCCATAATACGTTTCAAAGGAGCGCAGATCAATGTAAGGGGGGTACGGAGTTCGTGGCTGATATTAGTAAGAAAGTTAATTTTTTCCTCATTGATTTTATTTTCTATTTTCTCTATCTCCCTAAGCTCTTTCTGTTTTCTTTTTTTGTGATAGGCATACCATGCGGCATAGCCACCGGAAAATAAAAGTAAAAACATAGCAAGGTATCCCCATGTGCTCTTCCACCAAGGAGGATAAACTTCAACGATCAGCATTTCCTGCTCCTTGCTCCAACCCTTTCCTTGTGCGTAATAAGACGTGTAAATGGTGTATTTCCCGATAGGTAGATAGTTGATGTTTAGCGAGTTGGAGCTTAATGTGAGGTGGTTTCTATCAAGCCCTTTGATTCTGAACCTGAACTTGTTCTTCCGAAACACATCTTTCTCTTTAAGCAAGACTTTCATTTGCAGCGAAGAAAAGTCCCACGGCACTTTGATTGTTTCTGTTTCATCCTGCTTATGTTCGTGGATAGACAGCGACGCGCCGTTTAAGAGCACATCCAAAAGCTCGATCGTTTGTTGCGAGCCGGTATTAAAAGAAACATTCGAATCGATGACTGTCATTCCGGCAGCACCTCCTATCAGAATATTTCCCGATTTATCCGTCAGCATGGCGTGAAATATGTATTCGTTGGGTAATACTCCATCGGTCTCCCCCATCATGGCAAACTTTTCCGTCAATGTAGAGTAGACAAACAGCTCATGCCTTGTTCCAATCCATATTCTTTCTTTATCATCGGTAATAATAGACGTGGCCTCTTTAAACAATTCGGTCTCAATCCGTTTCTTTTCGCGTGTTTGAGGATTGTAGCACACAACTCCTTCTGTTGTAGCCAACCAGAATACACCTCTACGATCCATACAGGCATCGTTTACTGAGGACGAGCTTTTATAGATGATGGTAAACTGTTCGGTCGAAGAATCGTATTCGCTGATTCCGATGTGATTTGATAAATAAGTTTTAGTTCCTTTGTTTGCGATAAATAACGGAGAATTTTCAAGAAAGTACTCCTCCTCGGAAACCGCTATGGAGAAAGTCTTCCGTCTGATATCATACAAAAACAGGTTCAACCCGCTGAAAAGAATTTTATCGTCGGCTACGCGCAGAATATTGACAGAGATGCCGTTAATACAGTTCTTATCATTCGTCACAGGGTCAACCAGTACAAACGGTTTTGTCCGTCCGGTCTTTTTATTGAAGATATAAATTCCTTTATTGTATGAAAAATACATTAATTCATCAGGTGAATACTCAATGATAGACACGATCTTTTCATATCGGGTGGCCGGATAATGCATGAATCTTCCTGTTTCCGGATCGAAGCGATTTATCCCTCCGCCATCGGTGCCGATCCATATCCTACCGTCGCTGTCTTGAAAGAAGCTGTTGATGCTTTGGTTGCTCAATCCGTAAGGATTTCCAAAAGGCACATTCCCGAACGACCGGGCATATACTTCCCTGATACCGATTACTCCACCGCGGATACTCCCCAACCAAATGTTTTCTGAAGGATCTTTATAAAGGCTATAAAACGAATTGAGCGGTAGAGAGCCTAAATCATCCTGTATGTGCTGAATACTCGTGAATTCGAAATCCGATAAAGAGATAATGTTGATTCCGCCTCCATCGGTAGCGACCCAAAGTTTATTGTCTTTTTCAATTATATCGTAAATAACATCGTAAGTAAGTGGCGAATCGGTTGTTCTGAAATGCTTTAAGAGAGTTCCGTTACTATAACAGGAAAGCCCAGTCCCGAATGAACTGACCCATAACCTCTTTTGGGAATCCATGAAAAATGCAGTGTAATGATTTTCAGAAAGGAAAGCAGCCTTGCTCAATGTTTTTTTAACTTGGTCATAGATATAGATTCCTTGCCCCGCATTTAGCAATATTTGCTCCTCATCATAACGGAGGAGCTGTCCGTGAGGAATCTTCGGACAAGGGTAAGCCTCCTGAAGAATCGGAGAAAGACTCTTACTTTCGTATTCATATAAATACAAAGCATCTGAACCGGAAAACAAGATTCCCTCGTCTAAAGTTAAAAAAGAAAGAGCCACCGGATTTCTGTTTTTATAAACCACAGGAATAAAGGAATCGTGCGCACGGTCATATCGGCAAAGTCCTTTAGAAGTTCCTACCCATAGATTCAGCAGTGCATCTTCCATGATAAACAAAATTTCACCGGAGAGAGGAGTATCGTGAAACGGATTGTCGGGATAACGGGTCAGTACATCCCGGTCATATCTATTCAGCCCCAAACGGGTTCCAATCCAAAGGTAACCCTTATGATCGTTCAGAATACACTGTACTCTCGATTGAGAAAGTCCCTCGTTGATGCCTAACTGCTTGTAGTAATAAAACGGCGGACGAATATGATTGTTTTCATTCGGCATACTCCAAGCTTTCAGAACAAAGCAGAAAAGAATGCTCGGAAATAAAAAAAACGTTTTTGCATGATATTTATTCATAGTTTAGTTCTACTGCTTTAAGAACAATGCAACACTTAACTATGTGTTTGCTTGTATTATGCCAAGCTCTGAGTAAATAGTTATATTTTTTTACCCAGAGCTTACTTCATTTCACTGATAATGCCTTCTAAAACCTTCTTAAATCTTTGTCTTCTGTTTCTCTCTCATGCGTCAACATGTTACCATAAATTTAGCCTTATTGTTTACCGCGTCTTCTTGAACATAAAGCGTTGATTTATCTTTTCGGTTGTCTTCCATAAGGCGATAGAAGTCCCGTCTTCTGTTTCCTCTCCAATGACATCCATCGACATCTCAGGGGAATATGCAGGTGAAAGAGTAAAAAAGCCATTACCGACACTTTTTATTTTCCATTGCTGTGAAAGCTCTCCTTTATAAGTCCTTATCTCCAATTGCTGATTTGTAGCCGATGAATCAAGAGGAGCGCTAAGAGCCTGATCCGGAACGTAGACCGGAGAAAGTCTGTAGTAGCCATTATCCAATTCTGTAACAATCCATTTTTGATTCACAGCGCTATTGCCATGCCAAAGAATAACAGAAGTTCCATCTGTCGTCCCTGCACCTGCTACGTCAACCGCACTTTTTGCATTCAGAGCTGTCAAAATATTGTAAGTATCGCCGGAAGTTATATGATGTTCCGACAATGTATGCGAGTAGATCCTCACCCAGTCTATTTCCATTTTCGCCGGAAGGTCTGCGTCCTTGATCTCTCCCGGCCAAGTATCCGGTCCCCCTAATGCGTAATTTAAAATTAAATAGAATGGCGCATTGAACGGCCATTGTTTTTTAGATGGCTCACTGGCAAAATGCATGTTGGGATATTTAAGCTTACTTTGTCCGTTGATCGAGAATATCAAATAATCAGGCGTCCATTCCAATCCGTATACATTATACTCATCCCTTTTGTATGAACTGATCATGGCAGGTACAGGAAGGTAAAAATGGAGGGTATTCTTATAATGACTGTGGATTGTTTGATGTACAATAGATTGATGGTTTAATTGTTCCATTATATCTATTTCTCCGCATGCAGGCCACGAACTTCCTGCATATCTGTGTATGGAGGGCATCATCCAGATAGCCGGCCATCCTCCTTGAGCTGTTTTGGTGAATCGGGCACAGACTTCAACCTTCCCATATTGAAAGTCGAACTTTCCCAGTGTTTGAATTCCTCCGGCTTTATATTCCCCTTCTTTTTTTTCTGCAAGCAAAACCAAATTTCCGTTTTCAACAAAAGCTTGATCGTAACTTTCCGAAAGATGTTTTCCCCAAGCCGGTTCAATACGAGGACATAAAGACCATTTGGTTGTATCGGGTATTCGGCCGGTTTGCTCAAAATCGTCTTCAAAAATGACGAGAGATTGTTGGCTACGTGTTCCAAGATAATTAGATTTTTCTTCCTGAGTTATAGGCTCAAAATCTGTTGATAAATTACAGCTTATAAAAGAAATCAGCAAGCTTGAAATTAATATTTTTTTGCAATTCATGATATGTATATATATTTAAATAATTGCAAATATACAAAAAAGAGCCAAAAGTCGAAACGTTTATAAAAATATCAAATTGTTCTTATGTTCAATTTACATTCCTAAGCCTTAAAAATAGTTCTCATCACCGCCATATCTGCCCGGTACGACTAATACATACGGGCACTCCGACGAAATATATGCCGGACGCAACAAATATATATACCTACCACGGTGTGTATATATACCTACCACGGTGTGAATATATGCCTACCGGGGTGTGTATATATGCCTACCGGGGTGAGTATATATGCCTACCGGGGTGAGTATATATGCCTACCACAGATGAGTATATATGCTTACCGGGGTGGACATATATGTCCGCCACAGAATTAAGCATTATTCCCGATGCGATGGACCTTAAAACCACCGCAACCCGAAAAAGAGAGAAAAACAGGGTGATACTTAAAATTCTCTCCTTTTCCCTTGCAAATCAACAATCTATTTTTAAATTTGCAAAAAACGTAACAGTTTAATCTTTCCAAATACTTAAAAACACAGATATGAAACAGCCGCATCCATTCGACTGCTTTTCCCAACAAGCACTGCAGACGCTGCATCGCTACCGGGCTGTAATGTTCAGCCCTACCCTCTTGTGAGGGGAACCACCCTCTGGAAGTGGCGCGCGAACAGAATTGTAATGTTCAGCCCTACCCTCTTCTGAGAGGAACCACCCTCTGGAAGTGGTACACGAACAGAATTGTAATGTTCAGCCCCACACTTTTCTGAGGGGAATCACCAAACCGGTTGCCGGCAAAGAAGCAGCCCGGCAAAATAAAAAGAATGCGGATGCAGGGGGATAAGAGATCACGACCAAAGAAACAAAAGGAAAGGCAAAAAGAAAACAAAAAGGAAAGACAAAAAGGAAGACAAAAGCGAAGCGGAGAAAAAGAAAAAAGCTGATCTGCCGGCGTCCGCCCTTTCCGGAAAGTATTCACTATTCCTCTTTGCATCGACTTACAATCCCTCTTTGCATCGACTGAGAATCCCTCTTTGCATCAACTTACAATCCAATAAAATACAAGCCTTATGGAAAATCAGAATAAACCGACCTTTGCCGAAGTACAGGAATGGGTACTGAAACTGTATCATACCTGCGAACAAACAATCACCGAAGACGAACGGAGAGAACAACAGAAATACGCCGTCATGGTGCAACGCCCGCAAGACAAGAAGTTTCTGGTGAAAATGCTCGACGAGTCGTCGCAAATACGCGACCGCAAGGTGCTTGCCCGACGAATCAAGACGCTGATAGACCGATACGGAGTTCCCCGCTTTCTGAACAGGTGGGATACGTTCCTCTTCAAGATGTATCAGGCATTCGGGCATCATTTCGACTTTATCGCCATCCCCATCATTAAAAGGAGGCTTCGGAGCGATACATCGAAAGTCATCATCGACGAAGCGCGCCCGCAGCTGACCGAGCATCTGGCTGCCCGCTTCAAAGAGAAAATCGGGCAGAACGTCAATCTGCTGGGCGAAGTGGTGCTGGGCAACGCCGAAGCCGACCACCGCTACCATCATTATCTGGAAGCGCTCGAAGCTCCGGACATCAACTACATCTCGGTGAAAATATCGGGCATATACGCCCAAACGCATGCCCTGAACTACGAAGAAAGTTTCCCGGAGCTCATCTCGCGCATGTCGGCGCTCTATCAGAAAGCGATGGACTTTCCGTATACCGATGAAGAGGGCGTGCGCCGCCACAAGTTCATCAATCTGGATATGGAAGAATACAAAGACGCGCATCTCACTCTGCGCCTGTTCAAAGCCGTGCTCAGCCTGCCGCAGTTCAAGAACTATTCCGCCGGAATCGTGGTGCAGGCTTACCTGCCCGATGCTTACGACTTCCAGACCGAACTGCTCGAATTTGCCAAAGCCCGTGTGGCAGCAGGGGGAGCACCTGTGAAAATGCGCCTTGTGAAGGGAGCCAATCTGGAGATGGAGACTGTGGTTTCTTCGCTGAGAAGCTGGCCCAACCCCATCCGCCCTACGAAAACGGAGGTAGACGCCAACTACCTGCACCTGCTCGAGCGGGCGCTGCTGCCGGAAAACGCCCGCGCCCTGCACCTCGGCGTGGCGTCGCACAACTTATTCTCCATCGCTTACGCCCACTTGCTGGCACAGCGCAACGGAACAGCCCGGTACATGACGTTCGAGATGCTGGAAGGCATGGCCAACCACTTGTGGAGGGCGCAGTCGATGCTGGGCAACCGCGTCATCCTCTACACGCCCGTGGTGAAAGACGAGTATTTCCTCAACGCCGTCTCTTACCTTGTCCGCCGCATGGACGAGAATACGGCGCCCGACAACTTCCTCACGCACTCGTTCAACCTGAAGCCGGGAACGAAAGAGTGGGACTTCCTCGCCAAGCAATTCGAAGATGCCTACGCCATGAAAGACAGCCTGACGCATGTGTCGCCACGCACGCAGAACCGCAACAAGCCGTACACGCCCGTGCCGCCTTCGGACACGATGAAGAACGAGCCGGATACGGACTTCGATCTGGTTCAGAATCAGGAATGGGTGCGCCGCATCTTCGCCAAATGGAAGAAAAGTCCGGAGGACAAGCCGGAGATCATTCCGTTGCAGATAGGCGCCGATACGGTGGTCTGCGAGAAGCGCCACCGCTACTTCGACCGTTGCCAGAACGATGAGATATGCGTATGCGAAATGTCGCAGGCGGACAGTCGGCAGGTGGAAGAGATTGTCAGGATAGCGGAGAGCGACCCGGCAGGATGGCGGCAGACGACATTGGAAGAGCGCCACCGCATTATGTACGGCGCCGCCAACCGCCTGGCCGAAATGCGGGGCGACCTGATAGGCTGCATGTGTGCCGTGACAGGCAAGACGGTGCTCGAAGGAGACGTCGAAGTATCCGAAGCGGTAGACTACGCCCGCTTCTACACCACCGCCATGAAAGAGTTCGCCGCTCTGAAGGGGGTGGAGATGAAGCCGAAAGGAACGATACTGGTCATCTCGCCGTGGAACTTCCCCTGTGCCATCCCCGTTGGCGGAGTAGCAGCCGCATTGTCGGGCGGAAACACGGTGATACTGAAACCCGCCACAGTGGCGGCTCCCGTAGCCTGGATGTTCGCCAAAGCCTTTTGGGATGCCGGAGTGCCGAAAGAGGCGTTGCAAGTAATCATCACCGACCGCGAGGCGCTGAACAAGCTGACTTCCTCTCCCGCCGTGAAACACATCATCCTGACGGGCGGAACGGATACGGCGCAACGCATTGCCGGCCTCGCTCCTTCCACTCCTTTATCGGCAGAGACGGGAGGAAAGAACGCCATCATCCTCACCGCTTCGGGCGACCGCGACCATGCCATCATGAACATCGTGGCTTCGGCTTTCGGAAACGCCGGGCAGAAGTGTTCGGCCTGCTCTCTACTGCTGGTGGAGCGTTCGGTTTACGAAAGCGAAAACTTCCGGAGCAAACTGAAAGATGCCGCCACCAGCCTGAAGACGGGAAGCGTATGGAATGCGGGAAACATTGTGGGGCCGATGATTACCGACCGCAACGAGAAGCTGCTGCACGCTTTCATGCTCGATCGCGGAGAGTCGTGGCTCGTTCCTCCGCGATTCATCGACGAAAAGAAATACATCTTGGCGCCCACGGTGAAATGGGGTGTACGGCCGGAGAACTTCTCTTTCCGTACCGAGCTGTTCGGCCCGCTACTGAGCGTGGCGTGCATCGACAGCCTGCAAGAAGGCATCGAACTGGTGAACGGACTTGACTACGGGTTGACCTCCGGACTGCAAAGCCTCGATGAATCTGAACAAAAGCAATGGAAAAACTCCATTCAGGCAGGAAACCTCTACATCAACCGGGGTATCACGGGCGCCATCGTCAACCGTCAGCCTTTCGGCGGCATGAAACTATCGGCTTTCGGCGGCGGTGTGAAAGCCGGCGGGCCGAATTACTGCGCATGCTTCGTCACATTCGCCGACAAACCCGACAGCGCTACAGACTACAGAGAAAGCTACGCCCAAGCCTACCGGGACGAGTTCTCGCGCACAAGAGATATCAACAAGCTGTACGGAGAGCAGAACCTCTTCCGCTACCTCCCGCTGAAGAGCATGGCTTTGCGCCTATTCCCCGAAGACAGGAACGAAGAAGCCGAAATGATAGCGCTTGCCGCCAACACATGCGGAACACCGCTTACCATCAGCTTCGACCCGAACGACGACCGCACCGAGGCTCTCCGGGCCACCGGCTGCACGCTTCGCAAGGAATCGGCAGAGGAATTCCTCAAAGCAATGCCGGAATACGAACGGATACGTACCTGTTCGCCCAACATTCCGCGAAGCATGTACGAGCGGGCGGCGGAGACGAACCTGTACATCGCCACGGCTCCTCCCGTAAAGGAAGGGCGGGTGGAACTGATCCACTACATCCGCGAGCAAAGCATTTCGTTCGAGTATCACCGGTACGGCAGCATATCCGAAGTGCCTCCTTGCGAATAGGCGAAACAATCATCCGCATGTCCGGGTAAACGGGAAGTGATGCCTTTCTTTCATCTTCCCGTTTACCGCATGATTGCAAGCGCTATGAAATGCAATCGAATTGTCGGTTTGAGATAATTTCAATGAGCAGAGAAGAAAACCTCCGACCGAGAGCATTTATAAAGATAAGGTATTTATCCCGAGAGTAAAAATCGGGAATTCCCCTATTTCAAAACGAAATTTACAAATTCATTTTTAACACACCTCTTGTCATTATAATATGTTTTATTTTACTCATATTCATCGTGTTGCTCCTGACTAAAGTGTTTTTAGAACACCATTCAAAATACCTAATTTATTCACGATATTTCAGAAGTAGAAATAAGGAAATAAAAATAAAAAACGCAATACATGCAATTCTAATTTATCTGTTTAGTGTAATTCTTATTATTCTTGCATATTCGTTTTAATGTCAATGAGAGTTGCGTTATCAAAAGAACAGGATGTACAGCAAAGACAGGTTTGCTAAAAAAGCATGAGCCAATATAGGAAAGAAGAAGCAGGCCTTGCTTACATCCTGCAAATTAAAAACATAATAATCCCCTTGTTTTCAACCTTCGGCTTTCGCTTTAAGATAAAAACAAGGGGATTTCTCTTCAAAAGGTTTCAATCTACAAGATTTTCAACTTTCAAAATTCATTTTGAAATGGCTTCTTCTCCTGAAAAAAACTTATCGCATCAATAGTTTTCTTTCTTCACTTCGAAATGCGCCTGCGGATGCATACATGCCGGGCAAACCTTTGGAGCTTCCTTGCCCACAGTAACATAACCGCAGTTGCGGCATTGCCATACCACCTCTCCTTCTTTGGCAAACACAGTCATGTTTTCAATATTGTTCACGAACGCCAGGTATCTCTCTTCGTGCGCCTTCTCGGCAATGGATATGTTGCGATACATGGCGGCAATTGCCTGAAAACCTTCCTGCTCAGCCACATCGGCAAAGTGAGGATAATCTACCGCCCACTCTTCATGTTCGCCCGCAGCGGCAGCGCGGAGATTCTCGAGCGTGGTGCCGATTACACCTGCCGGATAGCTGGCGGTAATTTCTACCATACCTCCTTCGAGAAACTTGAACATACGTTTGGCATGTTCTTTCTCCTGATCGGCCGTTTCGGTGAAAATAGCTGAGATTTGTTCGTAACCCTCTTTTTTCGCTACGCTCGCAAAGTAAGTGTAGCGCATTCTTGCCTGTGATTCGCCGGCAAATGAAGTCAGCAGATTCTTTTCTGTCTGAGTTCCCTTAATACTTTTAGTCATAATCTTATCGATATTAAAATAATGGATTCCTGTCGAAAGTTTATTTACCCGTTGGGGTAGATGCAAATATAAGTAATTTATTCGTATTTAATAATTTTTTCCTCTATTAAATCTAATATAAGCGGATAAAGCGCAGCTATGCATAAAGAGTGCACAACCGGCCATTTCATATATCAGCACAAGGAGTAAAGATTTCGTGCAAGAGTACAGCCACGAGAGATGCTCTCGATGTAAGCATGCTCCCCTACAAACTTCTCTGAGCTTGTGTTGCTCGCAATCCGATTATTTTGCTTAATTTTGCAAACTCTACTTCGCAAAAGAATAATATTAACATACATATGAAGTTATTTGAATTCAAACCCAAGTTGGTTTCCTGCCTGAAAAGCTACTCGAAAGAGACGTTCACGGCAGATTTGATGGCAGGCATCATTGTCGGCATTGTAGCCTTGCCGCTCGCCATCGCTTTCGGTATCGCATCCGGAGTATCGCCCGAAAAAGGAATTGTAACGGCCATCATCGCCGGATTCATCATCTCGCTGCTGGGAGGAAGCAAGATTCAGATCGGCGGACCGACGGGCGCTTTCATTGTCATCATATACGGCATTATCCAACAATATGGCGAGGGAGGACTGCTGGTTGCCACACTGATGGCAGGCGTATTGCTTATTCTGTTGGGAGTGTTCAAGCTGGGGGCTGTCATCAAGTTTATTCCCTATCCCATTATCGTAGGCTTTACGAGCGGTATCGCCGTTACCATTTTCACCACACAGGTGGCGGATGTGTTCGGACTGACATTCGGAGGCGAGAAAGTGCCGGGCGACTTTGTAGGAAAGTGGATGATTTATTTCCGGCATTTCGACACGGTGAACATTTGGAATACAGTGGTAAGCGTTGTCAGTATCGTCATTATCGCCATCACTCCTCGATTCTCGAAGAAGATTCCCGGTTCGCTCATTGCCATCGTGGCAGTGACTGCCGTGGTTTATCTGATGAAAACCTACGGAGGAGTCGACTGCATACCCACAATCGGCGACCGTTTCACCATTCAGTCGGCACTGCCTGCCGCTGCGCTGCCCGCTTTGGATTGGGAAGCCGTCAGGAGCCTGCTTCCGGTTGCCGTCACCATTGCCGTACTGGGTGCCATCGAATCGCTGTTGTCGGCTACTGTGGCCGACGGTGTGATAGGCGACCGTCACGATTCGAATACGGAACTCATCGCGCAAGGAGCCGCCAACATCATCACTCCGCTATTCGGAGGAATTCCCGCCACGGGAGCCATAGCCCGCACCATGACGAATATCAACAACGGAGGCCGTACGCCGGTAGCCGGAATCATTCATGCCATCGTGCTTCTTCTTATTCTCTTGTTCCTGATGCCGTTGGCGCAGTACATCCCCATGGCATGCCTGGCCGGAGTATTGGTCATCGTATCCTACAACATGAGCGGCTGGCGCGTATTCAAAGCGTTGCTGAAGAACCCGAAATCGGACGTTGCCGTATTGCTTATCACTTTCTTCCTCACCGTCATATTCGACCTGACCATTGCCATCGAGGTAGGACTGATTATCGCCTGCATTCTCTTCATGAGACGTGTGATGGAAACCACTCACATCTCCGTTATTACCGATGAAATCAACCCGAGCCAGGAACTTGACATCAGCGTGAACGAAGAAAACCTGATTATTCCGAAAGGCGTGGAGGTATACGAAATCAACGGTCCATACTTCTTCGGCATCGCCACCAAATTCGAGGAAACGATGGCTCAGATCGGCGATCGGCCCAATGTACGCATCATCCGCATGCGTAAAGTTCCTTTCATCGACTCTACGGGTATTCACAACCTGACTACGCTCTGCGAAATGTCGCAACGGGAAAAGACCACCGTCATTCTGTCCGGAGTAAACGATAAGGTGCATCAGACGCTTGAGAAATCGGGATTCTACGAGTTGCTGGGCGAAGAGAATATTTGCCCGAACATCAACGCAGCGCTGAGAAGGGCCGAGGAATTGATGAGTAAAGATTGAAAAATATGAAAAGATACCGGCAGGATTCAGAACAGAGAAAAGATTTTGAATCCTGCCGCCACATCTCTCGCCCCAAAAAAGGTGCAGCCCAATGGTGAAGATTTAAGTCTGTTATAAAGTTATCCGCACGCTCTCAGACAAGACAGAGGGCAAGAAAAAGAAAGAGCGCAGCCGATAAGCTATACGTTGCAAGGAAGCAAATCTCTGTCAAGCACTACTTTTTCTTAAAGTTGACGGTATAGTTTATACGGTTTCCATAAAGCTTGCAAAACTCAAGGTTCGTATTCCGAAGCAACGCCTTCATCTCATTTACAGTCAATTTATCAGGATCTCCGACAAGCTCGGAAATAGAAAGAATACCGCCCGGCTTCAATATACGGTCGAACTCCTTGATATAAGCTTCTTTGTTTTCCACTTCTCCGATAACGTTTATCATAAATATACGGTCGAACAAAGCGTCGGGAAAATTGAAAGCAAATCCGTCGCACAAATAATATTCCGCGTTAAAGGCTCCTTTCTTTTGCATACGCCTTCTGGCACGATCGAGCATTTCCTGCTGTATATCAGCCAAGACCAGTTTTCCGGCGGTAAGAGTTCCGGCAACCGCAGGACTAAAGTAACCTGGGCCGCACCCCACTTCAAGCACATTGTCTTCCGATCTTAATTCCAGTCTTTTCACAAGCTGTCCGGGCGAAAGAAGCAGGTTTCTCAGAGGTATCAGCAGAATAAACGACATCTGGCTCTATAACGAATCGTGTGGGTAGGCTCACAAAAATCCCTATCTTTGCATTATGGACAGCAAGGAAATCTTCACATCTGCATTGGGGCTGCAATCCCCTTGGAGCGTAATTCGTGCCGAATTTCAAATAAATGAAAGCGGCACAAAAGAACTGCACTTATGGCTTGCCTTTGAAAAGGGCTTTCTGTTTACAGCTCCGGATGGCAGCCAATCTACTGCTTACGATACTCTCGATAAGACATGGCGTCACCTCAATTTCTTTCAGCACCATTGCTATAT
>NZ_ATZH01000022.1 GCF_000428105.1 Bacteroides pyogenes DSM 20611 = JCM 6294 | reverse complement strand
AATCATTATCAGCATAACTTCTGCTTTGGACATAGTGGAGGAACGATGATACTTTCTCTTGTGAACCAGCCTTATAGTATATTTTGCCATCATGGCATCAAAAAACTTGCAGAAATCGTCTGCCATACAAAATATTTCAATAACTTTGTCTTCGGTGATCATAGCGATTTTTGTTTGTAATCCTTTGTTTTTTAGTACTATAAAGTTACAACAAATTTCGCTAATCACCAAATTTATAAGCACTTACAATTCGTCGAACTCACGTTAATTTTACTGACAATATGTATTCCGTCATTAAACAGCTTTCCGATGAACACTTTCATGGGGCACTGTCTCTTGTTGTGGATGACAGGAATGTAGGTACTGTCAATGAAATCGATGCCTGAGCATTCTCCGAAACAAGCCAATTTAAGGAACATGCTCATGACGGTGAAACATCTTGTCATAATCTCGACAAACGGTTGTATGAGAAGGTTTGTAGTAATGCTTAAAGTTTCGGAATGAATTGAGTGAAAACAGATCGGTATGGTGATGACCTCAGAATCTGACATCATGCGCTTTTGCTTGTATTTTGGCGCATCGGGAGTGTGTGGAAGTGCATTTTCAGCTATAAATAGCATTTTACTGCCAATGATTGAAAAAAGGCGGCGGGCTTTGAAAAAAAGGCGGCGGGCTTTGTCATCGAACACGGCGGGCTTTGGAAAAAAGGCGGCGGGCTTTGCCATCGAACACGGCGGACTTTGTGATGAAACTCTGCCGGATTGGAGTGAAACTTTGCTCGCCGCCTGAATCGTTCTTTTGCACCGTTTTGATTCGGGTAATGTTGTTGCACTACCAACTTCTTTCCGCCTCGAACGGGTTTTCTCCGAGTCGAATGAATCGGGGTGGCTTGAAGATTGCGGTGCCGGACGCTCTGTACTGCGTTTTCTCCGAGCCGAATGAATCGGGGCAGGACTTTTCACAAAACGTTTAAATGTATTCATAGAGTAATAATCGTTTACTATTTATTGAGGGTTTCCCGGGTGACATTCGGAGAAGCGTCCGGGGGATTTTTTGAGGATTTGAAAACGTCAAAACGCCAAAACGTCACTATGTCCCCTTTTTTTTGCAACTTTTCATGGAACACATACTTTATTTTGCTGATTATTAGTGTATTTAACCCCTTTAGCAGTCTTGTGAAAATGTGTTTGCTCAGTTGGGTGATTGCAGCGACTTCGTATGCTTCTTCGGTGGTGAAAACAGCCGTCAGATGGTTGGATAGAACTGTGTGTTTGTCAGGATTATTCAAAGGGTAGGCTTTCTCGCACATGCATCACCGTGAAGGCATAGCGCTTCGCCACAGCCTGTAAATCGTCGTTGCCCGTTTTTCGAATATTGAGCAGGCCGGCGAATATTTCTTGTGGTTGTACATGCCTCTTCTTCCACAATGCATTCGCTGAGCAGTTTGGGAATATTTTTAAACAAATCTTCCGGAAAGAAAGGGGGTGTTTTCCGAAGTTCTTCTCCTTCCCGATAACGTTCCGACTCGTTTTCATTGTTTGTAAAACAGTCATAATGGCGTTTTGGCATTTTGGCGTTTTCAAAAACATGCTTTTTGGGAGCGTTCTGTTCCTCTTCCTATTCTTTAATGTTTTGATAACCAGCCGAAAGAACCTTTTTAATCTCGTTTTCGGAGAAGTCCGTACCGCTGAATCGGGGCAAAAGTTCGCAGAAACCGGCTTTTTCGGGATACTGCCTCCGGCAAGTCTCGCAAGCCGGTTTGAAGAGGTTGGTATGACGCTTTTTATATGTTTTATTTGTTGAGAAAATATAGGACATTTGTTGCGATCGGAGGAGATTGCTTCTCTTACAGCTTGAATTCGGCCCATAAGGGATAGTGGTCGGATAATAAATAAGACAGGCTGCGTTTGGACAGGTTTCTGTTTTGAAGCGCCTTTCCTATAAAGTCGTAATTTCCGCCATTGATGAATTCCATGGATAGTTTGGGGCGTTTGCCCTCGCCGTTGAACCATGCGATCTGATCGTAGTATTTGCTTTCGTTGAAGATGGAACGAGTCACTTTGGGGTTCTGTAACTCCGGCGGCACATACAGCCCTTCTGAAAGAAATGTCTGGTCGAGAAGATCACCGCGTTGGTCTATATTGAAATCGCCCAACACGATCAAATTCTGGTGATAGGCATTTATGTCCGTCGCCCAGTCTGATAACCATTGGGCAATGCCTTTCAACTCTTTGATTCGATCGGATGATTTTTTGCCATAAAGGATATGGAGAGTTATTAAGATAAAAGTTTGATGATTAGACTTGAAACTGACTGCGTAAGGTGTGCGTACAAATTGCTCGTCGAGTGCTTTCTCTGAAACAACCTTGGTCCATTCGTTCGGAACCACCAGCTCGCCTGCCAATCCGGATAATTTTACCCGTCTTGTGTCGAATAAGTAGGCCATCCGTTCGCCGTTTCCGGAGTCTCCTTTGTTGACGTCGGTCAGAATCAAAGACCAATGTTCGCCCAATAGCTTGAGTGTGTCTCTTAATGCGCGAATGTTGGCTTTCACTTCTTGAACTGCTATCACGTCGAAGCGTCGTATGATTTCCGCAATACAACATACCGAATGCAGGTCTCTTTTAGGATTATCCTTTTCTTCACTTTCCCATTTTCGTGTCAAGTCTCCGAATGCCCGGATGTTCCAACTCGCTATGAGTAAGTTACGGTCCAGCTTCTTTTCCGGAATTTTCAGGTCTAAATCTTTACGCAAGAGTTCTAAATTGTCAGAAACTTCTTTGGGCGGTATGTCGAGTATTGCATGCATAATGAAATGTTTTGGTTTCGATTATTGTTCAGCAATTTTGTATTATAACATTTGAGCCTTGTCTTTTGTTTTTTTATGATATTTATTGAGTTCCGGAAACGTTGTTTCGTGTTGTCGGCGGCTTTGTTCTTATTACCAATTTTCTTATGGGATGTGATTATTTTATTATAATCTTTTCTGACCGGGGAACACTGTCGGATTCTGTTTCCCTACTTGTTTGTAATTCATCCGATTATCCGTCTTTTTTCACAAAAAGTGGATAGAAAGTCGTCTTTTACCGGAATTAAAAGTTAAAAAATCTTATTATTTTTATTTCTTCAATCTAATTCGATGGCTGCGATTGTTTAATAAGAAAAAAGTTCTACAAAATAATTGTTTGTTTTGAAAAAAAACGAGACATTTGTAAGACTTAGAATGATGGGCTAAACCAACAGAAAAACAATAATAAGTGAACAACCCCTAACAGTTAATTCAATGGATGATTTAGAAAACAAAAAAATGGAAGAAGCTCCTAAAAAACGCCCTTACAATTTGAGGGAAAAGAAGGAGAAAAAGGCTGCGTACAGATCTTTGATCAGACCGGAGTTGGCAGATGAATTGTATGATAAAATTCTGAATATCGTTGTTGTTCAGAAGAAGTATAAGGACCCTGACTTCTCGGCTAAAGATTTAGCTAAAGAGCTTAAAACAAATACTCGTTATCTTTCTGCGGTCGTGAATTCTCGGTTCGGAATGAATTATTCTTGTTTGTTAAATGAATATAGAGTGAAAGATGCTTTGCATTTATTGACAGATAAGCGTTATGCCGACAAAAATGTGGAAGAGATCAGTGCAATGGTAGGTTTTGCGAACCGCCAGTCTTTTTATGCGGCATTTTATAAGAATGTAGGCGAAACTCCCAACGGATATCGCAAAAGACATGCTGAAAAAAAGAAGTAGTCGCATTGCCTGTGACAGAATAAAAAGGAATTGCCTCTAAGCATAAACGGAGATAATTCCTTTTTCATTTTTTAATCTTAAAAACTGATCGGTCATGAAAAAATACATTATAGAGATGGCTGCCGCCGCTATGTTGTTCGTGTCTTGCGGAGGCGGTAAAAAAGAAATATCCGAAAACGGAAAAAATGAATATATAGTGGAACAATTTGCAGATTTACAAATATTAAGGTATAAAGTTCCCGGTTTTGAGGAACTGGCGCTGAAGCAGAAAGAATTGGTGTACTATTTAACGCAGGCCGCGCTTGAGGGGAGGGATATCCTATTCGACCAAAATGGAAAATATAACCTGAGGATACGGCGGATGCTTGAAGCCGTATACCGGAATTATGAGGGGGATAAAACAACCTCCGATTTCAAGAATATGGAAGTTTACCTGAAAAGAGTCTGGTTTTCAAATGGCATCCATCACCATTACGGTTCAGAGAAATTTGTGCCGGACTTTTCGCAGGAATTCTTACGAAAGGCTGTGCTGGATGTTGATTCGAAGCAGCTTCCATTGGCGGAAGGGCAAACAGCTTCGCAATTATGCGATGAGCTTTTCCCCGTGATTTTCGATGCTTCTGTCATGCCCAAGCGGGTGAATCAGGCCGATGGAGAAGACTTGGTGCTGACTTCCGCTTGCAATTATTACGATGGAGTGACTCAGGAGGAGGCGGAAATGTTTTATAACTCAATGAAAGATCCTAAAGATGAGACTCCTGTTTCTTACGGATTGAACAGCCGCCTGGTGAAAGAAGAGGGTAAGATAAAAGAGAAGACATGGAAAGTGGGCGGACTATATACAGAGGCCATTGAAAAGATCGTTCATTGGTTGAAAAAGGCGGAAAACGTGGCGGAGAATGATACGCAAAAAGCTGTAATCGGGAAATTGATTCGTTTTTATGAAACCGGCAGCTTGAAAGATTTCGACGAGTACGCTATCCTTTGGGTCAAAGATTTGGATTCCCGCATTGATTTTGTGAACGGCTTCACTGAAACCTATGGCGATCCGTTGGGAATGAAAGCCAGTTGGGAGTCTCTGGTCAACTTTAAAGACCTCGAAGCTACCCGCCGGACAGAGATTATCAGCAGTAACGCGCAATGGTTCGAAAGAAATTCTCCGGTAGACGATTCCTTCAAGAAAGAGGAGGTGAAGGGTGTTTCGGCTAAAGTAATTACCGCGGCTATACTTGCCGGCGATTTGTATCCTGCCACGGCCATCGGTATAAATCTTCCCAATGCCAACTGGATTAGGGCTCATCACGGGTCGAAATCGGTTACGATAGGAAATATTACGGATGCTTACAACAAAGCCGCTCATGGCAACGGGTTTAACGAAGAGTTCGTGTATAGCGATGAAGAGAAACAGCTGATCGATAAATACGGAGATTTGACCGGAGAACTTCATACCGATTTGCATGAATGCTTGGGGCACGGTTCCGGAAAGTTGCTTCCGGGAGTCGATCCGGATGCGCTGAAAGCTTATGGTTCTACCATCGAAGAGGCGCGTGCCGACTTGTTCGGACTATATTACGTCGCCGATCCGAAGCTGGTGGAACTGAAACTTGTTCCTGATGCGGATGCCTATAAAGCCGAATACTATACATTTCTTATGAACGGTTTGATGACTCAGCTGGTACGTATCCTGCCGGGAAACGAGGTGGAAGAGGCTCACATGCGTAACCGGCAATTGATTGCCCGTTGGGTGTTTGAAAAGGCTTCGACGGACAAAGCTGTGGAAATGATCGAAAAGAACGGGAAAACGTACGTGGTGGTAAACGATTATCAGAAAGTCCGTACTTTGTTCGGTGAACTTCTGGCGGAAATCCAGCGAATCAAGTCGACGGGTGATTTTAATGCGGCACGTTCGTTGGTGGAGAAGTACGCGGTGAAAGTAGACCCCGTATTGCATGCCGAGGTGTTGGAGCGTTACAAACGATTAAATCTGGCTCCTTACAAAGGGTTTGTAAATCCTAAATATGAATTGGTCACAGACAAGGATGGAAACGTTACCGATGTGACCGTCTCTTACGACGAGGGATATGCCGAACAAATGTTGCGTTATAGCCGCGACTATTCTCCGTTGCCCTCTGTAAATTAATGCTTATATTTAAATATGGATATAAAAGAACAATTGAAAGAAATCAAGACACAGCTCCGTTTATCTATGAACGGAGCTGTGTCTCAAAGCATGCGAGAGAAAGGATTGACGTATAAACTGAATTTTGGAGTGGAACTTCCGCGTATAAAAGCTATCGCCGCCGGATACGAGAAAAGTCATGATTTGGCGCAAGCCTTATGGAAAGAAGATATACGCGAATGCAAAATTCTGGCGGGAATGTTGCAACCCATTGATACTTTTTATCCGGAGATTGCCGATATTTGGGTGGAATCTATCCGGAATACAGAAATTGCGGAACTGACCTGTATGAATCTTTTCCAGCATTTGCCTTACGCTCCGGCCAAATCTTTCCATTGGATAGCCGATGAGAGGGAGTATGTGCAGGTTTGCGGTTTTTTGACTATTGCCCGACTTCTGGCAAAAAAAGGTGATATGACCGAACGGGCTTCCGGCGAACTTCTCGATCAGGCTGTCTGTGCCGTGCATTCGGAGAGTCGTGCCGTACGGAACGCTGCCATGCTGTCTGTCAGGAAGTATATGCAACACAGTGACGAACACGCTTTTCAGGTATGTCGTCTGGTGGAAAGAATGGCCGATTCTTCCATAGAAGCCGAACAGATGCTGTATAATATGGTGCGTCAAGAGGTAGGCGGTTGATGTCCGGCCGATATGCATGCGACAGGTGCAAGCATATCGGCTTTTCATTTTGATAAATATTCAAAAACCTTTTGCTTTCCGCAAAAAACGCTTAACTTTGTTGGCGCTAATTTTGTGCTGCTGATGGAAACTCGAAATGTGAAAGATACGGTCAGGCAGATATTCACTGAATATCTTACAGCGAACGGGCATCGCAAGACCCCCGAACGATATGCTATACTTGATACTATTTATTCCATCGACGGACATTTTGATATTGATATGCTCTATCTCAGAATGATGGAGCAAGAAAACTTCCGGGTAAGCCGCGCAACGCTTTACAATACCATTATTCTGCTTATCAATGCACGTCTGGTCATCAAACACCAGTTCGGAACTTCCTCCCAATACGAGAAATCATACAATCGCGAAACGCACCATCATCAGATATGTACTCAGTGTGGAAAGGTTACCGAATTTCAGGATACCGAGTTGAAACGCGCCATTGAGAATACGAAGCTAAACCGCTTCCAGCTTTCGCATTATACATTGTATGTGTACGGGTTGTGCAGCAAATGCGACAGGGCGAATAAAAGAAAGAGAGTAAATAATAACAATAAGAAAGAAAAATGAAAGTAGATGTTCTATTAGGATTACAGTGGGGCGATGAAGGGAAAGGAAAAGTAGTCGATGTGTTAACACCCGGATACGATGTAATCGCCCGTTTTCAAGGCGGACCGAATGCCGGCCATACGCTTGAGTTCGAAGGGCAGAAATACGTGCTTCGTTCTATTCCTTCCGGAATATTTCAAGGGGATAAGCTAAATATCATCGGAAACGGCGTGGTGCTCGATCCGGCATTGTTCAAAGCCGAAGCCGAGGCGCTCGAAGCGTCGGGACACTCTTTGAAAGAACGTTTGCACATCTCGAAGAAAGCGCATCTCATTCTTCCTACGCATCGCTTGCTCGATGCCGCTTATGAGGCTGCCAAAGGGGACGCTAAAGTGGGAACCACCGGAAAAGGAATCGGTCCTACTTATACCGATAAAGTCAGTAGAAACGGTATCCGTGTAGGAGATATACTGCATGGATTCGAACGGAAATACGCAGTTGCGAAAGCGCGTCACGAGCAAATTCTGAAAAGCCTGAACTATGAATACGACCTTACCGAGCAGGAAAAGGCCTGGATGGAAGGTGTAGAATATTTGAAACAATTCTCTTTGGTGGACAGTGAGCATGAAATCAACAATTTCCTGAGGGAAGAAAAGAGTGTACTTTGCGAGGGTGCCCAAGGCACGATGCTCGATATCGATTTCGGTTCTTACCCGTTTGTGACCTCTTCCAATACAGTTTGTGCCGGTGCATGCACGGGGCTTGGAGTGGCTCCGAACCGTATCGGTGAGGTTTACGGTATTTTCAAAGCGTATTGTACGCGTGTGGGAGCCGGACCGTTCCCGACGGAGCTGTTTGACGAAACCGGCGACAAGATGTGTACGCTCGGACATGAGTTCGGTTCGGTGACAGGACGTAAGCGCCGTTGCGGATGGATCGATTTGGTTGCCCTGAAGTATTCCGTAATGGTTAACGGTGTGACCAAACTCATTATGATGAAGAGCGATGTGCTCGATACTTTCCAGACGATCAAGGCTTGTGTAGCCTACCGATTGAATGGTGAGGAGATCGATTATTTCCCTTATGATATCGAAGAAAATTTGGAGCCTGTATATGCCGAACTTCCCGGCTGGATGACGGATATGACTAAAATGAAGAGCGAAGATGAGTTCCCCGAAGAATTCAATGCGTACCTGACATTCCTGGAAGAACAGCTTGGTGTAGAAATCAAGATTGTGTCTGTAGGGCCGGACAGAGAGCAGACTATTGAGCGTTATACGGAATAATTGTTATTTAAAATACTAAAATCTAAAAACAGACCTCATTTCGCTCTCCTTTTATAAAAGAGCAGGTGAGGTCTTCTTTGCTACTATTATGAAACACGTTATTACTTTTCTTTTGTTATTCGGAATGGGCTTGAGTACTTCGGCTCAGAATTCTTATCGTCCTTCTGCGGAAAATATCAAAGCCCGTGAAGAGTTTCAGGATAATAAGTTCGGCATTTTTCTTCATTGGGGGCTGTATGCCATGCTCGCCACAGGTGAATGGACAATGACAAACAAAGACTTGAATTATCAGGAATATGCCAAACTGGCAGGCGGCTTTTATCCTTCTAAGTTTAATGCGGAGCGGTGGGTAGAAGCTATCAAGGCTTCCGGAGCAAAGTATATCTGCTTTACTACACGCCATCACGAAGGATTTTCCATGTTCGATACCCGCTATTCGGACTACAATGTGGTGAAAGCCACTCCTTTCAAACGGGATATTGTGAAAGAACTGGCGGATGCTTGCGCCAAACACGGTATCAAACTCCATCTCTATTACTCTCATCTCGACTGGGCACGGGAAGATTATCCGTGGGGGCGTACCGGACGTGGTACGGGACGCTCGAATCCGAAAGGAGACTGGCCGACTTATTATCAGTTCATGAATAATCAGCTGACGGAACTGCTGACCAACTACGGGCCCATAGGCGCTGTTTGGTTCGACGGATGGTGGGATCAGGATCAGAATCCCGGATTCGATTGGGAACTTCCCCGACAGTATGAATTGATTCATAGGCTTCAACCGGCTTGTTTGATAGGGAACAACCATCATCAGACACCTTTCGACGGAGAGGACATTCAGATATTCGAGCGCGACCTGCCCGGTGAAAACAAAGCGGGCCTTTCGGGACAGAGCATCAGCCGGCTGCCGTTGGAAACTTGCGAAACCATGAACGGGATGTGGGGATATAAGATGACCGACCAGAATTATAAATCTGTCAAGACACTGATTCATTACTTGGTGAAAGCTGCCGGAAAAAATGCCAATCTGTTGATGAATGTCGGTCCCCAACCCGATGGCGAACTGCCGGCCGTAGCGGTGCAGCGATTGAAAGAGGTAGGAGAGTGGATGAAGCAATACGGTGAGACGATTTACGGAACGAGAGGCGGTATGGTAGCTCCGCACGATTGGGGAGTGACAACGCAAAAGGGCAATAAACTTTATGTGCACATCCTTTCTCTACAAGATAAAGCGTTGTTTTTGCCTTTGACAGAGCGAAAGGTGAAAAAGGCGATTTTGTTTAAAGACGGTTCGCCCGTGCGTTTCTCAAAGAGCAAAAACGGAGTTTTGCTTGAGTTCTCGGAAATACCTCAAGATATCGACTGTGTGGTTGAGTTGGTAATAGAATGATTTTTAAGCTAATTCTTCCTAAAATGCCGAAGAGACTTTTCGGCATTCGTTCTTTCCTCTTATTTTTGGCAAGTGATTTGTACATAATGGGTAGAATGTAGTTTAATAAATTAATAATAGAAATTATGGGAAATGGAGTTATAGGAATCCAATGGATTATATTTATCGGTGTGGCTTTAGTGAGTTGGCTGGTTCAGATGAATCTCCAACGTAAATTCAAGAAATATTCGAAGATAGCTACGGGCAATGGGATGACCGGACGAGATGTGGCTTTGAAAATGCTTCACGATAATGGTATATACGATGTGCAGGTGACGCATGTACGCGGTCAGTTGACCGACCATTACAATCCGGTGAACAAAACGGTGAATTTGAGTGAGGGGGTGTACGAGAGCAATAGCGTCATGGCTGCCGCCGTGGCTGCGCACGAGTGCGGACACGCTGTTCAGCACGCGCGCATGTATGCGCCGTTGAAGATGCGCAGCGCTTTGGTGCCGGTGGTGAACTTCGCTTCGTCCATCATGGCTTGGGTATTGTTGGCAGGTATTATGCTGGTGAATACATTTCCGCAACTGCTATTGGCAGGTATCGTTTTGTTTGCAACGACCACGTTGTTCAGTTTCATTACACTGCCGGTAGAAATAAATGCAAGTAAGCGCGCGTTGGTGTGGCTGAACTCTTCCGGCATTACCAATTCGTTCAATCATTCGCAGGCTGAAGATGCGCTCCGCTCCGCCGCTTATACGTATGTGGTTGCCGCTTTGGGATCATTGGCTACCTTGGTTTACTATATTTTAATTTTCATGGGAAGAAGAGACTGAGAAATATGTAAGACTCAGTTTAGGCATATTCGATAATTTGCCGTAACTTTGCGCATTAAAATGCGATTTAATAGAAAAGACATGGCAGCAAAACCAAGTATTCCAAAAGGCACGCGTGATTTCTCGCCGGTAGAAATGGCGAAGCGTAATTATATATTCGATACGATTCGTGATGTATATCATCTGTATGGTTTTCAGCAGATAGAAACTCCGTCGATGGAGATGCTTTCTACCCTGATGGGAAAATACGGAGATGAAGGCGATAAGCTTCTTTTTAAGATTCAGAACTCCGGAGATTATTTTTCGGGGATTACCGATGAAGAACTTTTGAGCCGCAATGCCGCTAAGCTGGCAAGCAAATTTTGCGAAAAAGGTTTGCGTTATGACTTGACCGTTCCCTTTGCCCGCTATGTGGTGATGCACAGGGAAGATATCGCGTTTCCTTTCAAACGCTATCAGATTCAGCCCGTTTGGCGTGCCGATCGTCCGCAAAAGGGACGTTACCGGGAGTTTTATCAGTGCGATGCCGATGTGGTGGGCAGCGATTCGTTGGTGAACGAGGTGGAATTGATGCAGATCATCGATACTGTGTTCAGCCGTTTCGGCATCCGTGTGTGCATTAAGATCAACAACCGGAAAATTTTGTCGGGAATCGCCGAAATTATCGGTGAAGCCGATAAGATAGTCGATATTACGGTAGCCATCGACAAGCTCGATAAAATCGGTCTCGACAATGTGAACGCCGAATTGAAGGAAAAAGGCATCGGCGAAGAAGCGATAGCCAAGCTGCAACCGATTATTTTGCTGAGCGGCACGAATGCGGAGAAATTGGCTACTTTGAAAGAAGTTTTGTCCGCCAGCGAAATTGGTCTGAAAGGTGTAGAGGAGAGCGAGTTTATTCTTCGTACGCTTCAAACCATGAACCTGAAGAATGAGATAGAGCTGGACCTGACGTTGGCGCGCGGACTGAATTATTATACGGGCGCTATCTTTGAAGTGAAAGCGTTGGACGTACAAATAGGCAGCATTACCGGCGGCGGGCGTTACGACAACCTGACCGGAGTGTTCGGCATGGCAGGCGTGTCCGGAGTAGGTATTTCGTTTGGAGCCGACCGTATCTTCGACGTGTTGAATCAACTCGACCTTTATCCGAAAGAAGCGGTGAACGGCACCGAAATCATGTTTGTCAACTTCGGTGAAAAAGAGGCGGCCTTCTCTATGAATATGCTTGCTAAAGTACGTGCGGCAGGCATTCGTGCGGAAATATTCCCCGACAGCGCCAAAATGAAAAAGCAAATGGGTTATGCCAACGCAAAGCAGATTCCTTTTGTGGCTATAGTCGGAGAAAATGAGATGAACGAAGGAAAGGCGATGCTTAAGAATATGGAGTCCGGAGAGCAACAGCTTGTTTCGGTGGAAGAACTGATTGCAAAGCTTCAGGAAAATTGATACCGTTTGCTGAACACCTTGTCAGCTGTAAACCGCACATGTTGGCATCGACACTGAATCATAGAAAAACTGCTGCAAGGAATTTCATTGGTTATTGATACCAAACAAAATCTTTTGTGGTCAAAAGGTTAGTCTGAAAAGTTGATTCTTCCCATGGTGGCTTTTGGCTGAATATACGACTTTGCCTATTCTCCAATCCGTTCTTTATTTTTATTCCGGTTTCTTTATTCCGGTGTTTAAAGAGGTTTCGGGAATGCTTTTGTCTTTGATGTATATCGTTCGAATGGCTTCCGGAAGGGTTTATGGATTCTTCAGTATTCTATCCGGTCGAGGATTCCGCTGAGAAGTGCGATGGCTACTCCGTAATTCGTCATCGGCACCTTTTGTTCTTTGGCACGGTCGATTCGGCTCATTACGTATTTCCGGTTGAACATGCAGGCGCCACAGTGAATGATCAGGTCGTAAGAAGAGAGATCTTGAGGGAAGTCTCTACCCGAAACGATGTCGATGGCGAGTTTTTCACCGACTTTTTTTCGTAACATACGCGGAAGTTTTACTCTTCCTATGTCTTCGGTTGCGGGCGCATGCGTGCAAGCCTCGGCTATGAGCACGTGCGACGCTTCGGTCAGAGAATCGATTGCTGCCGCACTTTCTACGAAGTATTCGATGTCTCCTTTATAGCCCGCGAAAAGTACGGAAAAAGAAGTGAGCCGGCTGGCGGCAGGTTTCTGCTCATAGACTGTTTTGAAAACCTGTGAATCTGTGATAATCAGTTTGGGAGGAGAGGAGAGAACTGATAATGTCTCCGACAATTTGTCCGTAGTACAGCTCATCACGATACATTTCCTGTCCAGAAGTTCGCGTATAGTCTGTACTTGCGGTAAAATCAGCCGCCCTTTCGGCGCTTGTATATCCTGAGGCATCACCAGCAGCACCAAGTCTCCATCATCGACCAATCGTCCGGTAATGCTCTGTCGGTCGAAGTCTTCGGACAGTTTTTCGAGTATACTCTGACGAATGGCCTCGATTCCTATTCTTTCTTTGGCGCTGACTAAAATGGGAGAGCTGCCGCACAAGGCTTCTATACGTTCGGCAAGATTTTTTGTATCTTTGCGTATATCCGTTTTGTTGATCAGAAGAATGATGGGAATATTCCTGCTTTTCAATTCCCGAAACCAAAGAAGCTCTTCGTTGAGATCGGGGTTCGCATTCGAAGCGTCTCCACCGCAAAGAAGCAACGCTATATCGGTCTTCTCTACAGCCTGCCGTGTCCGTTCGATGCGCAGATCGCCCAGTTCGCCCTCATCGTCAAATCCCGGAGTGTCGACGAATAGGCAAGGCCCTATTCCCGGCACTTCCATTGCTTTGCTCACCGGGTCTGTGGTAGTGCCGGGCAGGTCCGAAACAAGAGCAGTTTCCTGTCCGGTCAGTGCGTTGATAAGAGATGACTTACCGCTGTTTCTTTTGCCGAAAAGCGTGATATGTAGCCGATTGGCATGGGGAGTATGCGTTAAGTTCATAAACCGTTGTCTGATTGAGTTGTACGAATTAAAATCTGAAATCTCTTTTGCCTGCGGCTATCTCTTTCAGGTTCCGGATAGCTATCTCTCTGATTTTGGGGTTCGGAATCCGGTCTGTTTCTTTGCGAATCAGTGCCAGACCTTTTTTGCGGGTGTCTTCCGAAGCGTAATCTTCCAGATACTCTTTCAGCGTCATCAGCGCGTTCGGTCCGCAGCAGTTGGCTATCTGCCCCGATTTGACCAGCGACATGAAGCGGTCGCCCGTTCGTCCTTCCCGGTAGCATGCCGTGCAAAAGCTGGGGATATACCCCAAGTCGAGCAGCCAGCTTACTATTTCATCGAGCGTTCGGGTATCGCTTACATCAAATTGTGCAGAGTTTTCTTCCGGAAGTTCTTTTTCGGCGTACCCGCCGACACTTGTACGCGAGCCTCCGCTGATTTGCGATACGCCTAATTCCAGCACTTTGTCACGCGACGCTTGCGATTCTCTGGTAGAAATAATCATTCCTGTATAGGGGACAGAGATGCGAATCACCGCCACAATTTTACTGAATATTTCATCGGAAACAGCGTTGGGAAAATCTCCGGCATTAATGTCGTCTGCCGAACAGATACGGGGCAAGCTGATGGTATGCGGGCCGACGCCGAATCTCGCCTCCAAATGTTCTGCATGCATGAGCAATCCGATAAAGTCGTACCGGTATGTGTTCAGTCCGAACAACACTCCGATTCCCACGTCGTCGATTCCGGCCTCCATCGCCCGGTCCATCGCTTCGGTGTGGTATGCGTAATTGCTCTTAGGTCCTGTAGGATGCAGAGCCTCGTAATTCTGTTTGTGGTAAGTCTCTTGGAATAAGATGTAAGTGCCTATGCCTGCCTCTTTGAGCTTTCGGTAGTTTTCCACTGTAGTGGCGGCGATATTCACGTTCACCCGCCGGATGGCCCCGTTCTTGTGTTTGATGCTGTATATCGTACGGATAGATTCCAGTATATACTCGATGGGATTTTGAAGCGGATGTTCACCGGCTTCGAGCGCCAGACGTTTGTGTCCCATGTCTTGCAGCGCGATGACTTCGCGGCGTATTTCTTCCTGTGTCAGTTTCTTGCGGGCAATTGTTTTGTTTTTGGCATGATAAGGACAATATACGCAACCGTTTACACAATAGTTTGATAGGTAAAGCGGTGCGAACATGACAATCCGGTTGCCATAGAACTTCTGTTTGATTTCCTTGGCAAGATGGAAAATGCGTTCTATTAAGTCCGGTTGTTCGCATTCCAATAACACAGCCGCTTCCCGGTGCGAGAGTCCTTTGCAGAGGGCAGCCTTTTCGATAAGCTGCTCTATCAGCGCACGATTGTTTTTGTTTGCTTCCGCATATCTCAGCGTATCCAGAATCTCTTCATGCTTTATGAATTCTTCGGCTTTTAATGAATCTGCTTGGTAAGCCATATCTGTTGTCAGTTCAATGATTAATGGTTAAGTGTTTAGCTGTTTTTCTGTTATAAAATCTCCTCTTTCGGTCGATATTTCGTAGCCGATAGATTGCAGTTGCTTTCGCAGCATTGCCAACCCTTCGGCTGATTCCGCCCCCAATGAGGCTTTGTCGTTGTAGAGTTCATATTTTTTTCGTTCTTCCGGCGGAGAAAGATTGGGCATCAAGACATTAGCTCCCGCCAATATGCCCTGTTCCCTTCCATTGGCGGCCAGTGTGGCTAAGGCTGTAGTGGAGGGTATTAAAGCCGGCGGATGCATCAGGCGGAAAATGGATAACAATAGCAAGGTTTGTTCCATCGTTCCGTTGGCACATTCGGCAAAGGGCGTGTCATGATGCGAAAGGAAAGGGCCTATTCCGATCATCTCCGGACGCAATTTTTCGATGAAATCTATATCCTGAAGCAGATGCTCTGTGGTTTGTCCGGGACTGCCCACCATGATACCCGTACCCGTTTGAAATCCTATTTCTTTCAAATCATGCAAACATCTCAGTCGCCGGGCAAGTGACATCTCTGCCGGGTGCAGTTGACCGTAATGCGTTTCATCGTATGTTTCATGTCGCAGCAGGTATCGATTCGCTCCTGCCCGAAAGAAACGTTCGTAGGCTTCGCGAGACCTTTCACCTAATGACAATGTAATGGCGCAGTCGGGATAGCTTTCCCGTATGGCGGCAACTGTTTTTTCTATCCGTTCATCCGTCAGGGCGGGGTCTTCTCCTCCTTGCAATACAAAGGTGCGGAATCCTGTCGCATATCCTTGCCGGCAACAATCCAGTATTTGTCGGGTACTTAACCGGTAACGCTCCACTTTCGGATTGCCTTTCCGGATGCCGCAATAGTAACAGTTGTTCCGGCAGCAGTTGCTTACTTCGATCAGCCCGCGGATATAAATCTTATTTCCGAATTGCCGTAAACTTACTTCCCGCGCTTGCTCGTTGATATAGCGCAGGGTTTCAGTGTCGCAGTGAGTCAAGAGTTGTCGGAACTCTTCCCGGTTGAGTGTTCTTTCCTTTTTTAATTTATCTACCCATTGTTTCATACGTATCTTTTCGCTTCGCGAGATCTTGCAGCAGCTGGCGGCGTCCCGAAACGATGTCGTTGTGTGTGCAGGGGCCTGTTATACAACCGCCTTCGCAAGCCATGACTTCTATAAATTGCGCGGAAGCTTTTCCTGTCTTAGCGGCGGCTCGCAATAACGCAATGTTCTTCTTGCTCATATCCGATACCTGTATGGCGTTGATTTTATCGGCTTCGTCTTTTAAATAAGCCTTTACCGCCCCCATTACTCCTCCGGCTTGCGCAAAACCGTGCGCTTCGCGTACGGAAGTATGCAAGACGGAGAAAGGTTGAGCTTCTTTAAGTTCGATACCCAATCCGTCGAATATAGAACCTATTTCTTCGAATGTAAGAATAAAGTCGACCGCTTCGTCGCGACGAACCTCTTTGCGTTTAGCCACGCACGGTCCCACGAACACTATTTTTGCGTCGGGGTGCTTCTCTTTCGCGATGCGTGCGGCATAGTACATCGGCGATCCCGTAGAAGACACATAAGGACGAATGCCTGAAACGTGCTTCTCTACCAACTCGATGTAAGACGGACAGCAGGAAGTCGTCATAAAGGCTTGTCCTTCCTCTAATTTCTCTACCAGTTCGTGCGCTTCGTTGCTGATGGTCATCATCGCTCCTTCGGCAACCTCTATTACGTCGGCAAATCCTATTTGTTTGAATGCGCCGTATACTTGTTCGATGGATGTATTGAACTGTCCCAAAATGGAAGGCGCGATAATCGCCACCATCTTTTCTCCTTTGCGAATGCCCTGAAGCACGTCAAAAGTCTGCGAAATTTCGAAGATTGCTCCGAACGGACAAGCGTTGATACACTTCCCGCAATAGATACATTTACTTTCGTCGATGTGTTCGACACCCTCTTCATCTTTGCTGATAGCTTTCACCGGACATGCTTCCTCGCAAGGTACAGGGATATATACGATGGCGTGGTAAGGGCAGCTTTTGTGACAGATTCCGCAACTGATACATGCGTCGTGATCAATCGTCGCCTGACCGTTCTTTTTGAAGTGGACGGCTCCTTTCGGACAATTCATATAGCAACTCCGAGCTACGCATCCACGACAGAGGTTGGTTATCTCATAATTAATTTGTATGCAGGAAGAGCAGGCTTCATCGATTACACACAGTATGTTCTCTTTGGTAATCTCTTCCCGTTTCAATGCCTGACGGGCATATTCGGACAATGGGGTCAACTCGTCATGTTCGTCGCTCATGTCGAATCCCATCAGCGGAAACGATTTGTATTTCCATACAGCGCGTTCTTTGTGCACGCAGCAACGTCCCATGTGTTTGGACTTTTTAGGAGTCAGTTCCAATGGCAGGCGGTCTATTTTCTCTATCAGTTGTTCGTCTTTCCAGAGTCTGACAAGGTCGGCCAGCAATTTGTGCCGGACAATCATAATATTATTCGTAAATGCCATATCTAAATTAAGAGGTTTTTTCGGCGCAAAGATACTAACTAGTTTGCTGATAAACGAATAATCATTAAAAATGATTATAATTTCTTCCTTTATAAAGTTTTTCTTCGTTTAAATACCTACATCCGGTTATTGACTGATTCTGAACGTATGCTTAAATTTGCGGTTTTATTTTTGTAATAAGGAAGCCGTATATTAATAACAGGCAGCGTTATCGTGGGATACAGCGTGCTTGCCTTTTTTATCGCACTCATTGCCGGACTGACATTGTGGTGCCCGCCGCAATGGACCCGGAGAGCGCTTATGCAACGCTTGACGATGAAGCGTCTTTTTACTTTCCCCCGTTTGAACTTCGATTTGCACCGCATTTTAGGCTTTTATGCTTTTCTGCCTTTATTTGTAATTTGTTTCACCGGATTGATTTTTAGTCTGGGATGGTTTAACAAATCCTTTTATGCAATAGTCTCTCCGGTGGCGAAAGCTTGCAGCCGAATATGATTCCTGTTTCGGATACCTTACAAACTTCTTCACGGGTAGTAGAACCTTTAGACAGCCTTTTCTACCGGTTGAAAGCGGAATCGCCCGAAGCTAAAAAACTTTCCTTTTCGCTGCCCTCGAAGAAAGACGGCGTGTTCAGGGTAAGTGTGGGGCATCGGCGCGGTTCCCGCTCCAGGACAGATTATTTGTTTTTCGACCGTCATACGTTGAAGCCGTGCAAAGGCTCCGGTCCTTTTACCGGCAAGTATGAAGACGCCTCTGCCGTTCATAAGCTCAGGAGGATGAATCTCGCACTGCACGGCGGAAGCATATTGGGGTTGTTCGGTAAATCAATCATGTTGCTTGCCAGCCTGATAGGGGCCTCTCTGCCAATAACGGGCTTTGTCATCTGGCACAGGAAAAATCGGAGAAAAGCGCGATAGACAGTCGGTTTTAAGATATGATCAGGCACTTGTTTCAATCCTTAAAAGGCGGGAGCGGATATTATAAAGGCAAGATTCTATTGCTGTGGATGGGGGAATTGATTCCGTGTCAGCAATCCTGTCTGCTGCAACCCTTTCAGGATACTGCTTTGTGCCATATAATCCTGATTGTTGGCATAAATGAACATGACGCTTCCTCCTTTGATCGTATTGATGATGGGCTTTGTGATGGCTTGCGGCAGGGCAGGACATCCGAAGCTTCTTCCCAATCGACCCGCAGAAGCCGCCACGGAAGGGTTGGCATAAGCTGCTCCATGTACCACGATTGCCCTCTCACGGGCTTTGTCGTTGATGCCCTTCTCCAATCCGTTCAATATCAACGAATAACCGTTTTTCCCTTGATACGTATGTCCGGTGAGATAGAATCCGAGCGAACTTTTGTATGAACCGTATTTATTGGAAAAAGAAGTAGCGTAGTTTTCTCCGCTGTTTCTGCCATGGGCCACAACAGAACTGAATACTAACTTTTTCTTTTCCATGTCGAAAACGAAGAGACGTTTCTCGGTAGAGGCTTTGGTGAAATCGATAAGCGTCAGAACCGGTTTGCTTTTTTCTTTGATTCGCAGATATCCCGCCACTGCTTGGCGGAAAGCCACGAAATTTACCACGCCTCCCAATTGCATCTCCTCGAAAAGTTGTTCGCCCGCCGCCAGTTCGGAACCTGTGCCGGACAATACCGGAGCGGGTCTCATCGCACGGGTGGAAATGTTTCCTGATGGAATGAGAAGAAATATCAACAATATGAGAGAAACTTTTCGCATGAATTCTTTTTTCTGAAAAATAATGCGGCAAAGATAACGCTTTTTATTCCAAAACAAAAATAATCGTCTCATTTACAGGCGCCCACTCGAAAATAAATTTAGCGTGTGAAGTGGCATTCCGCACGCACATGTGCGAACGGGGAGTCGTTCCCAACGAGTGGCTATACTCTATTTCCGCCGTTCGGGGAAGCTGAACGGGTACGCCGTGAATGTATGCTCCGTCCGTGAATCGGCTGGCATAAGGAGCATATCCCGCAACTTCCGGAGAGCCGTCTTTTAAATATATCATTTTTCTTTTTTTCTCTTGTAAGACGAACATGCCTATCGGTGTCTTTTGTGCATACGGCGGGCGGTATCGTCCCGTAGTAGAAGGATTCATACTCCGTATCGTCCACTGTGCACGGCCTATGCGTTCCAGCGTAGCGATGTTCTGGTTGTGGCGGTCGACGAAAATGGCTCGGTCAAAAACGATGGAGTCGCCGATAAGCTTGACATATTTTTGTGGAACCATCCAGACGTCTCCGGTGTGTATGGGTTCCATTTTCATGAAACTTCCTTCGCTTGCGAGAAAGCGGGTCAGCTCTCCGTCCTGCGCGTAGCGTTCGGGCGTCAGCGTATCCGTGAGTTCGTATAGCGGGACGGACTGATACCTTTCCGTGCCGAACGAATCCGCTATCCGTTTGTACGAATTTCTATGAAACTTTTTCACCAGTGGCGCCTCTCCGTTGCGGTTCTTGTAGTTTTGAAGTATCGCCCATTGCCGGGGTTCCGACTGTATGTTTTCCAATAACGCGAGTTTTTCTTTTATTTTCTCCCACTGAAAGCGGCGGGTCGTGTCTTTGTACGGATAAATGCTGTCTAATGTATATTGGTCGTATAGCAACTCTTTGCCGATTTTTATTTCGCCGGCTTCTACTTCCTTTATTCGGGCGGCTTCGGTTGCGGCAAGTGTATCTTGCCAGGAAAGCGGTTCTTTCTCCTGTTTTTCGGAGCCGTTTTGCCTGTCAGGCAGTAAAGAGCAGGAACTGTAAAAGTAAGCGCACAGTAATATTCCGGCAAATGTCAGTTTGTTCATAAGGAGACAATTTGTTTGTTTTTAGGTGCGAATATACAGTATTAAAAGGAAATAACAGTATATATCGGTTTAAAAAAGAGATGTTTTTGAGGAGTAACCAAAGTTGTTTTCATTTACTGAAAGAGTAGTGCGCTTGTTATTAAGTTTTGGTTTATCGATCCAAACAGTACAGAGCGTCGGTAGAGGCAGACAAGACGGAGGTTAAGTTCGTGTGCCCTTTCGACAAGGCACAGCACATTGCGTTGAAACACAACGGATTTGTTTGCCGAAGAAAAACACGGCGGACTCTGCCAAAAAAGCCCGCGGGCTTTGAAAAAAACACGGCGGGCTTTGAAAAAAAGGCGGCGGGCTTTGAAATGAAAGGCGGCGGGCTTTGAAAGCAAACACGGCGGGTTTTGAAAACAGACTTCCAACCACCCTCGTCTACGGGCCTTTGTGTTTCGAATCCGGTGCGGATGTCCCTGAGATGAGGTGCGGAAATCTTTGTAATGGGAGTTTGCCGGCTTTGCATGAAACACGGCGTTTGCATGCTCGGTTGTCTGCTTTGCGTCATTTTGTCAGTCTGCTCCTGACAAATTCCTTCTTTATCGTTTTGGCACGCTTTTCGCAATCTCTTCTGCGTCCTGCCCGATTGATAAAGGCAGTTTGTTATTATCATATATGTATAACTTTAAAATATAACAAAAGCATTATGAACATTAAACCATTGGCAGACAGAGTGCTTATTCTCCCTGCACCTGCGGAAGAAAAAACGGTTGGCGGTATCATCATACCCGATACGGCAAAAGAGAAACCTTTGAAAGGCGAAGTTGTGGCGGTAGGTCACGGTACGAAAGACGAAGAGATGGTATTGAAAGTGGGCGATACGGTTTTGTATGGCAAATATGCCGGAACGGAACTCGAAGTGGAAGGTTCGAAATACCTCATCATGCGTCAGAGCGACGTACTGGCAGTCTTGGGTTAATAATCAAATCAATCATAAATAATAAAAATCGTACATAAGTATCATGGCAAAAGAAATATTATTCAATATCGACGCCCGCGACCAGTTGAAAAAAGGTGTCGACGCATTGGCAAATGCAGTTAAAATAACACTCGGCCCGAAAGGACGTAACGTGATTATCGAAAAGAAATTCGGCGCTCCGCACATCACAAAAGACGGTGTGACCGTGGCTAAAGAAATAGATTTGGCCGACGCATATCAGAACACAGGCGCTCAGCTGGTGAAAGAGGTAGCCTCCAAGACAGGAGACGATGCCGGCGACGGTACTACCACAGCTACCGTTCTGGCTCAGGCTATCGTATCCGAAGGCTTGAAGAACGTTACTGCCGGAGCCAGCCCGATGGATATCAAACGCGGTATCGACAAGGCTGTTGCTAAAGTGGTGGAATCTATCAAGGCGCAATCTGAAAAAGTGGGCGACAACTACGATAAGATTGAACAAGTGGCTACCGTGTCTGCCAACAATGACCCGGTGATCGGCAAACTGATTGCGGACGCAATGCGTAAGGTTTCCAAAGATGGTGTAATTACCATTGAAGAAGCGAAAGGAACGGATACTACCATCGGTGTGGTAGAAGGCATGCAGTTCGACCGCGGTTATCTGTCGGCTTATTTTGTGACCAATACCGAGAAGATGGAATGTGAGATGGAAAAACCTTACATCCTCATCTACGATAAGAAGATCTCGAACCTGAAAGATTTTCTGCCTATCCTTGAGCCTGCCGTTCAGTCGGGTCGTCCTCTGTTGGTGATTGCGGAAGATGTAGACAGCGAAGCGTTGACAACTTTGGTTGTAAACCGTCTGCGCTCTCAGTTGAAGATCTGTGCAGTGAAAGCTCCGGGCTTCGGCGACCGTCGTAAAGAAATGCTGGAAGACATCGCTGTCTTGACCGGCGGTGTGGTAATCAGCGAAGAAAAAGGTCTGACACTGGAACAGGCTACACTCGAAATGTTGGGTACAGCCGACAAGGTGACGGTATCGAAAGACAATACGACAATTGTGAACGGTGCCGGTGAGAAACAGAACATCAAAGAACGTTGCGAGCAGATCAAGACTCAGATCGGCGCAACCAAATCCGACTACGACCGTGAAAAACTGCAAGAGCGTTTGGCCAAACTGTCGGGTGGCGTAGCGGTTCTTTACGTGGGTGCCGCTTCCGAAGTGGAAATGAAAGAAAAGAAAGACCGTGTGGACGATGCGTTGCGTGCGACTCGCGCGGCTATCGAAGAAGGTACTGTGCCGGGTGGCGGTGTGACTTACATCCGCGCTATCGATGTTATCGACGGAATGAAGGGTGAGAATGCCGATGAAACGACCGGTATCGAAATCATCAAACGCGCCATTGAAGAGCCTCTCCGCCAGATTGTGGCCAATGCAGGCAAAGAAGGCGCCGTAGTGGTGCAGAAAGTTCGTGAAGGAAAAGGCGACTTCGGATACAATGCACGTACCGACGTTTATGAAAACCTTCATGCGGCGGGAGTGGTAGACCCTGCCAAAGTGGCTCGCGTGGCTTTGGAAAACGCAGCTTCTATCGCAGGAATGTTCCTGACTACGGAATGCGTCATCGTAGAGAAGAAAGAAGATAAACCCGAAATGCCGATGGGCGCTCCCGGAATGGGAGGCATGGGCGGAATGATGTAATATCGCCCCTGCGGTTTAATTAAACAAAGAAACAGGCTGCCTCATCGTGTACTTTGAGGCAGCCTTATTTTTAATTTGCCGGTTTCAACCATGATAGTTCCCTTGCTTTAGTTTGCCTGCAAACGCGCAACGTTTTTTTCAGCCTGCTTATCCTCCTGTCTTGTCTCAGTAAATAAAAGGTCAAAATAGCTTAGAGAGCAAGATAATCAAACTTTTATTTCATTACTTTTTTATTTTCCGGATAAATCTTTTTTATCTATTCAAATTGACGCTCTTTTCCGGACTTTGTTTGTTATTTGTCTCTTTGTCTTACCGTATTTCCTTTTTAAATATGTTAAAAGGCCTTTTTTGAGAACTTTTCAGTGTAATTGAACAAACTAATAATGATGCTGATTTGTTCTTTTTTTATAGAGTATTCTATAATTATTTTTCTTAACCTTTTAATTTTTCTGACTATGAATAAAAGTGAAATAGGCTTTAATGCAGGAAAAGTTTGGCAATTATTGTGTAATAATCAAAGGTGGACTTATGCTGCCCTGAAGAAGGCATCCGGCTTGGATGATTTGGCATTAGGGGCTGCCATAGGCTGGTTGGCTCGCGAAGATAAAATAGAGATTTATCAGAATGATGACGATCTTTACCTTTACCTGTATGTAAATATCTATATCGGCTGATGCTGCGCTTGGTTGAATCTGAAAAGTTAAAAAAGGGGAAAGGAGATGCTAAAATATCCGTAATATGATTGTGATAGGAAGTTTCAAACTAACTTTGTATGCTTAAAGTGGTCTTCTTATTTCTTGATATGGGTATTAGATTAAACAAACAAATACTTTCTGTATTACTTATTTGGGGGCAAGCGGCTATACATGCGTCAGCTAATTCTGTTCCGTCCGAGTATCCGTTGTGCGTTGACGGGAAAAGCATATCGGACACGGTTATGACAAAATATGGCCCCTTACGAAGACTGTTCGACTATTTTGAGGAAGCTAATAAGGAGAAAAAAGATAAAGCGTTCGATTTTAGCGTGATAGCCGGTCCTCATTATTCCGGTGATACGAAATTTGGGATTGGCATGGTAGCAGCCGGCTTGTACCATACCGACCGCAACGATACGATTCTTCCTCCTTCCAATATTTCATTCTATGGCGATGTCTCCACAATAGGCTATTATCTTTTGGGAGTGAGAGGCAACCATTTGTTTCCGCATGATAACTACCGCCTGAATTATAATCTTTATTTCTATTCTTTTCCCGGACTTTATTGGGGAAGGGGCTACGAACACGGAGCGAACTCGGAGAATGAAAGCGAATACAAACGCTTGCAGGCTCAGGTGAGGGCAGACTTTATGTTTCGGATATCGAAAAAGCTGTATCTGGGACCGATGATTGTATTCGACCATGTCTCCGGACGGGATTTTGAGAAGGAAGAATTGCTGGAAGGAATGGATCTGCGTACCACCAACGTCGGTTTCGGACTCTCCGTTCTTTATGACTCCCGCGATTTTCTGACCAATGCTTACAAAGGATATTATCTGCGCATTGACCAACGGATCAGTCCGTCGTTTCTAAGCAGTAAATACGCTTTCGGAAGTACCGAGTTTACGGCTTGTTCTTATCATACTGTATGGAAAGGAGGAGTGGTGGCGGGGCAATTCCACACCCAATTGAACTATGGAGAGGTTCCGTGGGGACTGATGGCAACGCTGGGCGGCGCCTATTCCATGCGCGGATACTACGAAGGTCGCTATCGGGACAAATGCGCGATGGATGCACAAATCGAGCTTCGCCAGCATGTATGGAAACGGAATGGAGTAGCGGTGTGGATGGGGGCGGGAACCGTTTTTCCCGCATTTTCCGGTTTGCTTGCCGGGCACGTGCTGCCTAATTACGGCATAGGCTATCGGTGGGAATTTAAGAAAAGAGTGAATGTACGTTTGGATTTAGGGTTTGGCAAGCATCAAACCGGATTTATATTTAATGTCAATGAAGCTTTTTAAGAAGATAAAAAAACGGTTCGAAAGTCAGGAGCATTTGTTTTATCTGTTTCTGATCGTTTTGATTACGCCCAACATCGCGCTTTGCTTTACAGAGCCGTTGCCTTTGATGGCGAAGTTGTGCAACGTATTGCTTCCGTTTGCGTGTTACTATTTGGTGATGACTTTGTCGCGCAATTGCGGCAGAACGTTTTGGTTGCTGTTCCCGTTTGTTTTTCTGGGAGCTTTCCAGCTTGTGTTGCTCTACCTGTTCGGGCAGTCGATTATCGCCGTGGATATGTTCCTGAATCTGATGACTACCAATCCGACGGAGGCGATGGAGCTTCTGAACAATCTTCTGCCTGCCATTGTGATGGTGGTGATACTCTATGTGCCCGCTTTGGTATTGGGAACTGTTTCTATGGTCCGTAAACGCCGGCTGCCGGCTGCGTTCATAAGCCGCGGGCGGAGACGGGCCTTGCTGCTTCTTTGCGTTTCGCTCTTGACACTCGGCGGAGCCTATCTTCAGGATGAGAGGTATGAACCGCAGTCGGACTTGTATCCCGTGAACGTATGCTATAATATCGGGCTTGCTTTTCAGCGGAATGTCCGGACGAAGAACTATCACCGGACGTCGGAGTCGTTCACTTTCCATGCCCGATCGACACACCCTGAAGATGAAAATGAGGTGTATGTGATGGTGGTGGGCGAAACTGCGCGCGCCTTGAACTGGCAATTGTACGGATACGAACGTGAGACGAATCCGTTGCTTTCCCGCCGCGAAGGCTTGGCGGCATTCCCTAAAGCACTGTCGGAATCGAACACCACGCACAAGAGCGTACCCATGTTGCTTTCGTCCGTCACGGCACACAGCTATGATTCGATCTACCGGCAGAAAAGCATTGTCACCGCTTTCAAAGAGGCGGGATACCGCACGGCATTTTTCTCCAATCAGCGTTACAACCATTCGTTCATCGACTTCTTCGGCATGGAAGCCGACACTTCCGTCTTTGTGAAAGAGGAAGCGAATGCCGGTATTGCATACAATCCTTCGGATGACGTGCTTCTGGAAATGGTGAAGCGTGAGCTGGACAAAGGCGCAAAGAAGCAGTTTATTTTGCTTCATACGTACGGTTCGCATTTCAATTACCGCGAGCGTTATGCTGCCGATGAGGCTTTCTTTACTCCCGATCATCCTGTGGATGCCGAAGTGAAATACCGTTCGAACCTCATCAACGCCTATGACAATACCATCCGGTATACCGACAGGTTCTTATCCCGCCTGATCGGGTTGTTGGAGCATCGGCGTGTCGACGCGGCATTGCTCTATACTTCCGACCACGGCGAGGATGTTTTCGATGATTCCCGCCGGCTGTTCCTACATGCCTCTCCCGTTCCTTCTTACTATCAGCTGCATGTACCTTTCCTTGTCTGGATGTCGGAAAGCTACCGGGCGGCCTATCCCGCCAAGTGGACTGCTTTGGCGGACAACCGCCTGAAAGACGTTTCTTCAAGCAGTTCGTTCTTTCCCACCATGCTCCACATTGCCGGGATAGAGACTCCTTACCGGAGCGATTCGCTGTCTGTGGCAAGTACTGCCTATACGATGAAGCCGAGGGTGTATCTGAACGATCATAACGAACCTCGTTCGCTGCAATATCTGGGAATGCGGAAGGAAGATTTCCGGATGCTGCAACAGAAAGGAATCCGTTATTGATCCGCCTGCCGGTCAACCTTTCGTTTTGTTGTCGCGAAGCCCTGCCTCATGCTAATGTTGCTGGAGGAGGAGTCCGGCCAACCTTCCGTTTTGTTGTCGCGAAGCCTTGCCTCATGCGAATGTTGCTGGAGAAATAAGTCTGGCAACCCTGCCGCTTTTTTATCACAAAGCCGTACTTCATGCTGATTTTTGTGGGAAAGAAGAGCAGCCGCGCCTCTCTTCTTGCTGTCATAAAAGTCGTCTGATAAGGATGTGCCGGATGGAGGAATAGCATTAAATAGTGCTAAAAGCCGCATCTAAACTGCTGATTGGCTTGTTATTTGCATATATCGCGTGAACGATTAAATAACATTAGATATGGCTTATATAGATTATTATCAAATTCTTGGGGTGGAGAAAACCGCTTCGCAAGGTGATATAAAGAAGGCTTTCCGTAAGTTGGCCCGCAAATATCATCCCGATTTGAATCCCAACGACCCAAGCGCAAAGGATAAGTTCCAGCAGATCAATGAGGCCAACGAGGTTTTGAGCGATCCCGAAAAGCGCAAGAAATACGATGAATACGGCGAGCATTGGAAGCATGCCGATGAGTTTGAGGCGCAGAAGAAAGCCCGGCAAGAGGCCGGCGGCTTCGGCAGTGCCCGGGATTTCGGCGGTTTCGGCAGCGGGGCGCGAGGGTTTACGGACGGAAAGGGAACTTACTGGTATTCGTCCGGAGGCGAAGGATTCGAGGGAAACAATGCCGGGGGATTTTCCGATTTCTTCGAATCCATGTTCGGAAGCCGTGGTAAGAGAGACGGAAGCGCCGCAGGATTTCGCGGGCAAGATTATACTGCCGAGCTTCATCTCTCGCTTCGCGACGCTGCACGCACGCATAAACAAATACTGACTGTCAACGGCAAGCAGGTGCGTATCACCATTCCCGCCGGGGTAGCCGACGGTCAGGTCATCAAATTGAAAGGCTACGGAGCCGAAGGAATAAACGGAGGTCCTGCGGGCGACTTGTACATCACGTTCGTCATTGCCGCTGATCCGGTGTTCAAACGACTGGGCGACGACTTGTACGTAGATGTCGAAATCGACCTCTATACGGCTGTGTTGGGCGGCGATACGGTAATCGACACGCTCGACGGAAAAGTGAAACTGAAGGTAAAACCGGAGACTCAGAGCGGAACGAAAGTTCGCCTGAAGGGCAAAGGTTTTCCGGTTTATAAGAAAGAAGGGCAAACGGGCGATTTGATCGTGACTTACTCTGTCGGGATTCCTACCAACCTGACCGAGAAACAGAAAGAATTATTCCGCCAGTTGCAGGCTATGAACTAAAAAAGAATGAAACGCTATGCAGACCGAATTGATCATTGTCAGTGAATATTGTCAGAAGTGCCACATCGAGCCTTCGTTTATTGATATGCTGAGGGAAGGCGGGTTGATCGAGACACGCATCGAAGGCGGAGAGCATTATCTGCTTTTGTCTCAGCTTCCGGAAGTGGAACGTTACAGCCGGATGTATTACGACCTTTCCATTAACATGGAAGGTATCGACGCTATCCACCATTTGCTTCTCAGGATAGAGGAGATGCAACGTGAAATAGACTCGCTTCGAAAGCAGCTCATGCTTTACAGGAGCAGGGAAAGGGAAGAAGCAGACCGGTAGCGGACGAAGATTGCCTTCCTTCTTGCCAAGAATCTGTTCTGCGTTGCCGGCAGATGGAAACGGTGAAAAACAGAGGCTCTATCCGCGCCGGATAGAGCCTCTGTTTGCAGTAAACGCAGGCTTTGTTTCAATCATACAGAGCCTGCGTTTTTTTAGTTCCGCGCTTCATTACGTTGCGAAAACCGAAGTTTTTCCGTCAAGCTCGGTTTGCGATAACTCAAACTCCCGGCTATCGTTTGTAGAATGCAAGGTCTTCCTTGTCGAGCCCTTTGATAAATCCGGCATGCTTTTCCACCTCCGCCTCCGCGTAGTTCAGATACACGTGCGCCGATTTGGCAAACAGTTCGGGGGCTTTGCTTGCGTCTTGAATAAGCAGGTGAGCCATGATACAGTCGGCAGCCATCTCCATCAAACGACGGGCGGTGAAGTCGAGTATTTCCTGATCCTGAGTTTCTTTCACGGCGTTCGTGCTTTCCTCAAACTTATCCGCCATCTTCTTCAGGCGTGAAAGCAGCGGCTCCATCTCCGGAGAACACGGAACGGCCTCGTAATCGCGAATCGTGGCGATGTAAGAGCCGTTGGTCACATAGCGTATGGCGGCTACCGTCTGCAACTGCGTGGTACCTTCGTAGATGCTGGTGATGCGTGCGTCGCGGTAGATACGCTGGCAGGCATAATCCATCATGAAACCCGAACCTCCGTGTATCTGGATGCAGTCGTAAGCGTTCTGGTTGGCGTATTCCGAATTCATTCCCTTTGCCAGCGGAGTAAAGCTGTCCGCCAATTTGGCATATTTCTTTTGCTCCTGACGCTCTTCGGGAGTGAGCTTGCGCTCGCGGGCAATATCGTCCAACGCTTTGTAGATGTCTACGTAGCGGGCTGTCTGATACAGCAACGCGCGTCCGGCGTCCAACTTGGCTTTCATGATAGAGAGCATGTCGTAAACGGCAGGGAACTCGATGATGGCTTTGCCGAACTGCTTGCGGTCTTTGGCATAAGCCAACCCTTCGTTGTAGGCAGCCTGACTTAGTCCTACCGACTGTGCGGCAATACCCAAGCGGGCGCCGTTCATCAATGCCATGACGTATTTAATCAAACCGAGTTTCCGTTCGCCGCAAAGTTCGGCGCGGGCGTTCTTGTAGACCAGCTCGCACGTGGGAGAGCCGTGAATGCCCAGCTTATTTTCGATGCGGCGCACATTCACACCCCCTTGGCGCTTGTCGTAGATAAACATCGACAATCCGCGTCCGTCTCTGGTTCCTTCTTCCGAACGGGCCAGAACGAGATGGATGTCGGCGTCGCCGTTGGTGATGAAACGCTTTACGCCGTGAGCAACCAGCAGCCTTCCTTCTCGCTATACGTCGCTTTCAGCATCACCGATTGCAGATCGGAACCGGCGTCGGGCTCCGTCAAGTCCATCGACATGGTTTCTCCTTGGCATACACGCGGAATGAAACGGTTGTGCTGGTCGGTATTCCCGAATTCATACAATGTCTCGATGCAGTCTTGCAGCGACCATATATTGCCGAAACCGGCATCGGCGGCAGCCACTATTTCCGCGCACATCGTGTACGGAGTAATGGGGAAGTTGAGTCCGCCGTATTTGCGCGGCATCGTCATTCCGTTCAGCCCGGCTTTCACCATCGCGTCGAGGTTTTCTTTGGTTCCCGACGCATATTCCACTCTTCCGTTGGCATGGTGCGGCCCTTCGACGTCTACGCCTTCGGCATTGGCAGCAATAATCTCCCCGGTAATCTCTCCGGTGATTTCCAATACCTTATCGTACGAGTCTACTGCATCCTCGTAGTCCAGCGGCGCGTAATCAAATACGTCCTTGTCTCTGTAATTGCGCTCTTTCAGATCGCATATCCGTTTCATCATCGGATTGTTCAAGTGAAACTTGAGTTCCGGTATATCGGTATAAAAATTTGCCATAATCCGTTACTTGCTATTCTGTTTATAATACTTGATCATCTTCGGCACCACCTCTTCGATCGTTCCGTTTATCACATAATCGGCAATCGTGTTGATGGGAGCTTCGGGATCGTTGTTGATGGAAATGATGATTCCGCTTTCCTGCATCCCGGCAATGTGTTGAATCTGTCCGGAGATGCCGCAGGCTATGTAAAGTTTCGGACGCACGGTGACCCCCGTCTGTCCGATTTGGCGGTCGTGTTCCACAAATCCTGCGTCGACGGCCGCACGGCTGGCGCCCACCTCGGCGTTCAGCACTTTCGCCAGTTCGAACAGTAAGTCGAAGTTTTCTTTCGAGCCTACGCCGTATCCGCCCGAAATGATGATGGGAGAGCCCTTCAGGTTGTTCTTCGCTTTCTCCACATGGCGCTCGATAACCTTCACCACATAGTCCGTATCGGCAACAAACTTCTTTACATCGTGGCGGATCACCTCGCCTTTGTAGTCGGCGGCCAGGATTTGCTTCTTCATTACTCCTTCGCGGACGGTCGCCATCTGCGGCCGGTGTTCGGGATTGACGATCGTGGCTACGATGTTCCCGCCGAATGCCGGACGGATTTGATACAGCAGGTTCTTATACACCTTTCCTTCTTTCTTGTCTTCATGGTCGCCGATTTCGAGCGAAGTACAGTCGGCCGTCAGCCCGCTGGTCAAGGCGGAAGACACGCGCGGACCGAGGTCGCGTCCGATTACCGTGGCGCCCATGAGGCAGATCTGCGGCTTTTCTTCTTTAAACAGGTTTACAAGAATGGAAGTGTGCGGAAGGGAAGTGTAAGGGTAAAGCCCTTCGCCGTCGAACACATGGAGTCTGTCCACTCCATAGGGAAGAATTTGCTTTTCGATATCTTTCAGGTCTTTCCCGACAGCCACCGCTTCGAGTTGGCATTTCAGCTGATTGGCCAGTGAGCGGCCCTTTGTCAGGAGTTCGAGGCTGACGTCTGCAACGATGCCTTCCTCTATTTCGCAATATACAAATAAGTTATTCATGTTTTCTTTTTTAAATTGACCGGTTGATTTTAGTTGATGAATCGATTTGCCTGCCGGCAGCTGTCAACCGATGGTATGGTTGGCCAGCAATTCGACAATCAATTCCTCTACGTCACGGTCGCTGCCGCTGATGGTTTTACTCTCTTTCGCTTGGAATACGATGTTTTGAATGCTCTTCACTTTGGTGGGCGAACCGGACAAACCGCATTGGGCGAGGTCGCCGTTCACATCGGCTACGCTCCATTCCACCAGATTCAGATAATCGCGCTTGTCGTACAGATCGGTGTAGTCCAGATTGCCTTGCTGCTTTTCGGTCACCGTTTTGGCATGTTTGTACTTCTGCACCAGTTTGGCGTTTCGCGGGCGGCAGGGAGCTGCCGAACCGTTCACTGTAATCACGATGGGCAACGGGCCTTCTACGGTTTCTACTCCGCCGTCGATATGACGTTTTACGGTGATGCGGTCTTTGGTTACCTTTAATATTTCTTCCGCATAGGTGATTTGTGTCAATCCCAGCTTCTCGGCTACTTGCGGCCCCACCTGAGCCGTGTCTCCGTCGATGGCCTGACGTCCGCCTATGATAATATCGCAATTGCCTATCTTGCGGATGGCAGTTGCCAAAGCGTAAGAAGTAGCCAGTGTGTCGGCGCCGGCAAAAGCGCGGTCGGTCAGTAAGTACCCGTTATCCGCGCCGCGGAAGAGTCCTTCGCGAATGATGTCGGCGGCACGTCCCGGCCCCATCGTTAAAACAGTTACGGTAGACCCCGGGTGAGCGTCCTTCAGTCGAAGCGCTTGTTCCAATGCGTTCAAGTCTTCGGGGTTGAAGATAGCGGGCAGCGCCGCGCGGTTTACAGTTCCGTCGGCTTTCATGGCATCCTTCCCAACGTTTCGTGTGTCGGGAACTTGTTTTGCCAATACAACAATTTTCAAACTCATGTTATTAATTTTAGTATTAGTATTTCTACGAGTTAGCAGCCAGTAGCGTAGTAGTAATTTGTCTTGCTATCTAAACTATCCGGTTAACTATGAGTGTGCAAATTTAGTCAAACACTTGGTTCTGACAAGGAAACCGCCTAAAAAATGCACAAGATTAAGATTTTTGAGCAAAAAGCCTTTCCTTTTTATCTTCCCGCAATCCGTTTCCTTTTCATCGGTAAATGCGTTTCAGACCTTTTCGGAGCTTGCCTTCGGTCTGTCTTTATGAAATAAATATTGGGCGGAAAGTTGCGGAGCAGGCACATGGCTCCAAAGAAATAGAGGGGATGTCGAAGCCCAAGCACAGCGAAGATGAGCTTCTAATCTGAAATTCGGACTATCTTCAGTTGGCATAAAAATAGCCCTATCATTACCTCAACATGAAGTTTGATAGGGCTATTTATAAAGTTTGATAGGGCTATTTATATTTGCCTTTTACAACCCGCAAGTTTTCCGGGTGCTCAGTTTAGTTTTGGCGCATCCTCAATTCTTATGTCTCAATCGTTTTGATTCCCTTTTGCGGAGTACTCTCTTATAGTCTTATAGAAAGAGGGGATAGAAATGCGGAGCGGTTTATCTGATTCCCAACTTCTTGGCTATCTCTTTGGGAAGCGCATCCTTGTGCACGAGGATATTCATCGTCTTGTAAGCCACAAATGCTTTCGAAGCATACCAGATGCCTTTGTATTTGTTGTTTGTTCCCCAAGAGTTCTTTACCATGAAATACTCTTTGCCGTTTTGGTCTTTGGCGATACCGTAGATCAGCATTCCGTGGTCGTCGGTCGTTTCCCAGTTGTCGTAAGCTTCCTGACGCATTTGTTGCGTGATCTCCATTTCCCGCAGCGGTTTGGAAGTAAGTTCTTTGCGCTTGTCGGTAGCGGTCAGCCCTGTCCATCTGGCCATATCCGATCCGGTCAGTTCCGCTCCTTTGTTTGCGTCGGGCATTACGGCGATGCCGTCGCGCGTAAATCCTGTTTCGCTGACATCGCTTCCCCATGCGAATGTATAGCCTTTTCTGACAGCATTGTCCATTACAGCCATCAATTCGTCTATCGGCAGGTTGTACGATAAACCGTTGCGCCAGTTATCCTGAATTTCGAGGGCGAACTGTGTGTAAAAAGGATGATGGGTATACGAAGTCAACGAAACGTAGTCTTCCGCTTTCAGCCCCAATGATTCGGCGAATGTCATCGGCGTGTATTCTTTCCCTTTGTATGTGAATTTCTCGGGGCATTCTCCCAAATAAGTATCGTAAATGGCGCTTAGTCCTTTTTTCCATACGGGCGATAGCTTGGTAAGTTTGCTTTGGGCGATGGCTTTTACGTATCCTTCGGCCACTGCGTCGACTTCATTGTGCACGTGCATCGAATCGCCGTACATGATTCCCGGCATTACCTCCTGCGGAACCAGTCCGTAGTGCTTCATGCAGAACACTACATCGTAAAAGCTTCCGCCCGGAGAGAAGGAGTTATCTCCGTGGTAGCGTACATAGTTCACGCCACGATCTTGCATGGTTTTGTGCACAACGAACATTTCGGATAAATCGTATTCGCCTTTTCCTGTACGCAGCAATTCGGATTCGAGAAATCCCAACCCCGAAAAGCTCCAGCAAGTGCTCGAACGGTTTTGATTTTTGATGGATGTAATGGGGTTTTCTTTCACCGTTGTGAATACAAAACCCTCTTTTTCTTTTGTGTCTTGTGCCATTGCGCTCAAGCCGAGTAAGCCTAAAGTGGCAATAAGAATCGTTTTTTTCATTCTTTTTTATGAGTTTAATGATTAAGTTTGTTTTGCATGCAAAGATAAAAATCCTATCTTGAAATTCATTGTTTTACGTATACATTTGCATGAAAAAAGAATGAATATTGTTTTTTGCGCAGACAATGGCTTACCTTTCCTTGTCTTGAACGCTGTAGAGCAGACCGGAGAGATGATAAACTTTCAACAGAGTATCACTATTCTTCTGTTTGGGTGGTAATGACGTAATCTTCTTTGATAAATTCATCATATACCTTTCTGGGATGATCGAATGAAGCCGTACCGTTTCTTTCTTCGTTGAAATTCGCGCGGCGGAATTGCTTCAGTTTGAGGTTGTCTTCGGCATATTCTCTCAGCTTCTTGTGTTCGCGTCCGTATAGCGAGCTTTCTATCACTTCAGAGTCGAGGAGATTCTCCTTAGGCGTAATGGTAGGCAGAAGCACTTGTTCCAACAATCCCCGATAAGCGCCGTTATATTCGCACCACACCACGTTATTGACCATGTATATCCGATAGACATACTTAGACCATGCTGTTCTGATTTCAATTTCCTTTTCGTAGATTTCGATAACAGCTTCCGAACCGTAGGCTTCATCACGAATGGCTACGGTGGTGCGTCCCTGAAGTTTTTCCCTGATGGTGGTAGCCCATTTGGGCGAGTTCATGATTTCCTCGATAATCTCGGGCAGTTTTTCTTTGATTTCAAATACGATTCTCATAGCGTTTGCCTGCAATCAGGACTTGTTTTACGATTTATCTCTAAGTTTTCCGGGTCCTTTAAAGTTATATAAAATGTTGCAGAAAAACAAAGTTTCGCTTGATTATTCTCTATTTTTACCAAAAATACCTACTTTTTTATCTATTTATCTATGAATGTACGATAAAATGGAAAATGTTTAATGTTTTATCTCGTGTATGGAAACAGCTTAATTATTTATTCCGTTTTCCCTGTATAATTGTTCGTGTCCTACGGGCTATGGATATACCGTGCCGAGTATATATATGCTTACCGTGGTGGCCATATATATACACCATGTGGGTTAGATATCTGCCTTTTTCTTACTGATAAAGTTGCTTTTTCGTTTCGAAAATCGGGCGCGTGTGTGTTATGCTTTCTTTTCCGGTTTTTGCGAACGGCTCATTGTTTGCTTCTAATGCTCCTGCCACCTTGCGTTCGGACTGCATCGTGTTCGTCCTGAGGCTTGCAGGTCCCCGGCAACGTTTTCTTGGGCTTCTGTTTGGGCTACATGATGTTTGCTTAAAAAGCCCGCCGTGTTTTTTTCAAAGCCCGCCGTGTTTGATTTCAAAGCCCGCCGCCTTTTTTTCAAAGCCCGCCGTGTTTGAAAAGAAGTGTCCCGATAGTTCTGATAGTCGTTTGGATTTGTCGGAACCGAAAGTGCGCGAGGTTCGTTCCCCGCGCTTTAAATCCGGGAAACGGACGATTCGAGCGGCAGGCAAACCGATCGGTGAAATTTGATTAAGCCTTCCATCGGGCTTTGAAGCACTTGCCCCATTTGCATGCCCATCGCCTGCACGGCTTCTTCCAGCACGTCCTTGTAGTAAAAAGCGACGGAACCAGTGAAGTGAACCGGCAAGTTACGCCGGTCGTATTGCATCACGTTTCTTTTCAGGAAGTCTTTAAAGCTGTTCAAAACAAGCTGATGCACTTCGGGAACGGCGATGCGGCGGGCAAGGAAAGGAGAGAGGCTTGCCAGAAAACGATTGGGGAAAGGGCGCCGGTAGACGCGGTCGATAATCTCAGCCGGAGTAAGATTGAATTCGTTCAGGAACTCCTCTTTCATCCCCGCAGGCATCTGATTCTTCAGCAGATTGCCTACCAGTAGTTTCCCCAGCACCGCAGCGCTGCCTTCATCGCCCAATATGAATCCTAACGGAGATACGTTTTGTACAATCTCCGTGCCGTCGTAATAGCAGGAGTTCGAACCTGTGCCCATGATGCAGGCTATGCCCGCCCGGTGTCCGCACAGGCTGCGTGCGGCGGCAAGCATGTCGCTGCTCACTTCTATCGAACCCTCCACCTGCAGATGAGCAGTGAGCGCCCGCTTCACAACGTCGATTTTATCGGGGAAAGCGCATCCCGCCCCATAGAAGTGGATGTGCCCGAACCGGCGCTCCGGCAAGTGGGGCAATAAATTCTGTCGTATCTCTTCGCAAATCTCCTCTTCCGACTGGAAGAACGGATTCGTCCCTTGAGTTCTTATCCGTTTTACGATACCTTCATGGTCTACCGCGCACCAGTCGGTTTTGGTAGATCCGCTATCCGCTATTAGAATCATTCTCTTTATGTTATCTCTCTTTTTATTTTTAAATCGTGCAAAGATAATACAAAAAAATCTTTGCGTATGATTTTATATTGTACTTTTGTGAAAACTAACAATCGTATACGTATGAAAACCGTGAAACTGATCACCTGTAACGATGCCATGCAGGCGCATATTCTTCAGGGAGCGCTGAGGAATGAAGGGATTGAATCGCTGCTGCACAACGAAAATTTCTCGACGTTGATGAAAAGTTACATAAGCAATATAGCCGGAGTAGACATTTTCGTGCTCGAAGAAGATTACGACAAAGCCGTACAGGTGTTGAAAGACAACCAAAGCTGGGAAGAAGAGCTGACTTTATGCCCTTATTGCGGCTCGTTGCATATCCGCTTTGTGTTGAAGAAAGGAAAGAAGATACGCGCGTTTGCGGCAGCCGCGCTCTCTTTGCTGTCGCAGGCTCCTCCGGGAAGCAATCATTGGGAGTATGTATGCAATGAGTGCCGGCGGAGGTTCGAGAAGCCCGTGTCCCGGTTCGAATCTTCCGATAAAACGCAGGAATAATAAAATAAAAACATATCAGTATGCATAAGAAAACACTCTTCTTGCTCGTCACTTTTTTGCTTTCGTTGCCCGTCACTTTCGCGGCAAGAGTAGACACGTTGTGGATAAGAAGCGCGTCGATGCAGCGCGATGTTCAGGTAGTGGCGGTCATCCCCGACGTGTCCGGCGGAAAGAAAGCGGTGGCTTGTCCGGTTGTTTACCTGCTTCACGGATACAGCGGAAATGCAAAGAGCTGGATTGCGATTAAGCCCGACCTGCCGAAGATTGCCGATGAAAAAGGAATCATTTTCGTTTGTCCCGACGGAAAGAACAGTTGGTATTGGGACAGTCCGAAGAATCCGTCGTACCGTTACGAAACCTTTGTTTCGTCGGAACTGGTGGAGTATATCGACGCCCATTATGCGACGATACCCCACCGGAAAGCCCGTGCCATCACCGGCTTGAGCATGGGCGGACACGGCGCATTGTGGATTTCCTTCCGGCATAAAGATACCTTCGGCGCAGGCGGAAGCACCAGCGGCGGGGTAGACATACGTATGTTTCCGAGAAATTGGGAAATCTCCAAGCTGTTGGGAGAGTTTGCCGCCAATAAAAAGACGTGGGACGAGCATAGCGTAGTGAATCAAATAGACAGAATAGAAAATGGCGACTTGGCGATAATAATTGATTGCGGCGAGGGAGACTTTTTCTTGAACGTAAATAAAGAGTTGCACGAACGACTGCTGGGACGCAAAATCGACCATGACTTTATCGTGCGTCCGGGAGCACACAATGCCGATTATTGGAGGAACTCCATCGACTATCAGATTCTGTTTTTCGATAAGTTCTTCAGGAAATAGACTTCCGGATCACTGCGGACAAAGCCTTTCTTACATACAAACACTGCACGGCATGGAGGAGTCCTGCCAATTGATGCTGTAAACAGAGCTTCTATTGCATGCAAACACAGCCTCTGCTTGCGGCAAACAGAGCCTCTGCCTGTTGCAAACAGAGCCTCTGTTGCATGAAAGCTAACTTGATGAAAATGGGAATGGACTATCGGATAGCTGTAAACAGAGCTTCTATTGCATGCAAACACAGCCTCTGCCTGTTGCAAACAGAGCCTCTGTTGCATGAAAGCTAACTTGATGAAAATGGGAATGGACTATCGGATAGCTGTAAACAGAGCTTCTATTGCATGCAAACACAGCCTCTGCTTGCGGCAAACAGAGCCTCTGTGATGAGGAAATGAACCCTTTGTCATGTGACAGGTTCCATTCTCGTTGTGCACGGATGAAGCATTCGCTCCGCCACCGCGCACATACGTCTTGCTCCGCTCTCCGGCTTTATTTTTCTTCTTTGGGGGGCGGATAGTTGCCCGCCAGCGTTTCGAGGGCTATGTTCAACAACCGCTCTTCGGGATTGCCGAAAGGCAGATAGCGGCTGTAGTCCGTCTTTCCGTCTATCGAGGTTTCGCTTATGACGAAGTCGCTTGCGGGAGAGATGGGACCGTATGTGGTCTTTTTATCGGGACGGTATATGGCGCACACCACCGGGTTGACAGCCCACCTGAGTTCTTCGTTGGCGAATGATTCGGTAGCCATGTTCTGCCCTTTCGTCGCGCTCCCTATGGTGATGATGGCAGGGACTTCGTTTTCCCGGTAAAGACCGCTGATCAACATTTCCGCCATTCCGGCCGTCTCTCCGCTTGTAATGACGAACAACAACTGTTGGTTGAGGTTGACGCCGCCCTTCAGCACTTCACGGTCGAGGGTGATTTCGCGGTTCTTCTCCGACTGCTTGTCGCTGTATTCCAGATAAGCCATCGACGTCCCCAAGCGTGATTCGGGAGCCAGAATCGTTCCCAGCAACTGTACGCAATCTGGCGTTCCACCCGTGTTGTGGCGGAGGTCGAGGATGGTTGCCTTCACTTCCGCTTCCCGGAATTCGCGCGAGATCTTCCGCAACAGATCGTTATACTTTTGCGGTTCGGCTTTTGTTCCGGCGGTAAAACTGTTGTACATCAGGTAGCCTACCTTGCCTACCGACGCCACCGTGAGTATTTTGTACGCATGCACGGGGTTGTCTTCCACCGTTTCGGCAGCCCCCAGCCTGACTGTTTTTCCGTTCGGCGCAACCTTCCATACCTTTACAGGCTCCGTTCCTTCTTCCGCTTCCGGCGTTACCTCTTGCCACGATCCCATCGTCAGGTCCATCGCACGGGTGCCCTGCAGCAACTCCTCCTCCTCTTTCTTGGTGATGTGCCGCCCGTCTGCCTGCATGATCCAGTTGCCTCGTTGCAGTCCGGCGCGTTCGGCGGGAGAGCCCGGAATCACGTAAGTCACCAATGCGTTGTAGTTCGTTTCCGAATCGGCGTCTTTTACGAGCGAATATTTGAACCCGTAAGTGGGAGCCGGTGCATCCCGCAGCTCATTTACGAACGAATACTTATCTTTCTCCGATTTGATTTTGGTCAGAAACACTGCCGGGTCGAGAAACGGGTTTACCTCCTTGTAAGAAGGCAGCTCTTGATACCACAAATAGTGCTCCTGCATGATGCGATGCATCCATGTGTCTACCGCAGTTTCCTCCTCGTACTCCTTCCAACGGTCTTCTCCGCAGGAAGAGAAAATGCCGGCGCACACCGCCGCCAGAGCGGGCAAAAGAAATATCTTTCTAATAATTGTCGTCATAAAAACAGCTTTTTACTTCGCAAATGTAGGAAATACTTTCCTCATCTACCATATTTATGGTATAAAATTGGCCCGATTGTGCCATTGCGTGCACGAAGCTTTTGCTCTATCTTTGCATCCGCTTATAAGGTCGCGGATGCGAGCCGGATGCTTATTGAGCGGATAATATAATAATTAGTTTTGTGAATATTGCAGCATTATTGTCCGGAGGTGTCGACAGTTCGGTTGTCGTGCACCTCCTTTGCGAGCACGGGTATAAGCCTGCTCTTTTCTATATAAAAATCGGGATGGACGGCGCGGCGCATATGGATTGCCCCGCCGAAGAAGACATCGAGCTTGCCACAGCCACCGCCCGCAAGTACGGGCTGCCGCTCGAAATCGTGGATCTGCACCGCGAGTATTGGGACAATGTGGCGGCTTATGCCATCGACAAGATACGCAAAGGGCTGACACCCAACCCCGATGTGATGTGCAACAAGCTCATCAAGTTCGGGTGTTTCGAGCAGCGCGTGGGCAGGCATTTCGATTTCACCGCCACGGGACATTACGCTTCCACCGTCGAACTGGAGGGGAAAACTTGGCTGGCTACCGCCAAAGATGCGTTGAAAGACCAGACCGACTTCTTGGCGCAGATCGATTATCTGCAAGTCTCCAAACTGATGTTTCCCCTCGGCGGACTGATGAAGCGGGAGGTGAGGGAGATTGCGTCGAAAGCCGGACTGCCCGCCGCCAAAAGGAAAGACAGTCAGGGGATTTGCTTCTTGGGAAAGGTGAACTACAATGATTTCGTCCGCCGTTTCCTTGGCGAAAAGCAGGGGGCGATCGTGGAATATGAGTCGGGAAAGCGGATCGGAACCCATCTGGGTTACTGGTTCCACACCATCGGACAGCGGAAAGGGCTCGGATTGAGCGGCGGCCCGTGGTTTGTGGTGAAGAAAGATATCGAAGAAAACGTGGTGTACGTATCGCGAGGCTATGGAGTGGAGACGCAATACGGCAATGAATTCGTCATGAACGGCTTCCATTTCATTACGGACAATCCTTGGGGCGCGGCGGAGAATGGGGCGGAAGTCACCTTTAAGATACGCCATACACCTGAGTTTACGTGTGGAAAGCTTTTTCGCGAAGGCGAAAACCGCTTCCGCATCCTGTCGTCCGAAAAGTTGCAAGGCATCGCTCCGGGACAGTTCGGGGTGGTTTACGACCGTGAATCGAAGATTTGTATAGGAAGCGGAGAGATCTGCCGCAATGCCTGATGTTGCGGCAGACCGTCTCCGTCCGTCACCATACCCTTTTTAGTCTTTTTACCCAGATGGCGTATCCTTCCTCGTTCAGATGCAGGCCGTCGTTGGTCAGCTCCTTCCGCAGTATGTTCGTTCCCTTTTCGATGAAACGCGGGAAAAGGTCGACGTACGTAATCTTCTTTTCTTTTGCCAACGCGCGCAGCTTGGCATTGATGGCGGGAATCGTGTCCGTCTTTCCCGTCATTCGCTTGTAGCGTCCGAAACTTTCGTTTATGGGCAGAAGGCTTTGCAGGTAGAGTTTTGTGCCGGGCGACTCCCTGCGGATGCGCTCTACCGTCATGCGAATCATGCCGGCAATGCTGTCGGCGGTCAGATCGTGCGATACATCGTTTACACCGATGAGCAGAAACAGCCGGGCAGGCTTTCCGGGCAATATCTGATGCAGGCGGTCGTATACTCCCATCACCTCGTCTCCGATGATTCCGCGGTTTATCACATGCTTTCTGCCGAGTCTCGCCGACCAGTCTCCGCCGTTTTCCGTCAGGCTGTTGCCCAGCATCACGATGTCTTTCGACGTTACGGGAGGCTCGTCCGCAAATTGGCGGTACCGCGCGTAATAGTGATCGGTGTACTTACCGGCAACTTGTCCGCTGTCGGCGCCGCATTTCGCCTGCTCGTGCGATGTTTTCCCCGAAGACTGCGCGGCGGCTGTCTGTAAGGTTATCGAGAGCAGAAAAACAGATAGAATCGTTTTCATTTTCCGTGAGTTTATAGATGTGTTCCGGCTGATGAATGAGCGGAAAGCCGGATGCCTGTTATCGCCTTCCTTCGTTGTAAGCATCTGTCGCCTTTTTTACCGAACCGTGCATCAGCAGCAATGCTTTGGCTTTGCCGTAATCCAGTCCGAGTTCTTCCACCAGCATGCGCGTGCCCCGGTCTACGAGTTTCTTATTGCTTAGTTGCATGTTCACCATCTTGTTGCCTTTCACACGCCCCAACCGGATCATTACCGAAGTGGTGATCATGTTCAGAATCATCTTCTGTCCCGTACCCGACTTCATGCGCGAACTCCCCGTCACATACTCCGGGCCTACGATCATTTCAATCGGTATGTCCGCCTCGGCCGCCATCGGCGAATCGGGATTGCTGGTGATGCAGGCGGTCAGAATACCGTGCTCGCGGGCCTCGTGCAGTGCGCCGATGACGTAGGGCGTTGTGCCCGAAGCGGCGATTCCGATGACCGTATCTTTGTCGGTGACGTTGTTTTCGATCAGTTCCTCCCATCCGCGGTGAATATCATCTTCCGCGTTTTCCACCGGATTGCGGAGGGCTGTGTCTCCGCCCGCGATGAGTCCGATCACCAGCGTAGGAGGCATGCCGAAGGTAGGCGGAATCTCCGACGCGTCGAGCACGCCGAGCCTTCCGCTCGTTCCTGCGCCCATGTAAAAGATACGCCCGCCTTGTTTCATGCGCGGCACAATCCGGTTCACCAGTTTCTCTATTTGCGGAATCACCTTCTCGACAGCCAACGCCACCTTACGGTCTTCTGCGTTGATGTCTTCCAGTATCTCCCGGACAGACTTCTTGTCTAAGTCGTTGTAGAGCGAAGGTTGCTCTGAAATCTTTATAAAAGCCATAATTCTTGTTGTTGCCAGTTATGATTTATGATACCGTATAAGTCCTTCCATAGGACTTTGGATGATTGTTCCCATGCGGATTCCCTTCTCTTCGGCGGCCTCTTCCAGCACCTCTTTGTAGTGATAGGCTACCGACCCTACGAAATGTACCTTATGCTTTTGATATTCGTATTGCATCACATTCCGCTCCAGAAAATCCTTGAAACTCTCCAGCACAAGCCTGTGGATGGCCGGTTCCCGGATGTTTTGCGCCAGAAAGGGGGATAAGCTTGCCAGGAAACGGTTGGGGAAAGGCTTGCGGTATACATTGTCGATAATTGTCGCCGGGGTCAGGTCGAATTGTTTGAGGAATTTATCTTTCAGTTCCCGGCTTATCTGATTCTTCAGGATATCGCCTACAAGCCGTTTCCCCAGATAAGCTCCGCTGCCCTCGTCGCCCAGTATGAATCCCAAAGGAGAAACGTTGTTCGCGATTTTCCTGCCGTCGTAGTAGCAGGAATTCGAACCGGTTCCCATGATACATGCGATTCCCGCTTCGTGTCCGCAAAGGGCGCGCGCGGCGGCGAGCATATCGGTGCATACTTCTATATCCCGCTTCACCCGAAGGTGGCGGCCGACGGCCCGGCGCACCATCTCGATTTTGTCGGGAAACGCACAACCTGCGCCATAGAAATAAACGGCGTCCAATTCATTGGTTTGCAACTGAGGAAGAAGAGCGGTCGCAATTTCATCGCCGATTTCTTCTTCCGTCTGAAAGAACGGATTGGTGCCTTTCGTGCAAATCCGTTGCAGGGCTTTTCCATGCTCTGCGACGCACCAATCTGTTTTGGTAGATCCGCTGTCTGCTATTAATATCATGTAATTGTTTTATATTAAAGTTCGGGCTTCTGTATGAAAGCCGTTTGGTTTATATTTTGATGTAAATTTTTCTTTTATAAAGTTGGTAGCCGATGCACCAGTTGAAGACTATGAATATCACCGCAAAAGCGAATGATCCTCCGGTTTCTCCGAATACCGGCATGAGCATTTCCTGATACATAAACCGGCGTATACTCATCATTTCGCCCACATACGGAATCCGGATGCTTCCGGTGAGGATGCTTAACACGCCGCCCAACACGTACATAAATAGCGGGTTGACGCCGAATGCTTCGAAAAAGAGGCTCCACTTCTTATGTCCTTTCACGTCGATGATCCAAGTGAGTAGCGCCAGCAAGCTGGAGGCGAGACCGCATGTGGTGAGGACGAATGTAGGCGACCATATCTTTTTGTTGACGGGGCAGCCATAGCTTAGCAAAAGCCCTGAGAAAGTAAGAATGGTACCTGCAATGAACAGGGTATTGATTATATCTTTATGCTCTTTGTGGGTCTCTTTGTTGAAAATGATACGTCCTACGCAAAATCCCAGCAGTACGTGCGCGATGGAGGGGATGGTGCTTAGAATGCCTTCAGGGTCTATCCCGTTGTCGTTGTACATGTGCGCCGGCGTAAGAACGGAACGGTCGACGACAGAAAGTATGTTCGTCTCATCATACGCGAACCCGTTTCCCGCCATCAGCAACAGGAAATATCCGGTTAGTAAAGCGGCAATCAAATACGGTATATAACGGTGCTTCACGGTTAGCGCGACGATTGAAGCGGCTCCGTAGCAAACCGCCAGACGTTGCATGACACCGGATATGCGTATGCGGTCGAAAGTCCATACCGCGTTCCAAAGCTTTTCGCCGAAGCTGAGCCCGTCCGGCGCCGACGGCCAATAGTAGCAGAATTTAGAGAACCATCCGATGGCGATGCCTATTAAAAAGATTACCAAAGTTCGCCTGAGTATTTTCATTCCGGCAGCGCGGCTGAATTGAAAATCGTACTTCTTCAGTGAGATATAGGTCGATATCCCCATGATGAACATGAAGAACGGAAAGACCAGATCGGTGGGAGTGAGCCCGTTCCATTCGGCATGTCGCAAAGGAGCATAGATGTGAGACCATGTTCCGGGATTGTTTACCATGATCATTCCTGCGATTGTAATGCCTCGCAGGATGTCGAGCGAAAGAATCCGTTGGCTTGTATGGGAAGTTTTCATGAGTCTTGTTTCATTTTACGCATCCGGAATCATCCGGTCGCTTACGGTTTATTTATACAAATAATACTTCTTGGATAATTTGCGGAAATCCTCCACATCCTTGTACCAGTAATCGCGGATATCTTCCCAACGGTTGCGCTTCGAGAAGCGTTCGCGTATCTGTTTCGACCCGCTGACAAGGTCGAACATGCGGAACCGTCCTTTATCGGCATGGTCGAATATGGCACGGTCGGGGTAAAGAGCCGCCGCTTCCTGCATGACGAGGAACTGTATCTCGCTTAGCGGAGCTTTTTTGAAGTCCGTGATATGCACTTGTACACCTTGTAAATGTTCACCCTTGCCTATGGAATAGAACGGTTTGATGTGTATGGGGCGGAACACAACGCCGGGAACGTTGAGGCCGTTCAGCCTCTTTGCCAGTTTCTCCGCCTCTATCCATGCAGCCGCGAACATCTGGAAAGGAATGGTATAGCCTACGCCGATCGACATGTATTGCAGTTCTCCCAGAATGCCGCTCACGGGATAGAAGAATGCGGAGTGAGGGTGGGGGATATGCGGTGAAGAAGGTACCCATTGCAATCCCGTCTGCCTGTAATCCATTTTGCGTTTCCACCCTTTCATCTTAACCACATGCAGTTTGCATTGCTTCTTGTCTTTCAGCATCCGTTCGCCGTTCAGCATCAGAGCCAGCTCGCCGGCTGTCAGACCGTAGAGATAAGGTATCTTGAACTGGCTGACAAAGGAGACGCAGTCGTCTTCCGTGAGGTTGCCTTCTATTTTTATTCCGCCCAACGGATTGGGGCGGTCCAGTACCACAAATTCTTTTCCGTTTTCTGCAGCGGCTTCCATAGCCAGTCCCATCGTACTGATATAAGTAAAGGAGCGGCAGCCTATATCCTGAATGTCATATACCAGCACATCGATGTCTTTCAGCATCTCCGGAGCGGGCTTGCGGGTTTTTCCATAGAGAGAATACACCGGAAGCCCTGTGGCGGCGTCCTTCATATCCTCTACTTTATCTCCGGCATGCACGTCTCCCCGCACACCGTGTTCGGGGCCGTACAAGGCGACGAGGTCGACATTGGGAGCTTGATGAAGAATGTCGATGGTCGATTTCATCCGGTTGTCGACTCCCGTAGGATTGGTGATCAATCCTACCCGTTTGCCTTCCAGACATTTGAACTGTTCTCTCTTCAAGACTTCTATTCCGGTTTTTACCGTTATTTTCTGTGCCTGAATATTGCCGTATAAGGTAAGCGACAAACAGATAAGAAATACTTTTTTCATCATGACTTTATTCTTTATAATTGGTTGTAAACACACAGAAACACATCTTCTTTTATTGTTCTTTTTTCTTTCCGAAGTTCGGGTCGATGCGTATGAACGCGCATACTGCAATGGTGGCTATGCAGCATATCATCGTCCACACAAAGAAATGGCGGTATCCGATTGTTTCCTGAAGCCAGCCCGCAGCCATGCCCGGAAGCATCATTCCCAGCGCCATAAAGCCGGTACAGATGGCGTAATGGGCCGTTTTGTGCTCTCCTTCGGAGAAATAAATCAGGTATAGCATATACGCGGTGAAACCGAAACCGTAACCGAACTGCTCGATGAACACGCAGATGTTGATGGTCAGCAATGAATGGTCTTGGACATAGCTCAAATAAACAAATGTCAGACAGGTGAGCGACATGCTCCATGCCATCGGCCATAACCATTTCTTAAGCCCTCCTTTGGCGGCGACGATTCCTCCGATGATTCCTCCCAGCGTCAGTCCGATGATGCCGATCGTTCCATAGACAAAGCCGACCTGCCCGGTAGTCAATCCCAGTCCTCCTTTATCTACCGGGTCGAGAAGGAAAGGATTGATCAGCTTCACCAATTGCGCTTCGGGCAGGCGGTACAACAGCATGAAAAGAATGGCTGTAAACGCTTGCTTCTTGGTAAAGAAAGTTTTGAAGGTTTCGAAAAACTCTTTCATGATATTTCGCGCGCTGATATCCGCCGCCGCATGGTCGGATGCCGGTTTCGGCAAAACCCAGTTGTGGTAAACACTGACCAGGAAGAAGAAGACCGACAAGGAGATGAATACCATGAGCCAGGCAAACGGTATATTCCCGGAGGCGCCTTCGAATGTGGCGCTTGTGGCCGACTGTATTTTATGATCGATATGGAAAAGCAGATAAGCCGGCTTGTTCCAATTGGCTTCGGTGAATTCAAAGCGGGTGGCAAGCTTGTTCTGCTCCAGCCTGATGCTTTGGTCTCCTTCTTTAAAGGTAACGTTCAGCACCTTCGTCTCATCGGCTGCCGGTTTTTTGTTCAGACGTACGCCTACAACCACCACATTGTTGATCTGTTCTTTGGCGGTTTCCCGTTTTTCTCCGAACACATCCCGCACCCATGCCGTAAATCCGCTCTCTTGGGGAGCGTCTGTTCCTTTTACTTTTTCAGCGCCCGATGTCCGTTCTTTCTCGGCGGGCACAAATTTGTTGGCGATGTTCCACTCTCTGACTTGCTTTTCCAGCTCCGCTATTTGCGTTTTTATTGCTGTCGGGTCGTCGCTTTCGGGCATTACTCCTGCTTTCACGATGGGAGAAGTATAGACGAACCGCATTTCATCACCGGCATTTATCTCTGTTTCCTCAAATGTCGGCAAAGTGAGGGTATGCGTATAAGCAGGAGAGGCTTCTATCTGTAGCATGGCGGGCGATAAGCCGGTTCCGGTTTCGATGAGTCCTGCTATGATAACCAGCAATCCTTGTCCCGCTACGGTGGCGATGCGGTAGAACGTGCTTCGGATTCCCACATACAACGACTGTTCGTGTTCGGTCAGTGCGTGCATATAAAAACCGTCGGCGGCGATGTCATGCGTGGCGGAAGTAAAACCTACAATCCAGAATACCGCCAATGTCAACTGGAAAAAGAAAGAAGTCGGTATGCAGAAAGCTATTCCCGCAAGTGCGAAAGCCAATATCCATTGCATGGTAAGCGTCCACCAGCGTTTGGTTTTAATGAGGTCGACAAACGGACTCCAAAAGGGTTTGATAACCCATGGCAGATAAAGCCATCCGGTGTATAGCGCAATGTCGGTATTGGATATGCCTAAGCGTTTATACATGATTACGGAGATTGTCATCACGGCGACGTAAGGCAGTCCCTGAGCAAAGTATAACGTCGGTATCCATGCCCACGGACTGGTTTTCTTTTCTTGTTTGTTCACGATATTCATGATTTTGTTCTTTGTCTGATTACAGGATATTCTTTATTTGTATCTTCGGTCTATTTGGGCACCTATATAATAATGGAGCAGGATGGCGTCGTACCCGTACCCTTTTTCTCCCATAACGGCGGCTCCTATCTGGCATAAGCCGACCCCGTGCCCCCATCCTGCGCCCGTGAGAGTGAAGCGGGCGGGTATGCCTTCTGCCGACACATTCTCTTTGTCGACCACAAAAGCGGAACTGTAAAGATGCGAAGAAGAGAGCGTGCGTCTTATCTCCAGTTCTTTGCCGATAGTCAATGTCTTTTTAGTTCCTGCGATTTTCAGCTTCCAGAGCCGTCCGCTTGTGCCTCGCGCCACGGGAACAAGATCGATGATTTGTCCGTAGTCGATGCCCGAACGCTCTTTGATTAGTGCCGACAACTCTTCTTGTGTGTAGGAAACCTGCCATCGGTAAAAGTCGGTGGTCTCCTGATCGTAGTTGTTGAGTACCTGCGACAATATTTTTTTGTCTGTGGTATGGCAGAAAGCCTGAGGAGAAGTGCGAATCCAGCGGTCGGCTTCTTCCTCGATTCTCAAATCGGGGAGCGGTTGGTTCACCGCCGGCGTGCTGTCCGTTGCCCAGTCTCTCTGTTTTGCCAGATAGGGATGTTCCGCGTCTTCCCAGCAATAACGAAACTCTTCGAACGCGCCTCCGCAGCATTTGGAGAATCGGGCGTCGCATATCTTGCGGTTGTAGGTCAGCACTTCCCCGCGAGTTGCCGCAATGGCTTGCCTGACCTTCTCCGTAGAAGCGCGGGTAATCCCCTGATATCGCTGGCAATGATCGTCGGCGCATACATCGAACAATGTATGGTCTTTATGGTCGTACCACCGGATGTGTTCTTCGTCGGTTTGCACGAACTCCGAATGATTGTTTTCCGTCGGCTTATGATCGGCCTTGCTTCTTTCTATTTGGGCCAACAGCCAGCTGCGCGAGATTACCGCGTGTGCTTTGAGCAGTTCGAGCGATGCTGTCGCACTCATTTCGCTGGAGATTACGCTCGTCAGGTAATCCTCTACCTTAACGATGTTGACGGCTGTCAGATGTTCTCCTTCCGTTATCAGCTTCAGCGCTCCTGAGAAACGTTGGTTCTCCTTACGCTCCCAGTGGAAGTTGATACCGATTGTCACATCCAGCAGTTCGAACGAATCTTTCTCCGGGTTTTGCGGCTCAAACCGTAGTTCGTCGAAGTATTGTCCGTTCCACAAAACTTTCCCTTTGTCATAGACAGCTGTTTGTTTCCCTTCTGCAAAAGATATGTTTTGACGGTGTTCCGATCCTTCCCGTCCCTTCATTGCGAAGTTGCCGGAAAGAACAAACTCAATCTTCGGATTGAACAAAACACCCACCTCTACTTTCGGTTCTTCCATAATATAATGATGTCTTTAAGATTTCGTTTTTTTCTTTTTGTTTAATGCGATCCGGGCTTGAAGCTCCCAAGTACGGATGCGGTCTTTATATAAATTATGACTATTCTGTTTCACGATGTCCAGCGAAGCGTCGGAGTTGTCTTCCCAGCGGCGGCATAGATAAACGACGTCATACACACGGCCTATCTGATAGTGGCGCGAGAAGTTGAGCCCTAACGCATAATCTTCGCCGTAACTTGTATTGGGTACTTTTATTTTTCTCAGAATCGGAGTATAGAACGCGCGGGGAGCGCCCAGCCCATTGATACGCAGAGCATTGTTGCGTCCGTTTTCAGGAGTCCACTCTTTGTGGTCGATTATTCCCGGGGCAATCATGTTCATGTCAAAGTCTGTCATCATGTAGGTTCCTACCACCATCGCGCAGTTCTGCCGGTAGAATGCGTCGACCATGGTTGCCAGCGTGTTCTTGTCTTTGTAAACGTCGTCGCTGTCGAGCTGAACCGCAAACTTCCCGCACTTCTCATGATGCACGCCCAAATTCCAGCATCCGCCGATTCCCAGATCCTTGCGTTCGGGAATAAGATGGATGAGACGTTCGTCGTCCTTGAATTCGTCGATCGCTTCGGTGGTTCCGTCCGTCGAATGGTTGTCGATGACAATGAGATTGAATTTGAACCCGGCCTCCTGACTCAGTACGGAACGGATCGCATCACGGATGGTACGTATCCGGTTGCGCACGGGGATAATGACAGACGCCTCATACTCTGAATGATCCTCGCTGAATTCTATTTTTTCAAATTCCGGTTCCAGATATCCGCCTATTTCCTTCAAATGTTCCGTACAAGCTTGTTCCATCTCGATCTGGCGATTGCGGTTTTTGGGATCGACATAATCAAACAGTTTCTCTCCGCTTTTTCTTACGTCTTTCTCTATTTCGCTGTAAAGATACTCGTTTATATGTACCAGATCTGCCTTTTGGCTTATTTTTAGCCGTAAATCGTAAAGACCGGCAAAGTCGTAATCCGATTTCATGCGGGCCGCCGCATCTTTCAACGCCTGTGTGTCGAACAGCATCACGGAACCGAAGTCGAAATCATCTCTTAAAGAGCCTTGCTGATAGCCGATGACGGGAGCGGCCATTTGCTTTCCTTCTTTCATTTGATAGCGGTCGGCATACACCATGCCCGCCGTGCTGTCGGAAGCGATTTGTATCATTCGTTCCAAAGCAAACATGCCCAGCTCCAATCCGGTTTCCTTTGTATAAAGAAGCGTATATTCCGCATCCGCGCTTTCGGCGATGGCCTTCATGGTGCGGCTGCTATGAAACTTGTCTATATTCAATAGCTTGCAACCGGGTAATGCTTCCGGCTGATTTCCGGTCGTCATCAGGTAGATATTTTTAATGACTCCGGTGTTTTGCAATCCTTTTACGGTTTTTTCGATTTCTTCTTTCCCTATGTAGGGGAGGTAACAGCTGATTTTGGTCATATCTTTTTGTTTTTATGGTTTCAGTCTACCTTTAAAACTCCCGCTTCACCGCTTGTTGCGGTGAATACCACTTTCTTCCCGTTTACGGGAATCACTGTGTTTATCAAAGAATTTCCTATCTTGTGCTTCCACAATATGCGTCCGTCCTTCCCGTTTAATGCAAAGATAAGTCCCTCTTTGGTGCTCCCGAACACGACTCCGTCTTTTTCCATCTGCATGGATGGGGCATGCTCGTAGCCGAACCCTACGTTTGCCGCCCATATTTGATGCGGTTTGTCGCCTCTTGCCGCATAACATACGATACTGTCGTTCATCGTTTTGCTGAAGATACGTTCGCCGTCCTCACTCAATCCGATTGTTTCCCTTACTTTTGATTGGAAAGTACGCCACACTGTTTTCCCGGTGTTCAGGTCGATGGCTGTCATCGCGCGTTGCGGATCTGTGATGAATACTTTGCCATGCGAAGAAACCGGCCATACGGCAGCAGGGGAAAAGTGCATGCGTGTCAGTCCGCCGGTCCATTTCCAAACTTCTTTGCCATTTGCTTTATGCAGTGCATAAAGCGTGTTGTCCCATGCGCCGAATACAACTTTATCATCTGTGACCAAAGGTTTTGTTTCTATATACCCTTTTACTTTATCATATTCCCATTTCAGTTTTCCGGTTCTGATATCGATGGCGCGAAATATATGATCGCTGGCGCCGACATAAGCAATTCCGTTCTCTATCGTTACAGCCCCTAACACAGAGTCTTTGGCTTTAATCTTCCATAGCAGTCTTCCGTTCTTGGCGTTCAGGCCATAAATGTGACGGTCGGCCGAACCGAATACGACAATATTGTCGCTGAAAGCCGGAGTTCCTATAATTCGTTTTTCCGCATTGAAGCTCCAGAGCTTTTTGCCGTTCTTTAGTTTATAGGCGGTGAGGCGTCCCATATCGTCACCCACAAAAATCTTATTTCCGGACACGGCGGGCGAACAGTAGATACCTGCGCCTGTCTGTATCATCCATTGTTCCCTTACGTTCGGATACTCTTCGTTGACCGTGAAGTCGGGATATTTTTCGGCTTTGCCCGCAGGGTCGTAATAAGACGATGTCAGAGAGAAACCGGTCTCTCTTTTCGGAGTCTCGTCGATGCGCTGCGTATATACATGTATGGAGTCCGAAGTCACTTCGTATATCCCATAGCCCGATTTGTTGTCTTTATCGCGTAAACTGCTTCGCATTAGTATTCCCGGAATTCCATCGTAACGCAAGTTGCGGAAACGGTGGTAATGGCCGCCGATGAACATGCGGATATTGTATCGGCGTACCGCATCCGTTACTTCATACCAGTTGTCCACATCTCCGTCCGATAACGGATAATGCGTGACTAATACCACAGGCTGTCCTTGGGGAGCTTTATCCATTCTTTCCTGCATCCAAGCGATATCCTGAGGAACGACGTGTCCGTATGCCATTCGCATCAGTGGTCCGGAATTGAACCCCATAAAAAGAATGCCTTTGTGCGTGAAATCGAATCGTTCGCTGCCGAAAACATCGGCAAAGGCAGTGCATCCCGATTCGCTCCACTTCGTTTCGTGGTTGCCCGGAACGACGTAATATTTCACTTTCAGCAAGTCGAGACACGATTTTACCTTTTCTATTGTACTTCGGTCTCCTTCTTCCGTCAGGTCGCCTGTCACCAGCACAAAGTCGATGCTGTCCGTAGCGTTGATTTGCCGTATGCTGCGAAGCAAATCTTCGGTAGGGGCGGCATTGTTCGGACTGAGATGAGTATCCGTCAGTTGAATAAAACGAAACGGAGTGACTTGCGCCCCGGTTGGAAAAGCCAGCGAGTGTACGAACAGGATGGCTGCCAGTATTCTTTTTCTTATGGTTGAAAGTCGGTTCATGCGGTTATTCTTTTGTGTATTCGTCGAAGAAAGTTAAAATGGCGCTCATTAAACTGTTTCGTTCATCCTCCGTACGCAGCGTTTCGAAGGGAAATCCCAGTATGTATGTCTTGTAATTGCCGCAGTAGGCGACTCCCGCGCTTAAATTGTTCTCGGAATATCGCATCACCGTATGAGCCGCTTTGTCTGCCGGCTCTATTGCGTCGGGCGATTCAGCTATGTAGCATTGGTCGTTCAGCTCTTGGTTGAATGAATAGTGAGCGGCGGGAAAACGGAACGGTGAAGCGACGCCTTTCGCCTTTCCCGTTCTTGCGGCTTGTCCTGCACGCCATTTGTACTTCAGCACCTGCGAAGCGAATTGCTTGTCGCATTCTTTGCCGGGGGCAAGGGGGTTGTCCCATAAGTCGGTGCCTACGTATGCCCCGGAGATAAAGATGTTGCCTCCTTGCCGGCAATAAGCCTCGATGGCTTTTTGCATGGGTTGGGTGAAAGTCTTGAATTGCAAAGGCTTTATACCGCCTCTTCCCATTTTGGTCTGACGTTCTTTCCCTAAAATAAGGTCTACATGCTTATAATCGTTCAGATCGACTATGCTGTCTTCTACCGCCTCGTCGCTGCACGATACGAAAGAATATCCGGCATTCAGGATTGCGGCGCCGTGCACACTCGGATAATCGAACGTGTTTCCGCAGATGACTTGGGTCTCATAATCGGCATAGCTGTCGCCGAAGCCCGAGGCGTCATCGTCCATCCACGGAATTTGTCGGCGGTATTCTTTCATTCGCCCGATGTAACTGATGTCTTTCAGATAGGGTACTCCATGATCGAGCATGTCGAGGAATCCTGCAAGCATTTTGTCGCCGGGAGCGGGCGCTACGAAGTCGGCGGGCGCGCTGATCCGATCGAATGCATTGACGACGAGTACCGGTGGTTTCGCACGTCCTTCCGATAAGGTGGAAGATGCCACGCCGGCAGATAAAATTTCGGAGGGAAAGCTTTTTCCACCTTTGTTGACGGCCGCTACTTTATAGCTGCAAACCACACCGGAGGGTAGCGTAGTCCGGTAACGATTCGTGCCCACCAATACTCCGCGGTCGAAGTCTCCGTCTCCGACACGGGTGTAAACGATATATTGTTCGGCTTTCGCGGTCGGTTCCAACGGGTCGTCCACCGGCTGCCAGCTCAATTCTATTTCGTTCGTTCCCGTCATCCGCAACGCCAGATGGTCTACCGGTAAAGGTTGAACCACATACGGCATCTGATATTGCGAGCAAATGAACTTCAGTATGCCTTTGTAGATTGCCCGGCTCACGGTGAAGCGGAAGCGAGGATCCAGTCCGTATCTCATATCTGCGAAGTTTTGGTGAGAAAGCAGCTCGAGCAACATGGCGGGAACGCGGGGGACGCGTGCCTCGAAATACGCTCGGTCCCACATCCCCCGGCGTGTCCATTGCGGTTCGTAAAGCGCGCGGATGTCGTTCACGATATCCGACTGAATGATATCCGTGAGATCGTGCGCCAGAGTGCGCGAAGCTCCGTTGGCATACATCCCGTCGTAAGAGGAAGAATGGTATATGCCCAGAGTTCCGATGATGGAATCGTTTAAAGTAGTGCCGGCATCGGAATGGAAAGCGAAAGCCAGATCGATGGGGATGTTTAGTCCTTTTTCAGAGGGGTTGACAACAGAGCCGCCCGACAGATAGTTTACCCACATGCCCCTGCATTTGTAGTCGTCGGTATAGTCGTTTTTCCCTCGGCTCTCCGAATAAATGCTGTCGGGTACGCCCGCCCATTGCATCCAATAGCGGGCAGCTTCGCAGAAACGCGGGTAGCCCGATGTGCGATAGTCTCTCTTTTCAAGAGGAAGGTGATTGCTGTTGGCGGTTTCTTTCACTTCATTTCCCGTATCGGAGCTTTTCACATTCTCCGTCGTGCCCTCTGCCGAGAAAGTACGGGCGATGTTTCCCATTCCGCCGCCGAATTTCACTGCGTCGGCTGTCACCGTTTTTCCTGCCTTTCCGGAGATGTTGCTTAATACAACTTTTCCTCTGTCGCTTTTGCCGGTGTCGAAAACAAATGTTCCCAAGTAAATCCAAGTGCCTCCGCCCATCTTCTGGTTTACTTTGAATTGCGTCGTGCCTCCGTTGTGATGAATGGTGTAGAGCGCGTCTTCCGTGCTGTTGGGCAAAGTCTTGTACGAAACATACACGGCATACTCTCCTTTTGCCGGAATGTCCGGTATCCATTCTGCCGTACTTTCCCTTTTCCCTTTCCTTACGCTTTCGATGCGGCGGTACGTGCCTTCGTTGAATGGATTTTCGAATTCGATGTATTGCGCACGGAGGTGGGCGAATCCTTTACCTTCTCCTTGCTTCCAGCTTTTTTGAGCCGGCTTTTCTATATAAGCCGATTGTGTGTCGCGGCTTCCGTCGTTGTCTACGATGATTTCTTCTCTTCGGCAATCCCGTTCGCGAGGGAGGAGCACATTGGCGCCCGCATTCTCCAGCATCGGCACCAGATAGGGAAGCACATAGCTTTGCGTGTATAAATCTTCCACGGTCTGGAAGATGCGCGCTCGTTGCCATTCCCAACGGTCGAGTTTGGCTTCGTAGTAGAAACCATGGCTTTGCCACATCGCTATGTGGCGGTTGTACAATCCGTTCGTCGGCGTGTGTATGGCATCCGCTTCCCGCTTCAAAGGAGTCTTGCCTGCCGGATGAAACCTTTTTGCTTTTTTGTCCGCTTTGCTTCGGAAGGCTTGCGGAATCCATTCTTCGATTTTGCGTCCGTGAGTGAAGACTTCCACTTTGAATCTGCTGAAGCTTCCCGGCAACAGCCGTCTGACGGTTTGATAAAGATCCGCTACGTTCTTTTCACGAAAAGGAATGTACGCGCAATTCATATTGGCAAAGAGCTGCAACGTTTTGTTTTTGCTGTTTATCGCCACCGAGTCTATTCTGACGCGTCCTATCGAAACCTCTTTGCGGGCAGCTTCATTCAAGCGGCTTTCGATGGTGTCGAGTACATTTTTCGGTAGCTTTTGCGCGTTTGCCGGCGGGGGGAGAAGAAACGCCGTACATAGGGCGGCGAAAACAAGCAATTTCGAGGCGGTATTTCTGTGTGTCAAGTTATTCTCTTCTGTCTTTGGCAAGAATCTGCTTCTTGGGTTTGAAAAAGCCCGGAATATGAATATTCCAAAGGATGTGATTATTGCGGCTATTAGAAATGAAGGAATCATATACAAACGTTTTTAAACGGTTAAACAGGTCTGTTGTAAAATGAGTTTTCAGCTTTTGGTGACTATTGACAGGCGTTTCCCATAGCAGTATCCGTCAAGCTTTATTTCCGGAACAAAGATAACATTTCTTTTGGTATCGGAAACATTTGTTTGATATTTTTTGCTATTGCAAGGTTTAATTTGCATTTGATTTCCGGATTCACGATAGGCTTCGGCCTGAGAACCGTTCTCTCCGTTTCGGACCATCTATGGTGTGCGTTGTTTCCCACATGGGCAACAAAAGTTTCCCCGATGGGAAACAAAAGTTTCCACAGCGGGAAAATAAAGTTTCCCCAGTGGGAAACTTTTGTTTCATCAGCGTGAAACAAAATGGAAACTCCATCTTTCTGTTGCCGTAGCGCGACATCCTGTGCTTCTTATCCGTATTTGCGGGCATGATATGTGTTTGTTGAGCGCATCGTAAAGCTGTATGCCTAAAAAAATGCCCCTGTTGCAATCATCTGCGACAGGGGCGAATTCTGTTTTTAGGAATTTGTCAGCCAACTTCCGGCATTGCAATATTTCGTATGTGCAACTTCCGGCATGTCCGGCCGGTTATTTTTCCCATCCTTTGTTTTGTTTCAGGTTTTTGTTCAGGGTCAATTGTCCCGACGGAATAGGGTACAGATATTGGCGCGCCTCGAAAATACGTGTTTTATCCGCCGAAGCGTCTATATAAGTGCCGTCGACCAAAGATATGTCGATTCTCTTGTCGGTATCCGACGGGTTGGCATTGGCGTACTCGATGGCGGCTTTGATATTCGCCCCCTTCAGGATATCGGGATACTTCTTCGAGTCGAGCTTATCGAGCTGATGCCAGCGGATAAGGTCCCAATAGCGCACCCAGTTGTCGATCATTAATTCGCACCGGCGACACCGGCGGATTTCCCACAAGAGGTTGCTCACTCCCATGTTGTTGGCAGGATCGGCTTCGGGCGTCAGGCTCATAGGAGGAAGCCCTGCGCGTGCTTGCAGTTTGTTCACCGTTTTGTCCAGATCGTTCTGGTCGATAGTGCCCAGCTCGGCTTTGGCTTCCGCGTAATTCAAATAGACTACGGAGAGCCAGAATAGGGGAGCGTCGGTGTAATTACGCCCTACATTCTCCCGATCGTTGACGGACATGCCGAGATTGTCGAATTTTCCGATTCCGTAGCCGGTGGAAGAGGTCATTGTCGCCCCGCCTTTGCCGCGCTGCCAACCCCAGTTTTTGAAGTAAACGATGGGGTCGAGCAAAGCTTCCAAGCGAGCATCGCGTACGTCCAACAGTTTCCGGATACTGATGTAGTGCGCGGTCAGGGGCTTGCCTTGAGCGTCTACGCCGGCATTCACCGTCATCAGTTCGCCCGCGTCGTTTTTGTTTTCAGAGGTTGTGGCAAGCGGTTTCCCGTCTTTAAACAAGAAGGCTTCGAAAGCATCTTTGGTGATGCCGCTTTGATTGGACGATGAACCTGTATAGGCGATGGTGGAATGCATGAAAACCTCCAATGCGTAGGCCTTGATGAAGATCATTTCGGGGTTTTCTTTCAGGCTGATGGAATTATATATCTCCTTGTAAGTTTTACTCAGCGAATAGTTCATCTTCATAATCTCCTCACAGGCTTTCACACACTCCTGCAGATATTTCTGAGTACGCGCGTTATCGGGAGCTTTCCCGTTTTCGGCTACTGTGCGGTACTTGCAGAATGTTCCTTCGAACAACGTGATATCTGCTTTCATGGCATAGGCCAGTCCTTTGTTCCAGAATGCTTTATTCGTTCCCGTGATGTTTTCGCAGGCGAAATTCAGATCTTCGAGTACCTTATCCATCACGATGTCGCGATCGAGCCGTTCGCCATACAACTCTTCTTCTTTTGCCGGGTCTATCACTTCGTCGATCCACTGAACATCTCCGTACATGCGCACCAGCTGGTAGTATTGCCAGGCCCTGTTCAAGCGGGCTACTCCTTCATAATACTTTTTGGTCGCTTCGTCGAGACTCGATATTTTCAAACCATGCAGAATGTAACCGATTCGGCGAATCTCTGTAAAGGGCAATTTCCAGTTTTCTGACGCGGCAGGCACGTTGACGTTCGCCCAGTCGGTAAAGGTTCCCGATGCCTGATCGTCGCTGAGAGATTTGAAGTAATACCAGCCTCCACCGCCGCCGTTTCCGTAGCCTGAGTAGTTCTCATATAGTTTATTGCATTGGTTTTCTACATTGTCGCGATTACTCCAATATGCCGGACTGTCCGTAAAGCGGTCCAATGGCTCCTTGTCGAGGAAGTCGTTACAGCTCATGAGAGATATTGATACGGCAACGATTCCATATATGTATTTCTTTTTCATATTCTTCTGTGTTTTAAGGTTGTTTAAAATGTTACTTGCAGACCGAACGAGAATGTGCGGGTAATGGGTTCCGTACGTCCCCAAGTTCCGTATGAGAGCTTTCCGTATCCTTCATCGACTTCCGGGTCGACGGGTAAATTACTGCCTTTGTGCAGCAGGAACAGGTTGCTGCCGCTGAAGTATACGCGTGCCTTTTCGATATAAGCCTTGCGGGTCAGGTGTTGGGGAATTGTGTATCCCAAAGTAACGTTCTTCAAACGAAGGTACGACATGTCGACCAAATATTTGTCCTGCGGGTAGTAGTTGTGGCAACCGTCTTCGATTCCCGATACGGTTCCTTTACCCTCATTGCCCGGATATAAACGCGGGAAGTCGTTTCCTTGGTTAATGTTCCACTGCCCTGTTGCATAATCGTAGCTGTTATAGCTCGTTTGGTTGCCATAGATTGAAATATCCGCTGCGCGCATCATCGGGAATGCGAATGCCGATTGTGTCCAGTTCTCGCGTTTGCCTACGCCTTGGAAGAATAGGTCGAGGTCGAACCCTTTCCAGGCTCCGCCGATATGGAAGCTGTATTCATAGCGAGGCATGTTGTTTCCGATAACCTTGAGGTCTCCGTGGTCGTCGGCGGTACCTTTCCCGCCGTCTATCTTGCCGTCGCCGTTCAAGTCTTTGAATTTTATATCGCCCGGTCCGTATACGAAGTTGTCGGTTTGAAGTCCGGTCTGGTCTGCCACACCTTTTTTATATGAACCGTCTGCATTGAAATCATCCGGCATAAAGTAGCGTTCCGTTTCGAATCCCCAGATATCTCCATATACTTTGCCTGAGTAATATGTATTAAGTAGTTTGGAGTCATTGTTCCATTGGGTGATGGTCGTTTTCGAATCTCCGATATTGAAGTTTGCGTAAACTTCCACGTCATTGAAACGATGATTCCAGTTTAACGACAGTTCCCAACCGCGCGAACGGAGCGTACCCGCATTCTCATAAGGAGCGGTAGTTCCCAAGGTCTCCGGAAAAGTTCTGGCCGGTGCAAGCATATCCCGGTTCTCACGTTGGAACCAATCGAACCCGACGGTTAGTTCGTTATTCAAGAATCCGAGGTCGATTCCCACATCGATCGTGCGTATGCGTTCCCATGTCAATGCGCTGGAAACCAGCTTAGGCATGTTGGCTTGGGTGATCAAACCGTTTCCTGCGCTGTTGAGCCAATGGGTATATCCCGTATCTTCGTTTTGCGAAACGGTGGTGATGACCGGAATAAACATATAATCGCCTACGGCTTCGTTGCCTATTTCCCCGTAGGAAGCGCGCAGTTTGGCATTATTGATGATGTGGCGGAGATTATCGAAGTAAGCTTCCTGCGAAAAGCGGTATCCTACGGATGCCGAGGGGAAGAATGCCCAGTGGTCGTTGCGCGGGAAACGTGAAGAACCGTCGTAACGTCCGTTCAGTTCCAGCAGGTAAATGCCTTTGTAATCGTAGTTTATACGTCCGAAATATCCGGCCGACGTACGGTGAGTGGCATTGCCTTTCACTTCTTTCTTGTCGCCTGTGGTCAGATCGATTTCAGGAAGACTCGTGTCCAGCAGACCGTTGCGGTATGCATAGAAGTAATCGTAGCGCGTAGATTCCGCATTTCCTCCCAACATGACCGTCAGGTTGTGGTCTTGGGCGAATGTTTTGTTATAAGAAGCATATATGTTGGTAGTCCAAGTGTTTGTTTTGGAATTGTCTCTCCATGCATTCGTGCTTCCCTTGTTTACGATATAGCTCGGTTCTTTTATCGATGCCCAATTATTCATTCCGAATACGGGAAAGTCGGACGATCCGCTGTTCATGTTCTGGATTTCGTAGGTAAAATCCGCATTCAATGTCAACCCCTTGATAATGTCAGCTTTCAGGAATGTGTTCATACGGGTGATATCCGTTGTCGTGGTTTTTGTAGCCGCTTGCTTTTGCATGGAGATTACACGGAAATCGTGTCCGTTGATGGTTCCGTAAGGACCGAAGAACGACCCCCATCGCCATAAGTACTGGTATGTATAGTTCCAGGTATCCGGCTTTGTGTATTCTTTGCGGATGTAATTGATTCGTGCGCCTACTTCGAGCCAGTCTTTCAGTTGGGTGGTAATGTTTACCGAAGCGTTGTATTTCTTCAGCTTGTCGGGGTTGAATTTCATGATACCCTGTTGGGAATTATATCCGAAAGAAAGGTAATAGTTAGTCTTTCCGCTTGTGCCCTGAACATTTATATTATGGTTCTGCGAAGGAGTTGCGTCATTATAGAAAATCTTCTTGACGTCCCAATCGGCGTAGTACAACGCTCTGCCGGTGGTGGGATCCATGTAGTAATCGCCTACCTTGTCCATACTCTCAAACGGCACCATTTCCCGGTAGCCTGCTTTACCTTTGTGTTGGGCTTTCCATGCTTCGGCATAAGGAAGCATTTGGTCGAAATACATGCCGAAGAGTTCTACCGCATCGCTTCCGGCACGTTTCTTGGCATCGATGGCTGCGCGGAGTTGCGTCGGGACGTCCGGATAATCGGGCAGGAACGTAGCTTGATCCCATGCGAAGTTGTTGCTATAGGTGATCGATACGCGCTCAACGGACTTCGCACTTTTGGTCTTAACCAAAATCACTCCGAAAGCTGCCCGTGTACCGTAAATGGAAGAAGAAGCCGCATCTTTCAGCACGGAGATGGATTCGATATCCTGAGCATTGAGGAAAGAAATGTCGTCCATCGGCACGCCGTCGACAACGATGAGCGGAACGCTTTTTTTGTCGTTGCTCAAAGTTCCCAGACCGCGAATCCGGATAGTCGGGTTGTTGTTGATGTTACCGCTCGACGAAACGATGGATAATCCCGGAACGGCTCCTTGAAGAGCTTTCGCTACGTCTTGTTGCGGACGTCCTTCCAAGGTCTTTGAAACATCTACCGTGGTGACGGCTCCCGTTAAGTTCTCTTTTTTCTGTGTTCCGTAGCCTACCACCACAACTTCCGACAGGAGTTCGGTGTCTTCTCTTAAAACGATTTTCATCGTTTTTTCGGCTTTAACTTCCTGATTCCGGTAGCCGACATAAGAGATTTGCAGTATGGCTCCGGATTTGACGTTCAATATGAAATTGCCGTTTATATCGGTAACTCCTCCGTTTGTCGTACCTTTTTCAAGCACGCTTGCACCGATAACAGGTTGTCCTTGTACATCAACGACAACCCCCTTTACATTGATTGTTTGCAATTGTTGCGTAACTTCCGAAATACTGCCTTCGGCAGTCGGAGCGGCCATTATGTCGCCGCTGTTGAGGAGCAGTGTGCTGACAGCTATTGCTGCGAGAAGTCTGCTGTTTGTCAATCCTCTTTTTGTGCCTTTCCCATTCATAAGTGACTGATGATTTTTGTTAATAAAAAAGGTTATTCTTTCAGGTTTCTTGAAATCGATGAGTAATTAGTGAATTATAGTACGTCTATAACATGAAGTTTGTCGTTATAGGAGGATACTATTGCGAATAGACGGTTCTGTGTTTCATAGGCATGGCCCTTTCATTAGGTTAATAAAGGTAAGGGAACGAATAGTATTCGTTCCAACTATTAGCAAAGATATGAATTTGTTTTAAATCAAGAACAGATTTTTACATTTATTCTATTTTATAATCTGTTTTTATACTTGATGTGGCTATGATTTTATTTTATTATCAGTGCTGTTTATCGTTATCTTATATTTTATGGTTCTTCTATGTTCATCGAATGATATTCGATCAGTCCGTTCATCAGTGTTTCTTCTATCACATCGAGTTTCATGCCGTACTCTTTTACTATTTCTTTCAGCAGAGGAGCGTATGTATATGCCAGCGAACCCACAAAACGGATGGGGTAGTTTTGATAATCGTACTGGCAAACGTTGCGGGTAAAGAAGTTGCGTAGACTGCCCGTTATGAGGTTAAGGGCGTAATCATTGTCTGTATGGTCGGCCAGGAAATATGCAATGGTAGCAAGGAAGCGGTTAGGGAAAGGACGATTATAGACTGACTCCATAACTTCATTGGCAGTGATGCGGAATTTATCGTAGAAATTGTTTGCCAAATCTTTGGGAGCTAGCCCCTTAAGCAGATCGGATAAAAACATTTTTCCCATGGCTGCTCCACTTCCTTCGTCGCCCAGAATGTATCCTCCGGGCTTTACATTCTTCACAATAATTCTTCCGTCGTAGAAACAGGAGTTCGATCCTGTTCCCAGAATACAAGCGATGCCGGGTTCGCTTTTGAACAGACTGCGGGCTGCGCCGAGCAAGTCGCTTTCCACTTGAATCGGAGTCTTAAACTGGGCTACTAACGAAGCGCCGAGTATGTTTTTCTTTTCGTTCGAACTGCATCCCGCTCCGTAATAATATACCTGTTCCAGCTTTTTCCGGAAGAATATGTCAGGTAACCCTAAACGGACGCTACGGCTTATTTCGCGCCGAGTCTGAAAATACGGGTTTATTCCCTCTGTGAAAGCGCGTTGTATTACATGATCGTTTTCTACTATGGCCCATTCCGTTCTGGTCGACCCACTTTCTGCAATCAGTTTCATCGGTTGTATTCTTTAGAGTTGGATACAAATATATGATTTTTTTAAAGAGTCGAAAAGGAAAACGGAAAGTATTTTCGTTTTACTCTTTTTTTGTCAAAATATCATGTGTGAAAAAAACGTCTGCCTGAAAAGATTTTCGCGTTTGCCTTCAAAAAAAACGTGCTTACCTCCTCCAAAGAACGCGCTTGCCTAAACGTGAAAAATTATTTAGGCAGGAACGTTTTTTTCCTTCTTCATAACAACTGTACAAAAGTTCCGGCAAATCCCCAAAAAACACTTTTTCAGATGCCTAATCTTTTTTGAAAACCGGCAATGCGATTTTATGCCCCGGCATATTGGATAAGATGAAAGTTGTTGATTTTTGATATGCTATTGGAGTACGCGAAGCGGAAAACCGTCGCCATGTCTTTTTGGGAAAAAGGTCTGATCAAATATAATATTCGGCAAGGTCTACAATGCCCGCCCGCATGGCATATTTGGTGGCCTCGTGCGCATTGTTGACCCCCAGCTTGCGGAAAATATTCTTCCGGTGGCTATTGATGGTATGAAAGCTGAGGTTTTTCTCCGCTGCTATCTCTTTGGTCGTTTTACCCAAAGCGATTTCTTTCAGGATGTTTTGTTCCGTTACGGTAAGCAGGCTGCTTTTTGCAGAAGAAGTATGGGAGGGAGAGCCTGAACCCGAAAGCAGCAGGTTGCTGACGTGGTTGCAGATGTACCGCTGCCTGCGTGTGGCGCACTGAAGGGCAGAGGTGATTTCTTCCTTGCTGTTGTCTTTCATAATTACGCTGAAAGCGGTGCTGCCCAGCAACATTTGTCGGAGAAAGCTAACGCTCAGTTCGTCGGAAAATAAAATCCAGTCCGCCTCCTTGAAACGCTCTTGCAGAATGAGCAGCTCGTCCGCTCCGGCAAAGTCGAACAGCGTATAATCCAATATCACGATCGCCTGCGGGTGCAGTCGCAGTTGTTGAATCAGCTCGGACTTATTGTCGGCTTCCCAAAGAGCGGATACATCTTTTTGCTGATTCAACAGGAACATCATTCCTGCCTTGCTGATGTCTTGATTGTCTGCAATGATATACTCTCTCATCTGAATCGCCTGTTTAAAATCCTGCTGCAAAGGTACGCTTTTTGATTAACGTTTCAGCCACCAATAACGCAGAAATAATATGCCCGTGAGAATTAAAGCTACGGACAGCCCCGTGTAGAAGACGGAAATGAAGGTATCGGGCAGCAGTTGAAAACGGCGGATGGATACTCCGAGAGCAATCATGAATGTCATAATGGCCCATCCTTTCGCATCGAAAAAGGAGAAGGGGCAGTTTTTCTCTTTCTTTTTCTGTTCGATGCGCCGGGTGTGCTTGTAGTAGAGCTTTCGGAATACAAGGACGAAGAAGAGCAGGAAGACGATGATTGCTTCGCCTGTTTTGAACATCCAGTCTTTGTCATTGTTCATCCAAGTGACAACACCTATTCGCAATACGTTGGCGCCGGCTACAATCCATACAAGTCCGGCCGTGATAAGCAGAACGTTTCTGTTTACTCCGTATTTCATACTCTTTTTCTTTTCTCCTTTTCTTAGCGGGTTAATCGGATAATTATTCGGCCGGTGAGGTAAATGTCATTCATCCGGTGCTTATTTCTTGAATACAACGATTAGTACATCGGTTTTGTTGTTTTATTCGATAAAAAACCGAGTCGGGAGGAAACGCTTTATTCTTTTTATTTTGTAGTTGAAGTCAGTTGTTTATTCTATTAAAAAGCTGGTCGAAACACTGTTGCCTTCGTTGTCGACTACGGTCAGGGAATGTTTGCCCGCCGAAGGCTTCAACGATATTTTATGAAAATCCTCCGTCTGTGTTTCATACGATCCGTCCAAATGCCAGAAGACAGTTGCTTGGGGGTTGCTGTGCGCCAGCTCCACGGTTATGAATCCGCCGCTTCCGTCCATCTGTCTGGTGAGCTTGATGCGGGCATTGGGCGAAGGATATATAAACTGCATCGGTTGGAAGAAATCTTCTCCACAGCCGGGTTTGAACGGAGGCAAGGGCTTGTACTCGGGGTGGTATTGTTTGTAGTACCATTCCCATACAGGCGGGAGAGTGAACCATGACTTCCGAATGGTAGGTTCGGTATCGGCACAGGTTTCGTATATGCGATGTTTCTCATCTGCCGTGAGAGTGACAGGATGATGGTACGGGCAAGCTTCCGTTCGCGCCCCTGCCGGAAGAATAAGTGCCGTATCCGTTTCTTCACAGAACCGCCCTTTCAAGTGCCCGGAACGTCGGCATATTTCCGCTTCGACGAAAACGCCTGTGGGACGTTCGAACCATTTTGATGCAGGAAGCAGGTTGAATATGTCGAACAATACGGGACCTGCCGTTTGAGCACCGACCAATCCCGGTTTTCCTTCGCCGGTGGCATTGCCCACCCACACGCCAACGGTATAACGCGGAGTAACTCCTACTGCCCACGCGTCGCGGAATCCGTAGCTTGTCCCTGTCTTCCAGGCAACTGTCTGTATAGACGGAATCGATTTCCAGTCTATCTCTTCGGGACGGTTTACCTCTTTCAGTGCATCGAAAGTTTGCCACACAGCGCCCGGCATGAAAAATTCCGTATCCTCATCGGCTCCCGTTTCGGAGGACAGCAGTTTGCAACGCTTCTGCGGCAATCGGAGCAGACTGCGTCCCATACGGGCGTATGCGTTCGTTATGTCCCATAAGGTGGCTTCCGCACCTCCCAAAATAAGTGACAGGCCATAATGGGAGGGAGCACGGTTGATTGTTGTAAAACCCGCCTGTTGCAACAGGCGGTGGAACTTCGGTACTCCGTATCTTTGCAGCATGGTTACGGCAGGAATGTTCAGCGAACGGGCAAGAGCTTCCGAGGCCGGCACCGCTCCTTCGAATTGCATGTTAAAGTTTTGCGGAGTGAAGCCGTTGATATTGATGGGAGTGTCCGGAACCAACATGTCGGGCAATAAGGTTCCTTCTTGCAACATCGCATTATACAGGAACGGTTTCAAAATACTGCCTGTACTTCTCGGGGCTTGTATCACGTCTACCTGATTTCCTTGCTGCTTCTTATGATAATGTACATTGCCGCAGTATGCCGCCACTTCGTTGGTTCTCATGTCGATTACCAGAATAGCCAGATTCCGGATATCGCTCCGGCTGAATTCACGGCTCCATCGTTCCGCCAGCTCCTCGATCTGCATTTGGAGGCCACGGTCGATGGTGGACTGGCTGTACATTCCGTTCCGCTCTTTGTAGAAACGGCTCACCAGATAAGGGGCTGTTTGCGGGAGAGGATGAGGCGCATCGGGCAAGGGTTCACTGACTGCCAGCTCGTAGGTAGAACGGTCGAAGTTTTTCTGTTCGAACAATCGTTTGAGCAACCGGTTTCTTTTGCTTAACAATTCTTTACGACCTTTAGACAGATGAATCATTGCGGGAGCGTTGGGCAATACAGCCAGTGTAGCTGCTTCCGCCCACGACAAATCTTCTGCGGAATGTCCGAAATATCTCCAGGCAGCAGCATCCAGGCCGACTACATTTCCTCCGAACGGCGCATGGGAAATATACATCGACAGGATTTTTTCTTTCGAAGCGCGAAACTCCAACCGGGTAGCCCAAATCATTTCAATGAGTTTTTCTCCGATGGTGCGCGGGTTGTTCCGGGCAAGCCGTATGGTTTGCATGGTGATTGTGCTCCCGCCGCTTATGACACGCCTGTTTTTTATGTTCTGATAAACGGCTCTTCCGATGGAAAACGGGTTAACGCCCCAATGGCTGTAGAAATGTTTGTCTTCGAAAGCGACAAGGCACCGTTTTATTTTTTCGGGAGTCGTTTCGCGCGGAGGGAAACGCCATTGCCCGTCGGAGGCGATGCGTGCGCCCAGCAGTTCGTCGTTCCGGTCGGTTACAACTGTGGAGTAGGGCACTTTGAATAACTCCTGAGGAAGACAAAATACATATCCTGCCACCAGAAAAGCAATAATGCCGATGCTTGCTTTCCGGGCGGCGGATAAATCTTTGAAGAATTTTAGCAAATTATTCTTCATCTGTATCTTTACTGCCTATCTGCTGACGATGGTTCTTCCGGCTTTACTCCGTGCCAGCACCGAGGTGTCGTACATGGCTTCGCACTGAACGGCCGGTAGTATAAAGTTGCCTGCATAGGTCGCTTGCAATTTGATGGTGAATGTTTTCGATTCGTTTCGTCGCAAATCGAAATAAGTCAGTACACGGTCGTCGCGAATATCCTGATAAGTATACAATTTGCCCGTCGAGCTTCCGGTTGCCGTTCCCTCTTCGGGATTCGTTATCATTCGTTCGTTGTATACCTCCCATCCCGATGGAAGAATATGCGTCAGCGCCAAATTGCTATAATCCGATGTTCCACTGACATTACTTACGGTAACGACAGCCAGCAGGTCGCTTCCTTGTCGGATATTCTCTATCGAAACAGGAGAGCCGTTGACATCTGTGTATTTCACTGTCATTTGCAGGTTGTCGGCAATGGCGGGTAGCGTGTCGTTCAACAGTTGCGTGCGTGTGATCAGGTCTACGCTCAACACTCCTTTCCCCCGGTTTTTTACTGTTATTCTGCCCGATCTCGGAGAAGTGGGAATCGATTTTTCAAAAACAGCTTTTGCCGTTTTCACGTCTGGTTGTTGTTTGCCGTTCCACGTCCAGTTAAAGTCCATGTTGCCCGACAGCTTTTCGGCCAACCGCCCCATAGCCATCAGTGAGAATGCCGTAGACTGCGTACTGAACCAGTTTTCCCATGAGAGGTTTTTCGATACTTTTCCGGCCTGCTTCAATGCTTCTCCATCTCTCTTCATCAGGATGAGTGTTTCCAGAATCATAGCTTCGTCCCGATCGGACGATCCGTAGATGAAATTCATCGAAGAATAGGGAGTAATCTCCGTTTCGGCCTTATATATCAATTCGCCGGCGGGTTTTTGTTTGCCGGTCAGCGCATAGGCTGCGGCCAGTCTCCACCTGGCTTGGAGCGAAAGTTGTTTTTGCTCTTTCATGCGATTCATAGCTCCGTGTTCCGGTGTTCCTGCCAATGCCAGCGTATACAATCGGAAACTTTGTTGATATTCTGCCTGCCACAATTGCCATTCGTCGGCACCTTGCGGCATACGCCAATTTTGTGCCGCGGCACGTTGGAATCGTTTCCATTTTTTCAATACGGCGGGCTGAACGGCATATCCTTTTTCTTGTGCTATCGTCAGGAACATGCCTGTGTATGAACTGATCCATTCGTCGGCAACTGCATTCCCCGGCCAGTAAATAAATCCTCCGTTCGGCAGCTGGCGGGCATACAGCTGTCGGATGGCTTCCTGTATATTGGCCTTTATCTTTTCGGCTTCCTGTTTGTCTGTCTCTTTGAAACAATCGACGAACAAGAGTGGAAAGGCTTTGGAAGTGATTTGCTCGGTACATTGATGTTGATAGCTGTACAGGAAATCTAACCTGCGGTTGATGTCTACCGACGGTATGCGCGATACTTCCAAAGCAATGTGGTTGTCGGTGGAAGTCCCGTCCAGCTGATAAGCAATCTCGCTTTCCTGTCCTTCCTCGAGCCGGCGGCTTTCTCGTGTCGTTACTACAGGATTAGGGTTGCGTACGTCTATTTCTATTGTTTCTTGCGTCCGTTGTCCACCGCCATCGGCAGCAATGCGAATGGTAGCTTTTCCCGTTTGCTGTCCCGTCTTCAATGTAAAGAATGCGAGTTGGTCTCCGGGTTGTCCGAATGTAAGCGACTGTTGGCGGGTTCCTGCTATCTGTACTCCTGCGCCGGAAGCTTGTATGGATACGGTCACGTTCTTCACCTGTTTTTCCATGGCGAAGATGTTTACCGGAACCAGTATTTCTTCCTGAGTGCTAAGCACGCGAGGCAAAGTAGACAACAGCATTAAAGGTGTGCGCACAAAGGCGTTTTTTTCCGCACTTCCGTACGCTCCGTCTTGTCCGGCTACCACCATCGCGCGAACCGAACCGATATACATCGGAAGCTTCAGCGTATGTGTTTGTTGCTTTCCTTTTTTCAGAGAGAACGGTCCTATAAATTTCACTACGGGTTTGAAACGGTTTGCTTTGGCATCGGCGGGTTTCAGGGTAGCATCTCCTCCGGTGCTGAACAACGCCGTGTAGCGTCCGGCAAAAGCTCCCAATACATCATCGTACATATCCCAAGTGCGAATGCCCAGCGCTTCGCGCGAATAAAATTCGTTCCAGGGATCGGGAGTCTTGAAATTCGTCAAATCGAGCAAACCGTCGTCGACAATTGCCAGCGTATACGTCATGGGTTTGCCGTTTTTTTCACTGACAGTTATGCTGAAGTCGGTTTCCGGACGGATAACTTCGGGCATTTTGATTTGCGGTTGCAGAATGGTTTGCGGATTGGTGACAAATACGGGAGCGACTCCGTACATGCGGATAGGCAGATCGTTCACCGTTTGCGCATGAGGTTGCAGCAGGCTGATATGCAGATATACGTTCGGAGTCATTTCTTCCGTTATCTTAAATGTATACTTTGTGTCGTTCTGAGGGGATACTTCGAGCCATTCCTGTTTCAATATCTTCGATCCGTTTTCGATGGAAATCAAAGCTCTTCCGCCCGCCGATCCGGGAATAATGGCTGTGGCTGTCTCACCAGGCTTATACGAATCTTTATCCAATGAGAAAGCAAGCATTTTGATACCGCTGGGATCGGTTTTGTCCGATCGCCCTCTCCATGCAGGCCAATCGACATATACGGTTCCTCCGGTAGCATGTCCGCTTTCTTTGTCTTTCACATAGACCAGGTAGCGTCCCCAGTCCGGATAGTTCACACGAAAGCCAAAAGAAGCTTTTCCACCGTTGGTTTGCAAATTTCCGCTTACTACAGGAGTGATAGAACTGCTGTTCACATATGTTTCGAACGACTCGTTGTTTGCTTCCCACCACCAACTCCAATTGATTCGGTATATCTTATATTCCAGATTGGAACAGTTGGTCAGTTCTCCCCGGGCATTAACGGTTACGATGTCGAATATGTGGTTTTGATCGGTTTCGATGTATTTATCTTTCGGTTGGTTCAGATTGATACCCACATACGACGTGAAGGGTGAGAATGGAATGCTTTGGATATAGATACTGGCATCTCCTCCCGGTTCGAACACGCGGGTGGTGAGAGTGGCGTTCAGCATTCCCGGAGCGTGCACGGCGTGAGGGAGTTTCCATAAGAAAGATGTATTTCCTTCTGCGTCAAGGGTACCGCTGAATACTTCTTCTTTGACTGAAGTAAAGTCGGTCGCAGGATTATTAAAGATGTATTTGCCGTATTTTTCGAATTGTGTGTTTACCTTCGACAAAGACATTTCTACTTTTGTTTTTAATCGGGAAGCGGTGGCGCCCGTCAGCCAGGTAGAAGAAATGCTTATCGGAACTTCTTTTCCGGAAGCTTCGACTACTTTGCCGGGTAATTTGAGATTTATTTTCAGTCGGTTGGGTTTGACTGTTTCAATACGCAGGCTTTTGTGGAAGCTGCTTCCACCCACTTTAACATAAGCGTTCCAGAAGCCTGTCGGTGCGTCGGCGTTTGTCGGTACATGAAATGTGTAGAAACCGTTCATTCCCTGTGTTGAAATCTGCTTTGCGTAAAACTGTCCTTGCGGATTGTAAATTTCCAATGATACGGGATGATTTTCGGGAATTCTTTTTTCCCGGTCTTCCAGAATGAATGAAAGATGCAAGGTGTCACCCGGTCGCCATACCCCTCTTTCACCATAGATGAATCCTTTCAAGCCTTTCTGAACATCTTTTCCTCCTACATCGAACCGACTCACGGACTGCTCTTCGCCGTCGACTGTACGAACATAGGCTTTTTGCTTATCCGCTTCGGCTACCACGATGAAAGGTATTCCTTGCGGAGTGATTTCCACAAACCCTTCTCCATTTGTCTCTCCTTTGCCTATGCGTTGTAGTTGGAAGTTGTATACGCTTACCAGCGCTTTCGATATCGGCTTCGTGTCCAATATATTGTTTACGGTAACCCATATCTTGTTTTGGGAGTTCCTTTTTACAATCATTCCCAGATTAGACGCAAACACGTTGCATGCTGCGCTACGGTCGGAGCTCATATAATATGACGGATGACAGGGATTATCCCGCTCGTCCCATTTGTACAAACTCCAGTCTATACCTTCTGTTCCATTATAGTAAAAATAAGCCTCCGGGGTGTCCCATGCATCTTTTTCTTTATCCGACAAAGTCTCCTCATTGATTCTTGTCAATCGGTTATTTGTGTTATTATCGGCTGATTGCACGTTTTGGGTGTCTCCCCCGCAGGAATAAGCGGAGTATTCCTGACGGAAAGAAAGAACGATTCGATAAATAGCTCCCGGCTCCTGACGGATCACTCCTGCAAGATCGATCGAATAGTCTTCCCAACGGCGGACATCCTTAGAAGGGTCTTTGCTTAACCAAAGGGTCTTTTTATATACCAATCGTCCCGAACGCCTCAGCTCATTGGCAGACGAGAGGGAGTTGGTCTGCATAAACGTCAGTACATTATTCTCGAAAATACGTATGACGCTTAAATCGACAGCATGAAGATTGACAGCCCGGAAAGGAATAATCAGGTTCTTTGAATCGGGCAAGATAGCTGCGGATGTCGACAGTTTTACCTGCGGTCTCAGATTCAGTTGGCCGAATGATACGGAATGCGATGATCCTAACGCACGGTTGTCGAAGTTTTTCAGTCCTTCGTCAATCTTCAGACTCAGTTTATCGCGATGATTGGCTTCGAAGAATAGAATAATTTTATTGTTTTCAACTTGTAGAATACTTGAAGAGATTTCGGGGATTTCTACTAATCCTTTCAAATCTTGTGTGGATGAAACCGGATCGGAGAAGATAATTTCAATGCCATTCTCCGGTTCTTCGATACGGTGTGCGGATAAAAAACGGAAGCTTCCTTTGACCGGAATCAAAACTTCTTTTTCTTGCGTGTGTTTTATCCCGACAGGTTTTCCGTTTGCCATTATCTTTAGCCGGTAATCTGTGTTGCCTCTCGCCACTTTTTCTATACTGAATCGGTAGCGTGCAGGATTGTCGGTGGAAACTATATGTACCCGATACGCTTTCCCGTCCGGCCCGGAAGCGCTTATCATTGATTCTGCCACTTCTTTTTTCACTACATCGCTAAAACATATCTCTCCTTTCACTGTCACTTCATCCGGTTGTGAGGATGTGACTGAGATGGGAGAAGTATGCAGAGTAAAATTTCTTTCTTGTACCCTGAAAGAGAAATAAAACTTTTCCAGATCCTTTTTTACTTCTACGAATTTGCCTAACTGAAAACTTCCTTCATAAAGCTCTCCGGGTTTCAGCGAACCCTCTTCGGGAATAAATTCGATGGTGTTATTGCTGACCCAATAGGCTTTTCCTTTTAATGAAGGTGAGAAGCTAAACGGATTCTCTTTCAATTCATTGTTAAGATCGACAACCGGTTGGTCTTGCGTCAGCTCTATGCGTATGGTGGAAGCCTGTGAAATAACCCCGCCCGTATAAGCGTTTATGTACGGCGCATATTCTATAGAAGGAAGAATTTCTTTTCGGGTTCGTGTGCATGAGGAAACGATCACGGCTGCCATTGTGATGAGAAGTAACGACAGAAAGTTATTGCGGTTGTTCTTGATTTGTTTCATAGTGAAATGTTTGATATGGATCTATCATACAAAGAAACTAATTTTATTGTGCATTTCAAATATTTTATATAGATTTTACCATTTGCCCGAAGCGATAAAAACAAAAATCCCCATAACTTTCAGTTACAGGGATTTATTATGTCGATTGAAGTATCAGTTTACTTGCTCAAAGCTTGGGCAACATCGACCGCGCAAGCTACTGTGCAGCCTACCATCGGGTTGTTTCCGATACCGAGGAATCCCATCATTTCCACATGAGCGGGGACTGATGAAGAACCGGCGAACTGAGCGTCTGAGTGCATACGCCCCATTGTATCCGTCATTCCATAAGATGCCGGACCGGCAGCCATGTTATCCGGATGAAGTGTACGACCGGTGCCACCGCCTGAAGCTACTGAGAAATAGGGTTTGCCTGCGAGAACGCGTTCTTTCTTATAAGTGCCGGCAACCGGATGTTGGAAACGGGTCGGGTTGGTAGAATTACCTGTAATAGATACGTCTACGCCTTCTTTCCACATGATAGCCACACCTTCGCGAACATCATCGGCGCCGTAGCATTTAACTTTGGCACGTGGCCCGTCGGAGTAGGCAATTTCGCGAACTACTTTCAATTCGCCGCTATAATAGTCGAATTGAGTTTGAACATAGGTAAATCCGTTGATACGTGAAATAATCTGTGCGGCATCTTTGCCCAAACCGTTCAGGATGCAACGCAAGGGTTCTTTGCGCACTTTATCTGCTTTTGCGGCGATTTTGATTGCACCTTCGGCCGCAGCGAACGATTCGTGACCGGCAAGGAAAGCAAAGCATTTGGTTTCTTCACGCAGCAACATAGCAGCCAGATTTCCATGTCCGATACCTACTTTACGGTCATCGGCAACAGAGCCCGGAATACAGAATGCTTGCAGACCGATACCGATAGCTTCGGCCGCTTCGGCTGCATTTTTACAACCTTTTTTCAATGCGATAGCTGCACCTACCACATATGCCCATTTGGCATTTTCGAAACATATCGGCTGGGTTTCTTCACAAGTTTTATATGGATCGAGACCGTGCGATTCGCAGATTGCGTTAGCCTCTTCAATATCTTTGATTCCGTTTTCGTTCAATGCAGCTAAAATCTGTTTGATACGACGGTCCTGGCTTTCAAATTTTACTTCTCTAATCATTGTTTCTTCCTCCATCTATTATTCGTGACGCGGGTCGATATGTTTAACCGCACCCTGTTCAGCAGTGAAACGTCCGTACGTACCAGTGACTTTCTTCAGAGCTTCATTGGCATCTGTACCTTTCTTAATCTCATCCATGAATTTGCCAAGGTGAACGAATTCGTATCCGCAAATTTCATCATTCTTATCCAATGCGACAGACTTGATGTAGCCTTCGGCCATTTCGAGGTAACGAGGACCTTTGGCCAAAGTTCCGTACAATGTACCTACCTGGCTGCGCAATCCTTTGCCTAAATCTTCCAATCCGGCACCGATCATCAGACCGCCTTCTGAGAAAGCCGACTGTGTACGTCCGTAAACGATTTGCAGGAAAAGTTCACGCATGGCGGTGTTAATGGCATCGCAAACGAGGTCGGTGTTCAGCGCTTCGAGAATTGTTTTTCCCGGAAGAATTTCGGAGGCCATTGCTGCCGAATGCGTCATACCCGAGCAACCAATAGTTTCAACTAATGCTTCCTGAATAACGCCTTCTTTAACGTTGAGTGTCAGTTTGCAGGCGCCTTGTTGAGGAGCACACCAACCGATACCGTGTGTTAAACCTGAAATGTCGACGATTTCTTTTGATTTTACCCATTTGCCTTCTTCGGGTATGGGAGCCGGTCCATGATTAGGGCCTTTCTTTACAACACACATGTGTTCCACTTCGTGTGAATAAGTCATAATTAGCTCTATTTAAGTAATATAATAAAAAATACGTAGTTGCTTTTTTCAGAATCGTCCACAAAGTTAGTCGTTTTATTTGTTTCTGTCAACCGCCTTTTGTGACTTTTTTGAGAAAACCGGCAATTTGACCGGCGTTTATTTAAAGATTGCAAAGTCGGTATTGCAGAAACTGATTTTCTCGTTCTCATTGAAACATTTTATAATGCTTTTTACCATACATAACCCGTTGGTTGAATTAAAAATCTAAATATTTACAAATGAAAAAGTTGCACATATCACTGATTTTTAGTAATTTAATGGTAGCTAAACCGTTGAATACTATTTATCTGCATATGCGCAACTTCATAGCAAATTTCGTCAGAATTCTCGGAATCTGCAAGGATTTCGCCGGAAATCGTGTTAATGAGCTCGGAAATATACCCCGTTGTGGTGTAGTTCCCAAGTTTTCCGACCTTGAGGTCATCGCTTTGAGCATAACAGC
>NZ_ATZH01000021.1 GCF_000428105.1 Bacteroides pyogenes DSM 20611 = JCM 6294 | reverse complement strand
AACGTTTCAGACATTTTGGAAAGGACAAGGTCTTTATGGACTTTTCCTTCCTGGCCATTGCCTTCAATATAAAAAAGATGTGTGCAAAAATGACAAAAGAAGGCATGGATTGGCTAATTAGGCTGTTTTATGAGCTTACTGCCGCTTTATTTAAGTGCTGGAAACACATAAATCAAAGAAATCTTCAAAATATCGCAGCTTAAAGATAATGAACCGATTTGTATAGCGATGAACAAAAAAGGAAGTGCATCGTGCATTACGACACACCTCCACCTTACCATACAAAACAGCTATTTCACTTCCACTCTTTCCGATCCGGAATGTGAAGCATATTCGGGAGCATAAGCGCACTGCATCGTGGCCATGCCCGATTCGTAAACTCCCCGACGACTGACACGACAGGTATATTCCAACACATAAACTCCCTTGCCCAAGTGATCGAAGAAGAAATTGGAGGAAGCGTCTTTCACGTCCACATAATATCCGAAACCATTGTCCCAACGATAACCGGACAGATTACCGACCGGTTCGAAGCAGGCGGCACGTTGGTCTTTCAACTGCACGAAGTCCATCGTACGGTCCAAACGTATTGTCAGGCGGGAAGTTACTTTATCGCCTACCTGCAACACCGTCTTTTCGGTCACGGGTTGCAGCTGCGGCCTGCCTTCCATCGTACGTTCCACATACAGTTGCTTCTGCACGTTCAGCTCACCGCCATGCTGCTTCACGTCACCAATCGGCGATTCGTACTGTGCATAGACCGCTCCCCAGGCAATACCCGGATCGCGTTTTTCAACCTCTACGGTGCGCGCGTCCAGCACTCCGGGCTCTGTAAACGAACGTTTCACATAGCCCAACACCGGTACGGTAGTCTTAGCCGGCGAATAGGTCTCGATTACCTCATTGCCGATAACTACGCGCACGTCGCCCGGATTGTCGAGCAAGTTCGCTCCTTTCATCAGCAGCGCATACACAGCATCCGCCGTAGCCACCGGAGAGCTCCACTGCTGAGTCTGCTTCTGTTTCAGCAACCAGAACTTCATTTCTTCCACCGTCGCGTCGTTCCCTCCTGTCAGCATGAGGGCCTCCATCACACCGACATGCGCCTGCAATTTCATTCCGCCCCATGAATACGGATTCTCGTTAAAGTCGAAAAACATTCCCAACTCATCCGTTTTCGTAAGGTGCTCCTTTATCGAAGCTACGAATGCCTGCGACTCTTTTTTACGTCCCGCTTTATCGAGCACAATCGCCGCAATCGCTTTAGTCGGCATATCAGGCGAAGAAAGCAATTTCTCCGTCTGAGCAAGGAAATAAGCGTATGCCGTTTTGTTGGCAGCGGGAACCGCTTCTTCCGAAACCGCCATCAGATAAAGGTATTGCAAGGCCATTCCCGAAATACCCTGAAGTTTCATGCCTTTTTTCTTTAATTTAAGCAGCTCCCTGTACTCCTCCAATGCTTCACGATGCAAGTAATCCAATGCTTTCCGTTGCATATCGGCAACCTTTCCTTCCGGGCGCTTGTCGGTGAGCAGCGCCAGTCTGGCGTTCAGCACTGCGATATAAGTCGTAACATACCGGCTGCCCCTCATACCGGGATACCATACCCAAGATCCGTCGGCTTCCTGCAACTCCTCCAATTTAGCCAATATCGCCCGGCTGCCGTCGCGGAGATTGTTCAAATCGAACAAAGCAGATACACGTTCTTTTTGCTGTTGCTCCGTCTGCGCTTCGAGCACCCAAGGCGATTCTGCCAGCAGGATATTCTTCAGTTCCCGGTTTTTTTGCAGATTGCTCAGGAAGGTCTCTCTCGTCCCCCCTTGTAGTTTCCAACTTTCGAATACGCTCTTCACCCTCGGCTGACTGTTCATAATGTGAGAAGCCAGCGTATTGGCATATAGAGCCGTAGCCCACGCAATGGCATTGTCGCTTTCGGGAATTCCCAACGACGGAAGCGCCTGCACGGCATACCAGGCCGGATTTCCGGTAAATTCCACCGTCAGCCTGCGGTCTGTAGCCGTTTCACTACGTTCATTGAACAGTTTATCCAATGAGAATACACGCTTCTGTTCGCCACGAACGGGCATGGCAAGCGTTTCTATGAGATGTTCTTTATTGCTGAGCACCGGAAGCAACTGCTGCTCTCCATCGCTGAACGCACCGCTTTCGGCAGTCAGCCGGCAGCCGATGAACCGGTAACGGTCGGTCGCCGTAAACCGGAAGTTCACACCCGCATTTTTCCCTGCATCCGCCACAAAATCCTGCTCCTGAGTACTGATTACTTTCTCGGTCAACGGGTCGAAAAGCGTCAGTTTCACCGTTCCACTCTGCTGCGTTTCCGTCATATTGGCAATGGAAGCCGCAATCGATGTTTCATCCCCTACCCTTACAAATCGGGGAAGATTCGGAGTAATCATAAACTCTTTGCTTGTCACGGCTTCCGCGTTCAACACGCCCGTCATCATCTCTTTGGTATGGGCATAGGCACGGAAGTTCCACCGCGTAAGGCTTTCGGGCATGGTGAAAGAGATCACCACCTCGCCCTGTTCATTGGTGCGAAGCTGCGGATAGAAGAATGCGGTTTCGGCAAGGTTGGTACGAAGGTAAGCAGGGCTCTCGGAAAGAAATTCTTCTCCGGCATCATCCGTCTCCGTCTTCACCTCAGCATCCGCCGCAAAACCGTCTCTTGCCACTTGGGCAGATTCCAGCATCATCGGGGCTGCTTCCTCCACGACTCCCACACCCCGAATCATCAGATTCTTCGACTTTCCGCCACGAGTCTTCCCACCGTATCCGGTAATAACTATTTTCTCCCAATAACCATAGCCGCGAGGGAACGAGAAAGCATCGTATACCAAGCCATCCACCTTCAGCAGATTCCGTTCCCACCTGCCGTAAAAAGCATTCGTTCCCAAATATCCGGCATTCCATCCGAAGCGAGGCATGCGAAGATCGTAATACAGGTCAAAACCCTGCGTCTGTTTCCAGATTCTATCCAGCGAAGCGTCGTACATGGTTGCCAGCATTTCGGCAACGGCAGGCTTGCCCTGCGGCGTGCGCACCGTAAGCCTCCACTCTTCCTGCTGTCCGGGACGCAACTTATCGCGGAATACTTCCCATTTCATGGCAAGCGTCTTTTCAGGCCTCCGCTTTTCGAGCCTCACTTCCTGCTGATAAAGTTTTCCGTCGCGCACCATGCAGAAATGAACGAGAATCCCGTCTCCATACTCCTTTTTATACGGATATTCGAACCGTACGATCTCATCGGAAAGTTTCAACACCTTGCTTTCCAACCGCTCATTGCCCCCGAACACATTCATCAGCACATAAGCGTCGTGCTCCGACGTTCCGAAACAGAACACCGCAGGATGGGAGGCGTCGAACTTCGTATTGTCCTCATACAGCCAAACGGAAGTTTTTACCGGCGGACGTTTATCGGAAGCAGAAAAAAGAACCGTTTTTTCTTCGGCTGTCACCTCTTTTCCATCTTTATCTTTCACCGACATCCGGAACACGTACTGCCCCGAAGGGATTCGTTTCCAGTCAAATTCCATTTCCTTGTTGGAAGTAAACACCCCCGAGAGCACCGGCTTCTCTTCTACGCTTTTCGCCTCGGCATCTTTCGCACGGAACAAAGCATACGTGCCTTCCACCGCCACCGGCACACCGTTCAGATTTTCCACTTTGCAGGTGAGACGGATGGGCACATCCTTGCAGGTTCTCTCTTGCAACGCCGCCCATACGAGCAACGACCGGTCGCCCGCTACCAACACCTGCGTACCCGACTGTGTCTCACCCGCCTGATTTGTCACTACAGCCTCTACCACATAACGGTAATAACGGCTGTGGAACACATCGTCCTCATCCCTGTCTCTATCCTCTTCTTTCCGATCCAAAGAGACCGGAATCGAAAACTCTCCGTTCGCATCGGCAGTCACCTCGCCCGAAGCAATCTGTTCCGCGCCCATAGAGCGCCAGAAAAAGAAAGCATGGCGTTTGACGGTATATTTCACCGGCACGTCGGACAATGGAGCGCCGCTAAACGCGCACGCCTTTCCCTTCACCATTACCCGATCGCCCAAGCGATAACCTTCCGCTGGCTTTTCCAACGCCACATCGAACGTAGGGCGTTTGTATTCTTCCACACGGAAGCTGACCACCGTCCCGGCGGCATTCAGAGCATACATCCCGTTCAGCCCCGAAGAAGGAAGCGTAAAACTTGCCGTAAACGATCCGAACTCATTGGTTCGCACTTCTTCTTTCGTCACCTCCTGATTATTCGCGTCTCTCAATGTCAACGTGTATTCGCGTCCGCTCATCACCCGGGCATTCTCCTGCTGCCGGGTATAAGCCACCCCCTTTACATAGACCGTTTGACCGGGACGATAAACGGATCGGTCGGTCAGCAAAGTAAGCATTTCCACCGTTCGCACCTCATCGCTATACCTCCCATATCTGCCATTGTTGTACAGCCATTGCGGAGGCATGGCAACATCCCCGCCTTTGCCGGCCTTCAAATACCGGAAGCCCTTTTTCCGAACAACATTCGCCTTGCCGTCCGAACCGGTTTCCACTCTCAGCAATTCTCTTTCCGAAGAATCGTAGAAAGCCACCCATGCTTTCGGTATCGGATGACCGGTCTTTGCATCCAGTGTAAGCACTTCGTATCCGCCGTCCGGCATTGTACCGACCAATACTTTGAATCGGGTGACATGGAATTCCCTTGCCTCGTTATCCTTAGAACGCGGATCGGATACGACGCGAAGCTCATATTTCCCCGCCTCCGGCGCCTTACAGGTAAAAACCGTGTCCTGAGGCAGATAATCATCCGGACGCTTCAAGGCATACCGCTCGCGCATCACTATTTTCCCGTTGCGGTAAAGCAACAGTGTAAAAGCATCCACGTTTTTATGGTTGACTTTCACTTGGATATCGCCTCCGGGATAAGCAACCTGCTCGGTACTGACCGTCAGAGAAGGAGATAAAATATTGTTTCTCAAATTCTTCAGCGCATTGATACGGCGGTATTTCGGATAGCGGCGTATCGCTTCGTCGCAAAGCTGCAAAGCCCTGACAGCCTTGTCTCTATCGACGGCATAAAGCGCTTGGGCCAAATACACCTCCGCACAGACGTCTACCGATCCATATTCCGTTTTCAACAGCTCCAAAGCTCCATCGTAGGCATCTGCCGCCTTATCCGCCCGCCCTTTCTTGGCGTATAAAGGACGGAAACCGCCGGCCTCATCGTTCTCCCACTTCAACCGTTCGAGCTTCACCAGCAGATATCCCTCTTTATCGCCGCGCTTACGATAAGTGTTCGTCACCTTTTCATAAATGGAAGCTATATCCCGTTTCACGTTCCCCGAACGGTCCATCTCCTTTATCTCCCGCAAGGAGCGGATACCCCGCGAAGCCAGCAGATGATAAAGGTCGTGATGAAAATATTCGCTCGTTTCTCCCTGCACAACGAAAGGAAGATACGAACCGGTGGACGTCCGGAGCAACGACAAAGAATCGCCGATGGCAGCCTGTACATGCTCCCGAACCTTCTGCACAAAGATATTTGCCGGCCATTCGCGTATATCATCCGTAGCCGGTCTTTCCACCGCAATTTCCTGCCGCTGACCGAGTTGCCAGGCATTTCTCCCGGCATAGTGCGAGTATATATCGGCAATGAGCGAATGCAGAACCGAGCGATCTGCCGGGCTTCCGGCATTCTCCGCCCAAGCCTCCAGACCTTTCAAGCCGACATAAAAGCTATCGGGGGACAGCTCTTCCTTATACTTCATCCGCCACATATAGGCTTTCAGCATTTGAGGAGTATTCTTCTCCCTTTCACCTTTCCGAAAAATTTCGTCGGTAAGCCTGATCACTGTTTTCGGCAGACTTTTCTCTTCCGCCTCTTGCACCTGCTTCCACAATCCGTCGAAGGTTTGTGCCTGCAACACCGGTTTTCCCATGATTCCTAACATCAGTAAAAGAACAAAATTCTTGATTCGCATATTGTCAACAGATTGAGTGTTTCGAACTAAGTATTCACGAAGTAACGAATTTTTCTGCAGAAAACAGAGTGTCGAGAAACAAAAAAACTTTATGTATCAATAAAATAACTGAAATCAGATAAAACCCACCGCCTTTGGTTTTAAACATCAGCATGTTTGAGTACAAAGTTATTCGTCTTTCAGCACATCTTCGCTCTTTGGTGTTTCTTTAAACATCAGCATGTTTGAGTTGAAAGCCCGCCGCCTTTTTTTCAAACATCAGCGTGTTTGAGTGCAAAGCCCGCCGTGTTTTTTTCAAAGTCCGCCGTGTTTTTCGAGGCCTTCACCGTCATCGGCCTTTATTGAGTTTGAGGTTCGGAAACAGGCTTCGCAGGCTTTCATCGAAATTTTAGCCCTATCCCAAACAAAATCATAATTATAAATTACCGCGTCCCGGTATTTTGTTTCAGACTGATTGAAGGAGCATTCCGGAGATTTTTTAAGGTTTTGAAAACGCCAAAATGCCAAAACGCCTCTATATCCCCTTTTTTTTACCACTTTTCATGAATATCATGCTTTATACATCTGATTATCAAATCATTTATTACATTTTCTCATCTTTCAAGTATACTATTTTTCAGTTGGCTGCTTCCGCGACTTCACATGTCTCTTCCATGGAAGAAACGGATGGGAAATGGCCGGGAAAGACTCCATTTTTGTCAGGAATATTCAAAGAAATTGTTTTTTCAGCTCACGACAGAGGTAACAAGCGGCCGTGTTTGTAGCAGGAGAAGATGTATCGCCACATACTCATCGATAAGAGCTGAGTAACAACCCGCCGTATTTGCAGCAACAGAGCGCGAGTTGTATTACGTGTTCGAAGTTGTCCTCATATTTACTCGAAACTGCCATCAATCTTTCACGATACATTCGCCTATTAAATTGATAATATTTTTAAACAATTATACTCAAAATCGGGAAGCTGTTTTCCAAAGCAATTTTCCTTCCCGATAACGATCCGATTCGTTTTCATCGTTTGTAAAACAGTCATAATGACGTTTTGACGTTTTGGCGTTTTCAAAAACCCTCTTTCGAAGACGTTTTGCTCGCTTCCACATTTGTCAACTCATTGATATACAGAAATAAAAAAACTCATAAAACTCCTTTACGAGCAAGTCCGTACCGCCGAATCGAGGAAAAAGTTCGCATAAACGCCTTTTTCGGGATAGCGTCTCCGGCAAGCCTCGAAAAAGACGTTTAAGAGGTAGTAACGAGGGGAATTTTCGCCATTTTTGATTATGAAAACATTTTACTTTTTCTTCTTCTCATACTACGCAAAAATCCTATTTCCCCAAAGCTTTTTCATACAATCGCTTTGCAGAATTTGATTCAAGGGGAAATCCGGCTGATGTTCTTCCGAACGTCGGGGCATTCGGAAGATGCACGGGAATCACTTTAGTGCATCCCACCATGATACCGCATGCCACAACATAAGGCGATACGCCAACAAGACATCCAAGAAAAATGATTAACTTGCTCTTGCCGGCAAAACGACTCAAATTGTGGTGTTTGGGTGATAAGATATATAATTTTGCAATATCATTGATACTATGTAGTTTTTAAGGGACGACTAAGTATGCTTTCATAGTGATTTGTAAAGGTTTTAATGACCGTATTGAATTGGGAATACTCCAAATCTTCTATCTCATTAAACCATACCCTTGGCTACATCCTTATCATAATGGGTTGAATAGATATTGCCTACTCTGAGAGAAAAAAAACAGTTTACAGACTGTCTCATTTTCTAAGAATAATTTTCTCTAAAAGTACCACCAAGGATGCAGCCAGACTGAGCATGGGCAAATGGTACAACAAGGTAGAGGCAGCAAAATTGAAATACTACCATCTGCAATCATATTTATTACTATAAAATTTATATCCATTCCCTATCACAAGTATATTATCCACTCCTGCTTTGTCATTACAAAAAATGCCGGACAAATCTTAATTGATCGTCCGGCAGAGAAAAACGATTCGCCTTTTTTGTTTATGTTATACTGAAAATTCTAATGAATGGAATTAAACTTCCTAAGCTTTAAAGAATGTGATGATGCTCCTGATATATGGATAGCATCATAGAGTTTTTGAGGAAATATTAGATTTGTTTGTTGAACCATGCCCCCATTTATAATAGCCTCAACGGAATTGTTATCAACAATTACCGATAATACTATATTTTCAGTATTCACATTAAGAGGAGCTATACTAACAGCCGGGAAATTACCGGAGAAGTTGGTCCTGCCCGATTCAGTCCTGTCTGTTTTAAACTCACCCGCGTTTCTATCTATCGTTATAACAAACTCCTCGTTTGCATCATTTGATAATGTAACGGTAGCAACGTTCAGGGCAGGAATGAGCATATTCATCTCCAACTGGTACGCTTTATTTCCAACTTCCAGTTGATATGTCTCACCCGAATTCGATAAAGTAGCCCATTCTTCACCTATTCCATCCAACTCGGCCACAAATTCAGAAGCAAGTATAGGGTAACCGTCTGGATGAGACTTTAGGGTAAGAACCCGCGGTAATGTACCTCCGTTTCGCCATGTCATTGTAGGTACAGTTTCGGCATATTCCCAATTACTCATCCAGCCTACTAATATGCGCCTGCCATCACTGTCGGGGATATTATTCCACGTTACACCCGCATAGTTGTCTTTGCCATAATCCAACCAAAGCGGATATGGTAATACATCGGCTTCAAATGTAATACCATCAAAGTCTCCGATGAAATACTGCGTGCCCGAGCCTCCATTCGGCGCTCCGGGATTAATGCTTACTAACAATATCCATTTGGTTTGTCCGTTGTGAATCAAAGGGAACAAGTCAGGGCATTCCCACACACCGCCATGCGCACCGATACCTTCGCCAAATTCGCTTAGCTTTTCCCACTCTTTCAGGTTCTTTGAACCATAGAAAGTAATGGTTTGTGTAGTAGCCAATGACATAATCCACTTTTGTGAAGCTTCATGCCAGAATACTTTCGGGTCGCGAAAATCGATAATATTCGGATCGGTAAGCACCGGATTCCCTTCATACTTCGTAAACGTTCTGCCTTTGTCTAGACTGTAGGCCAGCGCTTGATTTTGTCTGGCCCCGGAAGAGGTGTAAATAGCAACCATCGCATTCGCTCCGAAACCTGCCGTATTATCCTTATCAATAACCGAAGAGCCAGAGAATATATCGCCGGATTTATCGGCAAGGATAGCTACCGGTAGATGCTCCCAGTGAATCAGATCCTTACTAACGGCATGTCCCCAACTCATGTATCCCCAGAAAGAACGATAAGGGTTGTGCTGATAAAAGAAGTGATATTCGCCATCCAGATAAATCATTCCATTCGGATCGTTCATCCAATATTTCTGGGGTGTAAAATGAATGAACGGGCGGTATGCTTCATCGTTATAGGTATTGTTGTCTTGATAATACTCATTCGAATAATCGTCAAAGCAAGCCGAGAGCAGGCATATTCCTCCTATTATTGATAGCACGAGACTATTGACAATCTTATTTTTTATGGTACGTTTCATACTATTGTTCTTATTTAGTTTTCAAATACTCTAAGGCATTATATGTAATTTTCTCAATGTTACTCTGATAGGTATTCTCGCCATTATTCTGACTCCACTCAAAAGCACCAATGCCAATAGCGATGGAAGTGCCTTTGAATTCAGTATTGGGGTAGGCTTCGAAATTGGCCATCATCCAATAGTCATTTATACCATCCCATGTTCCTAATATTTTGATCTGATTATCATCCGATATTTTAAGATAACCATTTTCATCCCCATTGCTGTATCCGTAGAAACCGCACAAGTCTTTCCATATATTATTATGATTTTCTTTCCAGCCCGCACCTATAAGTGGAATGCACTTTTTACCATCTATCATCGTATACGGTAATTCTCTGTACATAGGATGTTCCGACTCATCATGTACTTTTCCGATGGTGACATTAATATGCCATGTATCTCCATTGTCGAAGCCTCCGCCCATTTCTATTTCCGTGTTGAAATTGGCCTTCATACGTCCCATTGTCCACAAGTAATTGGTAGCATGTGTGTTCAACAGCAGATTACCTCCATCAGCGTAGTATTTCTTCATTGCGCTAAGCACGGTCTCTTCCAACGCTATCGCAGGCAATTGCGATCTTGGAGATTGGGCATCGCGTATCCACCAGACAACCCGGTATTGAGCTAAATTGGCTCCTGCTTTCACATCCTCAAAGGATAGGTATGTTCCTGTCGGATAGGTTTCAAAGAACCATTTCCCAGCTGCTATTTCATCGTCATCGGCACTGGTAAGAAACTCGTTATAAGTCGCCGCATTTCCCATAAATGCAATTTTAGTACTTCCCACTCTGATGGTCGTATAAACTGTTTCGGAGGAATTTCCCGCTTCATCGAAACTCACCACACCTATTGTATAAACTTTTTCGGACGCGTTTTCCAAAAAATACGTTGTGGCGCTTCCCGGTAATTCTATTTTATTACCATCGTACCGCACTTCTATTTTACTTATTTTTTCATCGGGAAGTTTCCATGTTAACGCAACTTTTTTTGTTCCATCTACCTGACGCGCCGTCAGGTTACTGATAGATGAGCTACCTTCGCGTACGAAGTAAATCGTTCGTCCGGTAGACATATTTCCTTCTTTATCAAACGCATTAAATGTGAATTTGTATTCCTTTCCCACCTTTACCACTCCATACTTATAGGATGTAGGATTGTTGGGGATAATTTTAGTTTCGACAGAAGACGACACTTTCACACTCAAATCATTTTGACTGGGTAAAGCCCATTCCACCCTCAACGTATCGTCGTCTATTCGATATTCCAGATTAGCCAATGGTTCTACTTTAGCATTCATCGAATCAATATCACGATCGTAGCACCCACTTAGCAATAAAGCCAACGAGAGTAAACTGGACATATAATATTCTAGTTTCATGGTTCTCAGATATTAATAGTTATAATTTTGTTTGTACACGTTCTTGCTGAAGCTTATTTGCTGCTGAGGGATTGGCACATATTCCTCTTTGTTTTTATCGAAATGCGCACCTTCATAATACGTACGCTTTGATTTCTCGCCTGCATAATACGTATTCAGCACACTGTCGGCTATTCCCCAACGAACTAAATCGAAGAAGCGACTTCCTTCCATGGCAAACTCAAGACGCCTTTCCCAGCGCAAGGCTGTTCGCGCATATTCATTTGTCCAAGTAGCATCGTTGGCATATAATGCCACATTAACATTTGTAGCATAAGGAATAAGAGCGATGCTGTTTTTAGCACGTGTCCTTACTTTGTTTATCAGTGGCAGGGCCTCCAGTTCTCTGTTGAGTTCTATCAGGGCCTCGGCACGCATCAATAATACATCTGCATAACGAATAATTATCCGGTTTTTTGTATTTGCACGGAAAGGGTCAATCAGCACGGATGATTCATCGCCTACTTTTACATTCTCTTTCAACGAAGAGTAAGAGCCATAAACACCCGGATTCCGGTTATGACCTGCCTCGAAGATATTGCCTGAATCGTATTTGTACGGGTATCCCACCATGGCTATAGTGTGGTATAAGCGAGGATCGACATCATCCGCGCTGTCGTCATAGTCGTTTACATTGTAAGAGTTGAAATCGGGCAATCCGTTTTTGGTTTTAAACGCGTTTACCAGATTCTGGCTAGGCTTTTGGAAATCACAGGCACCCGATGTATTCAGAGGCACATTAAGCGCGTCGCTAAAATTCAACCGCCCTTTACTTGTGCCGTCATCTTTTGAAAACTGAATAGAAAAGAGTGCTTCGATTCCATTTTCGTAGGTAGTCTTTCCGGGCAGGAAATTGTGCGCGAAGTCGGTAGCAAGATCGTACGGCGAACCTATTACAGCAGCAGTGTACGTTAATACCTGATCTAAATCGTTCGCATCAACACCTGTTACGTTATGTCGCTCGTCCTGACGGTATGCTTTGTATAAATACACCTTAGCCAGGTAAGCTGCCGCGGCATACTTGTTGGCACGCCCTACCTCGGGTTGTACATCAGGCAGATTGTCGTAGGCAAATTTAAAATCTGCTGCTATTTTTGCCCACGACTCATCGTTGGTGAGTTCTACATTCGACACTGTGCCATACGCATCGGTTGGGACGGTTTCGTCTATGTAAGGCATATTCTTGAACATGATTTTCAGCAAGAAATAGAAATGCCCTCGAAGGAAACGACATTCGCCTAATCTTCTGTTCTTCATTTCAAATTCTCTTTCCGATACGGTATTGAGCACGCGCATTGCGTTATTTATACGCGAAATAGCGATGTAGCAATTGTAAAAGAAACCATCGGGTTCGCCAAAGGTGGGAACAATGTTGCTTGAGGTTTCGTAGAAATGAAATACCTGAATATCCGACTCATCGCGTCCTCCCTTGTAGGCATCATCCGAGCGCACGTTTCCGTATGGCCAGAGACTGAACGGAGTGTCGTAGTGGTCGTTACCCAACATGGCATAAGCTGAGAACACATTTTTCTCTATCTGGTCTATTCCTGATATATCGTCATCACCAAGAATACCATTTGGTTTTTCGTCCAGAAAGTTAGAGCAGCCGCTAAAGGCCAGAAGCAAAACGGATAGTATGGATAAATATATTTTTTTCATGATTATACTATTATAAGATTATTTAAAATGTAACATTTAACCCGACAGTAAACGTCTTGGGTATAGGATAACCGAATTGTGGGCTTTCGGGATCTACCCCTGTGAAGCTTTTGCTTTTAATTGTCCACAGATTTTGCCCGCTTACATACAGTCTTAATTGGCTTGCATACAGTTTCCGGATAGTCTGTGCGGGGAAGGTATATCCAAGCTGCAACATTCTTAGTTTAAGGTACGAGCCGTTTTCGACAAAGTAGGTTGAAAGGCGCCCCTCATCATTTGCATTCAGGGATGTCACGGCCGGAATATTGCTGTTTGTATTTGTCGGACTCCACGCGTCCAGCAATCGGCGCCCTTTGTTGGAACCGGTTTCGCTTACACTCCAGAAGTCAGTATGGTATTTCTGCTCGTTTATCACATCTATATTATAGATTCCCTGCCAGAACATGCCCAGGTCGAACCCTTTATAGCCCAGGCTGATGTTTAAGCCATACATAAAGTCGGGGTGCTGTACGCCAATCCAGTTTCTGTCATCGTTATTTATTTTCCCGTCGCCATTGAGGTCTTTATAGCGGATACGTCCCAATCCTTTTCCGATTTGCTGCGGGGCGTTATCAACCTCTTCCTGTGTCCTGAACACTCCGTCGGTCACGTATCCGAATATGGAGTTGATGGAATGTCCCAGTATGTTGTTTCCGGCTACTCCTCCGTAGTTGTTTTCTACATCTTGGGGCAGGTAGGTTATTTCATTTCTATAGAAAGAGAGATTTCCTGTAACGTCGTATTCCAGGCCGAAGAGTAGTTTATCTCGGTAGCCTACCGAGAATTCCATCCCCCAATTTTCCATGGAGGCGCCGTTTACCCAACGGTTCCCTCCTTCGCCTATAGCAGCCAGATAAGGCGGAAGCACGAGAATGTCTTTCGTTTTCTTCATATAGTATTCTGCCGAACCGTACAGTTTCTGTTCCCAGAAGCCAAAGTCGAGGCCAATATTGGTTTGTGTGGTTGTTTCCCATTTCAGGTCATCGTTAGCCAGCTGTGTGCGCTTGAATCCGGAAAGCAACTGCCCCGATCCTGTTCCGCTAATGTCGTAAGAGGTGCTGTGGATGGTGTTCCATGTAGGGTCGCCTACGCCATAATCGGGTACGTATATATTGTATATAGCGGTGTTGCTTATTTCCTGGTTTCCTGTTTGTCCCCACCCGAAACGCAGTTTCAAGTCCGAGATATTTTTTATGTTGTCCTTGATAAAGGCTTCTTCGCTCAATCGCCATCCTAAAGAGAAGGCCGGAAATATTCCGTACCTGTTATTCTTTCCGAAGCGTGATGAGCCATCGTAACGCAGGGTGACCGAGGTAAGATAACGTTCGTTGAATGAGTAATTGATCTTTCCGAAGTAGGAAAGTAAGGTATATGCGGATGATTTACCGCCCGAAATCGATTTTCCGGTACCTACATCGGGCCACATATATTCGGGAGTTTCGAGTTCGAAGCCTTCTCGGTAGGCATTGAAGTCGGTGTTTTCTTCTTTGAAAGCTTCTACTCCAGCCATGGCATCGGCTCTGTGTTTGCCTATGGTGATGTTGTAGGAGGCGATAGCATTCCAGTTCCATTTCAGCCAGTGCCCCTGACTCAAGTTTACGGCGTTGAGGTCGCTTTCGAGCTTGCCCGATTGGTATTTACGGGTGAGGTCGCGTTTATAAAAGTTTCCATAGTCGAGTCCGAAATTGGTTCTTAGTTCCAGTCCTTGTAGCGGATTGATGGTTAGAAAGGCGTTACCGAAAGCTCTCCAATAGGAATACCTATTGTCTTTTACGGCTTCGACTAACCGGACAGGATTCTGGCGGTCGTTCATCGCTCCCACCGGGCCTCCCCATCCGCCCGATTCTGTATAAACGGGCAGCATGGGCAGAGCTTGCAGGGCGGTATTGAGAATGCCGCCAGGTGTTTGTACCTCGCTGGTTCTGTTGAGGGTAAAGTTTTCGCCTATCGTTACTACTCCGTCGAATAGTTTGTATAAGGTATTCATACGAGCCGATATGCGATTGAAATCGCTGTTCTTGATTACCCCTTCGTTGGTGAGGTATCCTAATGAGAAGAAGTAGTTTCCGGCATCGGTACCGCTGCTTACGGACATGTCGTAGTTTTGCATCACACCAGTCCGGGTGATTTGATCGAACCAATCGGTGTTTGCCGTACGCATGGTATTGCCGCTTCCTATTACATATTCGGGCAGTACTGCTTTATGGAGCACGGGCACTCCGTTGGCATCGTATCCCCAATCGTAGGTGTAGCCTATGGCGTTGGCATTGGGATCTTTTCCGGCGTTTACTTCGGCCAGCCACATCATTTGTCCATACTCCTGGGTATTTAGCATATCAATCTTGGTGGTGTATTTAGAGGTGGTGATGCCGGCATTGAAGTCGATCTTCACTTTTCCTTCTTTCCCTTGTCGAGTGGTGATGATTACCACGCCATTGGCGGCACGCGAACCGTATATACTTGCCGACGAGGCATCTTTAAGCACCTGAATACTTTCTATATCGGCCGAGTTCAGCTCGTGCATACCGGCTTTGGTGGGTACGCCGTCTATAATATAGAGGGGATCATTGTTGTTCAGCGTACCGATACCGCGGATACGAATGGTAGATGCTCCGCTCGGGTTTCCATCCGTGGTTACCATCATCCCGGGCACTTTTCCTTGCAGAGCTTTCATGGGGTTGTTTTCAGACATCTTCTTTATTTCGGCAACGGATATTACAGATACGGCTCCGGTCAAATCGGCCTTGCGCTGGGTAGTGTACCCCGTTACCACCACCTCATCGAGCAGTTGTTGGTTTTCATACAAAACAATGTCTACAACCTCTCCGTTTCTGGCATTTTTTTCTTGCGTCACCATGCCGATCATGGAGAAGACGAGCGTGCCCGACGGATTGGTTAACTGAATCTGGTACCTTCCTTCCAGGTCGGTGACGGTCCCATTAGTGGTTCCTTTTTCAACAACACTTACTCCTATGACACCCAGGCCGTCTTCGGCCGATGTTACCATTCCGGTTACCCCTTTGGTTTGGGAGAAAGCAAGTGAAGGAAGAACAAGTAAGAATAAGATTGAAACGTAGCGTCTCAATTTAATAAGGTGAGTTTGTTTTTCCATCTGATAATTAAATTTATTGTTAAACTTTTAATTTTATGGTACTGCAAAACTATGCGGTTTTAATTTCCCACCGCATAACACATGTTTCAGATACATGCAAAAATGTTGCAAAATACAAAGATGCAGAAGGGATGCAACATTTCTACAATCGTTGGCAACATGTGTTACAGCGTTATTAGCCCAATCATTCTTTCTTTGCATTAGTAGGATGAGGGAAAAGCCAGGGTTTACTCAGAAATGAACTTCGCACAGGTAAAAACTCTTTCCTATCATATAGATAAAGAGTTAACATATTACATTACTATTTATTATAAACCATTAATTCAAAACCATGAAAAAAGAATTAGCATTATTTCTTTGTGCATCTCTCACGCTGGTGGCCGGATGCTCATCGGGCGACGTTGTTATCGACGACTTTGAATCAGGTACATTCAACAAATGGACCATCACAGGCGATGCCTTTGGAACCGCCCCGGCTCAGGGAGCTTACCCCAACCAACAAGACGTAACGGGCTTTGAGGGGAAATACCTGGCCAATAGCTACCGGGAGGGGGACCGCCAGAAAGGAACGTTGACCTCGGCTGAATTCAATATTGAGCGAGCGTATATCAACTTCTTGCTGGGTGGTGGAAAAACTGGACATACCTATATCGAATTATGGGTAGATGGGCAAAGAGTACACAAAAGCGAGCCTTTCATAGATAGCGAAACGCTGCACTGGACCACCTGGGACGTGAAGTCATACAAAGGCCGCAAAGCACAAATCATCATTACCGATAACCATGACGGAGGCTGGGGACATATTCTTGTAGACCAACTTGTGATGAGCAACACCGAACGGAGCTCCGTTATCACCAACCACAAACTCTCTTTCAAGGCAGATAAGAAGTATCTCCTGGTGCCCGTCAACGATGCCGCGCCGGCAATAAATGCCCAACTTACCGTAAACGGACAGCCGGAAGGTATACCTATCCAAATCAATATGGCACAATCCGAAGTAGCCTATTGGGTGCCGATAGACATCGAAAGACACAAAGGAAAAGAGGTAGGTCTGATACTCTCGTACATCGAAAAGAACCATACGGGATATGCTCAGATAAAACAATCGGACGATTTCCACTTTGACATCAACGAGAAATATCGCCCCACATACCACTACACCCCCAAATACGGTTGGATGAACGATCCCAACGGCATGGTATATCACAACGGCAAATACCATCTCTACTACCAGCATAACCCCTACGGTTCGCAGTGGGGAAATCTGAGCTGGGGGCATGCCGAGTCTAAAGACCTTATTAAATGGGAGCATCAGCCCGAAGGATTAACACCAGATTCCCTGGGGGCCATCTTCTCCGGCAGTGCCGTGATAGACAAAGACAATACAGCCGGCTTTGGAACCAACGCGATGGTTGCCATCTACACTTCCGCTGCCGAAAGACAAACCCAAAGCATAGCTTACAGTCTGGACAACGGGCAAACATTCAGCCGCTATCAGGGAAACCCGGTGCTCACCGATGCCGATATTCTCGACTTCCGCGACCCAAAAGTATTCTGGCATGAAGATTCACAAAAGTGGATTATGTCATTGGCCACCTCGCAAACCATCACCTTTTATGTTTCTGCCAACCTTAAAGAATGGGAGAAAGTCAGCGAATTTGGCGAGGGAATCGGTGATCACGGTGGCGTGTGGGAGTGCCCCGACCTGTTTACACTGACCTACAACGGGCAAACCAAATGGGTGCTATTTGTCAGCATCAATCCCGGCGGACCGAACGGCGGCAGCGCCACCCAATATTTTATCGGCAACTTCAATGGAAAAACGTTTAAAGCCGACGAGCTGCCCTATCCCCTCTGGCTTGATTACGGACGCGATAACTACGCAGGCGTTACTTGGAATAATGCCCCTGACAATCGCCGGATTCTTATCGGATGGATGAACAATTGGGACTATGCAAGAGATGTGCCCACCGTCAACTTCAAAAGCGCCAACACCTTGCCCCGCGAGTTAGGGCTTGCACACAATGGCAAACACCTCGTTATAAGCAACCCTCCGGTGAAAGAAGTGATTGGTCTAAGAAGCGAATCGAAGAAAATGCAGGATATTCAAGTAGAAACCACCTACACCCTTGATAGACTTCTAAACAAAAACGATGGCGCCTATGAAGTAGAAATGACCCTCGAAGCCGGAAGAGCCGAAAGCTTCAGCTTTGCCCTCGGCAACCGGATGAAAGAGGAACTGAAATATACGTTCAACCTGAAGGATGAAGAACTGCTGGCTAACAGGACCAAGAGCGGACTCACAGACTTCAACAAGAAATTTGCCATGGAAGTGATCAAAGCCCCCCTCGTTAGAAAGAACGCCTACAAAATCCGCCTCTTTATCGATAATGCGTCATCCGAACTCTTCGTGAATGACGGACAACTGGTATCGACAAACATCATATTCCCCACCGAGCCCTACAATGCTTTGACCTTCGAAGGTCCTGTCAAGGTGAAGAATATAACTATCCATAAGATCAAATAATACATAAATAAAAACCAAAATCATGACCAATAATAAAGGATTTTACACGAAGATTCTTCCCATCATGCTCGCGTTCTTTTGCATGGGATTTGTCGATATGGTAGGAACGGCAACCAACTATGCCCAAAAGGACCTAGGGATGGACGACGCTACGGCAAACATATTTCCGTCAATGGTTTTCTTCTGGTTCCTCATTTTTTCCGTCCCTACCGGGATACTCATGTCCCGCATCGGGAGGAAAAAAACGGTAATCATCAGCTTACTGATAACCACCCTCTCGATGATTATCCCATTTTTGTGGTACGATAAAATATCGCTCATCCTCACCTTTTCCCTGCTCGGAATAGGCAATACCCTGATGCAGGTTTCGCTCAATCCGCTACTATCGAGCATCGTGAAGGGTGATAAGCTGGCAAGCTCCCTCACCTTCGGGCAGTTCGTCAAAGCAATAGCCTCGTTCAGCGCACCGATGATAGCCACCAAGGCCTCATTGATGTTCAACGACTGGCGCATGATCTATCCCCTCTTTCTGGCAGTCTCGGTGATAACCGTGTTATGGCTGGGTGTCACCCACATTGACGAGCAGGAAGGAGACGGTAAAGGAGCTACCTTCGCCGAATGTTTCAAGCTGCTCGGCAATGGCGTTATATTACTCTACTTCTTAGGCATTATGTGCCATGTGGGCATCGACGTGGGTACCAACGTTACCTCTCCCCGTATACTCATGGAAAGACTGGGGCTGACCAACCTCGACGATGCCAACTACGCAACCAGTGTTTATTTTGCCTTTCGCACGGCCGGTTGCTTAATCGGAACGTTTGTTCTGGCTCGCTACTCGGCGAAGAAGTTCTTCGGGTTAAGCACACTCTGTATAGCGTCAGGCATGGTAGGGCTTTACTTCCTGCAAAGCGAAATCGTGTTGTGTGCCTGCATTGGTCTCATCGGCTTTGGTAACTCCAATGTATTCTCCGTAATACTGTCGCGCGCTATGCTATACATGCCAGGCAAGAAAAACGAAATATCGGGGCTTATGATCATGGGCTTGTTCGGCGGAACTATATTTCCGTTCCTTATGGGGCATACAACAAAGGCACTCAATAATTCGCAGATAGGAGCATTGATCGTTATGAGTATCGGAGTGGTTTACTTGTTATTCCTGGCAACCCACATCAAAGATAAAGTAGAATCTATTCAATAATAACAGCTATGAATAATACCATTGTAGGACTTGGAGAAATATTATGGGATGTATTTCCCGAAAGAAAAGTGATGGGCGGTGCTCCAGCTAATTTCGCGTACCATGTATCGCAGTTCGGATATAACGGCTATGCCGTAAGTGCCGTAGGAGAAGATCTGTTGGGCAAAGAAATCTTAGATTGTCTGGCAGAAAAGGGATTGAATTACCTGATAGAAACCACCGATTTCCCCACCGGAACAGTAAATGTGAAACTGAATGACAAAGGCGTTCCGGAATACGAGATCTGCGAAAACGTAGCGTGGGACAATATCCCCTTTACCGCCAAGACCGAGAACCTGGCAAAAAACACAGGAACCGTATCCTTTGGTTCACTGGCGCAACGGAACAGCGTATCGAGAGAAACCATTAAAAACTTCTTGAAAAGCATGCCCGAAAACAGCCTGAAGATATTCGATATAAACCTCCGGCAGCATTTCTATTCAAAGGAATTGATACACGAATCACTGCAACTGTCGAATATGCTAAAAATCAACGATGAAGAAATCGTGCTGGTTGCACAGCTATACGGCTACCGGGAAGGCGACGAACAAGCTATCTGCAAACGCTTACTCGAAGAATACGAACTCGATATTATCGTACTGACAAAAGGTACGGATGGCAGTTTCGTGTTTACGCCGAAAGAAACATCGTATCAGCCCACACCCGTAGTCCATGTGGCAGATACTGTAGGTGCCGGAGACTCTTTCACTGCTGCTTTTGTCGCATCCTATCTGCAAGGCAAGTGCCTGATCGATGCGCATCAATTTGCCGTAGAGGTTTCGGCTTATGTATGCACACAGCATGGAGCTATGCCCAAGCTGCCGAATACCTATCTGGAATTATTCAGGAAATAAAACATAAAAAAGCATCGTAATTTATTTGTAGTTACGATGCTTTTTATAGTTTTGTCTATTATTAAAATCTACCATGAACAGGACCTGTCTAATATTCATACTAACACTTATCCTTGGACTCTTATGCTCCTGCGATAGTGAGGAAAAAGGTAAATATACCATTGGAGTTTCTCAATGCAGTGACGATTTGTGGCGGCAAACGATGAACAACGAAATCCTACTGGAAACCTCCATCAATCAAAATATCGAAGTGGATATCAGGATCGTAAAAGATGATACCCGGCAGCAAATAAAAAATATAGAAGAACTGTTGGAGAAGGGGGTTGACTTGCTAGTAGTCTCTCCGAATGAATCCACAGCGATAACCCCCGTCATACAAAAAGCATTTAATAAAGGTACGCCCGTTATCCTGGTCGACCGGAAAATCGATACGGAAGACTATACCGCCTATATCGGGGCCGACAATTATCAAATAGGGAAAGAAGCCGGACTGTACATAGCCGGAATACTTAATAAGAAAGGCAATGTAGTTGAAATGCGCGGCTGGAACGGTTCAACCTCAGATGCTGAAAGGCACGCTGGCTTCATGGACGGAATTAAAAACTATCCCGACATAAAAATCATTGCCGAATGCAGGGGAAACTTCCTGAAAGAAGATTCAGAAAAGGAAATGACTAGGGTATTGAATACGTTCAAAGAAATAGACCTTGTATTTGCCATGAACGACCCAATGGCATTAGGCGTACACGAAGCAATATCCAAATACAGCGGGCGGTTTCCTTTCATTATCGGCATAGACGCCCTGCCCGGTAAAGGCGGTGGAATAGAGAACATCGAAAAAGGGATACAAAACGCTTCTTTCATCTACCCCACTGGAGGAGACAAGATAATCGATCTGGCATTGAAGATACTACAAGGCAAGCCTTATCTGAAGGAAAATATACTGCATACGGCAGTGGTTGATAAAAGCAATGTGAGGGTATTGCAACTACAAACCGAACAGATAGCTAATCATCAGCAGAAAGTAGAACGAATAAAGGGATTGCTGGACGAAAGCTTGAAACAATACTCCAACCAGCAAACTCTTTTTTACGGCACTATCTTGGTGCTACTGTTAATTTCAATTCTGCTTGTGGTATCTGCCCTCGCATACCACAGCAAGAGCAAATCGAACAGGTTACTGAAAGAACAAAAAAAACAACTACTTTCTTTGTCTAAACAGCTGGAAGAAGCAACAAATGCTAAACTTGTTTTCTTTACAAATATATCGCATGAATTCCGCACTCCACTCACCTTGATTCTGGGACCGATAGATACACTACTAAATTCCGGGAATATATCTGTGAAGCAAAGAGCATTACTCGAAATAATCCAACGAAGCAGCAACAGTCTTTTAAATCTTCTCTCACAAATTCTCGAATTTCGGAAACTCGAGAATGGGAAACTGGATGTTCAGTTTGTCAAAGACGATATTAAACGATTCTTGGAAGACTTAAACATCGCCTTCTTCGATTATGCCAAACGCAAGGAACTAAACTTCACGTTCACTGCGGATGATTATCCGTACGTCATTCCTTTTGATAAGGATAAGATAGAGAAAATCTATTTCAACCTCCTGTCAAACGCATTTAAACATACCCATAAAAACGGAGCGATTCGTATAAACATCACCAGAACCCAGTACAACGAAGCAGAGTATTTCAAGCTATCGGTGTATAATGACGGAGAAGCTATTCCGCCGGACAAGATAAATAATATTTTCAACCGGTTCTACAAAGTGAATCCCACTGATTCGGGCACCGGAATAGGGTTGGCACTGACGAACTCGCTTGTCGATTTACACAACGGCGTAATTGCCGTAGAAAGCATCGAAGGAAAAGGCACCCTGTTCAACGTACTGCTGCCCTACGAACAGAAGATAGCCGGTGATATGCCCCTGCAGGAAGACACCCATGAAATCGGGCTTGCCGAATCGCTGCTTCAAACAAATGCAGAGTCAATGCAGGAAAAAATATTTGTTGAAAATATATTGAGTGAGGACAAAAAAATCATCCTACTTATAGATGATAATGCCGATATGCGGAATTACATGCGTTTGATATTGCAGAACGACTATACAATAATCGAAGCCGATAATGGAAGTACAGGAATTGAGTTGTCCATCAAATTCTTACCCGACATCATCATTTGCGATGTAATAATGCCAGGTATAGATGGTTTTCAGGTGTGCAAAAGCCTGAAAGGAAACATGTTTACAAGCCATATACCTGTAATCTTGCTAACTGCTTGTTCTTTGGATGAGCAAAAGGCTCAGGGATTTGTAAGCGGAGCCGACGCATATATACCGAAACCTTTTAATGCACAGCTGCTAAAAATAAGAATAGATCGTTTAATAGAAAACAGGCAAAAGATAAAAGACGCATTTGCCAGTAATTTATTGAGCGATTCAAAGAAATCGACATTAGCCGAAACAGAGCAATCATTTATCAATAAATTTCAGGAATATGTAGAGAATAACATCACCGACCCCGACTTGAATATTGTTGAGGTAGCACAATATATGGGTTTGTCCCGCTCGCAACTGTACCGGAAAATGAAGTCTATCACAGAGTATTCTCCTAATGAATTTGTGAGGATCTTAAGGTTAAAATATGCTGCCCGCATGATTACTTCGGGTACGCAGATAGCTGAAATTGCTTATAAATCAGGCTTTTCCTCTGCTTCTTATTTCACAAAGTGCTTTAAAGAGTTTTATAAGGTGAGTCCTACGGAGTTTATGAAGGGAAATAATTCGGCTCAATAGAAATTCAGTGGGGATGGACATAGATATTAGCGATTCTGAAAAGGAAAAACTTTTTGTCTGCCACGCCTCACAGGCTTTCTCGAAAAAGTTTATTTTTGCGTTGAACAATTCAGCCATGGCATTTGATGCTCTGTTGTCATAGAAGTTCAATATCTCATCGTAATGCTCATGGAAAGTAGTAGCTATTACTTGAAAGGAGCATTACGACCAGGTACTTAACTTCTTCGTAAACCGCACAACAAATGCTTTTGCTGAATCATTCAATGCAAAAATTAAGGCATTTAGGGCAGCATTGAGAGGAGTAGCAGATATAAAGTTCTTCATGTTCAGGATTTCGATGATTTATGCATAGCCCGACGGATCTACCGCTGAGCTGCAATACGCCATCAAGGTATCCAAGAGAAAATGAATTTCTCACAAAAAGAATCGGGATAATGGGATATTTCATTCCCTTTTTATACTTTTGTTCGCATTCATAGCTTCGCCTGCTTATACAAGGTGTATGGCCGAGAAGCAGAATCGGCACAAAAAAAATCATTGCGTTTGAATGCAGAATACTTTAGAGGAATAATCGTAAAAAACATTTGAGATGAAACATTTTTTATTATTTTCAAGCCTGTTAATCTCGTTAACTTGCTCTTGCCAGCAAATCGATTCAATTTGCGGTATTTATGAGTACATATATCCTGATTCCACCCCTGAGCTATGTGAAAATCAATACATTGTACTTGAAAAAGCAGAAAAAGGAAACATTGTCGGTTATTATTACGGAACCACCGATGAGTTTGATGAAGCTCGGGAAGGATATCTCCCCGGATTTTTTGTTACAAGAATGGATAGTTTACAAATCAATAAAGACACCATTTCTTTTATCTTAAAAGTTCCGAATAAGGATATTTTCACACAACCGATACCCTTAAGTATCAAAACGGCACTTCAAGCTTCGGAAAAGCAACTTCAAGTTTGGGATGTCGCGCCATTATTGAATTGTTCGAAAAAATACAAGGGAGTAGTAAAGAATAACGCTATATTTTTTTATTTTGAGGATGAAAAACACGTTTTAGATAAAACTTTTAAAAAACAAAAAACGGATTCTCCAAACCTACAATCACTCCGTCATTGTTCACTCCATAGAACAAACGACACTATTCGTATTGGCAAAAGCTGATACGGATTTGAGCCATGACCTCGCTTTTCTATGCTCCAATATTTCCTTGAAATCATAGGCCGAGCATTCCACTATCAATATATTGTTATGTATCTGCATCGTTTTCTTATTATTTGAGTATAATATTTTAACTTTTTGGAGAAAGTATTGATAATGTGATAACTTCAAGTGTTTTAACTTACAAAGAAAGTATCAAATCTGCTAAAAGGACGGCCGTTTCCTGTTCTTTTTTTTGTGCATCTTTGGGTTTCCATGCCACAACGAACCGCACAGATGCGGATATCACCTTATACCCCCTTTCTTCCCATTCTGATAATGTGTCCTGCATTTTTAATGATAGCTTTGCTACAGGTTTATCGGCTAATGAACTATACAAAAAGAAATCACTGTAAATCAAAGAATCTCCCCCTCTCAATGCCAGGACCTCTTGTTTTCGTTCTTTGAAGAATCCCAAATTGACATCTTTGTGAGAGAGCTGTAATACGATTTCTTCAGGCATGTCATATTGCCGTTGGTCGATAAGATATCGGTCTGCACTTAAACGATTGAAACAATCGCCGTTCGTATGTATAAACAGGCGTTTTTTCGCACGGGTTATTCCTACGTAATATCGGCGCATCAGATGGGCATCCTTTGCATAATTGTCGGATACGAGCATATATACATCGTCAAATTCTCTGCCTTTGGCCTTATGAATGGTTGATACCACAACATCGGCGCCTGAAATATCACAGAAGTCTTCCACCGACGACTCAAATACAAACTCCCTGAAGTCACTCAGATATTTTATATTATTGGTTTGTTCAAACAGTTCTATACAACGCTTCACATACATCAAACTCAGACTCCTGCCATAAGCAGAAAAGGTCGCATGCTTGGCTTCCTCCCATAGTTCTTCTGTAATCAGAGGTGTTTTTATCCGTTTGTCTATATACCTCAGGAAATACCTCATTTCAGCCATTTTCCCAAAGCGTAGACCGTCCATTGACTGTATCAGTTTGCTGCTTACGCCTTGTTTTCGCAAAAGAGCCATCAGGATAACAGCCTCTTCGTTTGTTTGGGTAAGTACACACGAAGTGCTTTTGTCTCTATGTTGAAGTAAGTTTTCAACAAGTGGCTGATACATATATTTTGATTGATGGCGTATTACTTCCACCCAACCCTCTTCTTTACTCATGGAAATGATTGGCATACTTTTTATCCTGTTGTCAATAATTCTCAAGAATCCGTTGGCAAAATCCACCAGATGGCGTGCACTGCGGTAATTCTCGGTCATTTCGACAAATGTACTCTCGGTTTCTTGTGCGAGCCGATACATATAACTTGAGTCGGAACCACGGAATTCATAGATATTTTGGTCATCGTCTCCCACGGCTATCACACGCATTTCCTCGTTGTTAGCCATCAGAGCCTTTATAAGTGCATGCTCTTCAGTTCCCATGTCCTGGGCCTCGTCTATGACCAGCACCGTCTTGCCGATTTTGTTTGGTTCCACTTCTCCTTGGCATATCATCTCGGCTGCCTTTGCAACGACATTTTTTGAATCTTCAAGATTTCCTATCCGCCCCAGGAGGTCGAAGCAATAGGAGTGGAATGTTTTTATTTCGACAAAATGGGCAGCGTTGCCTATCAACTCCATGAGTCTTTGTTTGAATTCCGTAGTGGCTGCCCTTGAAAACGTCAACATCAGGAGCTGTTCGTGTTTCACGTCTTCAAGTAGCAGAAGTGAGGCCAGTTTGTGAACCAATACTCGTGTTTTCCCACTGCCCGGACCTGCTGCAACCACAATGCAACGTGAATCCTTATCGGAAATAATTTCCATTTGCCGTTTGGATAATTGCCCAAACAATTGCTTGTATTTCTGCGGCGTCAAGTTGCGTTGTATCTCGCTTACTCTGTCTCCTTTAAAGTATTTTGCGATAAACTTCCTATAGTCCATTTGGAAATAGTCTTGAACATATTGCAAAGCTACATGGTAATCCCTCACCATTAGATTCGCATATTCGCCTACAATATGCACTTGCTGGATTTTCAACTTATAGAATTCGTTGAGCATCCGGTAGTCATCTTGCTTGTATCTCGATTTGTTGTCCTTTATTCTTTGGATATTCATAGCGTTATAAAGCACCAGAAAACCGCCTTCAAGTTTTAGCGCACCGATTTTCGACAAGTACAGAAGCGCTTCTTCCACGTCTTCCAACTGAATGTCATCAAGTCCGCTGAAAAGGGATTGAGTACTCGACCTTATTCGATTCAGAAGTTCTATTACGGAGAACTGAATGGCTTTGTCGGGAACATTCTTCTTTTCTGCATCTGAAGCCAATCTATATAGCCATTCCACGGCAAAACGACTTATTTCCAATCGTTTCTCAAAACGCCTTATGGTCGACTCCAAGTCTGCTTGACGACTTATTTCCATATTACGAACCGCATCTTCTTTCTTACGGGTATAACCCTTGACGGTGAGGAAATAGAGTAGAGTTCGGATGTCTTTTTCTTTGGACGTACTGATTCCGTCGTTCACGGCATTTTCATTCAATTGCTTGCATGATATTCGTAAAGACTCTTCGGGAATATGGTTGAGAATGTATTGTTCAAGTTTTGCAAAGCGTTCGAGGAGCATTTGTGACTTTCGTTCCGAATCGCCTGCCTCCAATAAATAGGCTGATATATCTTTGCTGTCTGCCAATATACCTTCCTGCCGCATACGTTCCACTACGGATATAACTTCTCTTTTGCTCAGTCCCAAGATATCTGCCAGATAGTCGACCCGTGATTCTGCTTCCGAATCCTGGGCCTTAGCGATGTACTTTTGGGCTATTAATGACTTGATGATGCGGACTGCCTTTTCTATTTCATCACTGCCAAAGAGTAGTGATGTTGATATGCGTTTTCTTGCTTCGTCCATGTTTTTCACCGTGATTCCCGTGGCATATACATGAGGCACATTGTTTCCTCTTATCAAATATCCGCTTTGTTCCAAAGCCGCTAATGCTGTTCGTACGCGGGTTTCAATGTCAAATACCGAATCGTCCCATCCTGCTTGCCGGGCAATTTCCAATGCAGAACAATTGACTTTCATGCGCTGTCTGGTAAGGTCTTTGACGGCTTTCCACACCTGCTGTATTTCACTGATGCTTAGTTTTGTTTGATTTAACAATATAAAATGCTTGTCCAGGTCATTGTCACTATAAAGCACATAACAACGTGCGCTGAGACCAGGATCACGACCTGCCCTGCCTGCTTCTTGAACGTAATTTTCCAGTGAATCGGAAATGTCATAATGTACTACAAGACCTACATCTTTCTTATCAACCCCCATACCAAATGCGGATGTAGCCACAATGATATGTACTTGATCGTTCATGAAGGCGTCCTGGTTGGCTATTTTTTCATCAGCTTCCATTTTACCATTGAAAGGGAGGGCTTTATAACCGTCGCGGGTTAATTTGGCAGCCAGTTCCTTTGTTCGTTTGGTACGTGATACGTAAACAATTGTCGGACAATTGGATTCCGCTACGAGTTCTCTTAACTTATTATATTTATCATTGTCGCTCTCTACATGTATGACGGAATAGTGCAGATTTGTTCTTGAAGCCGTTGATGCGAATAACTCCAAGTTCAAATTCAAGGTTTGCTTGAAATAGTCGCAGATATCTTGTACCACTTTCTGTTTTGCCGTAGCCGTAAAACAGGATACAGGTATCGGATTCTTGCATTTTTTCTTTTGTTGGTATTCTCTGATAAATTTACCAATGTAGAGATAATCAACTCTAAAATCTTGTCCCCATGAAGAAAAACAATGCGCTTCGTCTATCACAAACCTTACAACGTGCCGAGCTATCAATATTCTCTCGATCGTTTTTGAGCGAAGCATTTCGGGAGATATATACAACAGTGAGGCTTCTCCGTCTTGCACTCTTTGTATGGACAGTGATCTCGTAATGGGGTCTAACATACCATTTATGGTTACGGCATCCGTGATACCTTTGTCAGCGAGGTTATCCACTTGGTCTTTCATCAGGGACTGTAAGGGGGAAATGACAACCGTAAGTCCGTGTACAGAGCGTCCAGCCATGAGTGCCGGTAATTGAAAGGTAAGTGATTTGCCGCCACCGGTAGGAAATATCGCCAGCAACGATTTGCCTTTCACCGCAGCTTGGGCTGCTCGTTCTTGCAGTGGCTCGCCTTCGTATGTTCGAAAGCGTTCATATCCGAAAAATTCTTTTAGGGCATGAAGCACGTCCAATTGCGTATGGCAGTAATCGCAGCCTTCCCGGCAATTAGTGTGACGTAGGAGTTTTACAATAAATTCCACTTCCGGATAATTGTAAAGTACCCATCCGGGAGTGATGGAACGATAATCGGTGGTATCAATCAGGGCCAATGCATATGCCAATCCGCATGGATATTGCTTGATGAGCGTGTCAAGGTCGGCATGTTGACAAATCTTTCCTGTATACAGTTCTTGTATAAGTTCAGATATTCCTTTATGAATATACTCTGCATTTACCATGCTGAGAAATCCCTCAAATTCCTTCTTGTCCTTCAGCAACGATGCGAATAGTATTCGCTTCTCTTTCGACAATGCATTCCAGTGTGCTATTTCGTCCAATAACAGATCTTTTGCTTTCTTGCAATCGTTCACCGGATTGTTCATCTGTTCGCTGATCAGTTTGTCATCTTTCACAAGCCTATGGTAAGGGCGTTCCGGGAACAATAAAGGTGAGACATAAAGTGTATCAACTAAAATCCAACGACATGTTTTATCTGCGAACAAGTATTTGGCATCATGATGAATGATATTGTGGCCGCAGATATAGTCTATATTGTTTAAGAAAATAAATAGTTCTTCTTTTGAAGTTTTATGGAATGTCGTGTCATCATGTTTGAGTGCTCCTATATCATGGATTTTATGATCTTTCAGGCCGACTTCAACATCTACTATGGCATAATTGGGCACACTACATGGTACAGAGGCAGTTTTATTACCGATGATATTGTTTCTATCTTCGACTTTCTTAAATCCTATGAGCTTGCTCCATATTGACATATATTCAATATAATAAATAGTTCTATAACTTGAATTTGTTATGTATCTGCATCGTTTTCTTATTGTTGTTCGGATATAACACCCCAATATCATTTACAAAGGTAAGAATAAAACCGAAGAATTTGTTAAAGCCACCGTTCCCTTGTGATTTTTATGTGTTTACGTCACGTAATGTTGATAGAAAAAGCGTACTTTTGCGAGCAAAAGTTGTTGTGCGTATGGATGCTTATTTTAAGGCTTGAAAAGAACTGCATAGCGACTCAGAGACGAACGGCACTTCGAACAAAGATTGTATCTAGTGCATGATTGTCGCATCACTCGAAATGTCGAATGAAGCATAAAAAATATGGAACTGTTAGAAACCACTGAAGACCTCTTGGCGCTTATGCAAAGAGAGCGAATAGACTCCGTTGCGGTACAAGATATCAACCTCCGCCCTTTTGAGGCAGAAATCATGGAAATAAAGTGGAAGGACTGTCTCTTCCTGGGGTGTGAGATGTCGGGCAAACTGACTTGCTACCTGCAAAACGGCAACTATGTCTTCCCTCACTTGAATGTTCCTTTCAAAACTTATCCTCGCACTCTCTATTCGGGTGCCCTGCTTTATGAAGGATACGACAAAGAAAATCCCGAATCATACGGCAACTGTTATGACAAGCGCGTCTATGACTACTATATCGAGTCCGTCAGGCAGATGTCGATCAAAGACTCTTTGGCTCAGGTCCTTCACGACCACTCGATTACCGAAAATCTCAACGCATTCCTTCTTCCTTATTCCGGACACCGTATCGTCGCCATCATGGGCGGACATGCGCTTAGCCGCACAGATAAGATATACAGACAAGTCGCTGTTCTCTCGCGCAGCCTGACCACAATGGGTTATCTAATGCTTTCGGGAGGCGGACCGGGTGCGATGGAGGCGACACACCTCGGCGCATGGATGGCAGGCCGACCGGATGAGGAAATGGACGAAGCGTTGCAAATACTTTCGGCAGCGCCTTTATTCAACGACAAAGGGTGGCTTGAAACGGCATTCGAAGTCATGGAAAGATTTCCGTCCCCGAAGTATGACAGTCTCGGCATTCCCACATGGCACTATGGGCACGAACTCGCTACACCGTTTGCCACGTACATAGCGAAATATTTCGCGAACAGTATCCGTGAGGAGGGGCTGCTGGCACTTGCCAAAGGCGGTATAATTTACTCTCCCGGAAGCGCAGGAACGATGCAGGAAATATTCCAAGATCTGGCGCAGAATCACTATGTGAGCTACGAAATGTCGAGTCCCATGATATTTCTGGACAAAAGGTACTGGACTGAGGAAAGGCCTGTCTACCCTCTCCTGAAAGACATGTCGGACTCCGGCAAGCTGAACAATATCCTCCTTACTGTGACAGACACCAACGAAGAGGCGATCGAGTATATCCGCACATTCACACGCGCAAGAGAGCAAGGGCAAGAGGGCGTCTAAAAGAGGGGTTGCCCGCAGTCCGGAGACTTGTCTGTTCCATGAAAAAACATTAGTGAGTAATTGCTTTTCCTGTTATCAGTGTCCTCCGCTAAACTTTTCTTATTAAAAAATCAGGAGCTGTGCCAGAATAATGACACAGCTCCCCCAAGATTTCATTCTTTTTCCATTTTATCGGCATCCAAGCCTTCTATATCCCCAGCGAATAATGCCGAAGACAACTCGTTTGTACCGTAAAACTGCGGCGATGGTTATTTTACCGGTGTTTGTTCCAGCGTGGCAACCAGAAAATCGTAAAACTTCTGTACGGTAGGAATCAACACCCGTTCGTCCGGAGAGTGCGGAGAACGCAAAGTCGGACCGAACGAAATCATATCGAGGCCCGGAAGGATGGCGCCAATGATGCCGCATTCGAGTCCGGCATGGATTACTTTAACTGCCGGTTCTACTCCGAATTGTTGTTTGTACGACAGTTTCATCGCATGCAGAATCGGAGAATCCACATTGGGCTGCCAGCCGGAATAGCCGCCGGTCATTTCCACTTTCATGCCCGCCATCGAGAAACAGGATTCGAGGCTCGTGGTAAGGAATTCCTTCATACTGTCGCTTGAGCTGCGTGCCAGAATCTTAATCGTGGCTTCTCCGTCACGAATTACAATAATAGCCAGATTGGAAGAGGTCTCTACCGTATCGGGCACGGTGGGAATCATGCGCATCACCCCGTTTTGACAGGCAAAGATCGCATCGATCAGATTATCCTGTATCTCTTCGGGTACAATACCTGCGGGGAGCTCCACTCGTTCCGCCTTGAACGTGATGGGAGTTTCGATGGCTCCGTACTCTTCATTAAAGAGGTTCTCGCAATACTTCACCAGCTCCAGTACTTCTTCTTCGTTTTCGGCAGGAATAGTGACAACCGCATGAGCCTCGCGCGGAATAGCGTTTCGCATATTGCCGCCTTCCCAGCTTGCCAGACGGGCTTCGTAGCTTGCCACCGCCTCACGAACGAAACGAACCAGCAGTTTATTGGCATTGGCACGTCCTTCGTTGATTTGCAGGCCGGAGTGTCCGCCACGCAATCCTTTCAACGTTACTTTCAAAGCAATATCGTCCGCCTCGGGAGCTACCTCCTTATATTTCAGTGAAGCCGTCACATCCATCCCTCCGGCACAGCCGATATAGAGTTCGCCTTCATCTTCGGAGTCCAGATTGAGCAATATTTCTCCGTTCACCACTCCCGGCTTCAGTCCGAAAGCGCCGTACATGCCGGTTTCCTCATCGGCTGTAATCAATGCTTCCAACGGACCGTGCTTCAAGTCTTTCGCTTCGAGCACCGCCAGAATTGCCGCCACTCCGAGTCCGTTGTCGGCTCCCAGAGTTGTTCCTTTTGCCTTCACCCAGTCGCCGTCGATGTATGTTTCAATCGGGTCTTTTTCGAAATCGTGCACCGTATCGTTATTTTTCTGCGGAACCATATCGCTATGTGCCTGCAAAATCACCCCTTTCCGGTTTTCCATTCCCGGAGTGGCCGGCTTGCGAATAATCACGTTGCCCACTTCGTCTACGAATGTTTCCAAGCCCAGCCCCTTGCCAAAGTTTACAAGAAATTCCGTCACTTTTTCCAAATGTCCCGACGGACGGGGAATCTGCGTCAAAGAGTAGAAATGCTTCCACACGTTCTGTGGAGCCAAAGAAAGAATTGTGCTCATAAGATGTTATTTTTTGAGTGTTTTTAAGTTTAGCATACCATATATGCCCAACAAAACTACTAAAAAGGTTTGGATTCCGTGCACAATCAGCGCGAAAATTCCGGCGTCGGTCACATTTACGCCATAAAGCATCAACATCGAGATAACGGCGAAATGCCAGGGGCCAGCACCGTTGGGAGTAGGAACGATGACCGCAAACGTTCCGCCCACGAACATGACCAGTGCGGGCATCATGCCTAAAGAACAGGTGAATTCAAAGCAATAGAAGGTAAAAAAGAAATGAAAGAAGTAGCATGCCCAAATGGCGAACGTATAAAAGACGAAAAGAGGAATGTTACGAACACTCCTGAGCGACATCACTCCCTCCCAGATGTTGAACACAAACCCTTTGACCTTCTCGTAGAAGAACATCGTTTTCCTCAACCGGTAAAGCAGAATCACCACGCCGATGAGGCAGAACAAGACGATATAAAACCAGACGGAAGTGAGCAGATGCAGCAAAGAAGGAATCTTCGTGCCGGTCTGATGCAGAAAAGTGGCGAACACGGGCATCTGAAGCAAAACGGTAATTCCCGTTATCAGCAGAATGGTCAACGTATCTACCAGACGTTCGGTAACTACCGTACCCAGAGACTTGGCGAACGACACATCGTCGTACTTCGCCAGCACTCCGCACCGGCTCACTTCACCGATTCGAGGCACGACGAGACTGGCGGCATAGGATATAAAAATGGCGTCGACACAATGAGAGCGTTTTGGAAAAGCATCCAGCGGCTCTAATGTCTGCCGCCAGCGCCAACCGCGGAACACCTGAGCAAGCACTCCGAAGATGAGAGAAAAAAGCATCCACCACCAGTTCATTTCATGCAACAGCACCTCACGGGCTTTCGCAAAATCGAAATCGCGGTAGACCCAAAACAAAATAAAGCCACCCAAAACGAGCGGCGACATCACATTCAGCGTCTTTTTTAGCAGTTTATTCATTGCAGTTTATTCATTCTTCATTTAAAAGAATTACCTTTGTCCGTTGCAAAAGTAATTATTTAGTTGGTAAATGAAATTAGTAAAACCTAAAAAGTTTCTCGGACAGCACTTTCTGAAAGACCTGAAAGTAGCGCAGGATATTGCCGACACGGTCGATGCGTTTCCCGAACTTCCCGTATTGGAGGTAGGACCGGGCATGGGAGTATTGACTCAATTCCTGATAAAAAAGGAGAGGCCGGTGAAAGTGGTGGAGGTAGACTACGAGTCGGTGGCATACCTTCGCAAAGAATATCCGTCGCTGGAAGACCATATCATCGAAGACGATTTTCTGAAGATGAACCTGCACAGGCTGTTCGACGGGAAACCTTTTGTACTGACAGGTAATTACCCGTACAACATCTCCAGCCAGATCTTTTTTAAAATGCTGGAAAACAAAGAACTGATTCCCTGCTGCACAGGGATGATACAGAAGGAAGTGGCAGAACGTATTGCCGCCGGACCGGGAAGCAAGACATACGGTATTCTGAGCATCCTGATTCAGGCATGGTACAACGTGGAGTATCTGTTTACCGTCAGCGAACAAGTGTTCAATCCGCCGCCCAAAGTAAAGAGCGCGGTAATCCGGATGACCCGAAACGGAGTGGAAGATTTGGGATGCGATGAAAAGCTGTTCAAGCAAGTGGTAAAGACTACTTTCAACCAGCGGAGAAAAACCTTGCGCAACTCCATAAAACCTATTTTAGGGAAAGACTGCCCCCTGACCGACGACGCATTGTTCAACAAACGTCCCGAACAATTATCGGTGCGGGAGTTCATCGAACTGACAAACAGAGTTTCCGAATTCGTAAAATTGTAAGAGAGTATGGTAGACGAAGAATACATTGATAATGTGAAGCGCCTGATCGAACAAAAAGAGGGCGAACAGGTAAAAGAGCTTCTTATCGACCTTCACCCGGCCGACATCGCAGAATTGTGCAACGACCTGAGTCCGGAAGAAGCGCGGTTCGTTTATCGATTGCTCGACAACGAAACCGCAGCCGACGTTCTTGTCGAAATGGACGAGGACGTCCGGAAAGAGTTTCTCGAGATACTCCCTTCGGAAACCATCGCGAAGCGTTTCGTGGATTACATGGATACGGACGATGCCGTAGACCTGATACGCGAATTGGACGAGGAGAAGCAGGAGGAGATTCTTTCGCACATCGAAGACATCGAACAAGCGGGCGATATCGTCGATTTGTTGAAGTACGACGAAAATACCGCCGGAGGTTTGATGGGCACGGAGATGGTGGTGGTGAACGAGAACTGGAGTATGCCCGAATGCCTGAAAGAGATGCGCCAGCAGGCGGAAGAGCTCGACGAGATTTACTATGTATATGTAATCGATGACGATGAACGGCTGAAAGGCATCTTCCCGTTAAAGAAAATGATTACTTCACCCTCGGTATCGAAAGTGAAGCATGTGATGCAGAAAGATCCCATCTCGGTACATGTGGACACGCCGGTGGACGAAGTGGTACAGGCCATTGAAAAGTACGACTTGGTTGCCATTCCCGTAGTCGACAGCATCGGACGGCTCGTGGGACAGATTACCGTAGACGACGTGATGGACGAAGTTCGCGAACAGTCTGAACGCGATTACCAGTTGGCTTCCGGACTTTCGCAAGGCGTGGAAACGGCCGACAACGTTTTCCGCCAGACGACAGCCCGCCTGCCTTGGTTGCTCATCGGGATGATTGGCGGAATCGGAAACTCCATGATATTGGGCAACTTCGACGCTACGTTTGCCGCCCATCCCGAAATGGCTCTGTACATTCCGCTTATCGGCGGCACGGGCGGAAACGTAGGGACGCAGTCGTCCGCCATCATTGTGCAAGGACTGGCAAACAGCTCGTTGGACGCTAAAAACACCGTCAAACAAATAGGCAAAGAATCGGTGGTAGCGCTTATCAATGCCACTATCATCTCATTGCTTGTCTATACTTATAACTTCATCCGCTTCGGCGCAACGGCTACGGTTACCTATTCCGTGTCTATCAGCCTGTTTGCCGTAGTCATGTTCGCTTCCATATTCGGCACGCTCGTACCGATGACTCTCGAGAAGTTCAAAGTAGATCCCGCCATAGCCACGGGACCGTTTATTGCGATTACCAACGATATTATCGGCATGATGATGTATATGGGAATTACCGTCCTGTTATCTTAAAAAATCAGAGAATCGAAAAAAAGAAGCAAAAAAGTATGAAGTAACCGTTTTTTTTTATTAATTTGTAACCAAAACCAATACGAGATGATGGACGCCCAAGACACTAATCTGCCCTTGCATTCAGGGGAATTAGAAGAAGAAAAGAAAAAAGTCGAGGTTTCTGAAACAAATACGGAAACTCCGGCTGAAGAAGATTTCGCCGAAACACAACCCGCAACCGCTCAGGCTACTACCGGAAAAGAAGAGATTCTCGACCGGCTGAAGGCTCTCGTGGAAGATACGGAGAATGCCGGCAGACATGCTATCGACAGTCTGAAACAAGCATTCTACAAACTACATAACGCCGAGCTGGAAACTGCCAAGAAACAGTTTACAGACAATGGCGGAGCCATTGAGGACTTTGTCCCCCAAGAGGACCCCATAGAGAAAGAGTTCAAGCACCTGATGGGGATTATCAAAGAGAAAAGAAGCTTGCAGGCTGCCGAGTTGGAACACCGGAAAGAAGAGAACCTGCAAATCAAACTCTCCATTCTCGAGGAACTGAAAGAGCTCGTAGAATCGGCAGACGACCCCAACAAATCTTATACGGAATTCAAAAAGCTTCAACAGCAATGGAACGAGACGAACCCTGTCCCGCAAGGAAAGGTAAATGAGCTGTGGAAGAGCTACCACCTGTATGTAGAAAAGTTCTACGATTTACTTAAACTGAACAACGAATTCCGCGAATATGACTTCAAAAAGAATCTCGAGATAAAGACTCATCTGTGCGAAGCGGCAGAAAAGCTGGGAGCGGAAGAAGACGTGGTGTCCGCATTCCACCAACTTCAGAAACTTCATCAGGAATTCCGTGAGACCGGTCCTGTGGCCAAAGAGCTTCGCGACGCAATATGGAGTCGGTTCAAGACGGCTTCCACCATAGTCAACCGCCGCCATCAACAGCATTTCGAAGCGTTGAAAGAAGCAGAGCAGCACAATCTCGACCAGAAAACGGTAATTTGCGAGATTGTAGAGGCCATCGAATACGACGAATTGAAAACATTCTCGGCTTGGGACAACAAGACACAGGAAGTCATCGCGTTGCAAAACAAATGGAAAACCATCGGGTTTGCGCCTCAAAAGATGAACGTGAAGATTTTCGAACGTTTCCGCCATGCCTGCGACGAATTCTTCAAGAAGAAGGGAGAGTTCTTCAAGAGCCTGAAAGAAAGCATGAGCGAAAATCTGGAAAAGAAGAAAGAACTTTGCGAAAAGGCCGAAGCGTTGAAAGACAGCACCGACTGGAAAGCCACAGCCGAGATACTTACCAAGATTCAAAAAGAGTGGAAAACGATCGGACCGGTTGCCAAAAAACATTCGGATGCCGTATGGAAGCGATTTATTACCGCATGCGATTACTTCTTCGAGCAGAAGAACAAGGCTACATCGTCGCAACGCTCCATCGAAACGGAAAATCTGGAGAAGAAAAAAGCGCTGATAGGAAAGCTGAACGCCATCGACGAGAATATGGATACGGATGAGGCAACAACGCTTGTACGGGAGCTTATGAAGGAATGGAACTCCATCGGACATGTTCCTTTCAAAGAGAAGGACAAGCTCTACAAGCAGTATCATGCCGTAATCGACGAACTTTTCAGAAGATTCAACATCAGCAGTTCCAACAAAAAACTGAGCCATTTCCGATCCAATATCAGCACTATGCAAGAAGGCGGTTCGCAATCATTGTATCGGGAACGCGAGAAGTTGGTGCGTACGTATGAAAACATGAAAAGCGAACTTCAAACGTATGAAAACAATCTGGGCTTCCTGACTTCCACTTCCAAAAAAGGAAGCAGTCTACTCACGGAGCTGAACCGGAAGGTGGACAAGCTGAAAGCCGATTTGGAACTTGTATTGCAGAAAATCAAAGTTATCGACGATTCGCTGAAAGAAGAATAGCGTTCTTCCGTCCTTTCTCTCCGGAAGAAAGGAGCGGTATCGACGAAATAGACGGATTTGTACGGATTCGCGCAGGGGTAAAAGTATCGGAGATATCCGATAATTGTCAATCGCGCAAGTCGGTACAAATCCGTTTTTACATATTCATACCAATAACCTCCCTGTTTCGCCCACCACCGGTTCCGGTATTTTTTCAAAACAGTTCTTCCCGTTATCATTTCGTTTATATACCTATTATTTTTACCTTTGTGTCTCCATCATACAAAAGGGAAACATGAAACGAATCATATTGATCACAGGCGGACAGCGTTCGGGCAAAAGCTCTTTTGCCGAGAATATGGCTCACGAGCTGACCTCATCGCCCGTGTACATGGCCACAGCCAAAGTATGGGACGATGAATTCAGGGAGAGAGTGCGGCGCCATAGGGAAAGGCGGGGCGGCGAATGGACCAACATCGAGGAAGAGAAAGAGCTGAGCCGCCACGATGTAACGGGCAGAGTGGTTGTGATAGACTGCGTCACGCTGTGGTGCACAAACTTCTTCACCGACTCCGACGCGCACGTATCGGAAGCGTTGGAAGCCGTAAAAAACGAATTCGACCGATTCACCCGGCAGGAAGCTACATTCATCTTCGTGACCAACGAAATAGGACTCGGAGGTGTTTCGACCAATCGCCTGCAACGAAAGTTCACCGACTTGCAAGGCTGGGCAAACCAGTATATAGCCGCGCAAGCGGATGAAGTGTACCTGATGGTGAGCGGCATTCCCCTGAAAATAAAACAGACGCCTTAAACCGACGGCGTAAACCGACGATAAAAAAGAAAACTTTATGAGAACTTTTCAAATCCGCAAACCGGACAATTCGATCAAAGAAGCGCTGAAGCATAAAATCGACTATCTTGCCAAACCCAAAGGAGCTCTCGGACGCCTCGAGGAGATAGCTTTCCGGATCGGATTGATTCAGCAGACTCTTTCGCCCCGGTTAAACCGGCCATACAACATTCTCTTCGCCGCCGATCACGGAATTGCGGACGAAGGAGTAAGCCTGTCGCCCAAGGAAGTGACCTGGCAACAGACCTGCAACTTCCTTCGCGGAGGGGCGGGAATCAACTTCTTATGCCGGCAGAACGGCTTTAAGCTGAAGGTCGTGGACGCCGGAGTAGACTACGACCTGCCGTACGAGAAGGGGATAGTCGACATGAAAGTCAGAAAAGGAACACGCAATTTCCTGCACGAAGCGGCAATGACTCCCGAAGAGATGGAACTTTGCATCGAACGGGGAGCGGCGTGCGTAGACTCCGTGCATAGCGAAGGATGCAACGTGGTGAGCTTCGGAGAGATGGGAATAGGCAACACTTCCGCCTCTTCGTTGTGGATGGCCTCTTTCACCGGAATACCTTTGGAGCGATGCGTGGGTGCCGGAAGCGGACTGGACGAGCGGGGCATCAGCCGCAAATACGAGATTCTGAGGAAGTCGATGGAAAACTATCCGGGCCCCCACAGCACCGAAGAAATTCTTTGCAGGTTCGGCGGATACGAAATGGTGATGGCTGTAGGCGCCATGCTCAGAGCCGCCGAACTGAAGATGGTTGTCCTTGTAGACGGGTTTATCATGACCAGTTGCATGCTTGCGGCATCCCGCCTCTACCCGGAAGTGAAGGAGTACGCCCTCTTCGGACATCAGGGAGATGAGGCCGGACATAAGCTTCTGTTGGACTATCTGGGCGCACATCCTCTGCTGAATCTCGGTTTGCGTCTGGGAGAAGGAAGCGGCGCCGTTTGCTCCTACCCCATCGTAGAATCGGCGGTAAAAATGATCAATGAGATGGACTCATTCGACGGAGCGTCCATCAGCAAATACTTCTAACCTCTTTAAGACAAGCAGAAACAATGAACAACATCCTTGCCGCACTGACGTTCTTCACCCGGTTGCCCTTCTGGAAAATCAAGCAAGTTCCGCAGGAGAGCTTCAAGCATCTGGTAAGCTACTGGAGCATCAGCGGATGGCTCACCGGAGGTATCATGGGGTTGGTATTTTGGCTTTCGGTGCATGCTTTGCCCGTAGGAGCCGCCATCATGCTCGCCTTCACTGCGCGGCTGCTGGTTACCGGGGCTTTACACGAAGACGGGCTGGCGGATTTCTTCGACGGATTCGGCGGGGGAAGAGACCGCGAGAGCATTCTCCGGATTATGAAAGACTCGCACACAGGCAGCTACGGCGTGCTGGGCCTCATCGTTTACTTCCTGCTTGCCTGCAATCTGCTGACGGCCTTACCCGCAAGCATGACGCCGTGGATATTGCTCGGCGGCGACGCCTGGAGCAAGTTCACCGCTTCGCAGCTGATCAACTTCCTGCCTTACGCTCGCAAAGAAGAAGAGAGCAAAAACAAAACCGTATATACGCGGATGAGTGTCCGGGAGATTGCTTTGTCCGCCGCCGGCGGAGTCTTGCCTTTGTTGCTTCTCCCGCCGCTTTATTGGGTGGCGTGCCTGCTTCCGGTTCTCACCTTCTCGTTTCTTGTGACGTTGTTCCGGAAAAAGCTGCAAGGGTATACCGGCGACTGCTGCGGAGCGACGTTTCTGCTCTGCGAACTCAGCTTCTGGCTGGGAATCGTTTTCATTTATTACTCACAAATATAGCTTATGAATATCTATCTCATCAGACATACTTCGGTAGATGTGCCGAAAGGAATGTGTTACGGACAGTCCGACGTACCGCTGCGCTCCACGTTTGAGGAAGAAGCGGCGGCGGTGAAAGCCGGTATCGCCTCCATCGCTTTCGACCGCGCGTACACCAGTCCGCTCTCCCGATGCACGAGACTTGCCGAATATTGCGGTTTCGCCGATGCCATCCGCGAACCACGCGCCATGGAAATCGACTTCGGAGACTGGGAGATGAAGCTTTTCGACGAAATCGACGACCCGAATCTTCAGCGGTGGTACGGCGATTATGTAAACGTGAGGGCGACCAACGGCGAATCGTTTGCCGACCAATACAGGCGCGTATCGGCTTTTTTGCAGGAAGTCCGCCATCGGGAAGAAAGGAATACCGTTGTCTTCGCCCACGGGGGAGTGCTGAAGTGCGCCCAGATTTATGCCGGAATGGTGCGTCCGGAAGAAGCCTTCAACGAGATTACCCCGTATGGAGGAATGGTCAGGTTGGAATTTTAAGAAACGACATCCTGCAAAATTAAAGGTGAAGGCAAGGTTCGCGCGCTCCTTCACGCGGCATCCGCTACCCCCTTGCCCGTGTGTACAGCAAAGCCACAGGCAGCCCTTTCCCGATGCCCGTTTCTTATGCTTGCCCCACCATCATATCGCCATTATGACTGTTCTGAGAAAAAGCGTCGACACCACCATCAACACTTCCGAACGGAAATTGACGGCAATGCCCGTGCGCATATCGGCGGTCGTAAGCAAGCGGTCGTTCGTTCCGATATAAGGTTTCTCAAACAATTCGCCGAAATAATGGTGAGGTCCGCCGAAGCGACAGTCGAGTATGCCCGCCAAAGCCGCTTCGGGATAACCCGAATTCGGACTTGCATGCTCCTTTCCGTACCTTTTTACAAACGGCAACAACGAGAGCCTTCCGACGGAAAGAATCATCAGAAAAGCGGTGAGGCGGGCGGGAATGTAATTGGCGGCATCGTCGATGCGCGCGGCAATCCGCCCGAACAGCAGATAGCGTTCGCTGTGATAGCCTATCATAGAGTCGAGCGTGTTGACCATCTTGTATGCCATCGCACCGGGAACTCCCAAAAGCAGAAACCAGAACAGCGGAGCGATGACACCGTCGCTCAGGTTCTCCGCCAACGTTTCAAGAGCGGCGGCACGCACTTCCTGCGCCGAAAGTCGGGATGTATCGCGCCCCACGATACGCGCAACCTGTACGCGTCCCTCCTCCGGCGAACGGTCGACTGCCTCGAAAACCATCCGCACTTCCTTTGCCAGCGTAGTCCCTGCCAGACAGAAGAACAAACAAAAGATATCGAACAAATACCCCAAAGGAGCAAGCGAAGAGGAGAAAAGCAGTCGCTCCGCTCCCCAAACGGCGAAGTAGACCAAAAGGATAAACGTTGCAGCCATCAGTCCGCCCTTCAGCATCCGGTGGCGCCCCTTATTCAGAAGTTTCTCTCCCGCAGCGATCATCTTGCCGAACCCAACCACCGGATGAGGCAAAGAAGACGGGTCTCCCAGCAGGCGGTCGAGCAACCACGCAGGCAAAAAAGTGCCTGCCACGCTATATAAAGCCGTTATATCTATCATTTTTTCAACCGATTTTCAATCATTCTTTTATTGTTGAGGTGGCAAAGCGGTTAAACCTTCTCTTCCAACCTTCAAAAAAACACTCAGGTTTCGATGCTGTTTTAGTAAAACGGAAATTTCGTTTCTATCCCCAAAGAGGTTCTGTTTCATTTAAACAGAGGCTCTACTTTACTCAAATAGAGCTTTTGTTCCACCCGAACAGAGCTTTTGTTCCACCCAAACAAAGCCTTTGTTTTACCCGAACAGAGCCTCTGTTCTTACACTCCTCAGCATCCGTTCGCCCCGCACCCCCGCAAGCTTGCCGGACAATATTCATACTCCTCTATTTATTCGTCCGCTCCGTCCGCCTCACATCCTTCCCCATTGCCCGACGGCCTCCACCAGACGATCGTTCTCTTCGGGCGTCTGCGCCGCTATCCGGAAGAAACGTTCGTCGAGCCCTTCGAAGTTCGACGCGTCACGGATGAGCATGCCGTGTTCTCCGGCAAGATACTCTTTCAAGGCGGACGCCTTCCCGATACGCAACCGCAACAACATGTAATGCGTGTCGGTGGGCCATACTTCCACCAGCCCGGTGGCGGCGAGCCGTTCCGCCAGACGTTTGCTTTCGTCCAGCAGAGCCGGAACGTCGGCAGCGATCCGGTCTCCTTCGTCGAGCAGGAAATGCCCCGCCTCGATTGCAAGAGCGTTGACCGACCAAGGCATGCGATGGCTGCGTATCCGAACGACAAGCGATTCGCTGGCGGTGAAGTATCCTATCCGCAGTCCCGGAACGGCAAACTTCTTCGTCATCGAATGAATCAACACCACATTCGGCATTGTCGCCGCCTCTTTCATGGTAAACAACGGTTCGAGGGTGAAGTATTCGTACGACTGGTCGATAACGAACAAGCAGTCGGGACGCGACAGGATGAGCTCTTCCAGCAGCCTTTTCCTGCGAACCTCGCCGGTGGGATTGTTGGGATTGCAAATCCATACCAGCCCCGCCTCATCGGGCAAAGCCTCCGGCGAAAAGAAAGGTTTCACCCTGTGTCCGTGCAGGCGGCAGGCATCGGCGTATTCGCTGAATGTGGGCATAAGCACCGCCGACGTCTGCGAACGGAAAGTCTGGGCAATCAGATAAATGGCTTCCGTCGCCCCGTTGGTGACGCAAACCTCCGCAGCCGAAAGCCCGTACTTCCGGGCAATCTTCTCTTCGAGCGAGTAGGGTTCCGGTTCGGGATAAGCGGTCGTCACCTCCAACCGCTCCGACAGGCGGCGGTAAAGTCCTGAATGATCGACCCGGTTGTACACATTCGAACTGAAGTTGCTTACAATCCGCCCGGCATATTTATACAAATCGTCTCCGTGTCCCTGAATCATGGTTGCTGCAATATTTCGTAAAGCCGGCGCAAATCGAGGTGACTGCGCACGTGCTCCGCCAGTTTATCATACTGTTCTTCCTTGAATGTCCGGTAGTCGAATGCCGGACGATCGAGCTTTCCGGCATAAGGTTCGAGCAGAAAGTCGATAAACTCCCTGTTGTCGAGGATGCCGTGAATATAGGTTCCCATACATTTCCGGCCGGCACGATAGCCGTCTTCCCGTCCGTCGGAAAGGATATTGAGCGGCGATGCGGGAAATCCTGCGGCAGGTTCCGTCCGTCCCATATGTATTTCGTACCCCCGGCAAACCGCTGAACGGCCGTCGAAACCGAACTCTACCTGACGAGTGACCTTTTCTCCGTGCATGACGGTGACTACGGGCAGCAACCCCAAACCCGGAAGCCGGGCGAAACTCCCCTCCACTCCGTCGGGATCGGCGACTTCCAATCCCATCATCTGATAGCCTCCGCAAATCCCCAACACCGTCACTCCTTCGCGATGAGCTTTCAAAACAGCCTGAGCCACACCGTTACGCCGCAGTTCGTACAGGTCGTCGAGCGTATTCTTGCTTCCCGGCAGAATGATGATGTCGGCTTTGGAGAGCTCGCTCACATTGTTGGTATAGTACAGATGCACCCGCTCGTCGCGCTCCAGCACGTTGAAATCGGTAAAGTTGGAAACATGCCTCAGCAGCACCACCGCCACGTTGATCTTTCCTGCCAGCGCTTCCCTGTTCTTCTGCTCCAGCACCACCGAGTCTTCGTCCTCGATGCTGATTCCTTTATAATAAGGTATCACGCCCAGCACCGGCACTCCGCAAAGCTCCTCCATCATCCGTACGCCCGACTCGAACAGACGGATATCTCCCCTGAATTTGTTGATGATTATTCCCTTGATGAGCTTCCTGTCTTCGGGCGTCTGAAGCATGACGGAGCCGTAAACGCTGGCGAAAACCCCTCCACGGTCGATGTCCGCCACCAGAATCACATCGGCGCCGGCATACCGTGCCATAGGCAGATTCACCAGATCGCTCTCACGAAGATTGATTTCGGAAACGCTTCCCGCCCCTTCCATCACAATGGGATTATAGCGTGCCGCCAACCGATCGTAAGCCTGATGCACTGTTTTTCTCAGCTCTTCGCGCCCTTCGCGGCGGAAATACTCGTAAGCGTTGCGGTCGCCGATGGGTTTTCCGCACAGCACCACCTGCGACGTATGTTCCGAACTGGGCTTCAGCAGCAACGGATTCATGTCCGTATGGCAAGGAATGCCCGCCGCTTCCGCCTGTACCGCCTGCGCCCTGCCGATCTCCAGTCCTTCGGGTGTGGCGTATGAATTGAGCGCCATGTTCTGTGCCTTGAAAGGTGCGGGATGATAGCCGTCTTGCTTGAAGATTCGGCAGAGAGCCGTCGCCAAAACGCTTTTTCCCACATCGCTTCCCGTTCCTGCCAGCATCACGGGCCTGAGTTTTTTATTCTTCATTTTATCTTTTCCTTTTATCATGCGGGGAGGCAACGAAATACATTCCCCGATTCATAAGTTGCATTCTCAATCGTCAGCCGTGCAGCAAACGATAAACTGCGAAAAGAGTTTCCCATCAACCCTCTTCTTTTCCGGCACAACGCGATTTGTCCGACAACCCTTTCCGCTTATAGCCGAAACGCCGCCATTTCTCTTCCGGCCATTGGCGGCTATACATTTCGTAACGCGCCATAACGAAAAACAGATCGGAAAGACGGTTGACAAAGCTCAGCACCAACGGCGGCAACGGATCGTTCCGATGGAGAGTGCAGAGCCGCCGTTCGGCACGCCGAGCCGTGACACGCGCCACCTGCAAGTGCGCGGAAACCTGTGTTCCTCCGGGCAGAATAAAATAACCGTTGTCTTCCATGCTCGCGTTCATCCCGTCCATCGCTCGTTCGAAGTCCGTCACCAGACCGGGACGGAGCGTGTTCGGATTCCGGTCCCTTTCGGCGGAAGGCGTAGCCACGAGGCTCATCATCGCCATGAGCTCCATCTGTATTTCATAAAGCAGCTCGTGCCATTCGTGTTCTGCGGGAAGGAGCGAGCGAACCACCCCGATCTCCGTATTCAACTCATCCAGCGTACCGTTGGCTTCAATTCGTACATCGTCTTTATCCACCCGTTCGCCACCGAAGATTCCTGTTTTCCCGGCATCTCCCGTCCGGGTATATATCTTTTTCATACTTCCCAAAGTTTCATTAAATCCGACTCTCCCCAATAAAGATGCGCATAACCGGCAATCAGGTTCTTATACCGGTAAAGCGGCGTGTCCACCGTATTTCCCCTCGCGTCGGTCGCCACGGCAATCGAAGCGGGCGGTTGTCCGGGCGATACGGAAGAGTAATGAAACTCATGCCCTTTCCATATCTGTCCGCCTGCGCGAATGGTACGGTATCCCAGTCGCAGCTTCATATCCTCCATCGTGGCCTGCTGATGCAGCAAGCCGACCATCGGGTAATCTTTTCCGTCCATGCCGCGAATGCTGTCGCAAAGATACATCATCCCGCCGCACTCCGCCAGCATGCGCCCGCCCGCTTCCACATACGCCCGCAGCCCCCTCTTCAGCGATTCGTTGTTTGCCAGACTCTCCAAAAAGAATTCGGGATAGCCGCCCGGCAAGTAGACAAAGTCGGCTTCGGGCAACGCCTCGTCTGCCATGGGACTGAAGAAAGTCACCGTTCCCCACTCTTCCAGACGCGCCAGATTCTCACGATAGATGAAGTTGAACGCCGCGTCGCGGGCTACGGCAATACGCATTCTCCCCGCTTTCGGGCAACGGGCTTCTTCGTTTGGAACTTCCTCCACAGAGGCCGAGGCGATAGTTTCCAAATTTGACTGTTCTCCCACAGAGGGCAGCACTGCCATACTTCCCGCCTTTGGCTGTTCCACCACAGACGATGCTGCGATAGTTCCCGCCTTTGGTTGTTTCACCACAGAAGCCGATGCGATACTTTCCGTCTTAGCCTGTTCCGATACAGAAGCCGCTAAGATAGTTTCCACCTTTGGCTGTTCCGACACAGACGATGCTGCGATAGTTCCCGCCTTTGGTTGTTTCGCCACAGAAGCCGATACGATACTTTCCGTCTTAGCCTGTTCCGATACAGAAGCCGCTAAGATAGTTTCCACCTTTGGCAGTTCCGTCACAGAAGCCGATGCAATAGTTTCCGCCTTTTGCCGTTCCACCACAGAAGCCATAGACGAAGAGCATGACCGCAACAGCCGGTCTACATCCACGCTCTGCCGGATGGACGCCGCCACCTTCCCGGCAAACTCGTCGAACCGATATGTCGCGTCCAGCGTCAGCCCCAAATGGCGGGAAGGTACTTCCAACTCTTTCAGGCGGGGGAGGTAACCGAAGCATTCCACTCCCACATCCTCGCACGCTTGGCAAAGGAAAGAGAAGTGACGCTCGGAAGCCACTTGGTTGAACACCGCTCCGGCAATGCGTATAGCCGGATAGAAATGCTTGAATCCGTACAGAATGGCGGCTACGGTGTAAGCTGTGGAGCGGGCGTCGACCATCAGCACCACGGGGATGCCGAGCAAAGCCGCGATGGACGCGCTGCTTCCCCGCATGCCTTCGAATCCGTCGAACAGGCCCATGACGCCCTCCGTCACACACACATCCGCATCCGACGCATACTTCGCGTAGATTTGCTTCAGATGCTCTTCGGAAGCCAGCCAGCTGTCGAGATTGACCGACACTCTGCCCGAAGCCATCTCGTGATATTTCGTATCGATGTAATCGGGGCCGCATTTATAAGGCTGCACGGTCAGCCCCCTGTCGCGCAGCAGACGCAGCAGTCCCGTCGTAAAGGTCGTCTTGCCTCCTCCCGAAGCTGAGGCGCCTATCAATATTTGAGGAATTCGTCTCATCTTTCCTTTATCGCTTTCAATGTATCGATGGGGTTATGGTAGTCCACCGCCAGCCGAACCGCTTCGGTCAACCGCATGCGGCAAGCCGTCGCTCCCCGTTCGAAAGCCGCGCGGCTCTCCTCCGAGACGGAGTTGAACACAATGGTTCCTCCCGCAGGCAATACCGTATCTATCTTTTCCATCATCTCTTCGAGCCTTCCGCCATGCCCTCCGATGAAGACGGCATCGGGAACAGGATACTCCGTCAGCGGCATTTCCATGAAGTCGCCGATTACGACACCGATACCGGGACAGCCGAACCGGCGGCTGTTTATCTCCATCAACCGCTTCCCCGCCTCGCGCTTTTCGAAAGAAACCACTTCCAGACGGGGAAATTGCAATTTCGCTTCAATCGAAACCGAACCGGTACAAAAACCCACGTCCCACATCACGCGCTTCTCCCGCAAGTCCAACAGGCTCAACGACAGCAGACGGACGGGCATCTTGGTAATCATCTTCGACCGCCCGTCGAGCAGCTCGAAGCGTTCTTCGGAAATGCCGAAAGGACGTTCACGGACCGACGTGCGGCGCAGAATCACGCAATTGGGCATCGCAAACGAACCTGCCGCAGCCTCCTCTACGGAATACTCCGCCACCCGCTCGTTCTCGTTGCCCAAGCATTCGCCCACGATGATCCGGTAATTATCGTATCCGTACTCCTTCATCCGCGAAGCGATAGCGGCAGGCGTCTTCTCCCGGTCGGTAAGCGAACCGATAAGCGCTTCGCCCGAAATCAACGCTTCGTCCAAAGCCTTCCACGGGCGTCCCGTAAGCGAGATGGCGCGCATATCGTGATAAGCCAGCAGCGAACGGTGAGCCAAGAGCTGCAATGAGTTGAAAGCGGGATACACTTTCACCGCCGCTTCGGGAAGTTTGCGCATCACCGTATTGGCAAATCCGAAAAACAACGGGTCGCCCGAAGCGAACACCACCACCTCTTCGTAGCCCGCATAGCGGCGAAACACATCGTCGAGCGGAACGGTTATGTCTATCCACACCGCCCCTTCGGGCAACAATCCGCCCACTATCTCATGATGCCGCTTGCCGCCCGAAAACACACGCGAGCGGGCAATCAGCCTCTCTATCTCTTTGCCGAAGAAAACCTCCCGGCTGTCCGTTATTCCTATGATATGAAATTTCTGCATCGATGGTTCTTCCTGTCACTTTGGGGATTTTCTATTCCTTACACGTCTCTGCCCGGACGAAGCGAACGGGCATCGTCGAAACAAAGTATCGCGTTGACCAGCGTAGCCGCCAGATTGCTTCCTCCCCTCCTGCCTTCGACAATGATTTTAGGTACATCGGCAAACGTCTTGATCATGTATTTCGACTCCTTCACATGCACGAACCCCACCGGAGCGGCAATCACTCCTGCGGGACGCGCTTTCCCTTTGCGTATCCGGTCGCAAAGCTCCATCAGGGCCGTAGGTGCGTTTCCGAAAACGTACAGCGCGTCGGGATGCTCTTCCACCGCCAGCCGAATCGCCTCTTGCGTACGGGTAGTGCCGTGCCTGCGCGAGAGTTCCGCCACCCGCTCGTCCGAAAGATAGCATTTCACCTCCACGCCGAGCCGTTGCAACGCTCCCTTGCGTATGCCTGCCGCCGCCATCGTCACATCCGTCACGATGGTGCGTATCTTTCCCGCCGCAATCTCTTCGTGCAGACGCTCCACCACTCCCTTGTCGGTGTAGAGCAAATCCTCCATCGCAAAGTCCGCCGTGGTATGAATGGCGTGAAACAATGCCCACTTACGGTCGAGGTCGATCGCTTTGTTCCGCATTTCCGACTCGATGCGGCGGAAGGAGTCCGTCATGATCTCCTGCCCTTTCCCCACTCCCGCCTGCGACTGCTCGCGATAGTAACCGCGGGGAGTAATCATCTTCGTGTCGAAGCGGTACGTCTGCGAGTTGCCGATGAGAATCACCGTGAACATATCCACCTCTTCGGGGTCGAACGCTTCCAGCGTAGTCACCGTCACCCGTTCTTCTTCCCGTCCCGCCTGACGGACGTAGCCCACCGGAGTTTCGGCAGAACGCGACCGGAGAAAGATCTCCTTCAGCCGGTGCAACTGCCAGTAGCGTCCCTCACTCTTGGGATTGTACACCGCCGTCACGAAGTCCGCCGCTGCTGCCGCTTCAATCCTTTTCTCTATAATTTCCCACGAAGTCATCAGGTCGGACAATGAAACGACGCAGAAGTCGTGACCGATGGGCGCGCCAAGCAAGGCCGCCGCCTTCTGAAACGCGCTGATGCCGGGAAGCACCGTCACCCCGACTTCACTGCCCCGCTCGCGCTTCATCTCGTAAATCAGCGGAGCCATTCCGTAAATCCCCGCGTCGCCCGAACTGATGACGCAGACGCGCCGTCCCTTCTCGGCATATTCGAATGCCAGTTGGGCACGTGCTTTCTCACGCTTCATGCCCGTGTCCACACATTCCGTTCCCTCGGCGAGCAGCGGAGTGATGAACCGGAAATAATATTTGTAGCCAATCACCACATCCGACGCCTTCAACGCCTGCACCACCGCCGGCGTAATATCTTCTTCACCGCCCGGTCCGATGCCCGCCACGATGATATGAGCCTTATCCATATTGTTTTCTGTCATATCCGTTCATTGTATAGCGTCCCAAAGATACGGATATTTCGCAGATACGGCTTATTTTTTCTGCCTAAACTTTTGGAAGGGAAACACAGTTTGGCTACTTTTGCCCGACTTAAAAAAACAACCTTAGAAATTCTTAATAGTATGGAACAAAACATGACCTCCCTGCAATTGCCCCATGATTTCGGCTTTTGCATGACCGGCGACTGCGAACGCAGCAACCGTTGCCTGCGGCATCAGGCATGGCTCCTGACCGATGGGCAAAAGCCTTTCCTCTCGGTGCTAAACCCCCGACACATCACCTCCGCATACGGAAGCGCGTGCAATTATTTCATCCCGTACGAGAAACAACGCTTTGCCAAAGGGATGCGGCACATCTACGACAACCTGCCCACCAAGCAGGCCGAGCAAATCAAAAACGGCATGCTACGCCGCTTCGGAAAGACACGTTACTACCGCTTCTACCGCGGCGACCAGTTCATTTCTCCCGAAGAGCAACGATACATCAAAGAGCTGTTCGAGGCCTGCGGCATCGCCGAAGAGCCCTGTTACGAGAGCTACCACGAAGATTATCTGTGTCCGCCCCGCATAAGGAACAAGTACGAATGACCCGGCGGCGTACACCGTAAAGCCGGTCGATGAAGAGCCGGAGAAGGGACTATATATACCTACGGTAGTTTCCCACTGGGGAAACAAAAGTTTCCCGCTTGGGAAAATAAAGTTTCCCCAGTGGGAAACTTTTGTTTCAACGGTGGGAAACTTTCCGAAACATACGTTGCTTTTACGGGACAGCATCAGCAAACATCAATCCGCCCTTATTTGCGGAGCGATGCCAGAGCTTTTCTCATCTGTCCGATCCAATGGCCGACAATCTCCCGGCGGTCTGCCAATCCCTCGATCAGGCAGTTAGCCAACGGACAAGCGTATCCGGCGCGCGTCAGTTCGTAACGCCAGCTTCCTTCTTCGGCTTCTTCACCCTCGCCGCCGCACATATCGTTGTTGGCATGGTCGCCGGCTACGGAAAGAAGCGGGTAGCAAATGACGCGTCCCGAACGATGGCCTCCATGCTGCATACGGCGGATCATGTCTTCCACCAGATTGCCTTCCATATCCACCGTGCCGACAAAGTAATTCGGGTGCATCTTCTGCAACGATTCTTCCATCATCGTATAACGGAAATTGCCGTCGCCCACCGTGTACTTCTCGGGTTTGCCGTGTCCCATCAGCACCACCACACTGCCCGCCTCCACTTCGCTGCGGAATCTTGCGTGCAAAAGTTCCGCCACACGGTTCACGTCGTCACGGGTCTTCAGCAACGGGCCCGCCAAAGCAATCTCCATTTGCCGGGACGAAGCGACCGGTTCCTTCCGGAAAGCATCGACGGTTCGCTCCACATCGTGGTATTCCTTTCCGGGTATCAGATGGAGCGACTGCACGCCCACCGTCCGGTAGCCCGCCTTCGCGAAAGCTTGCAACCAATATTCGGGGTCGTGAAAAGCTCCCTTCCCATTCGCCGCGCAACGCTTCCGGCAAATGCCGGAGGTGAAAGAGAGATACACATCCATATCGGGGAAGGCTTGCGCAAACTGCTCTTTCATCCGGCGGTACGTCCGGTGAGGGGCATCCCAACTGCTGCCGAAAGTAACCAGCAGGAGCGCTTTGTCGTGACGCTTCACCGCCTTTATTTCGGCAGCAATGACAGCCGGTTCGCTGTCACCGCCGGGATGAATCGCCTTTTCTCTTTCAACGGTCTGCGCCATACAAGAAGGGATAAAAGCAAACAAGTACAAAAACAGAATAAACTTCAATTTCCTCATATTTACTGATAATCCTCACCAGTTTATTGATAATCCTCACCCGTTTCCCAAGCTCCTTCGTCATTATATTTCTTCTTCAGATGATCCAGCCAGATGGCGCGAATAGCCGGATAGTCACCCAAACCTTTGATGGTGCACTTGCCCGTTTCGCCGTGATGGCTCTCCGTCATGTCGATTTTGAATCCCATCTTCTGCAATTTCAGCCTCCAGCTGAATTCAGAGTAAGGAGTAGCTTCGCCCACCTTATTATCGTCATCTTCAAGCCCCCACATATCGTTGTGAGCATGATCGCCGGCTATAGACATAACCGAAGCAAGGTAGATGGTTATATCCGAAGGCTGCAAGTTGTTTTTACTGCAATAGTTTTTCAGTTTCTTATAGATATAAGTATCGGGCACCTTTTCATCTTCAGGAGCATTGTCGCCTTCCTCCACTTCGGGGAAGAAGAGCATATCTCCGTAGTCTACCGTGCCGACAAAGACATTCTTGTTGGCAGCCAGCTCATGCATCTCTTTTTCCAGATCCGTATATTTGGTATTGGCGGGAGCATAGCTTTTATCCGGATTTCCGTGTCCCATGAAAAGAACAATGTTCTTCTTGTCGTCGAGTCGTTTTTTATAAGCATCATACAGAACCTTTGCAACTTTTTCCGAGTCATCGTCTTCGGAAAGCAGATTCTCGCTTTTCAGCACCTTCACCTTGGGGTAGCGGCTGATCATAAACTCCTTCTTCACGTAGGTATTCATCAAGCTCAGATACTCTTCTCCCGGAATCACATGGAGCGACTGAACGGCTACTCTCTTATAGCCCGCTTTACCTAATGCCCTCAACCATAAATCGGGCTGATAGCGGTCTATTTTCGTGGCCGCCTTCACACGGTTGACGCAAGTGTGCGAAGTGAACGAAAGATAAACATCCGTGTTTGGGAAAGTCGTCTTATAATCTTTTATAATCGCATCGTAAGTTTTGATAGACTCTTCGAACGTGCTTCCGAAAGTGCAAAGAAGAATGGCCGTATCAGACTTTTTAGATTCCATAACAACGGATTCAACCGGGTTCGAAGTGCTTCCTTTTCCGTCGTCATCACCGCAAGAAGACAAACATAGCGCTCCGCAAACGAGCATGCAGGCCGCCAACAAAAAATGTTTCCTTTTCATAATCACATAATTTTACAGGTTATACGTTTATTTATTTTTATTCGTGAATTTAAGAGAGCAAGACAGATAATAAGTTCTTCCGGGATTTGTCGTTCCCCTGTTTCTGCCAAACGGAGTATCGTCGATATAGTTGAACAGGTTGTCTATGCCCGCGTTGAAATCCGCCGTCCACTTCTTGAAACGAAGAAGAGAGTGTGAAGTATTCAGTCTCCACAGCTGATAAGGACTTCCATTACCGTTCGTAATGTAGTATTTGGTGGAACGATAGCTACCGAACAAACCGACTCCGAGCTTATACCTCTTCCAAGCGTGAGTCCACAACGCTTTCCACGTAGCATTGTGATAAGCCGTCGCGTTGACGGGCAGATACTTCATATACTCCTGACTCTTTATATCGGCTGCGTATTGAGCTTTCGCATCTACGTAGCTATAGCTGCCGCCAATGGCGAGAGCAGGCAGAAGTTGATAGTCGAACGTAATATCCGCACCGACAGACCGGGCTTTCGACAAATTGTTGTATTGCAACGTCTCCTCCACCTCAAGAAGTTTGTCTTCGGGCGATGTGGGAACCACCGTCAGCTCAATCATATTCCGAAGCCTGTTGTAATATCCCGTTACCGAAGCGCTCAGTTTCTTTCCTTTATATTCTACACCGGCGGAATAATAATGAGAAGTCTGGGGGTTCAGTGCGGTATTCCCGTAATAAGCTTTCAACTTAGTACCCATAATAGCCGTCATATAGTCGTAATAAAGCTCTTTAACGGTAGGCGCTTTGAACCCCAGAGAGTAAGTTGCACGGAAATTCAAATTACGCCACTTATACATAGCCGCAATTTTCGGAGTCAGTTCCTGCCCGAACTCCTTGTGGTGAACGAGCCTCATCCCCCCGGTGAGTACAAAGTCGGGGACAACCGTCCACTCATCCTGCACATAAGCCGAAAGAGTATATACCGACGCTTCGCCCTTTGCCATCCTTATGGGAGCCACCAGTTTATCCCACATATATTCTACACCCGCATTCAGGATGTTCTTCTCTCCCAAATAAAACACGCCCTTGGCAAGCCCCAGCACTTTACGCTGCGAGGTTTGCAAGATTCTCATTCCCGGATAATAGATGAGCCGTTGAGGCGGTGTGCTTTGATCGAAAAGACTGGTCGTTTCCGTCTGGGTATAATCGAAATAGTAGTTATAGCGGTCATAAGACAAATCAAAGGTCAGATAATCTCTGTTTCCCCATTGATACTTCGCTCCCGCAGCATAACTCTGATTGCGGTAATGATAGTCGTAACGATTGTATTGATACGGGCCGAACGAACGCTTGATCCACTTCTGGTAGAAAGAGGCGGAAGCCGATAAAGAAATCCTCTCATTAAGCTTGTAAGCCAATTCTTCCGCCAGCGTGTAATGGGTAGACCGACTCACGGTTTTCGAGACACTCCCGTCAAGCAAATCGTAATGAAACCATTCCTTGTCGGTGTTTCTCCATCCGTCGGTATGCTTCAGGTTGACAGATGTTGTGGAATTCAGCTTGCCATGCTTAAGTCCGATTGTATTACTCTGCGAGAGATCGCCGTAACAACCAACCCGTGTCCGGTTGGTAACACTGAACGGATCGCGGTTTTTCTTTGTAATGATATTAATCACCCCCGCAATGGCATCACTCCCATAAAGAGACGATGAGGCACCTTTTACGATCTCGATGCGCTCGATGTTATCGGGGTTAATCATACTCAAGTCGTTCTGTCCGCCAATGTCTCCGTTGATCCGTTTCCCGTTCAGCAGAATGAGGATATAATCGTTCGTCATCCCGTTCAGCTGGATATTACTCCCCATATCACCCGGGCTGAATCTGAGCGAGGCGCACAAGCCTCCTAACATTTCTTCGAGGCTTCGCCCCGCATATTGGTCGAGCATCTTCCGACTGATCACTTCGGTCTGCACGGGCGCGTCTTTCAGATAATGCTCCGTTCCCGTGCCTGTCACCACAACCTCGGGCAGAGAGTCCCGAAGAGTCACATGTTGTTGCGCACACGCTTCACTCCTTCCGCACAGCAGAAGGAAACATCCCGTTACAATTGTCAGAACCGGTTTCATCATACGCTTTTTATTATGAGTAAAGAGAAATAAGGAAATGTTCTCTTTGCTATTTGTTCTTTGTCGCAGGTGTAAAACTCTTCATGCGAACCGACATTCTCAAAGTAGTGCCACATTGAATTCTCGCCCGACCGGAGCAATCGTTTGAGTTCGGGCTCGCATTGCGACAACTTCATCACCACAGCCACTTCGCCGCCCGACTCCACGCGGCGAAGCATTTCCGCATCTATTCTCCCCGGATAGACCGTCAGCCGTTCTTCCTGCTCCGTCAACGGCAAGCCGACAGATGCCGCCGCTGCGATAAAAGCCGGGATGCCGGCAATCCGGACAACGGGAATCGCGGCGGTTTTCAGCTTGCGGGACAGATAACGCGTAGAAGAATAGAAACCGGCATCTCCTTCGGCCACCACAGCCACGCACTCCCCTTGAGAGTAACGCGAAACGACCTCTTCGAAAAGACGGTCGTACGCGGCGTAAGCCTGAGCGCGTTCCTTGTTCATAGGAAGCTGATAACAACGGATGCGGCTTTCGTTCACGCCCAGCTTCTTCAGGAAATCCGCAGAACGGGAGCCGGCTTTGGTTTCCGGACAGAAAACGATGTCTGCACGACGCAGTACATCCGCGCCATGCAAAGCAATCAGTCTCGGATCCCCCGGCCCCAAAGAGACAATATAAACCGATCGATGTGTCATTTCATTTTTATTTTCTGAATCGAACAGTCAGGCTGGCATAAAAAGCCCGGCCCGGTGTAACTGTAGCATAAGGCTTACTTGAATTCCAAGGACGGTCGTCGCGCCAATCGAACAAGTTTTCCACCCCCAACCCTGCGTTGAGTATGAGATACTTCAGGTTGAACGTATGACCGGTGTTCAGGTCCCACAGCATAAAACCGGAAGAATGATAATCGTACGTCTCGGAATATCTCTGTCCCTGTCCGCGCCCCACCATATTGATGTTCAGTCCGTACAATCCCCAGTTCTTAGCCCATTGGGCATTCACATTGCCCGCATATTTGATGCTCTTGTCGAGCCTTTTCCCCGTAATCAGGTTCTTTCCGTCTATGAGCGAATATCCGGCGCCGACATTGAATCCCAAACCGAGATAAGCGTTAACATTCACATTCGCCCCTTTGACGCGCACTTTATGAAGGTTGGCGCGTTGCTGCACAGGCGCGTCGAATGTCCCGTACTTCGCAGCCTCTTCATCGCTTATCGGAAGATACCAGAGCATATTCTTTACATTATTGAGATAACCTGTCAGAGATGCCGAAAACCATGCCTTTGTATATTCCATGTTTAAAGTGAAGTTTTTACTCTCTTCGGGATCGAGTTCCAGGTTGCCGATGGTGTAGCGATTCTCTTTCTTCGAATAATTCGTTCCGTATATCTGCGAAAGTGCCGGAGTGCGGAAGCCTGTCGCAAAAGAGAACCGGGTACGGAACGCTCCTTCCTTATACATCAAAGAAGCGGTGGGCGTAAAATGGTCGCCGAACGTTTCGTTGTAGATGTATCGCATGCCGATAACCGCTTCGAGGCCTTTGGTAATCTTCCATTCGTCTTGTGCGTACAATGCCAACGTATAAAGGGTTTTATCAGACACCTTATCCGACTCGCTCGTCAACTTCTCGTCCAGATATTCCAACCCGGCGGACAGCTTGTTCCATTCGTTCAGCTTCACGATGCTTTTGATATTTCCCCGATAAAGCGTCACTTCTTTCCGCGTTTCCTTATCGCCTACCTTAAACTCTTTGTCTTCCTTTATATAGTCATAAGAAGATTTATAGTTGTCCGAATAAAAGTCAGCGTCGATATATGCCCGTTTATTCACCATATACTTCATTCCGAATCCGTACGTATAGTTGGTATGATAAAGGTTGTACTTATATTCGCTTACCGGACGCTTCGTCAGGAAGTTATAATACGAGCCTTGAGCGTACAAAGTCGTGCGGTTGTTCGGCGCAAAAGAGAAGTGCTGGCTCACAGTATTGGCATAGAATCCCGTAAAAGCCTGTTTGTCGGTAGGCTTCAGTTCCGTCTCCTTAGTTTTCTTGTTTACCGTTTCCGCCATCGGATTCAGTTGCCAGCCCTCAGACTGCTGCCGCCGATAGGAGGTATATGAAGAAAACTTTCCGGCATTCACATCAAGATTCACCGATTCCGTGAAGCGTCCGTGATTGCTTACCCGTGTCGTACTCGAAGCATCGACAGAGTTTCTGCTGTCGTCAGTAATAATGTTGACAACACCCCCGATGGCATCGCTGCCGTACAAGGCGGATGCCGAACCGTTCAGTATCTCTATCCGCTTTACATTGGCCATATCCACCCGCATCAGCGCGTCGTCGCCAATCATCTTCCGGCCGTTCATCAAAATCAATATATAGTTGCTGTTCAAGCCGTTGATGAGCATCTCCGTCCCCATGCCGCTGGTGGAAAAAGAAAACGAAGAAGTCAGTTTGGTCAAAGCCTCCTCCAATGTCCCGATATTGGCGTCGCGAATATCTTTTGCAGTGATTACATTCACCGGAATGGGACTATCGGCCATTCTCCGGTGCGTTCCGGTTCCGGTAACGACTACCTGACCGAGGTTGTTATGGCTCTCCGTCATTCGGAGCACGACATTCGCCGCGCTCCTGGAAGTGGAATAGCGAAGCGGTTCGTAGCCCACATGGGTAATTCGCAACGTTTGCTTGCCGGCGGGCAAGTCTTTCACCGTAAACTCTCCTTTCGCATTTGTCGTTCCGCCTTTCAAACTATGATCCGCGCGAACATTAACACCCGCCAAAGGCTCTCCTGTCTCGGCATCCAGCACACGTCCTTTCACAGTGACCTGAGCCGACGCCACACAACATACAAAGGCCAACGAAAAGACCCAAACTGTCTTTTGCAACATTTTAATAATAAATAGAAATCTGAATTAAATTAATAGTCATGTTCTTATCCCCGAGAACAAAATACCACATTTTTATTTTGGCAGGTTTCCTGACTTCATCCCGAAAGTCCGCCTTCCCGTACGAGTGACAGTGGCAGTAGTGAACTTTCGACAAACGGATGTTACAGTAGCGGGCACTGTTCCGGAATTTCACCGGATTCCCTTTATGCTCAGCCGGACGACTGAGAACATCACCAAAAGCGGAACAAAAATAAGGGTTTTAATTCGTATCTCATAACATATCTAAAAATATTTTCAGCAAAGCGAAAAATAGACAGAACGACCTGTGTCAAAACTAATTATTATTGTATTTTTGCAGGACTACATATTCTCATTGATAACGAATCAGCATTAGAATGAAAAAGAGTATCCGAACAGCCATTGTCGTTATTTCCGAAGCGGGACTTCCCGTAGCCGAAACAATCCGGAGAGAACTGGGCGATTCCGTCATATATATTAAAGGAGAAGTGGAAGGGTGCGAGCCGGTGAGTTCGTACAGCGGCTTCATGAAGGCGCATTTCGCCGACTTCAAATCGATCGTGTTCGTCGGAGCATTGGGCATCTGCGTAAGAAGCATCGCCGACTGCATACGGAATAAGTATGCCGACCCGGCAGTTATCAATGTAGACAGCACGGGGCGCTTCGTTATTCCCGTTCTTTCGGGACATATCGGTGGCGGCAACGAACTGGCGCGTATCATTGCCGGTATAACGGGCGGTGAGGCTGTGGTAACCACCCAAAGCGACAATCAGGACTTGTGGGCATTGGATATGTTGGCTTCGCGCTACGGATGGAAAACCTCTGCCACTCCTGCCGAGATGAACCGGGCGATCTTCCGTTTCGTGGGCAAGCAAAAGACTGCCCTGCTGTTGGAATGTAAGGACAAGGGAACCGATGAACTCGAACGTACCTGTCCGGCACACGTAGATATCTATTATCAGTATGAAAAGATACCGCCTACCGGATACGAACTGCTGATTTCGGTAGGTCCCCGGGAGCGAACATCAACCGTTCCTGTCCTTTGTTTCTATCCGCAGGTGCTGCATATCGGGGCAGGATGCAGGAAAGACTGTTCGCCCGCAGGCGTCGGTTCGTTCGTGAAAGAGACATTGCGGAAAAACGGGCTTTCGCCATTGGCGATAAAAAGCGTATCGACTATCGAATTGAAAAAGGACGAGGCACTGATAGCCGAACTTCATAAAGAGTTTGCCGGCAGCGAGCTGGCCATCTACCGGGCAGAAGAACTGGCGGGAATCGAAGTGCCTCATCCGTCGGATAAGGTCTATGAGGTGACCGGAGTGTACGGAGTGGCGGAAAGTTGCACCATCCACGCTTCGGAGGGCGGCAGGCTACTGATTGGGAAACAGAAAGGTGTGCTTTCTGAAGGCAACCATTTTACGTTTGCCGTGGCTCTCTCGGCAGCAAACGACCGCAATAACGGGCACATCGAAATAGTAGGAGCCGGACCGGGAGACCCGGAACTCATATCGGTTCGGGGAAAGAAAATGCTCGAAAAGGCAGACCTTATTTTATATGCCGGCAGTCTGGTGCCCCGCGAACTGACACAATATGCCAAGCCCGGAGCTACGGTGCGCAGCTCCGCCGACATGACACTGGAAGAACAATTCGACCTGATGAAGAAATTCTACGATCAAGGGAAATTCGTTGTCCGCCTGCATACGGGAGACCCGTGCATATACGGTGCTATCGCCGAACAAATGGCTTTCTTCGACCAATACGGAATGAATTACCACATCACTCCCGGCATCTCTTCTTTCCAAGCTGCGGCTGCTGCACTGCGTTCGCAATTCACCATTCCCGAGAAGGTGCAAAGCATCATCCTCACCCGGGGAGAAGGCAGAACACCGATGCCTGAAAAAGAAAAACTGCATCTGCTGGCACGCTCGCAAAGCACGATGTGCATCTACCTCAGCGCCGCCATTGCAGAACAGGTTCAAGAAGAATTGTTACAGGCTTATCCGCCCGAAACACCGGTAGCTGCCTGCTACAAGTTGACGTGGAAAGAGGAAAAGATATACCGGGGACAGTTGAAAGACCTCGCCCGGATTGTGAAAGAGAATCATCTGACGCTCACGACCCTGCTGGTTGTGGGAAATGCCATCGACCACAGGGAAGGGCTTTCACGGCTTTATTCGCATGAATTTAAACACTTGTTCCGCCCATGATACTGATATTCGGAGGAACAACGGAAGGACGAATCGCCGCCGAAACAGTCGACGAAGCGGGACAACCATTCTTTTATTCCACACGTGGAACGCTTCAGGAAGTCGAAGGACGGAACATGGTACGGCTCACCGGGGAAATGAATCGGAAGGAAATCACATCGTTTTGCAGGGAACACCGCATTCGCCTGATTGTAGACGCCGCCCATCCGTTTGCCGCGCAACTGCATGCCAATATTGACGGTGCGGCGAAAGACACAGACATCCAAGTCGTACGTCTCGAACGTCTTTATCCTCAATTGCCGGGAGACATCATCCGGTGTGAAAGCTTCGATGAGGCAATTCTGCGGATGAAGCGTGACGGAATAAAGAAACTGCTGGCGCTCACAGGCACGCAGACCATCGGCAAGCTGAAACCTTTCTGGCTGGAAAACGATTGCATCTTCCGCATTCTTCGCAGAGACGAATCGGTAGAAACGGCTCTCCGGGAGGGATTCCCCAAAGAAAAGCTGGTTTTCTACCAACCCGAAGAAAGCGAAGAGAAGATACTCGAAGAGACAAATCCGCAAGCCATCATCACCAAAGAGAGCGGTCGGTCGGGAAGATTCGTCGAGAAGATAGAAGCTGCCGCTAAAGCCGGCGTAAAAATATATGTGGTGAAACGTCCGCCAATGCCGGAGAGTTTCATCACCGTCACCGGCAAACACGGATTGCGGCGGGCCATCGAGCAGCGTGTACCCGGTTTCTATCCGTTACGCAGCGGACTCACGACGGGAACATGCGCGACAGCGGCATCGAAGGCGGCAGCGCTCGCCCTGATAGACGAAGTTTTCCCAAAGGAAGCGGAAGTGACCTTGCCGGATGGAGAGCGGATTTCAGTTGCCATCGATTGCGTAGAAAAGACAGATGCACAGACGGCCCGGGCAGAAGTCGTAAAGGATGCGGGCGATGATCCCGACGTCACGCACGGGCACCGGATTATATCCACCGTGAGCTTCTCCGACGAACCGGGTATTCATTTCCTTCAAGGAAAAGGAGTCGGCAGGGTGACGCTTCCCGGATTGGGACTGCCTGTCGGTGAGCCTGCCATCAACGTGACTCCCCGCAACATGATTGCCGGCGAACTGACGGCCATCTACGGAGGAGGACTCGATGTGACAATCAGCGTCCCCGATGGCGAAGAGCTTGCCAAAAGGACCTTCAATCCCAAATTGGGCATTGTGGGAGGCATTTCCATTATCGGAACATCGGGAATTGTCCGCCCGTTCTCATCGGAAGCATTCGTGGATGCCATCCGCCGCGAAGTGGAAGTAGCCAAAGCCGTCGGTGCGGAACGATTGGTAATCAATTCGGGAGCCAAAAGCGAGAAGCACGTAAAAGCGATTTACCCCGATCTTCCCCCGCAAGCGTTCGTGCATTACGGAAACTTTATCGGCGAAACGCTGAAAATAGCCGAAGATACGGGCTTTCAAAAGGTAAGCATGGGCATTATGATCGGGAAAGCCGTGAAGCTGGCGGAAGGACATTTGGATACGCACAGCAAGAAAGTGGTGATGAACAAGGAGTTTCTGAGAAAGACAGCCTTGGAAGCGAGGTGTTCGTCCGCCACTATGGACTTGATCCGGGATATGACTTTAGCACGCGAACTTTGGAACATCCCTGTGCCCGAAGAGAAGGATTCATTCTTCAATAAGATTGTGGCGTTATGCGCTCGCCACTGCCAATCTATTCTCCCCCATGCCGAACTTACATTGCTTTTGATTGACGAAGAGGGAAAAGTTTTTAATAAAAAAGTCTCTTCCCAATAAGGGAGCAGACTGCTTATGCGATTGACTTCTTCACATCCCTGTTTCTATACTCTTTCGGAGAAAGCCCTGACAAGCGCTTGAAAAATTTACTAAAGGAAGCCTGATCGTTAAAGCCCAATGTATATGTAATATTTTGTATGTCGGCACTGGAACAAGAAAGCATCTTCTTTGCATCTGAATAAAGGAGTTCGGATATGTGATCATAAACAGTCTGCCCGGTTTCCTCTCTAATCACTCTGGACAAATAAGCTCCTGATATAGCAAGGCGTTCGGCATAAAAAGATATTCTGTGTTCTTGCCGGTAATACTCAAACAGCAGTTTTTTAAACTCATTACAAATAATATTTCGCTGAGAAACGGAAGGATAAGCATCTTCAATGCTCAATAAGAGCATGTCTCTTACATACAACATAAAGGAATCACACAAATGACGGTAAATTCCTTCTTTATGAGAAACATCCTCATCGGGAGAATCATGAAAAAGCCCTATTATCTTTCGCAAATAATCGGCTATATTATCTTTCAGATGTAATGGGAAAGAAGATTTGGAAGTAAATTCACACAATTTACCGTACAAATATTGGCTTGAAGACAAGCTATAGAAAAAAGAAGAATCGAGCATGAGGCAAAACATCGAATAATCGCCGCTAAAGTTCTTAATACTCATTTCCTGTACAGGAGATACGGATATTAAATCATTCTTACCTATTACTGCGGTATTATTCTGCAGATCGCAAAGAGTAGCATTTCCTTCCGATACCAATAAAAAGAAAAATCCTCCCTTACATGTCATTTCCTGCGGAAGTTCTCTATCCTGACCGTGGATACAACCAACATACAATAACTTATCGAGTATACAACTGTCTTCTTTTTGTTTCAGATATTGGTCTAAATGAACATTCATAACATCTTAATATCACAATCATTACACAAAAGTAACATTCTGTTTCGTATTAAACAAATCTCTGCACGTATTTTACAATAGAGCATAAAAATAAATACGTACCTTTGCGTCACGAAAGTTTAGCATCTCATATGATCAAATATTTTCATTAGAAGTATCGATAAAAAGACATTCTATAGTCTGCGTGATGAAAAATATTTCAGCCTATATCGTAGAGAAGCAGGCTTTTGAATAACAAGTATTATAAACATTTGCTGAATGAGAGATATTGAAATCTCAGGTTGAGCTAAAATTAATCATTATAACTATGGAAAGAAATTTTAAAGAAGCGCTAAAGCACCGGAGAAGTTATTATCACATTACAAACACTTCTCCCATCTCTGACGCAGAGATCAAAGAAATAATCGATTGCGCGGTAACCAACGTACCCTCCGCTTTTAATTCGCAATCTACACGCATCGTGCTGTTGCTTGGGGAAAATCATAAGAAATTATGGAATATTACCAAAGAGATATTGAAAAAGATTGTGCCTGAAACCTCTTTTCCGGCTACAGAAGCTAAAATAGACGGAAGCTTTAGAAACGGATACGGAACAATTCTCTTTTTTGAAGATAAGAGCGTCATAGAACATTTGCAAAACTCTTTCCCTTCATACAAAGATAGATTCCCGATCTGGTCGCAACATACATCCGGAATGCATCAGTTAGCTATTTGGAGCATGTTGGAAGACAAAGGTTTAGGGGCCTCTCTACAACATTACAATCCATTGATCGACGAGGCCGTACAGAAAGAATGGGGAATTTCTTCCACATGGGAATTGATTGCCCAAATGCCTTTCGGCACTCCGACGGAACAACCCGGTGAAAAAGAAATTAAACCGCTTGAGCATCGCATCCTTGTTTTTAAATAAATAAGTATACAATGAAGAAAAGAAAAGTAAACCAAATAGTAAGAGGACAACAATCCATTGATGGCGCAGGCGTACGCTTGCGCCGAGTTTTGGGCCAACAGACCATACAGGCATTCGACCCGTTTCTAATGCTTGACGGCTTCGACTCTACAAATCCGGAAGATTATATAAAAGGTTTCCCGTGGCATCCTCACAGAGGAATGGAAACCGTAACCTACCTCATCAACGGCTCGATGGAGCATAGCGACAGTTTAGGGAATAAGGGAATCATCCACGATATGGGATGTCAGTGGATGACGGCCGGTTCGGGAATCATTCACCAAGAAATGCCTTTTTCATCTCCAAGAATGCTTGGATGTCAACTTTGGATAAATTTGCCGGCTAAAGATAAAATGGCTCCCCCCGCATACAGAGAAATCAAAAAAGAAGATATCAACGTAGTAAAGGAAGAAAACGCGACCGTCAGAATAGTTTCGGGAAACTATCGAGGGAATCACAGTTCGTTTGAAGGAGAATACATCAAAGTAACTTATCTGGATGTAGAGCTTTCGGCCGGAAGCGTATGGACGTATGGGGAAATTCCGAACGATCATACACTGTTTATATATTTATTGGATGGAACACTTGCCGCCGACGAGAAGTTGAAAGATTTCGAAAAGAAAGGTTGCGCCGTACTATTCAGAGCTTCAGAATCAGAAGAGAGCGAAAACGAACCGATACAGGTCAAAGCCGGAGATGAAGGAGCACGTTTTGTATTATTGGCAGCCAAACCTCTGCGCGAGACTGTCAGCTGGGGGGGACCTATTGTGATGAATACGAAAGAAGAAGTGCTTGACGCTTTTCAGGAACTAAAAAATAACAGCTTCATTAAACACAAGTAGATCCTCAGCATCAGTATTAATTCATAGTGTCACTCAAATTACGTAAACGCCATCAGCCGTAATCTCAAATCCATTCCCGGAGTATATCGGATAAGGCTATATACTACAAGAGAACGGTATCCATAATAATTGGGGAGTTTTCGCTTTTCACATTAGCGAAAACTCCCCAATTTATGTTTGATAAGGCAATACAGCAAAACGAATCACCTCGTCAATCTTTCAGTTATTGTTTCTTCAGGATATAGTGCTCGGCCAATTCACCGTCGTTAAGCGTACCTTCTTTATCAGACAAGGCAACCGCATTTTCAAGCACTTTGTAATAAGTTTTATCGCCTGAAGAAGGAGTAACCAATTCAATCACATTTCCTTCAAGCAGATTGAAAGTTCCGCTTTCTTCAAACACGCCGTTTTTCTTTTCCAGATACTCGCTACGCAAATCATAAGTAGTATCGTCATTGATCTTCAGCGTAGTCTTGATTCCCGGACAATCCGCACAAGGTAATGTTCCTTCATACGTACCTGCGATATCAGCTACTTTCACTACGGTTTGCGCATCGGTAACTACAACAACACTGTCTTGCTGTGAAGCGTCGGTTTTCTTTTGTGAACCGGTACAACTTGCCATTGCGAACACAACGGCTCCTGCCAAAATTAATTTCATTGCTTTCATAATAATCTTTCTTTTAAAAAACGTAATGTGGCAAAGATAACAAATAATAGGCAACCCTTGTTAATAAAAACGTCAAATTATCTAAAATCTGTATAACAAATAAGCTGCAAACCCTTGACTACAAAGCCTCATACGATTCTTTCCGGGAAAAAGAATCACTATTTTCCTCTAAATCGAAATATGCCGTAACCAACGACAGCAGCCCTTCAATATCGGAAGCCTTGCGCGCTTCTCCACGGGGATAATGCAACACATATCCGTCGGTCTGAAGGTTTCCCGTTTCGATATAAGCGGAAGATTCCACTTCACGTCCGGCAAGAATTCCGTTGCGCTGCAAGGCTTTCCGCACCATCGCATATTTTTGTCCGTATCCCACAAGATGCATTTTCCCGGAATATTCGTTATCGATACGGAAAAGGCCTGTATTCCGGTCGAACAAAATACCTTTGCGGGAAAAGAAATTACTCAATGTCCCGTTCAGCGAAAGGTCTTCGGGAGTTCCCACCTTTACACCGCTTTCTTTGTCCATCATCCAAACTTTATCCGCTATCTGCAAAGCAAGTTCCAGATCGTGCGTACTCATAAAAATCGTCTTGCCCGTTTCGCGCGACAGCCGATGAAGCAACTGCATCATCTCCACCTTGCTTGGAAAATCGAGAAAAGCCGTCGGCTCATCGAGAAAGATGACCGGAGTTTCCTGAGCCAGCGCTTTGGCAATCATCACCTTCTGTTTCTCACCGTCGCTCAGCGTATGCATCATCCGATAGGTCAAAGCCTCGATTCCCACACCGGCAATGGCAGTGGCCACAATCTCCTTATCGCCTTTTTTCAGCGTTCCCCAAAAGCCAGTGTACGGACTCCGTCCCAAAGCCACCATCTCTTCAACCGTCATATTGCGCAAATCGCACTTTTCGGTAAGCACCACACTGATCACTTTTGCCATCTCTTCGTCCGAATACTCCCCGATTTTCTTTCCCATAATCTCAATGTCTCCCGACAGTTTAGGGAGAAAACCCGATAACGTATGCAGCAGCGTAGACTTTCCCGCCCCGTTGGCCCCCAACAGGCAAGTCAGTTCTCCACGCTCTATAACGGCGTCGATGTTTCGGGCAACCACGTGAGTCCGGTGTTTTCCCACATAGCCGGTGCTCAACTTCCTGATGACAATTGTTTCATTTCTCTGCATATCTTGATTTGTCTATTTAAACACTCTTTATTCATTTATTTCCCCCTTATGACGACGGAATAGTACCGACACCACCACCGGAGCGCCGACAAGGGCCGTCACGGAATTTACGGGCAACGCCCCCTCGAAGCCCGGCATACGCGCAATCAGGTTGCACAAAAGCGCCATTGCCGCACCTACCAGCAACGAAGCGGGCATCAGGATACGGTGGTCGGAAGTGCGGAACAACGTGCGGCAAAGGTGAGGAACAGCCAGACCGAGAAAGATAATCGGGCCGCAATAAGCGGTAACGATAGCCACCAACGCTCCCGAACATGAGATAACCAACAGACGGGCACGCTTGATGTTCAGTCCGAGGCTTCGGGCATAGCTGTCGCCCAACAGCAATAAGTTCAGTGTCTTTATCAAAAGAAAAGAGAGCGGCAGCAACACCGCCATCGTGATTACGAACGGGAAAAGCTGTCCTCCGGAAATACGGGCAAAACTCCCCAGCCCCCAGATCACATAAGCCCGTATATCCTCCTCGACACTGAAATACTTCAGTACCCCGATCACCGCATTCGCCACATAGCCTATCATCACTCCGATGATAAGCAGCGTGACATTTCCTTTCACCTTCTGCGAAGCAAAAGCGATAAGCGCCATGATAGCCAATGCTCCGGCGATGGCGGCAATGGTCAGCGCCAATTCGCCTATCAGTCCCAGCCGGCTCAAAGCAACCCCGCCCAAGCTGCCGGAAAGCAGCACCACAAACGCCACACCCATGCTGGCGCCGGAGCTGATGCCCAGAACGGAAGGACCTGCCAACGGATTCTTAAAAACCGTTTGCATCTGCAATCCGCTCACGGAAAGCCCGGCTCCCGCCACCAATGCCGTAATGGCCTGCGGCATCCTCGACTTCCGGATAATATTCGACCAGATCAGATTCGATTCGTCTCCCAACAAGCAAATATCCCATACCGAGCGGAACGGAATAGAGACCGAGCCTAATACCAGATTCAAGAAGAAGAGGAACAAAATCACCGCCGCCAACAACAGCATCAACAGCCATACGGGAGTCTTTCTCATGCTTTCTTTATTATTTTAACAATTCGTAATACACAGGAGAATAGTCCGGCAAAAGCTCCGGATGAAACACTTTGATAAAATCCTTCAGCAGCACTTCGGGATGTGTGGGAGCTTCTTCGTAATAAGGTCTTTCTTTCAGGTTGCAATAGATTACCCCCTTTTTCTTAAAAGCTTGGAAGTCGGCATAGCGAGCGTCTTCTCCCTTCAGGGCATCGTACGTAAATGTTCCGTTATAGCTGTTCAGGATACGCCAGTAGTCGGCATTTGCCGCACTGCTGTATACGGTTTCGAAATCGAATGTCACCCCTCCTGTATTCGGGTCGTCTTTCAGGAAATAATCGGCTCCCGCATCACGGAAAAGCTGAGCCAGAAAATTCCGTCCGCCTACGGCATACCAGTTGCCTCCACGCAGTTCGCCGCTAAAGACGACCGGTTTCCGCTCTACCCTTTCGGCAAGCGATTTCAAGCGATTGTATTCCGCCTGGATAGAGTCGAAAAGAAGATTTGCCTTCTGCTCTTCGCCGATGAGCAGTCCTATGAATTTAATCCACTCCGCCTGCCCCAAAGGAGAATTTTCCTTATATCCGAGATGGGGAATAAGCGGAATGCCTACCTCTTTCAACGCATCGTATCCTCCCCGCTTGAAAGGAGAAATCAGAATCAGGTCCGGATCCACTTCCATGATGACCTCGCTGTCAAAATTCCCCTCGATCCCTATCTGTCGGATTTTCTTTTCTTTCAGCCGAGTTCTGACTTCCTCGTTAAATAAATGGCGGGTGCTTGTTATTCCCACCACATGCTCCAGCGCATCGAGTTTAATGAAATTGGAAAGCTGAAGCGAAGTCATGCAGATTACATTCCCGACAGGCGTGGGTTGCATGACATAATCGGCAGGCAAATCGGCATTTTTTTTAAAAGCCTCTCTGTCTCTGACGAAGGCATACCTGTAAACCTCGCCCTTTCCTTTTTCTTTCTGCGGATCCTGAATCGTGACCAAACATCCTCCCTCTACATACGCTACACTAAAGCCTTCGGCATATTGGGGAACGATCATTGCAGTCGAATCGAACGCAACAGACGTTCCACCGTTGGCAACCGCCTGTCTTTTCCCTTTCGAGACACATGAAAAAAGAAGTAATGACAGGCAAACCAGCAGTAACCAAGCTTTGTTTCCCGTACGAATAAGATGATATACATTCATAGCTCTATACCCAAAAAAGTTACGGATTGCCGGAGTCCGGCATCATCCGGTAGACGATGCGGACAAAGATACATTTTTTTCGTGTTTTTTCATCAATCTGTTCCGCTTATCGAATAAAATCGCAAAAACAAGGTTGCCTGAAGAGTAAAACAAACGACATCCGCCATACAAAAATGGAAGAGTAATAGAATATATATAAGAAAAGTTTCGTATTTTTGCCGGATAATAGAGTTAATACATAACAAGATGAATATATTAGAACTAAGTGAACAGGAAATCATCCGGCGTAACAGCCTGAATGAGCTCCGCTCCATGGGCATCGACCCCTATCCCGCCGCAGAGTATGTAACCAACGCTTTCTCCATAGATATAAAAGCCGAATTTAAAGACGACGACGAGCCTCGCCAGGTATCCATAGCCGGACGTATCATGAGCCGCCGCATCATGGGAAAGGCCTCGTTCATCGAGCTTCAAGATTCCAAAGGCCGCATTCAGGTGTATATCACCCGCGACGATATTTGTCCGGAAGAAAACAAAGAGCTGTACAATACCGTGTTCAAACGCCTGCTCGACTTGGGCGATTTCATCGGTATCGAAGGTTTCGTATTCCGCACGCAGATGGGTGAAATCAGTGTTCATGCGCAAAAACTTACCGTATTGGCCAAATCGATCAAACCGCTGCCGAGCGTAAAATACAAAGACGGTGTGGCATACGACTCTTTCGAAGATCCTGAACTCCGTTACCGCCAGCGTTATGTCGACCTGGCCGTGAACGAAGGTATCAAAGATATATTTGTCAAACGTACCAAAGTGTACAACTCCATGCGCGAGTATTTCAACTCGAAAGGTTATCTCGAAGTGGAAACACCGGTTTTGCAACCGATTCCCGGCGGAGCGGCGGCACGCCCGTTCACTACGCACCACAATGCATTGGATATCCCGCTCTATCTGCGTATCGCCAACGAGTTGTACCTCAAGCGTCTCATCGTAGGCGGATTCGAAGGTGTATACGAATTCTCCAAGAACTTCCGCAACGAAGGAATGGACCGTACGCACAACCCTGAGTTTACGGCGATGGAGGTGTATGTGGCCTACAAAGACTACAACTGGATGATGGAGTTTACCGAAAACATGGTGGACAAGATTTGCATGGACGTAAACGGAACGCACGAAGTAAAGGTGGGCGACAACATCATCAACTTCAAAGCTCCTTACAAGCGTGTAACGATGCTCGACTCCATCAAGGAGTTTACCGGCTACGACCTGGCGGGGAAAAGCGAAGAAGAGATTCGCGAGATCTGCAAGAAGCTTAACCTCGAAACAGACGAAACGATGGGTAAAGGCAAACTGATCGACGAGATATTCGGCGAGTTTTGTGAAGGCAACTACATACAGCCGACATTCATCACCGACTATCCGGTAGAGATGTCGCCGCTGACCAAGCGCCACCGCAGCAATCCCGAGCTGACGGAGCGTTTCGAACTGATGGTAAACGGTAAGGAACTGGCAAACGCATACTCGGAGTTGAACGACCCGATCGACCAGTTGGAACGTTTCCAAGACCAGCTTCGCCTGAGCGAAAAGGGAGACGACGAAGCCATGTTCATCGATATGGACTTTGTACGCGCGCTGGAATACGGAATGCCGCCCACTTCGGGCATGGGCATCGGCATGGACCGTCTGGTGATGCTGATGACGGGACAAACAGCCATTCAGGAAGTATTGTTCTTCCCGCAGATGCGTCCGGAGAGGGTGGTGAAAAAAGATGCCGCCGCCAAGTATATGGAACTGGGCATTCCGGAAGCGTGGGTTCCTGTGATTCAGAAAGCAGGATACAACCTCGTGGAAGACATGAAAGATGTGAACCCGCAGAAATTGCATCAGGATATTTGCGGAATCAATAAAAAGTACAAATTGGAATTAGCTAACCCAAGCGTGAATGACGTAACCGAATGGGTAGGAAAAATCAATTAATATTATAGGAGAGTTAGAAGATAACTCTTTACTTATTTAGTTATTTATGAAATTACCCGGTAAGATAGCGATAATGGGCGGCGGAAGTTGGGCTACGGCCATCGCGAAGATGTGTCTGGCACAATCCGATTCGATAAACTGGTACATGCGACGTGACGACCGCATCGCCGAGTTCAAGCGGCTGGGACACAACCCTGCCTACCTGACAGGCGTGAAATTCGACACGAAGCGCATCGCGTTCAGCTCCAACATCAACGAGATTGTGAAAGAATCGGATACGTTGATTTTCGTTACCCCCTCTCCTTATCTGAAAGCTCACTTGAAGAAACTGAGAACAAAGATCAGGGACAAGTTTATCATCACCGCTATCAAAGGAATCGTACCCGACGACAATATCATCGTATCGGAATACTTCACGAAAGAGTATGGCGTGCCGCCGGAAAACATCGCCGTACTGGCAGGCCCTTGCCATGCCGAAGAAGTAGCGTTGGAACGCTTGTCGTATCTCACCGTCGCCTGTCCGGATAAGAACAAAGCGCGCGTTTTTGCCCAGCGACTGGGAAGCAGCTTCATCAAAACGTCTGTAAGCGACGACGTATGCGGCATCGAATACAGTTCGGTGCTGAAAAACGTATATGCCATCGCGGCGGGCATTTGCAGCGGGCTGAAGTACGGCGACAACTTTCAGGCGGTGCTTATCTCGAACGCCATACAAGAGATGAACCGGTTCCTCAATACGGTACATCCGCTGAACAGAAACGTGAATGAGTCCGTTTACTTAGGAGACCTGCTGGTGACGGGGTATTCCAACTTCAGCCGCAACCGCACGTTCGGAACGATGATCGGAAAGGGGTATTCGGTGAAAAGCGCCCAAATCGAGATGGAGATGATAGCCGAAGGATATTACGGAACGAAATGTATCAAAGAGATCAACAAACACTATCATGTGAACATGCCGATACTCGATGCGGTATACAACATCTTGTACGAACGCATCTCACCCATGATCGAGATCAAATTGCTGACCGACTCGTTCAGATAAAACTTATACATTTGTCAACTTAAACATTATATAGATATGATTAGCTTGAACATTGAAAAGACTTTTGGATTTATCTCCAAAGAGAAAGTTTCTGCCTACGAGAGCGAGGTAAAAGCTGCACAAAGAATGTTGGAAGACGGAACCGGAAAAGGAAACGACTTCTTGGGATGGCTGCATCTGCCTTCTTCTATCGGCAAAGAACATTTGGCCGACTTGAAAGCTACAGCGAAAGTGCTGAGAGAAAATTGCGAAGTAGTTGTAGTAGCGGGTATCGGCGGAAGCTATCTGGGCGCTCGCGCCGTAATCGAAGCGCTGTCGAACAGCTTCGTCTGGTTGCAGGAAAAGAAAGAAAATCCGGTCATCATCTACGCCGGACATAACATCAGCGAAGACTATCTGTACGAACTTACCGAATATCTGAAAGACAAGAAGTTCGGTGTAATCAATATCTCCAAATCGGGAACAACTACCGAAACCGCCCTTGCTTTCCGCCTGCTGAAAAAGCAATGCGAAGACCAGCGGGGCAAAGAAACGGCGAAGAAGGTCATCGTTGCCGTTACGGATGCCAAGAAAGGCGCGGCACGCGTCACGGCAGATAAAGAAGGATACAAGACGTTCGTTATCCCCGACAATGTTGGCGGGCGTTTTTCTGTGCTTACTCCGGTAGGTTTGCTGCCCATCGCCGTAGCCGGATTCGACATCGAGCAACTGGTTGCCGGCGCTGCCGATATGGAAAAAGCATGCGGAGCGGACGTTCCGTTCGCAGAAAACCCCGCAGCGGTTTACGCCGCTACACGCAACGAGCTGTATAAAAACGGAAAGAAGATCGAGATTCTCGTCAACTTCTGTCCCAAACTGCATTACGTGAGCGAATGGTGGAAGCAGCTTTACGGAGAATCGGAAGGGAAAGAGAACAAAGGAATTTTCCCCGCATCGGTTGACTTCTCTACCGACCTGCACTCTATGGGGCAATGGATTCAGGAAGGCGAACGTTCGATCTTCGAAACTGTGATTTCGGTAGATAAAGTAAACCATAAACTGGCAGTGCCTTCGGACGAAGCCAATCTCGACGGGCTGAACTTCCTTGCCGGAAAACGGGTGGACGAAGTGAACAAGATGGCGGAGCTGGGCACTCAGTTGGCTCATGTAGACGGCGGTGTACCCAATATGCGCATCGTTATTCCCGAACTGAGCGAATATAACATCGGCGGGCTGCTTTATTTCTTCGAAAAAGCATGCGGCATCAGCGGTTACCTGCTGGGTGTGAACCCGTTCAACCAGCCGGGTGTGGAGGCGTACAAGAAGAATATGTTCGCCTTGCTGAACAAACCGGGATACGAAGAGGAATCGAAGGCGATTCAGGCGCGACTGTAATCAGCTCCCGGACGCTCTTCTGCAAGAAGACTGCCGCAGCAAACGCAAAGCCGTTCATCGCTGTACGGCAGACTTGCCGAGTATGCGCCGCAACCGTTCGGCAGGCTGACTATCAGGCGGCTTATGTAGCATAAGGTTTGTCCTTGCTTCCCGAATTACAGCGGAATATTCGAAGGTGATTAGCAGGTGTTTCTCCGGGAATCACGTTTGCGGTTCAGAAAGCGGAGGTTGGCTCCAATCTGAAAGCAAATACCATTCCCACCGACCTTCTCAATGAGCAGAAACACCGACAGTAACTCAACTCAAAAGGACGTACCGTTTCCATCTGTAGAAACAGAAGTGGAAACGGTACGTCCTTTTATCATTACCCTATCCCGTACACTTTCAAAGAGCTTCGCACCGGTGCGGTACGCCGACACTGCGGCGGTTTTACAGCATTCCGGCAGAACGTATGCCCCGACAGTCTCATGCGAGCCGGACTGTTACCAAATGCTTTGCTGCATTAAAGCAGAGCATATGCCACGACAATTCCATGCGAGCCAAACTATTGCCAAATGCTTTGCAGCATTCCGGCAGAACGTCCGGCAGACGATCCCCAATCTTTTGTGAAGTCTTACGGAAAGAAAATACCCTTATTCTTTCGCTTTTGTTTTCAAGCCGAGCACTTCCTTCGTCCCTTCGCAGTCGGCTTTCGAAGAAAGATAGAAAAACAATTTCACATCGCCTTCCTCATCCACTTCCTTGATGGTAGCCTGAACCGAAACGGTGGTATGCATCACTCCGTCTATAAAACGCAATTGTCCTTTTTCCTCATCGGTCAGCTCGCCTGTGACAGAGACCTCCCTTTCCTTATAATGCAACACGGTATTCACTTTATCGTCGCTCTGCAACATAAAAGTCTTGAGCTCGGCCCCATTCCCGTCGAGCAAAAGAAGAGCATCGATTTTATCGCCCGCTTTCAATGCCGGGAGTTCATCCATACAGCCGGAATAGTTCCTCTCTTCAACACCTTTTCCTCTGTCCACGCATACCTTTTCCACCTTAATAATAGGGCTTTCATCGTTCTGAGAACAAGCTACCTGAAGCAACGGAAGCAGGAATAATAATAGTTTCTTCATAAAAGTGCCAAGTTTATAATGTCGCAAAAATACATATTATATGCAAACCTGCAAACAATAGGGCGACTTAACTGTTTCGCGGAAGCTTGCGAAAGTATCTGCGCCTATTATCTTCTTCTCCCGTTTTTTATCCCTATCTTTGCGCCCGTAAATCTTTTCCGGCAGGCGTACAGCCCAATTGCCAAAGATTGCAGGACGAATAATAAACCCATAAACAACGTAATACATTTTCCAAAAGATGAAGGAAAAACTGAAGGCCGTCTTGTTCGACATGGACGGCGTACTTTTCAACTCCATGCCTTATCATGCCGAGGCATGGCACAAAACAATGAAGGCGCGCGGGCTCGACCTCAGCCGCGAAGAAGCGTACATGCACGAAGGAAGAACCGGAGCGGCAACCATCAACATCGTATTCCAACGCGAATTGGGCAGAGAGGCCACACCCGAAGAAATAGAGAGTATCTACAAAGAAAAAAGTGTCTCGTTCAACTCATACGCAGAAGCGGAACGAATGCCCGGCGCTTGGGAACTTCTTCAGAAGATAAAAAAAGAAGAACTTACGCCGATGGTAGTCACCGGCTCCGGGCAACTCTCGTTGTTGCAACGTCTGGAGCAGAATTTCCCCGGCATGTTTCGCAAAGAATTGATGGTAACGGCATTCGATGTCAAGTACGGGAAGCCCGACCCCGAGCCTTATCTGATGGCTTTGAAGAAAGGCGGAATAGAAGCCGGCGAAGCCGTCGTGATAGAAAACGCGCCTCTGGGAGTAGAAGCCGGACATCGGGCGGGAATCTTCACAATCGCCGTAAATACGGGCCCGCTGGACGACCGGATATTGCTCGATGCGGGAGCCGACTTGCTGTTTCCTTCGATGGAAGCCCTTTGCGAAAAATGGGAGCAATTGTTTCGCTAACTCCCTTGCTCCCGCCTCACCTCGCCCGACATACTTTCTTCGTTTTCAAACAATGAATAGTTTCGTTAGTTTCCCACCGTTGAAACAAAAGTTTCCCACTGGGGAAACTTTATTTTCCCCGTATGGAAACTTTTGTTTCCCCAGTGGGAAACTTTTCTCTTTCGCCATGCTTGCCATACGGCTGTGGTTTAATGTTTTTAGTTGACCACTTTACGGCTTATTTTCAAAGTGGGTTGACTCAGTTAATACTTATTTTTATTACAAGTTGACGCTCGTTTTTGGCTATTTGCTATTTAGGTTGACTTTAAAAAATATCAAACAATAACCAGTAAGAGTATCTCAGGGTATGATTCCTTTCTTGCCCCTCGACCTGTGGTTGTGTAGGATATTCTTTGTCGGTCAATGCAAAGTTAGTGATATTTTCCTAAGCAACAACCTCTTTGATGGCTTTCTCGCGGTAGCTGAT
>NZ_KE386626.1:43554-79264 GCF_000428105.1 Bacteroides pyogenes DSM 20611 = JCM 6294 | reverse complement strand
AACGACGCATCGGCATACAGAGCGGCCATTGTATATTCCCTTATCGGGACCTGCAAGTCTGCCGGAGTTGACCCTAGAGTGTGGATGGAGGACGTACTGAGGAAAATACCGTATTATGAAAGGGATAAAAAGGATATGACAGAACTTCTTCCACGGAACTGGGTGAAATCATAACAAATCTGTTCCGAATTGATATAATTTGATGCTATTAGTCCCGACTCGGAGGCGAATCTGAACGAATCGTGCCCAGTCGGGACTAATTTTTTGTATTTTGCAATACGTACTTTACCGGAGGCTTACTTCCGTTCATCTCATTGAACTTGCCTCGGAAATTCATCCGCTGTAGGTACTTTCTCATTCTGTTCGAAGAAGAAAAACATGGTCTCGCATAACTCTTCAAAGTGTTGTATATCTCTGTTGATGACAGAAGAATGTACTTTCTTTTTCCCATCTGACACGGAACCGCAGTTTTGCATCCGGCTTACCCTTTTCCTTGTGAAGCAGGAATATGGTATTTCGTTTTATATTTATTCCGTTTAATAAAAAATCATGGAGCAAATCGATCATCAACTATACTTCGTTTGTCTTTCTCTGTTTTCATAATCCTACAATACATCACTAATTATGTGTTGTTTCACAATCCATAGGCCTCTCACTTGCTCTATTGCTATATCGAAGTCATCGAATTCTCTTTCATTAATTGAATGAGCAATCCAATATTTCTCTGACAACTTCTGCTCTTTATATCTGCGTAATATCTTTATATGCCCATGATACTCCCTTGTATCTCTATCCTCAACAAGCACTCCGAATATATTCCCAAACGGGATAGTGTTCGGGTTTTCATAAGGAAGTGGATACTTTTTTAACGCGACCCAGCATCCCGCAGGGAGTGTGGGAGCCATTGAGTTTCCTACAACTTGGGCGACACCCTCACAATCTTTGCAATCGGGAAGATACCAATATCTTGTTATGTCCTCTGATATGTTGATTAATTGATATTGTCCGGCAGCGAACTTAAACGACACTTCTGGTAGTAGATGCAATCCTTTTTTTACGGCAGCATCGTATTCTCCTTCAGTCTCTATGTATATTCTATTGGATTCGGGTATTTCTATTGTTTCGGCTTCTGTTTTGAGTGGATTGCCTCTTCCTGTTAAAATAAAGTCTATATTGGCTTTTTCAAAATGCTTTCCAAAATCTCTTATGATGTTCAAGGAAGCACCACCTACTCCTCTTCTTATTTTTGACATTTGCTCTTTTGATATACCACTGACGCCATTCCATACTGAATAGTCTGATACACCCAATTTATCAATGACTTTGAGGAATCTCTCTGAATATTCGTTATATCCATTATTTTTTTCTTCCATGTCTGCATGCTGTGTATCAGACAACAATTGTATCTCCGTTATACCATATTTATTATATATAGCTCTCTTGATGTCGTCTGATACAGATGGATATTTTCCACTTCTTTTATCGGTATTAAAAATTCGATTAAGCGTTTGTTGCCTAATTCCTATCTTCTCGGCAAATTGAGAGACGTTTCCATCGCTCTCTTTAACCACCAATTCATAGATATTCCTATTCATGATAGGCATATCTTCCGGAGAAAACATTTTTTTATTTACCATATCGTTTGTTTTACAATCAAGTTTATATTTTGTATCGCTGTTAATCAGGAACACATCGACATTGTTGGTAATTAGTAAAAATATATCTCCAAATCGCTTAGTGAAGCACCTTGGTTTGAATGACGCATACCTTTCGCGCTCCTCGTATTCTTGAATTGCGTTCGAATGTTCATTCGTTTGTTTGTATATCCTCCAAATATAAGAATCGAGTGCCATTGTATTTTAGAATCTTACAGTTTTAGGCTTTTTCTGGACAACGTAGTATAATTTTCTTATCTCATCTAAATTTAATTCGAAATCCCTGTATTCAGGAGAATCGCTAATAGAGTGGAATGTTACCATTCCACGTTTTAAATCTTGATTAACAACCTGTTTTATCAGCACAGACGAATCGAATACCACAACCCAATATGGGTGTTTCTTGTATTTCAACCCATCTTTCCAATGTGACTTGTCAAGCTCTCTCGCTAAAACAACCTCCCCCTCTTCAAAGCTATCTCTCGTCCCGTCATCCATACTGTCTCCTCTCAGTTTGAATGCGAGAAAATTACCTTGAACAACCTCATCTACTTCGAATATTTCCGAACTCCATTCATCCCTTTCCGACTGAAGCGTTATCTCTTCATTGGCAAATTGTCCGTACGCTTCGTATGGAACCAATGGGGCTTTCATTAGAAATCTTCCGTCTCCCAGATCGTAAAACACATCACCATTTTTATTTTCGGTGTAATATTCCCTTTCTTCTGCTTCTAATATTGGCGACGCATTTGTTTCAAGGCTTGCGTTTCCTTCAATTAGCATTTTTCCAATACCACTCCATAGCCATTCTTCGTCAAATATCCCTCCGAAAGTTGCGTTGAATCTGGATAGAAAACTTTTAGTATGATATCCATCTTTCCTATTGAGAGCTCTTGATAAATTTTCCTTAGATACACTCATCTTATCGGCTACATCTTGTTGAGTATGAACAAGCCCTTTGCTTTTTAAATATTGGAAAGCGACTTTTATTGGTGTTTTTTCATCTTTCTTTTTTGTCATATCAACTTTAGTTGGCGTCTGTTACATCAACGGAACGATACAAAGATAAGCAACTTGATTCAGAGTTGCAATAGTATAAACACATGCTGTGATTTACTTTCATTTCTTCAAAAGAATATTAGTTAAAATCTATGCTTGCAAGGGTGTTGTCATTCGGTTTGCAGTAAAGAGGCAAAAAACTTCTCGTTCCACTTCAGGCAGATTGGCTCGGCAGCGTTTCTCTCATTTGGTCGTAGGAACTCCTCTTTTTTTTGCAATCGCTGATACAATCAAACAGAGCTGCTGATACAATCAAACGCAATCGCTAATACAATCAAACAGAGTCGCTAATTTTAGGGATACTCATTTATAGTAATATTAAAGCCAACCAAATTCATTGCGAGTCAGTTGGCTTTTGTATATGTTCAAGCATTCCCTCCAAAGAATGGTTTGGCAGCCAAAACGGAGGAAAACTTATCGGGACACATATATGGCAAAGGTGCATAAAATCTCCGAAGTCCAATCTATTTTAGGTTTTACCGGATTCGATATCTTCAAGTGTATTTGAAAATAATTATATTGCCGAAAAAATATTCAAGTATGATTGAAATAATTAATTCTATACGCAAATACTACTCACCATATACTTATCGAAATTATCATCGATAAGTATGTGGTGAGCATGGATGATTATAAAATTCCTACCAATGAGGGGATTGGGCATATTTCCGATTGGATTTTGGGAAACATATTAAAATAGAAAATCTACTTAAATTGACGCAAGAGGTTCTTGCACAATCAGCATGTATGAAATTGATACTGATCTGATGCCATAAACAGAAGTGCTATTGAGTTTGACCAACAGAGGTTTATTGTAGATTTTTATCATAAGTTCGAAAAGTTACATTTGGACAAAGGCTGATTGAATTGCCAATGAAAGCAGATAAACAAGCCCGCGATTGGAGCACATCGCTTCTTTTATCCCGAACTCGCCTTTTGAGATAATCGAATGTCATGGATGAAGAAATCGAGTGCAATCGGTAAAATAATCGAAGATAATCAGTGAGTAATGGCGGACTATTGGTGAATAAATTGAAGATAACCAGTGAAGAAATAGCGGACTATTAGCCAATAAATTGAAGAAAACCAGTGAAGAAATAGCGAGCCATTGGTGAGTAAATTGAAGATACTCAGTGAAGCAATGGCGGGCTATTGGTGAAGAAATCGAAAATAATCAGTGAAATGTTTGGATGTTTATTGGTATAACACTATCTTTGCACCGCTTTTTAACAGAAAGCGCATAAGTTTGGACTATGGTGTAATGGTAGCACAACAGGTTTTGGTTCTGTTTGTCTAGGTTCGAATCCTGGTAGTCCAACAACTGATTGCAGAAAAGCCCTGAGAAACAAAAATTCTCGGGGCTTTCTTCTTATTGGGGGGCCAAAGCGGGCTCAGCAGTAAACTAATGTGGGGATTCTCTAAAACTCTTATCTTTGCCCTCAAAAAAAATCTCGTGACTACTTATGATACTCTTTTAGCCTTAGTTCGTCTAAGGCTCCCTCCTGACCTGTTGGATTGTTTTGACATTATGGTAGTCGCGCGTAATCTTCAACAGACTATTGACCAGCTGCGTGCTCTGCCCGCCAATGTTATTCGATGGTCGCACAGACAATACGATAATAGTGATATAGAGACGTAAATCGGGATATTCTGTAAAACCTAAAGCCGGTTGGGTTTCGGAGATTTTATGTACCTTTGCTATATATGTGTCCCGATAAGTTTTCCCTCCAAACTGTTTTATAGAACAATGCTGCCTAAGTAATTATAGACTACTTCACCATTCACGAAAGGAAGCAAATCGTTATACGCATCAATTCGAACAATATCCATATTAAGAGACCTCTCACCATAAACCTTATTCAGTGTTGACCAATTAAAATCAAAATTACGGCCTTCAGAAAAGACTAAAATTTTCTTTTCCGGCAATTTTACCGGCTGTTTCTTAATCTTAACATATACATACAGGCTAGCCATTGGTTCGTTATAAGAAGGAACGCCGGCGTATTTCCGCATCCCATAGAAGCCTTTGGCTCGTGTTTTTTCTGAAGGTAAGGACATAAAGAGAGAAGCATTGGCAAAAAGAAAAGCACATTCTCCCCACAAGCAATATTTGAGCCTGCTCAGTTCATCTTCCTGTTTAGTTTGCACATCAACACAAGAAAATTCTGATAAAGGGAAACATTCTTTTACCATATCATATGGCTGAAGTTCTGATAAGCATTTAAGACGAAATATCTTTGAAAAGTCGGCATTGCATAATTCTTGTTGCAATTTAGCTCTGTAAGATTTACGCATAGCATCTAATGCAAAAGGATCTTCGGATGCTTGTTTAAATTCATCAGGTACACATAATGAGGCATATTTATCAACAACCTTGTCATCAACAGCTTTTTGATAAAGTTTTAGCGCGTACACATACAAAATAGAGGGTGTCAAATCCACTGCCCCGTCAACAGACGAAATCATGTAATCGGACATTATATTTCCACGGCTTAGCGCTTTATTTAGGCTGATACAGAAATGATTGCCTCCACCTTCAGCCATGACAATCTGTAAATTTTCGGGTTGTTCGTAAATCCCCATATCCTGATATAATTGTTCATCGTATTCCGGTATAGAAGTAATAGTCACTTTCAAACCTGCAATATCTCTGTCAGGCATTGGAGACAAATCGCCTTGTTCGTTGACAGTACGTATAAATAAATACCCTGATAGTGCAGGCTTGCCTACAACAAGCGTATCACCTATGCCATAATTTTTACCATTACACCCTGTAATATAGCTTTGAGCATAAGATTCCGATATGGCTAAGCTGCCCATAAAAGCCATAAAAAGATTTAAATACTTAAGTACCATAAGCAAAGTTTTAATTAAACGTACACAAATATAAGCTATTCCTTATTAAGGATAAGAGAGCTTGTAATGATTATTCTTTTCTAAGCCTAAAAAACCTCTACAAAGTAAAAACATTTACTTCTTCTTCATCAGGCAGGCAAAAGAGTGCCTGCCACGCTATATAACTATAGAGTAAAAACGTCTACTTCTTCTTCCCGTAAGCAAAAATGAAGTAAAAGCCGATGATGATGAACGGGATGCTGAGCCATTGCCCCATGTTGAACGTCATCTGATCTTCGAAAGACACCTGGTTTTCTTTCACAAATTCGATGAAGAAGCGGAAGGTGAAGATTGTCGCCAGACAGAGTCCGAAGAAGAAGCCGCGATGCAACTCCTTGCTGTGGCGCCTGTACAGGTAAATCATCACGAAGAAAAGCGCGAGATAGGCCAACGCTTCGTATAGCTGTGCCGGGTGGCGGGGTTGCATGTCGATGCGTTCGAAGACGAACGCCCAGGGTACATCGGTCGGTTTGCCGATGATTTCCGAGTTCATCAGGTTGGCCAGACGGATGCAGCAGGCGGTGATAGGAGTGGCTACGGCAATCATGTCCAATACATCCACATAGTGCAATTTGGTTTTCCGGCAGTAGAGCCAGAGCGCGATAATCAGTCCCAGCGTACCGCCATGGCTTGCCAGCCCCTGGTATCCGATAAACTTCCATCCTCCTCCCGGCAGCAGCTTCACGGGCAGCAGCATCTCCAGAATGCCTCTACCGCTGGTGAGGTGATAGCCGGGGTCGTAGAAGATGCAGTGCCCCAGCCGGGCGCCGATGAGGATACCGAAGAAACAGTAGAAGAAGAGCGGTTCGAATTTCTTCTCGCCTATCTTCTTGTCACGGAACTGATAGTGAACAACGATGTAGGCCAGAAAGATGCCTACCGCCCATAGCAATCCGTAATAGCGGATGGAGATGCCGAATAGGTTGACGAATTCGGGATTGGGATTCCAGTGAATAGACAGTAACATAAGACTTATTGATTGTTAATTGATTTCGGGCCGGCGAGCGGCCTTTGTTTTTATATCTCAACCCTTCATCCGTGCAATGCCGGCGGCGTTTGCTTTCGGACAGGGTTTGCGTTCTTTCATCGGGTTGGCATGCTTGCACATTGAATCTGAAGTTTGGAATCGTGCCGCCCTTTCAATGTTTTCATCGTGCTTGCATGCTTGCACATTGAATCTGAAGTTTGGAATCGTGCCACCCTTTTAATGTTTTTACCGTACTTGCATGCTTACACATTGAATCTGAAGTTTGGAATCGTGCCACCCTTTTAATGTTTTTACCGTGCTTGCATGCTTACACATTGAATCTGAAGTGCATGATGTCTCCATCCTGCACCACATACTCCTTTCCTTCCACGCTCAACTTTCCCGCCTCCTTCACAGCCGCTTCCGAGCCGTATTGGATGAAGTCGTCGAACTTGATGACCTCCGCGCGGATAAATCCCTTCTCGAAGTCGGTATGAATCACTCCGGCGCATTGGGGAGCTTTCCATCCTTTTTCGTAAGTCCATGCGCGCACTTCCTGAACACCGGCGGTGAAATAAGTTTCGAGGTTCAGCAGTTTATAGGCCGACTTGATGAGGCGTGCCACGCCAGACTCCTCCAGTCCTACTTCGGCGAGAAACATCTGGCGGTCTTCGTACGTCTCCAGTTCGGCGATATCCGCTTCCGTGCGTGCAGCCACGATCAGTATCTCGGCACTCTCGTCCTTCACGGCTTCGCGAACCATCTCTACGTATTTGTTGCCCTTCACGGCGCTTGCCTCGTCTACGTTGCACACGTACATCACCGGTTTGCTTGTGAGCAGAAACAGCTCGCGGGCTATCTTCTGTTCGTCTTTCGTGTCGAAAGTCACGGTGCGTGCCGACCGTCCCTGTTCCAGCGCCTCTTTGTAGCGCACAAGCACGTCGTACGTCTGCTTGGCTGCTTTGTCACCACCCGTCTGCGCCTGCTTCTGCACTTTCTGTATGCGGCTCTCGATGGTTTCGAGGTCTTTCAGCTGAAGCTCGTAATCGATGATCTCTTTGTCGCGGACGGGATTTACGCTGCCGTCTACGTGAGTCACGTTATCGTCGTCGAAGCAGCGGAGCACATGGATGATGGCATCCGTCTCGCGGATGTTTGCCAGAAACTTGTTTCCCAATCCTTCGCCTTTGCTCGCTCCTTTCACCAGTCCGGCGATGTCTACGATTTCCACCGTCGTGGGAACGATGCGTTGGGGATGAACCAGTTCCGCCAAGCGGTTGAGACGTTCGTCGGGAACGGTGATGACGCCTACGTTCGGTTCGATTGTACAGAAAGGGAAGTTTGCCGCCTGTGCTTTTGCGTTCGACAGACAGTTGAAAAGAGTCGACTTACCCACGTTGGGCAGTCCGACGATACCACATTGCAATGCCATTTATATCTTTTGTTATTTATTTAAACTCAAATTCGCGCATGCAAAGATAGCCATTCTTTTACAAACTATGTTCTTTCGGCACAGGTTTTCTTGGCTGCCGGGCGGCGATGCCGGCTATCCACGCGCCGGCTGCTTGTGGATACAACTCACCGTCAGCAGGGCTAACGGCGGCGATGCCGGGTATCCACGCGCCGGCTGCCTGTGAATGCAAGCCACCGTCATGCGGCTAATGGGCGGTGATGCCCAGTATCCACTTTGTGATGTCTTTCAGCACTTCGGGGCTGATGGTTTCCTCTATCTGCGCGTATTCGTTCACGGCTCCGGTGGTGCAATGCTGAAACAAGTGGTTCAGTCCGGGATATACTTTGGTTGTTACCCGTTTGTTACCGCCTTCCGTTGTATGGAGGCGGATGGCATTCAGGTTCGTCTCGGCATCCACTTGCGCGTCTTTCTCTCCGTTCAGGGCGAAAAGCGGGCACTTCACACGCTTCAGGTCTGTGGCGGGATCGTGTTTGAGGAATTCCAGAAACCAAGGCGATGTCATGGCTGCCGCTTCGGCTTCCGCCCGCTTTCGAACCGCTTCATTCGCCTGTTGCTGCGGCATTGACGAGTAGACATGAGCGAGCAGCTCTTCCCGCAGCTTTTCGGGAGTCTTTCCGGCCTGCATCAGCAGCGTGTAGCGTTCGCGCAAAATAGGTTTGAGGTTCTGCCAGCCGGCGTCGGGCATTCCCGACAGCTTAGAGAGGGTCTCCGTTTGCTTCAGTAACAGGCTGTCGCCCCGCACGGCGCTTCCTGCCAGCGAGACGATGAATGCGAGCTCACGGTCTTTCGCCCCTATGCCGAAAGCTATCAGTGCCCCGTTGCTGTGCCCTATGATTCCGACTTTCCGCGAGTCGACCTCTTTTCTGTGGCGCAGATAGCCGATGGCTGCTTTGGCATCGCGTGTGAACCCGGCATTGGCAGTGGAGGCGTAGTCGCCTTGCGAACCGCCTATGCCCCGGTCGTCGCACCGCAACACGGCAATCCCGTTCCGGGTGAGATGGTCGGCAATGACCAGAAAGGGTTTATGCCCCATCAGCTCCTCGTCTCTGTTTTGCGGCCCGCTTCCCGTCAGCAGAACCACCGCCGGAAAGTTCCGTCCTTCGGCGGGCAAGGTCAGCGTGCCCGCCAGGTCGATACCGTCCTGCTCGTTTCTCACCTTCACCTCCTCGCTCTTGTAGGGAAACGGAGGTTGCGGTTCCTGCGGACGTTTCGGACGGGGAGCTTCTCCTTTCTCAAGGTCGAGCTTGAGGGCAACCCCCTGTGTGAATGTGCCCGTAATCTTTCCCTCCTCCGTCAGCTTCCCTTCGTACGATGCCCCGATCGTGGGTATGCGGATGTGGAGCGTGGAGTTCTCGAAGGTTGTTTTCTCCGTAGGGATTCCCTTCGCCCCTTGGTCGGGACTGTCGAGCGTGGCGGTGTATCCGCCTTCGGGAGCCTGCTTGATGTGGAAAACGATGCTGAGCGAACCTACGGGCAGCTCCAGCTTTCCGTGCCAACTTCCCGTAATGTCTTGCGCCTGTGCCGGCGAAGGAAGACCTGTCATTGCCATCAGTCCGATGAGGATGATGAAAAGAGATGTTTTTTTCATCTGTTTTTTCATGTGTTTCATACGTATAAGTCTTTTTTTCAGGTGAATATCCGCAAATATAGTTTTTTCCGAAAGATATCCCCGTTTTCTTTGGCGGTAATTTTTGCACGCTCCCGAAAAAAACAGTGAATCCCGCCTGAGAAATCAACTTCTGTTGTCTCGGCAGATATATGGTGGGGTATATCCATATGCCCGCAACGGGGGATGTGTAGCCGGAACGGCGGGTATGTATATTCCGGTTCGGTGGGTATATGTAGTCAGTCCGGTGAGTATATATGGCTACCGTGGTGAATATATATGGCTACCGTGGTGAGTATATATGGCTACTACGGTGAGTATATATGATTACCATGGTAAGTATATATGGAAGGCGGTAATCAACGGTTAGTGTCACATCGGCCTCCGGTGAATATATATGGCCAGCATGGTGAGTATATATAACCGACGCGTTGGGTATTCAGTCGGTATGTATATGCGGGTATTTAGTCGACAAAGGCGGGTATGTGCCCCCTGTTTGTAGTACGAATTTACCACATCTGTGGTATTTCCGGCGGGCGGAGCTTTTCCTATCTTTGCAATCGGTTAAGATAAGAAAATTAAAGAAATATGGAAAAGATAGCAAAAAGGCTCACCGAGCTCGTCGGGAATACTCCTTTGCTGGAGCTGAGCAATTACAACAAATTAAACGGGCTGAAAGCGCGTCTGGTGGTGAAGATAGAGTCGTTCAACCCTGCCGGCAGCGTGAAAGACCGTATCGCTTTGTCTATGATTGAATATGCCGAAATGAAAGGGGTGTTGCACGCCGGATCGACCATTATCGAACCTACCAGCGGGAATACCGGAGTGGGGCTGGCTTTCGTGTCCGCCTCCAAGGGCTACCGCCTGATACTGACCATGCCCGACACGATGAGCATGGAGCGGCGTAACCTGCTGAAGGCGCTGGGGGCGGAGCTGGTGCTCACTCCCGGTGCGGAGGGCATGAAGGGCGCCATTGCCAAGGCCGAAGAGCTGAGAGCGGCTACACCGGACGCTGTAATCCTTCAGCAGTTCGAAAACATCGCCAATCCGGGCGTGCACGTGCGTACCACCGGACAGGAAATCTGGAGGGATACGGACGGACAGGTGGACATTTTCGTGGCGGGCGTAGGCACGGGGGGTACGGTGAGCGGAGTGGGTGAAGCGCTGAAAGCCCGCAAGAAGGAGGTGAAGATCGTTGCCGTAGAGCCGGCGGACTCTCCGGTGCTGTCGGGAGGAAAGCCGGGGGCGCATAAGATTCAGGGAATCGGAGCGGGGTTCGTGCCCCGAACATACAATGCGGCGGTGGTAGACGAGGTGGTTCGGGTGGAGAACGACGAAGCCATCCGTACCGGGCGCGAACTGGCTCGTACGGAAGGCCTGCTGGTCGGAATCTCTTCGGGAGCGGCCGTATTTGCGGCGACACGGCTTGCCCGGCTGCCGGAGAATGAAGGAAAAACGATTGTCGCCCTGCTTCCCGACACGGGAGAGCGTTACCTGTCTACCCTTCTCTACGCTTTCGAGGATTATCCGCTGTAAAACGGGATGTCAAGCTGTGAAGCTGTGGTAAACAAGAAGTTTTCAGGGTTTCTCATATCCCCGTAGTCCGAAGATCTTGCCGGTCATCCGTTCTACGGGGACTTTCCATACCTTCACATTGCGCAATGCCGGCTCGGAGTATCCGAACTCGTTGTCGGTGTAATGGTGCATGATGATGTCCAGAATGCGCCGCTTCTCTTCCATGTCTTCGATGAAGGTCACCCGCCCTCGGCACATGGCGCTTTCGGAGCGCATGCTGTAGCTGCAAGCCACCTTCGGGTGCTGGTAGACAAGCTCGTGCCCCCGGCTGAAGGTGATGCACACCCGGTTGTTCCGTTCGAGCATCTCCAGCTTGCCGCCTTCGGGTCCCGAATGCAGGTAGATGATGCCGTCTTCGTAGCCGAAGTTCATGGGGATGACGTACGGATTTCCTTCCGGATCGGTGATGCCTACATGGCATACGGCAGACTGGCGGATGATGGACTCGATCCGCTCCTTTTCTTCTATCGCAAAAGTCCTCATTTCTCGATCAGCTCAAAGTCCAACTGCTTCTTCTCGAGGTTGGCGCGCGCCACACGCACCGTAATCGCGTCTCCCAAACTGTAAGTGCGGTTTTTCCGGCGTCCGCGCAGACAGTAGTTCTTTTCGTCGAACTCGTAGTAGTCGTCGTCCAGATCGCGTATGGGAACCATGCCCTCGCACTTGTTTTCGTTCAGTTCCACGTAAAGCCCCCATTCCGTCACTCCGGAGATCACCCCGTCGTACACCTGTCCGAGGCGTTCGCTCATAAATTCCACCTGCTTGTACTTGATGGAAGCCCGTTCGGCATTGGCAGCCGTCTGCTCCATGTTCGAGCTGTGCTCGCAAAGCGCTTCGTACTTCTGTTCCGACACGCTGCGCCCTCCGTCCATGTATTTCGTAAGCAGGCGGTGCACCATCATATCGGGGAAACGGCGGATGGGCGAGGTAAAATGGGTGTAATACTCGAACGCCAGTCCGTAGTGCCCGATGTTGTGGGTAGAGTATCGTGCTTTCTGCATGGCGCGGATGGAGACGGTTTCGATGAGGTTCTCCTCCTTCTTGCCGTGGATATCGTCGAGCAGGTGGTTGATGGATTTCGATATGTCGGTTTTGCTTCCGCTGGTGCGTACTTTGTAGCCGAAGCGGGCGATGAACTGCGACAGGTTTTCCAGCTTCTCCGGATCGGGCAGGTCGTGAATGCGGTAGGGCAACACTTTCGCCTTTTTGTTTCTCGGCACACGCCCCACTTTCTCCGCTACGGTCTTGTTGGCAAGCAGCATGAACTCCTCCACCAGCTTGTTGGCGTCTTTCGATTCCTTGAAGTAGACGCTCACGGGCTTCCCTTTCTCGTCTATCTCGAACTTCACCTCATAGCGGTCGAAGTTGATGGCTCCGGCGGCGAAACGCTTCTCGCGCAATGCCTTGGCAATGGTGTCGAGCATCAGCACCTCCTCTTTGAAGTCTCCCTGCTTGGTTTCGATGATCTGCTGCGCCTCCTCGTACGTGAACCGGCGGTCGGATTTGATCACCGTATGCACCACGCGCGAAGCTTGCACTTCTCCCTTCTCGGTGATGTCGAATATGACGGAGTACGCCAGCTTCTCTTCGTCGGGGCGCAGCGAGCAGATGAAGTTGCAAAGCCGTTCGGGGAGCATCGGGATGGTGCGGTCGACCAGGTAGACCGATGTGGCCCGCTTCTCCGCCTCTCTGTCGATGATTCCTCCCTCCTTTACGTAGTGAGTCACATCGGCGATATGTACGCCCACTTCCCACAGCCCCTCTTTCAGCGGGCGGATGGAGAGAGCGTCGTCGAAGTCTTTGGCGTCTTTGGGGTCGATGGTGAAGGTGGTCACCTTACGGAAGTCTTCGCGTTTGGCAAGCTCTTCGGGAGTGATCTCCGCCGGAATGTTGTCCGCCGCTTTCTCCACCGCCTTGGGATATACGTAGGGCAATCCGAATTCGGCAAGAATGGCGTGCATCTCGGTAGTGTTGTCTCCGGCACGCCCCAGTATGTCTATCACCTGTCCGATGGGGTTCTTCGCTTTGTCGGGCCATTCGGTTATTTTCACGATGGCCTTGTCACCCGTTTTTCCTCCTTTCAGTTTCTCTCTCGGGATGAAGATGTCGTTGGCGAGCGTACGGTTTTCCGTCACCAGAAAGGCGTACGACTTAGCCACCTCGAGCGTGCCCACAAAGGTGTCGTTGGCGCGTTCCAGTATCTCTATCACTTCGCCTTCCGCCTCCCGGTGTTTCCGTTTGGCGTAGAACATGATTTTTACCTTATCGTTGTTCATGGCATGGGCGGAGTTCCGCTCGGCGATGAAGATAGGGTCGCTTCCGTCTTCGGGAAGGAAAGAATTCTTTCCGTTGCTCTTGCGCTGGAAAGTTCCCGTCATCTCGGTGCCGTGCGTGTTGATGCGAAATTTGCCTTTGTCCACTTCGCTGAGGTAATCGTCTGCCACCAAGTCGTGCAGGATATCTACGCAGAGCATTTTCTGCGGATGGGTGGTGAGGCGCAACTCCGAGAAAATGTGTTTCATGCTCATGGTTTCGCCCGTTTTGGCATGGAAAAGCTCTGACAGCAGTGCGGTAAGTTGTTTTTTACCCATTCTCTTGCCTGCTTTTTTCTCTCTCTTTTCTTTCTTCTTTGCCATAATAAAAATGATTCTGTTATGTAGTTCAATCCGACCGGCTCTTCTTCCTTTCCGATGAGCGCGCAATGGCGGGAAACGGAGAGTCCGGTTCGGTGCGGAACATTCGGGAAATGCCTGCGGCAACCTTCCCGCCGGAATGACGGATACCGAAAGCGGAAGTCCCGAAGAGGTTTCAATGGCGAATATAGTTATATTTTCCCGTTTACGAACTCAAATGGGGTGAAAAGTGACGGGCGGCACTTGTTTTTGATTGCAACTTGATGGTTGCAGTGCGGAAATTGTGTACATTTGCCTGTATCTTATCAAATCATATCGCAGCATGGAGACAGAAAAGCAGGTTCGGGAACGTGAGATTTACAAGGCGACCATCGTTGGGAGTGTAGTCAATCTGCTGTTGCTCGTATTCAAATTCACGGCGGGTATCGTGGGGCATAGTGCCGCTATGATTGCCGATGCCGTTCATTCGCTGTCGGACTTCGTGACGGATGTGATTGTGATTGTCTTCGTGCGGATTTCCAACAAACCTCAAGACAAGGGGCACGACTACGGACACGGAAAATACGAAACGATGGCTACCGTCATCATAGGCTTGCTGCTGCTTGCGGTGGGATTCGGGCTGTTGTGGACTGCCGCTTCTTCCATCTACGCTTTTTTCGTCAAAGGCGAATCGCCGGGTGAGCCGGGGATGGTGGCGCTCATTGCGGCGCTTGTGTCGATACTTTTCAAAGAAGTATTGTACAGGTATACGGTGCGCGTGGGCAGAAAGGTCGACTCGCAGGCGGTAGTGGCCAATGCCTGGCATCACCGGAGCGACGCGCTTTCGTCGGTGGGTGCGGCCATCGGTATCGGCGGCGCCATTCTGTTGGGTGATGGCTGGCAGGTGCTCGACCCTGTGGCGGCTCTGGTTGTGAGCTTCTTCATCATGAAAGTATCGGTCGAGTTGCTCGTTCCCTCGGTGGAAGAGCTGTTGGAAAAATCCCTGCCCGATGAAGTGGAACAACAAATCGAAGAGACGTTGCTCTCGTTTCCCGGAGTGAGCGAGCCGCATCATCTCCGCACCCGCCGCATCGGCAGCTATTACGCCATCGAGGTGCATGTGCGGATGGACGGGCGGATGTCTCTGGAGGAAGCTCATGACAAGACCACCGCCATCGAATGCAGGCTGAAGGAGATGTTCGGGCGGTCGACGCTGATCAATATCCACGTGGAGCCGTTGAAATGAAACAGATTAAAGTAAGCGATAAAAAAACAGACGTAAATATGAGAAGTATTTTAGTGACGGGAGCGAGCGGTTTTATTGGGAGCTTCATTGTAGAGGAGGCGTTGAGGCGAGGGTTCACCACATGGGCGGGAGTACGGTCTACGAGCAGCAGGAGATACCTGAAAGACTCCGCGCTGAACTTCATGGAACTCGATTTTGCCCGTCCCGATAAGCTCAAGGCTTGCCTGGCGGCGCATAAAGCCGCAAACGGAGCGTTCGACTATGTGGTGCACTGCGCAGGGGTGACCAAATGCCCCGACGAGCAAATGTTCGATGAGGTGAACTACCGGCAGACCTGCCTGTTTGCAGATACCCTGCGCGAGCTCGACATGGTTCCGTGTCAGTTCATCCATATCAGTACGCTCAGCGTGTTCGGCCCCATACGCGAAGCCGATTACTCGCCCATCCGCGAGACCGACACGCCGATGCCCGACACGGCATACGGGCGCAGCAAGCTCCGGGCAGAGGAGTATATCCGCAGCATTCCCGGATTTCCTTATGTCATTTATCGCCCTACCGGCGTGTATGGCCCGCGCGAATCCGACTATTACCTGATGGCGAAGTCCATCCGCCGCCATGTCGACTTCTCCGTAGGTTTGCGCCGGCAAGACCTGACCTTTGTGTATGTGAAAGACATGGTGCAGGCCATCTTCCTCGGCATAGAGAAAGGCGTGTCGCGCAGGGCTTACTTTCTTACCGACGGGAAGGTGTATCGAAGCCGCGCTTTTTCCGACCTGATACGGAAAGAACTGGGCAATCCGTTTGTTATTCGGGTGAAATGTCCGTTGATTGTATTAAAAATAGTATCTTTGCTCGCTCAATTCATCGCAGCGCGCTCGGGAAAGAGCAGCACCCTGAATTCGGACAAGTATAAGATAATGAAACAACGCAACTGGCAATGCGATATCTCTCCCACCATCAATGAGTTGGGCTATCGTCCCGAGTACGATTTGGAGAGAGGCGTTCGCGAAACCATTGCCTGGTATAAAAAAGAAGGATGGCTTTAGTATTGGACCTGTTTAAGCGTGTGGAATCCCGTAAAGGGTTGTTTGCCGTAGAGAAAGCGACACTCATCTACACCTTGTTGACCTCTGTCTTGATTCTGTTCCTGTTTCAGCGGATGGATCATCCCTGGCATATGCTGCTCGACAGAGCGATGATTGCCGCCATGACATTCCTGCTGATGTATCTTTACCGGTTGGCGCCGTGTAAATTCTCGGCTTTTATCCGCATTGCCATTCAGATGAGCCTGCTTTCGTACTGGTATCCGGATACGTTCGAGTTCAACCGCTTCTTCCCGAATCTCGATCATCTGTTTGCCTCCGTCGAACAGTTCATCTTCAACGGCCAGCCCGCTATCTGGTTCTGCCATACGTTTCCTCATCTGGTGGTGAGTGAGGCCTTCAATATGGGGTACTTCTTCTATTACCCCATGATACTGGTGGTGGCGCTCTACTACTTCCTTTTCTGCTTCGAGTGGTTCGAAAAGATGTCTTTCGTGCTCGTCACCTCGTTTTTCATTTACTACCTTATTTATATATTCGTGCCTGTGGCAGGTCCGCAGTTCTACTTCCCCGCCATCGGTTTCGATAATGTGGCGAACGGCGTGTTTCCTTCCATCGGCGATTATTTCAACCACCATCAGGAGTTGCTTCCCGGTCCGGGCTATCAGCACGGTTTTTTCTACAATCTGGTAGAAAGTTCGCAGCAAGTGGGCGAACGCCCCACCGCCGCTTTCCCCAGTTCGCATGTGGGCATCTCCACCATCCTCATGATCATGTCGTGGCGTGCCAGCCGGAAACTGTTCTTCTGTCTGGTTCCCTTCTACATGCTGCTGTGCGGCGCTACGGTGTATATTCAGGCACACTATGTGATCGACACCGTGGTAGGCTTCTTCACCGCCTTCCTTTTCTACGTGGTGGTGACGTGGATGTACAAACGCTGGTTTGCCACGCCGATGTTTAAGTGAGAAATCAAGCCACAACAACTTTCACAACGGATGGCAAGTCCTTGTTGTTTTACCGCTGCTGTTTGTTACGATCGTGGCGCAGTCTATTCCGAGACCTTGTTGTGTTACCGATTTGCATCCTATACATTATTTGTTCCGTTTCCCGGTTTTTGAGTATCTGCTTGGGAATTCTTTTATTTTTTATATTTTTGCGGGCTGAAAACTTTTTGTAAGCTATTCTGCTGTTCGATTGCAGAGAGTAGCAGCTTTATAATCGGATTATAATCAATAAACAACTGTCACATGACGTACATAATCATTACTTTTACATTGTTCTTTGTGCTTCGCCTGGTTTCTTTATCTTACTCCATCCGGAACGAGAAAAGAATCGTACAGGCAGGAGCGGTTCAGTATGGAAAAACCAATTCGCTTTGCCTTACTCTGGCTCACATCGCTTATTATTTCTCGGCATTATACGAGGCGTATGCGACGGGAGTGAGCTTCAACCGAACTTCATGGATAGGAGCTGCGGTGATGGCGTTCGCCTACCTTATGCTGTTTTATGTCGTTGCAAAATTGCATGATGTGTGGACCGTGAAGCTTTACATCCTTCCCGATCATCGCATCGAGAAGAGTTTCTTGTTTCGTGTGGTGAAGCATCCCAACTATTATCTGAATATTGTGCCCGAACTGATCGGAGTGGCTCTGCTCTGTAATGCGTGGTACACGCTGGCTGCGGGGTTGCCCGTGTACTGCATATTTCTCGCCATCCGCATCCGGCAGGAAGAGAACGCCATGAAAGGGCTTTGGGGCGATAGTTTATGATAAATTCCGTTTATCGTAGGTGCGGATAGCGACGAAAGGCTGTTATTGGCTCTCATTATCCAATGCGCTGGCTCCTCTTACTGAATTCGCCGGTTTCCTCTTATCGAATATACCGCCTCTGCCTCTTTTGGGCAGCAAAATCTTGGAATCTTACTGTCGAGTATGCAGCTTTCGGTTACGTGCAGAAGCAAAAGGAGCAAATCCATTATCAGGGAGTAATGCTGTTGCAATGGATAAAGAGACTGCCCGAAAAACCGGCCTCTCAGTTTTTACTTTGCAGTCTGTCTATCTTTAAAGAAAGATCATTCTCGCCTCACTCCAACCCAAGCTGCTCTATCCCATCAAATATACGGAACAGCTCTTCTTGGGTCTCTGCCCGCAGCATGGCGATTCGGGTGTCGCGGAAGTTCGGTATGCCTTTGAACAGCGGACTGGCTGCCAGATGACGGCGCACGTGCAGAATGCCCCGGCGTTCGTCGAGCAGATTCACGCTGTCTGTCACTTCCTGACGCAGCACATCCATGCGCCATTTGAAGCTGAGCGGGGGAAGTTCCTCTCCCGTGCTGAGATAATGCTTGATTTCTTTGAATATCCACGGGCGTCCGAAGCTGGCACGGCCGATCATCACGGCATCTACGCCATAACGGTCGAAGCATTCCTTGCAGCGTTGCGGCGTGGTGACGTCGCCATTGCCGATGATGGGTATGTGCATGCGCGGATTGTTCTTCACCTCGCCTATCAGTGTCCAGTCGGCCTCGCCGGTGTACATCTGCGCCCGCGTGCGTCCGTGTATGGTAAGGGCGGCAATGCCGCAATCCTGTAGTCGTTCGGCCAGATCGACGATGATTTTATTGTCGGCATCCCATCCCAAACGGGTTTTCACCGTCACCGGAATCTGTACCGCATCCACCACCGAGCGTGTGATATCGAGCATTTGCGGAATGTTCTGCAGCATGCCTGCACCCGCGCCTTTTCCGGCTACCCGCTTCACCGGGCATCCGAAGTTGATGTCGAGAATATCGGGCTTGGCCTGTTCCACTATCCGGGCGGCCTCCACCATGGTTGCGGTGTCTTTTCCGTATATCTGTATGGCTACGGGGCGTTCCTCGTCGCTGATGTTGAGCTTCTGCTCTGTCTTGCTCACGGAACGTATCAGTGCGTCGCTCGACACGAATTCGGTGTACACCATGTCGGCCCCGAACTTTTTGCACATCAGCCGGAATGCCGGATTGGTCACATCTTCCATCGGGGCGAGCAGCAGCGGCCGTTCGCCCAAATCTATATGGTTTATCTTCATATAAGCCTTTATTTATTAGCGTCTTTGTCTGTTGCCTTGTCTTTGGATTTGGGTGGCAATGATCTTGCTTACGGGATATTGCAGATTCTTTTGCCTTTTTGCAACCTGTTCTTTCAGATTTATTTTCCGCAAAAATACGGATAAATTCGTACCTTTGTATCATTATTTATGTTTAAATGATTGCTGACACAGAGAATGAATATAAAAGATTTTGAAATAATGGCTCCGGTAGGTTCGCGCGAATCGCTTGCGGCAGCCATTCAGGCAGGCGCCGATTCGATCTATTTCGGTATCGAAAACCTGAACATGAGAGCCAGATCGGCCAACACGTTTACAATCGACGACTTACGGGAAATAGCGCAGACATGCGACGCGCACGGGATGAAAAGTTATCTCACCGTGAATACCATTATTTACGACAAAGACATTCCGCTGATGCGTACCATTGTCGACGCGGCAAAAGAGGCGGGTATCTCCGCTGTGATCGCTGCCGATGTAGCGGTGATGAACTATGCCCGCCGCATCGGGCAGGAGGTGCACTTGTCTACTCAGTTGAACATATCGAACACGGAAGCGCTGAGGTTTTACGCTCAGTTTGCCGATGTCGTGGTGCTGGCTCGCGAGCTGAATCTGGAGCAGGTGGCGGAAATCTACCGTGTCATCAGAGAAGAGAACATCTGCGGTCCCGGCGGCGAACAGATCCGTATCGAGATGTTCTGTCACGGAGCCCTTTGCATGGCAGTTTCCGGCAAATGCTACCTGTCGCTTCACGAGATGAACCATTCGGCCAACCGCGGCGCATGCATGCAGGTATGCCGGAGGGGCTATACCGTTCGCGACAAGGAGACGGATGTAGAGCTGGATGTGGACAACGAATACATCATGTCGCCCAAAGACCTGAAGACTATCCACTTCATGAACAAGATGATGGACGCGGGCGTACGCGTGTTCAAGATCGAAGGACGCGCGCGCGGTCCCGAATATGTGCGCACGGTGGTGGAATGCTACAAAGAGGCGATCAAAGCCAATCTGGAAGGCACGTTTACCGATGAGAAGATAGCCGCTTGGGATGAACGGCTGAAGACGGTATTCAACCGCGGATTCTGGAACGGCTATTACCTGGGGCAGCGACTGGGCGAATGGAGCCGCAATTACGGCTCGGAGGCTACGGAGCGTAAGATATACGTGGGACGGGGAATCAAATACTTCTCGAACATCGGCGTGGCGGAGTTTCTGGTGGAAGCCGCCGAGCTGAACGTGGGCGATAAGCTGTTGATTACCGGACCTACCACCGGAGCCATGTTTGCTACCCTTGATGAGGCCCGCGTGGAGCTGAAGCCGGTGCAGACAGTGAAGAAAGGCCAACATTTCTCGATGAAGCTCAACAAGATACGTCCGAGCGACAAACTCTACAAACTGGTTTCTACCGCCGAGTTGAAAAGATTTAAAGGAATTGCCCCGGAAAGCGACAAGGAGGCAATGAAACAATAATTTTATAAAGAAAGAATGGAATATATCTACGAACTGACATTGAAGGTGCGCGACTATGAGTGCGACCTGCAAGGCATTGTGAATAACGCAAACTATCAACATTATCTGGAACACGCGCGTCACGAATTCCTGCTCTCTGTGGGAATCGACTTTGCCGAACTCCACCGGCAAGGCGTAGACCCTGTGGTGGCTCGCATCAATATGGCGTTTAAGACTCCGTTGAAGAGCGGAGACGAATGCGTATGCAAGCTCTATCTGCAGAAAGAAGGCATCAAGTATGTGTTCTATCAGGATATTTTCCGCAAAAGCGATAATAAGGTAGTGGTGAAGGGCATCGTTGAAACTGTTTGCGTGGTGAACGGGCGCCTGAATACCAGCGACTTGTTTGACAGCTACTTTGCTCCTTACCTGAAATGAACCCGGAAGAAGAACAACTCTATGGCATTGCTCTGACAATGATTCCCGGAGTGGGGCATATCGGAGCGAAAAGATTGATGGACGGAATGCACAGCGCCGCTGATGTGTTCCGTCTTCGTAAGGAGATACCCGGGCGTATGCCGGAGGTCAGCGAGCGGATCGTGCAAGCGCTGGACTGTCCCGAAGCGATTGCCCGTGCCGAGCGCGAGATGGAGTTCATTGCCCGGAACCGGATTCGCTGTCTGACGCTGAACGACGAAGACTATCCTTCGCGCTTGCGCGAGTGCGAGGACGCCCCGGTCGTTCTTTTTTATAAAGGAGAAGCCGATTTGAACGCCCTCCGCGTCATCAATCTCGTGGGAACACGGCATGCCGGAGATTACGGGAAGGGGCTTTGCGATGCTTTTCTGAGCGACCTGAAAGCCTTGTGTCCCGATGTGCTGGTCGTCAGCGGACTGGCCTACGGAATCGACATCCATGCCCATCGTGCCGCATTGGCGAACCAACTGCCTACGGTGGGCGTCCTCGCTCACGGCTTAGACCGCATCTATCCGCACGTGCACCGTAAAACCGCCGTCGACATGCTGCAACATGGCGGCTTGCTGACGGAGTTCCTTTCCGGCACGAACCCCGACCGCCACAACTTCGTCAGCCGCAACCGCATCGTTGCCGGCATGTGCGATGCCACCATCGTAGTAGAGTCGGCAGAGAAAGGCGGTTCACTTATAACTGCCGAGCTTGCCGAAAGCTACCACCGCGATTGCTTTGCTTTCCCCGGCCGGGTAGGCGATGAGTACTCCAAAGGATGCAACCGGCTGATTCGCGACAACAAGGCCTCGCTGCTGCTTTCGGCAGAAGACTTCGTGTCGGCGATGGGGTGGGGCGTGCCCGTCCGTCAAGATAAAGCGGAGAATGTTCAGCGTGCCCTGTTCCCCGAACTCACCGAAGAAGAGCAGGCAGTTGTCCGTATCCTGCAAAGACAAGGAGCGCTTCAAATCAACACGTTGGTGGTGGAAGCCGATATCCCCGTACACAAAATGAGCGCTTTGCTGTTCGAGCTGGAGATGAAAGGAGTCGTCCGCGTATTGGCCGGGGGAATGTACCAACTGCTATAACTATTATCTCATAGAAAAGCTGCGCCGTATGCTTCATCCGGCAAGTATGCTTTGCGGCCCCGGTGGGTATATATATCCGCCGCGGTAGGCATATATGGCTACCATGGTGTGTATATATGGCTACCGTGGTATGCATATATGGCTACCGTGGTGTGTATATATGGCTACGACGATGTGTATATATGGTTCTCGCGGTGAATATATATCATGGATAGCAGCGCAGGTAGGAGTAATATAAAGGCACATCTCTTTAAACCGTCTGTCTATAACAGAGAAAAACCATCAGCCTTGAGCTTCTTTACAGAAAATTGCAACGATCTATAAGTTAAAACAGGAGAGAAATTGCACAGTTCTTTCAGAAAAACAGTATATTGCGGAACAAAATACGATGCTATGATATATCAGTTTAAAATTCAGATCAAAGGTATAACCAAACCTCCCGTATGGAGAAAGGTTGCCGTTCCGGGAAACTTCACTTTCCTGAAGTTTCATGATGTCATACAAGCGGCTTTCGGCTGGGAAGACTATCATCTGTTCCATTTTGTGGATAAAGAATACGGTTATCGTCTTTGCATATCCATGCCCGAAGAAGAAGACTTCGACGTCTTCAACGAGCCTCAGGATGCCTCTAAAGTAAAGCTCTCCGACATCTTTTCGGACCATTTTCGCAAACTGCTGTATGTCTACGACTTCGGCGACGACTGGGTGCATGAAATCACATTGGAGGCTGTTTCCGAGGTTAAGCAGAAGAAAGCCGTTTGCCTTTCAGGAAAAGGCGCCTGTCCGCCGGAAGACTGTGGAGGCGTGTACGGATACGAAAACATGAAAGCGATTTTCCGTGAATCGTCGGGCGAACAAGTTGAAAGTTACCGGGAATGGCTCGGGCTGGAAGAGGGCGAGAACTGGGATCCCACAAGCTTTGATATAGACGAGGTGAATGATTACCTGAAGGAGTTGTGATTGCTTCAGTCCAATCATCCTTTTTATGATTTTTCTCTTTCATAGTCTTCTTCATTTAGTAAATGTATAAAAAAATACGGAATCCCTTTTGAATCCCGTATTCCACATTTACACAAATGTATTTTATAGCGCCGAAAGTTCTTCCGGCTGGCGGATAAAACTTATTACTGAAGCATAAATAAGACAACTAACCGGATATGGCTTAGTTGTCTTATTTTTCTGTGCCGGCCGGCTTTCTTACCTGTTTTTATCTTTCAGTCGTTTTATGGTCTTGTTAATTTCATTTTGCAAATCTTGATTGTCGGTTTTTATTTGTCGGAGTCCCGCAATAATATCTGCTTTGCGATAGTTCTTGCTGAACCACCCTAAAGTTTCGCAAGCCGTTATGCGTAGCTGCATGTCGTGTTTATTGTCCGCAATAAACTCTAAAAGAGGGTTAATGGCCATTATGCTGGGGTGGTTGCGAAAACGTATAATCTCCAAGCGGGCTTCGCTGGCTTTGGTTGCAGTATCGCCTATTGCTTTCAAGTTTTTGATACTGTTTGCTTCTTCTTGGTCAATCTTTTTTTTCAGTAGCTCTATGCGTTTTGTACTGTAAAAAGGCCGCTTTGCTGTTTGCTTTTCTATTTCCTCACGCATGCTTTTGAAATCGAAAGCTGCCAATCCGGAATTAATTTTGAAACCGAGACGAACTTCGTGTCCGCGTTGAATGTACGCATCGATAAAGGCCGGTATCAACTCCGGTGAAGCGTTTTTTTCTATATATTCTGCAGCAAAACGACGAATCAGTTCGTAGCTGTCGTTAATAGCTGCTTTGAGAACAGGTATCGCGTGTTCGGAGTAATTGAGGGCTAACAGGCGCACCGCTGTCAAACGCACTACAAACAAGTCTGAATTGAAATAAGATTCTTTCAATAGTGTTGGAATTTCAGGGTAATCGGCATCGGCCAGTTCGCGTAAAGCCAGTGCTTGTATGTCGGGAAGCGGATTGTTAAGTTGTTTCTTCCAGAAGTTGATATTGCCTTTTTTTAACACCACTGCATGGTTTATGTCAAAGTTAAGGGTGTTGTTGGCAAAATGGAAAGTAGGATCTCCCATAATATGGTTCTCAAGAAAACATACCAGCCGATTGAACTGTCCGATACGCATGCCTGCTCCCAATAACCCGAGCATCTCATCGGGCCATTTGTCTTGAATCGTGTTTACTGTTGCTCCTTGCGTTGCAATGGTTTTTCCTTTCGCAAAAACATACGCTCCGGCTATATAATCTTTCTCATAGAATGATCCGTTGAAGCAAGCATCGAACATTATAAAGCGTGCATTCGGTTTCAGGTTATGTATGTCAGTCGTATGAATGTCGAGTGTCAGGTTGAAAAGAGAGTCTTCCTCAATCTTTTGAGGGTCGAATGCGCTTTCGCACCAATTGCGCGGCACATCGTAGCCTTTCATATAATATGCTATGGCAGCTTCTTTTCCTTCCTTCTTTGCCATTGAAGGAATTTTCCCTCTCAGGAAGCGTTTAACGTTCTCAATACTCGGCATCGGGGCGCTTACATTTTCATATCCGTTGATGTATTGTGTTTTCGGTGAACCGTGATGATGAAAAAGCATTATGTCGAGATCGGGATTTTGCACCTCATTGAGGTAAATCTCTTTCATGGGAAATTGAGCGTCAAACTCGAAAAACTTCACGGAGTTTCCCGGTTGGAATAACTGTGGAAACTGCTCTCGTAGCGCTAACTGTTCGCCCGCCCATACGCCGGGATCTTCGGAGTTGTATCCGTGTCCTCGCCCCATGCTTAAATGGTCGACGATATTATGCGCGTTTTCTTTTTTCTCTTTGACAACTTTGGTCAGATATTCCCGTAAAAGTTCATACTTATCTGCTCCCTCTAATTCCAGAGGTTTGATACGTGCGGAATAAATATCCGGAGATAGGTATTGTTTGGAATCGGCACGCAACGAGTAATAGTAGTATGACGGAATGTCCTTATCTTGCTTGAGGAAGTCGAATTTCAGCCCGAAATCATCATAATAGCGGTCTGACGGGACACTTGATTTCTTCCAGTCACGTCTTTGGTCCATCTTGAACGCAGAGGTCAGATGTTGCGCGTCGCGCAACATCGGGATGGGAATATCGCCAATCAACACGCATCCTTCCAAAGGCGATTTTTTGTCGTTGTGCAGCGTGATTAGTAAGCTGCGTATTTCTTCCGGATTTTTCCATTTATTTATTATTAGATAAGTTCCCAATCCGTCTTTTTCTATACTTTGCTTGTAAGCATCAATAGCTTCTTTGACCTTTTCATAACTTGTTTCATCTACGAGAATGGCAAAAGTTGTCGGTGTTTTTATGCCGGGAGTCATGATTTTTTGTGCGTTTATATCACAAAAAGCGGTTATCATGAGCAAAAGGAGGAGTAATTTTTTCAACTTCATGAGTTTATGGATTTAATTAGAATGATGTTTTCTTGTTTAAAAAAGACAACCAATACTGATTGACAGGTATTTTCGGTGGTTGAAATTAAAATCGGAGGTTTTTGTATACTCGAAACCGGCTTTGGCAAAGAGGTTAGCCGATTTGTCCGCTTTGTATTGTTGCGAATAGGATGCCGATATCCCGACTCTGTAGTAGTCGGAGGTCTGGAAATTCGAATCTGCGGTTTCAAGTTCCGTTACAGTCGGATAGTCCGGATGGGGACCTCCGTATTTATAATTACCGGACAGGTTTTTATTATATCCTCCGTTGGCGCTTAACAATAGGCGTTTATTTAATTTGTCCCCCATTACAATATTCTTTTTTCCACATACGTATAGATATAGATTTTCGGAGTTTTTAGTAGAGTTCGGTAATATATACTCGTCTTTATTGTTCGTATAAGTCGCGCTTACATCAACTTTCCAGTTATATTCGTCGCCTCTGTTGCAGACTAATGAGTAGTCCGCTGATGACGCCCGGGTTTGATACGTAGAACGAATGCTGCGATACAGTTGAATCCATTTACTTTCAGATTCACTGTTGTCGTGTTGGTTGATGTACTGTATACCGTCTCTGCGGCTGTAGATATATCTTAATTTAGCATGATGCGTAATTTTATTCCCTGTGGTAAACATGCTTAATGCGGCTTTAATCTGCTTGTCTTTAATTGAAGCATCTTTTCTGGGGTCCATAAAACCTATATTTACATCTTCTACTTTCATTGTGTAATAACTTTCAAAAAGAAGGTTTACTTTTGGTTTTGCATAATTGTATTGCAGACCTGCGCCAATCTTGTCTCCGTAATAATTGGTTTCTCTTCCGCTTCCTATGCCTTTCATGGCCACTCCCAAGCCATATAGTTCATAGTAGTCCTGATCTGTGTAAATGTTTGTGTTTCCCATTCTGGAATCCTCTTTTATAGATGTGTATTCAATGTTTCCTCCCCAAATATGTTGGTTGTTAATGGTATAAGTTATTCCGGGGGTCAACTCTAATGTATAGAAGCGGCTATCTACCCGCGGATCCCTTTGTTTGGCGGCTAGTGAGGCAATGTATGTTCCCTTAAGTCCAAAAGTGATTTTATTCCAGAATCGGGGAGTAGCGATGCCGAACTTAAGATTATAATACTGATTTCTCCAATTGCTTTGATGAGTGTCGGCAACATAATACGGCATTCCTCTGAACGGATCGGTAATTGAAGCGTTGTATCCGGCATCGTATTTATTTTCTTGCTCGAATGAGAACGCTCCCCATACATAGACTTTCTGCAAGTTCAAGAACCCTTCACTGCTTACATTAAACGCTTTGATCGTTTGTCCTTCTTGCGGGCGGCAAAAGTTTCCTTCTTCTGTATGGTACTTCAATTGGAGGCTGGAATAGTTTCGGGTGTTGTCAAATGCTATTCCTGCTGCGTTTCCGGAATAAGACCAGAGCCTTTTTTGTTTGAACAGTTCTGCTCCTGCTGTGGAGAATCCTTGTGATTGAATTTGTATGCTCAGCAGGCATGCAAACGAAAGGATACCTAATTTGTTGACTATATTTCTTTGTTTTTTCATAACTTCTCGGGTTAAAACGTAGGAAAAATTACCTGGTGTGATTCCATGCCGGAATTTTTGTATCATATCTTCTTAAAATAGGAACAAGCCCTCTTTCAAAGTCGTTTGTACTATTGTTTGTATCTTCGAAAATCAAAGCCCCGTTTTCACGGCGAACGGGTTCGCCGTCTTCATTCATTGTCCGCTTACGGGCAATGCTCAGCGAGCAATAGGTGGCGCCTACATACGTGAGCCCCGCATCGAGGACGGCAGGCACACGCTTGGCATTCACCATCGATTCGTTATCGATACACTCAACAGCGTCTAATACGTGTTTAACCGGTATCTTTGCATAAAATCTTTTGTTGTTCGGATTCCTTAAGTCGGTAGTTTTCATATTGTTATCATTCACCGGATCCCATTGCTCCTCTTCAGGGATACGGAAAATAACATAAGCTCCTCCGAAAACAGAGGTTAAATATTGGGGTACTTTACCTTTTTCTGCTTTCCCGTCATAGAAGACATGAAGCATGTCTATGGCCGGTTGGTCAGGAAACTTCGGGTTATCCATGTTAAATTCAAAATCTGAGGAACTGCAATCTACCGGAGAATTTGGATTGTATTGCTCAAGTTTATGGTTGACTGCAAATTGGGATATTACACAAGACTCTCCGGATGCCAAAGGATATTCGGTTCCGTTTCCGGGGAATTTCCATACACGTTCGGCATATGCGTAGTTATCGCCATCTTCTTCGGGCCAGATAGGCAGCAGGGTTGTGGCTTTACCTGGAGTTAAATTGGCGAAATAAATGCCGTCCAGGTAGATTGTTTCTGCCGAATTATTATATATTTCGTAGAATTGATCTCTGAAGTACACTCCGTCTAGTGGAGTTCTCGAGCCGGCATAATAAATTTCTTTAAAAACCAAAGGACTTACTTTCAAGCCTCTCAACGTAATTTCCAATGTTTTAATCCCTTCATATAGGGCTTTGTTCACCAGGTTGCCGTTTAGATAGTATTCATTTCCCTCGGAATCAATTCCCGTGCCGGATATGGAAATGGTATAAATACCCGGAATGATGTTTTCTATCTGAGTGATTGCGTCGTCGGTAGTTTGCACCAAGTGCAAGTCTTCTGTGTAATTATCGAGTTTGATAGTCAGGTTCTGTATCTCTTTTAAATCTTCTACGGATAGGATTGCCTTTACGGAAAGGCTGATAGGTGCAATCTTCTTAGCATCGTTTGCCTCTTTAAAAGATTCGCATGAAGCGAATACCGATATAATGAGCGCGAGTATGGGTAATATATGTTTCATAATATTGATATTTATAGGGTGATTGCTAATTCCAGTCCGAAATAGAAGCGGTTGTTCAGGATGTTATATGTACCCCGCTTGCGTTTAGACTCCACTCTTGGGTAGCTTCTGAACATATTGTTGGCAAAAAAAGAAACACGCATGTTGTTGCTGATTTCCTTTGTTATATTGATGTTGAAACAGAAGTATGCCGGGTTCGATTCTTTGATAGCTTTTGTATGATCGACATTTTGTAGCATATATTCATATCCGGCCGCTTTGACGGCATCTATAGTAGTATACTGATTTGCGGGGAACATATGTACGGAAGCGTCTTTTGTCGATATATATCCTATCGGAATCGAGTCGTTTCCGAAAGTTTTCCAATCGGATTGTTGCCAAATGGCCTGAGTCGTAAGTGTGATCACGAATCCGATGCTTGGAATGTTGTGTGTGGTACGTAGTGTCGTAGCAAATTGCTGGCCATAATTTGTCGATCCTCTTGTGGCGTAAATAGCTATGTCTTTGCGTGCCGAAGGCGCATTTGGGCTATTGTCGTAAAAGTCGTATCCGTCGTTATAGCTTTCAGTACGCATCCACGAACCGTTGAGCTGGAATGAGGTGCGGATAGCGTCAATTCGTTCTACGTTCAGGCTGAATTCAACCCCTTTGGTATTTACAAACCAGTTGTTTCCCGGCTTGTAAAAATCGGATAACACCGGATAACTTCCTGCCAACGCAAGTTTATTGTCGGCATCGCGTTTGTACTCGTTGTGGGTAAACGGTTTGAATGTATTGAAATCGCGGTCTAATGAATAACCGTCTTTCAAACGTTCGCTAAATGCCGTTACCGCCAATTTGGCTTTTTCCAGATTTAAATCCAGACCGATTTCCGCTTTATGGTTTTTGGCTATTTTCAGTTTGTTGTTTTCGGTATCATACACTTTGGTAGTAGTTATAAACAACCTTTCATTTTCCGGAATATTTTCGTTGGCCAACTCATTCAAGTTGATATATTCGAAGTAGGCTTTTTCGGGAAACAGATATAGTAATGTCGGCATTTTTGCTGCAATCCCATACCCTCCCCGAAGCGTTATTCTGTTTGGAACAATATCGAAAGAAGCGTTTATACGAGGTGATAAAGCGTCTTTCACAACCGATACTTTGTCATAACGCAGTCCGGCTTGAATGTTTAGCGAGCGTTCGCCTACCTCCCAACGGAAGTTCTCTTCCATGAAAGCCCCGAGTTGTTTTACAAACGGGATATCTCGATATGGTCGTGGGCGGAAAGTAGCGTCTTTCTGCCTTAAGACCCTATAAGGAGGTGCGGATGGATTATAGGTTTTTCCGTCTCCGATGTTGCCGTCGGATTTAAAATCTATTCCTAAGAGGATTCGGTTGTTCACAGAATTATATTTTTTAAACAAGTTGGCGGAAATCTTGGCGAATACATTGATTTCTTTACTGTCGATGTCGTAACGTCCCTTGTAGCTGTTGGGCAGATAAATAGCATAATGCCCTTCGTCGGGTTTTCCAAAGTTTGTTATTTCTTCGCCGTTCGCGTCGAATATATGTTGCCCGGGTTTATTGGAAAGAACAGCTCCATCGGTTGTTGTCATTGAATAGGGTGCGTTGGCAGAAGAGTATACGCTTTCGTAAAAGCTGGTGCGCGAGGTATAAGTGACCGCACCTACGTAACGTATGTTTTGTAACCACCCTTTGTTGAGGTTCCATGTGCCGTTTGTATTGAATGTTACACCGGCGTCTTGTCCTTTAGAAGCCGTTTGGGTTCTTTCATCGTCGGGGTTTCGGTCACGTTGGTCTTTTCCATAGATAAAATCAATTGATGTATTGCTTCGGAGTTTGTTTTTAAACAAAACATTTGAATACAAAAGCTTTGCGGTTGCCCGTTGATAGTGGATATAAGAGGATTTAGGGTCATTCGTGTTGTACGCGTAATCTCCGCTTACGTTTAACGAACCTCTGTTCTTTCCTAATTCAAAGCCTGTTCCTAAAGACACTTGATATACGTTCGGATTAGCTTTTCCTTTGATGCGGAGCGGTTCACGACCGGCTTTAGTGTGGATTATGACTGCTCCGGCAGTGAGGTCTCCGTATTCTACAGATGGAATTCCTCTAATCACCTCTACCGATTCGATATTCTCGGTAGAGATGCTTCGTACGTCTAATCCGCCCGAAGGAGAAGAACCGCCTCCAAGAGCTGCGGTCGCTCCTTGAACTGTAGGATTTAAAGCTTGTAAGTTGGAATTATTGGAAACCGGCGCTCCATCTTTTATAATGGCTGTTCCTAAGGCGTTGAGGTCACTTTCTTTAGTTTTGCTTGAATACGAAGTTTGGTGTCCCTTAGAGGCTGTGGAGATTTGACGAATATTAATTTGTTGTGCATTGTTCAGATTTGGTTCAGAAGAAGTTCCTCCGGGAAGTAAGACCAATAGATCGTGTAGACTGGTTGCTTGCAAGTGGTCCATAGTCATTCTGGAGATCTTGGAAGAGGTGGCTTTGCCTGCTTGGTTGTTTTCTGCAATTACTACAATTTCTTTGATGCGGAAATCTTCGCTTCTCATTACAAAGTTCAACTCTATATTACCGGATATGTGAATAAGTGTGTCAATCGTCTGCTTGCCAAGATATTTAACTTGGAGGCGTGCTTTGCCGTGAGGGATATTGACCAATGTATAGCGACCGTTGTTATTACTGGCAGTCCCAATTGCATAGTCGGGTAATGAGATGGATGCAAAGTCTAAAGGAACTAACCTTTCATTGTTGTCCGATTCATAAATTGTGCCGTAAATACGCGCTTTCTTTCCGTCTTGTGCGTTAACAAAAGGTGTAGAGATGATCCACAGAGCTGTAAGAGCCAACAATGCTACTATTGTTTTTGCGTAGTCTGATATACTTATTTTCATGGATGGAGAATAATTTAAATAAAATCCCTACTATTAGGTATTGTATATTCGCGATTTTCTTATTCTTGTTTACAATTTGATTCTTGTTCGAAGATAATTGTTTCAAAAATAAGAAATTTTATTTATAAATCAAATAAAAAACAAGAAAATAGAGCTTTTGAACATGCTTTTGCCTTTTTTTATCAGATTCGAGAGCAATACACTTATTTTATTCTCTAAATGCATAAATTTTTGGCTTTTGTTTGGAAAGTGTTTGGTATTACCTAATTATAGGGATATTGAAGTGATTGTACCTGAGGGTGTTCATTTTGGCCTCTTTTTCCTTTTTCTGCAATACCCTTGAACACTTTCATGAAATACTTTCTCTTGAAACATCTTGGCATAATTTCGACAAAACGGTTGTATGAGAAGGTCTATAGTAATGCTTAAAGTACCGAAATGAATTGAAGTGAAAACAGATTAGTGTGGTGATGACTTCAGCATCCGGATCATGCGCTTTCGCTTGCGTTTGGGTGCGTCGGGAGTGGATGGAAGTGCATTTTTAGCCATCTCCACTTCAACTTCTTTGCTAAAATCGTCTGCAATACAGAGTTTCAGTAACTTTACTTTCGGTAATCATGATAGGGTATTTATTGTTTTTCACCTCTAAGATGCTAATTATCATAAATATTACCAAAAGAATCGGCAGCCTTATCAAACTGCCGATTTATTTTTGCAAAGGTATGGCTTATCCCGAACTTGTGTTAATAGGAGTTTGAGAGATATCCACTGATTAACCGTCGGATAGAGAAGTACAATCGTTAAAAAGTGTACCACCTTACCTAAGTTGTGTGCATATTAGGTGATTTGTTTACTGATAACTCATGATTACTTCTCTCATTCAAAGCCAAGGATCACCCAACTGTTGCAATATTCATCTCTTCAAGATTGACAACAGAATGAGTAAACTCTCTGATTTTTAGACCTTATGACAAAGGTCAGTGGCTTTCTTGTTCCTCAAATGAACTGTACAAGATCATGGTGGGAAAATGAGCATATAACTGATGTGGTAAGACGATATGAGATTTCGTGAACTCTCAAAAAATCGCACTACGTTTCAGAAGGTCACAAAGGGGCACTGCTTCAAAAAGGCTACCTTGTAAAAGAAAAAGCACCTACAACGTCATCGTAAGTGCTTGATTTGCTTCGTGGACCAGCCTGGGCTTGAACCAGGGACCTCCAGATTATGAGTCTGTTGCTCTAACCAACTGAGCTACAAGTCCGTTGCATTTGATCTTTTTTAATGCGGTAGCAAAGGTAGAGCTTTTTGTGGAGTTATGCAAGATTTTATGGCAAAAAAACGTTGGACTTTATCGTATATGCGGATTATGGGATAAACGTTACTGGTAATGACGGAACCGGCTTTATGCTCCGTGTAAACTGACTCGGAAGTGGTATCCTGCCTGTTCGCCCTTTCAGGGCTTCCCTGTTTTTACTATCAGCGACGGATGGCATCCGTAAAAAGCTTTTTCTCCGCGTTGTTTCAAGCTTGCCGGTATCCATATTGTTCTCAGGTTTGGACAATTTTCTATGGCATAGTCGTTAATCTCCTCTGTGCCTTCCGCAAAGATCAGCTCTTCCAGCCCGTTGTGCCGGGTGATCAGGTTTTTGTCCACGAATTTAATCGGCTTTAGTTCCACCCGCTTTACTTTGCCGGGGATGTAGAGCGGTATGTTCGTCTTTTTCCCTTTTTTAGGGTAAACGGCTCCCTTGTAATTTTCGAGATGCGGATTATCCTTGCTGATGATTAAGTCTGTCAGCATTGTGCCGTAATGGAGTAAGCCCATGCTTGTTTCACCGCCGAGTGATTGTATCCGCTTGCCTAAAACGATTTCTTCTACCTGACCCGGAATGGCGGACTGCGGATTGAAACAGGTTACCTCTATTCCGCTGATATGGTCCGGAACGGTCAGCCGTTTCTTCTGTGTCTGCTTTACGTTTGTTGCGGCAAGCATCTCTTCGATAAGTCCATATTCGAAGTCGTCATCGGAAAACAAGACTCCGTCCAGACTCTGCGGAATCAGGTCTTTCTCATATTTTTCCGTTTCATCTATATCGTATACCGGGCCGTTGGTGGGGTCGGCTACTATCCATTTACCGTCTACCCGTACATAATTCCAGGCATGACCGCCCCAAACACGCCCCATATTTAAAAAACCGTTGGTGACGAATGCGGAAATATGTTGCGTGTGACACATCACCTTGAGCAGATCGGCATACCCTTGACAAACCGCCTGTTTGTTTTTGAATACGGCATACGGCCTGTTGTCTCCCAACTCGTATTTTATGTTTTTGCGAATCCAGTCGTATATGGAGTTGAACTTTTCTTTTTCCGTCTTCAACCTCTTCACCAGCGATTGGGTGAAAGTGGCAATTTCCTTGTATTCGGTTTCAGAGATATCGGTGCGTCCCATTTGCCTGGAGCGTTCGGGTGCAATTCGGGGAAGCAAAAGCTTCACTTTTTGGGTGCCGCTTCCTTCCAGCCGTAAGATTTCTCCTCCGGTTTCCTCAGGCTGTGTTTCTGTTTCTTTGGGTTGTTCTTCCTGTTTTTTATTTTCGTTGAGCGGATCTTCCGAAGTGCATGCGCCCATGCTCAGCATAGCCGTCAAGCTGCACAGAAAGAGTGTTCGATGTAATTTCATGATATATTCTCTGTTTGTGTGGATATAAATTGTTTGTAAAAGGTTTTGTCGCAGTGTGTTTGCCTTGTTTGCTGTACCGATATTGCTTTCGAGGGGATGTGTCCCGGAGAAGGCAGATCTCTCAGACCAACCGCCTCCATCGCCGCGAAAGCGATGCCTTCGCAGGGACGCGCCCCGGAGAAGGCAGCTCTTTCAGAACTTGTATTTCCGCTTGGGATTCTTCGGGAACCATCCTTTTTTTACCCGCTTCTCCTGGTCGAACACTTCTTTAATGGTCCAAAATGAAGAAAAAGCGAAAACACCCAATAAAGAGGAAATGATGACATTGCTCACGCTCAATGAAGCTATGACGCCTATGATTCCCCATATCAGGAATATCCACCAGCATTTGGTACCCCAATAATACTCGGCTTTCACCACTAAGGGGTGGAAAAGGCCGATAATCAAAAAAGTACAAATCCCGATGAATAATCCCGCCAAATGATGATCGTAAAGAAATTCCATTCGCTTATTTATCTAAACGGATGGGGATTTCTTTCTTGATGCTTTGCTCCAGCGAAATCAATGTTTCGGTGGCTACCACACCCGGAATCTCTTGCATCTTGTTGTTCAGCAGATCCATGAGATGTTCGTTGTCGCATGCGTAAACTTTCGTCAGCATGGTGTATGCTCCTGTGGTGAAGTGGCATTCTACAATTTCGGGAATTTTCTCCAACTGGGCGACAACGGTTTTGTACATAGATCCTTTTTCGAGTTTGATTCCGACGTATGTACATGTTCTGTATCCCAATGATTTGGGATTTACATGATATCCCGAACCTACAATGACTCCCAGATCGATCAGCCTTTGTACGCGTTGGTGGATGGCTGCGCGTGATACACCGCATTCTGCCGCTACATCTTTAAAAGGGATACGGGCGTTCTGAGAGATAATCTCCAAAATCTGCCTGTCGAGGTTATCTATTTTCTCCATAATAATAAGTTTGAATTTTCTATTTATTAGCAAATAGTAAGCAAATATAGAGATTTATTTTAATTTCTCTTCTTATTTGGGAAGAAAAAGATGCAGAAACGAAAATGAAGGTATCCTAAATGGACATCTACTTCTTTTTGTTTTCTCCCATAGCTTCGTTATGCCGTATGTTTCCTGTTTATCCGCCATGAGCCTCGTCGGGTGAAACAGGCGAACAGCTTAGCAGTTTGTTGAGCTCCGCCACCCTGATGGGAACGGAGGATACTTCGATGATGTTCCTGTCATTGAGTGTCTTACTGGCTTTATGAAATGATTTTGCGGCTGCTTTGTGTTTAGCAACAGATTTCTTTAAAAAGAGGAGAATTTGCTTTGTTTTTGTGTTTTTATGTTATAATATTGCAAATAACCAAAAAGTTCACTGCCGGTATTGGGAACTGTTCAGACCAGACTGATCAAAGGCGCGGATATCGAAAAAAAGTATTGTTATTATGTAATAATAGAAGATGCTCCGCAGCATATTGTTGATTAAGTAATAAAAGAATATCATTATGAAACGAATTCTCCTTCTCAGCATCATTACGATGATGGCCTGCTACTCCGCCGCTCAAAAGAGAGACACCGTGCGTCTGCGGGTTAATTA
>NZ_KE386626.1:0-41759 GCF_000428105.1 Bacteroides pyogenes DSM 20611 = JCM 6294 | reverse complement strand
CGTCTCGTGTCTGGGCTATGAGACGGTCAGTATGCCGGTTGGCGCTTTCAAGGCGCATGCCACCATCTATCTGTCCGAAAAAACCTTCGCGTTGAAGAACGTTGTGGTCACCCCGAAACGTATCGTGGTACGAAACGATACGCTGGCTTACTCCGTAGCCGGTTTCTCCATGCCGCAGGACAAGAGCATAGCCGACGTAATAGCCAAGATGCCCGGCTTCGAAATCAAAGAAAACGGGCGCATTGAATATAACGGCGTAGGCATCAACCGATTCTACATAGAGGGGATGGACTTGATGAACGACCGTTATGCGTTGGCAGGCAACAACCTCGACCGGCGAAAAGTGAAAACGGTGGAAGTACTTAGAAACCATCAACCGATTGCCGCCTTACGGGGAAAACTCTTTAGCGAGCAAGCCGCCGTCAATCTGGTGCTGGAGGACAACGCCAAGCTAAACTTTACCGGAACGGCAGATGTGGGATTCGGATACAATTCCGACAAATCGCTTTTGCACGACAACCGACTGATCGGGATGACATTTCAGAAACAGCGTCAACAGCTCACCATGTACAAAAGCAACAATACGGGCGCCGATATCGGAGCCGAACTGATACCCATCAGGCTTCAGCTCTCCACCGTGCGCCCTTCGGCAGAAGCCGACATCCTGACGCCGCTTACGCCTTCGGCCGGAAACGCCTTGCCGGGCAAGCGATATACGTTCAACCAGTCGCACCTCTTCGCCACCAATCACTTGTATAAGGTCGGAAAAGTAACGACTTTGCGCGCGCAGGGAAGTTACCTGTACAACGATATCCGGGGATACCGGGAAGTCATAACCGACTATCTGTTTGCCGGGCCGCAAGCCGCCATCGTTCATGAAGACTACCGGACAGGAAGCATACAAAACAAGTACGACGCAAGTCTCACTTATGAGCAGAACAGCCGCAAACTCTTTGTCAAGAACGAATGGAAGGCCTCACTGACGAGGCAATCCGACCGCGGACGCCTGTATCTGAATGCAAACCCCGTCGACATCTGGGTGAAACCGGATAAGGAGTTCTTGCGAAACGATTTGCAACTGACCATACCCACTTCTTCTTCTTCCGGAGCGATATCGGTGAGTTCGTCCGTGGCTTACAACCGGATGCCGCAAAGCCTGCTCGTATTGAACGATCGCGTTCAAAACGTCACCTATCGCAGTCTGCACGCCGACAATACGCTCACCCTGCGCGGCAAAGTGTTGGGGCTTTATGTTAAAAACGAGTTTGGATACGAATATTATCGTCAGTCGCTCATTACGTTGTCGGATGGGCAAGAGGAAAAAGCTGTCCTGAGCCGCTCCGTGCCTTCGTGGCAATCGTCGTTGACCTTGCGGAAAAACAGTCTCCGTTTTGCGGGAACGGTGGGACTGAAGTGGTGGAACATTCATAGCCCGTTGGAGAAAGTTTCTACCTGCCTTCCCGAAGGAAGTTTGTCGATGAGGTATGAGATCAGCGGCAGCAATGCGTTCGATCTGGCCTATCGCTGCACACAGGCCTTTCCCGACCTGCAACACATTTACGGCGGTTTGCTCTATACGGGCTATCGCACCGCGCAAATCAACCGGGCGAAAGTAGAAGCCGCTCCGTCGCACTCGGTAACCGCCCGTTACGAATATTCACAGCCTGTGGATGGGCTGTTTATGACCGCATCGGCACGAGTGGGAATGGATAAGCGCAACGCCGTGTTCTACGGCACGGTGCAAGACAATCACCTCTACCTGTATTCATCGGAGCCGGCAAGCTACTACCGGAAGTCGGCCAATATCCATGCGCGAATCAGTCAGGCGGTGAACTTCTGGAAGACATTGTTCGCGCTGAGCGGGAGCTTGATTTATACGGAAGACAAGCGGATGAACAACCACGTGATCGACAATGTCTATCACCGTCTGGTGGTAGGAAAGCTTTCCATTTCATCGAGACCCGCGCGCTGGCTGTCGGTGGAACTGAACGGATCCACTATCCACAGCGGTATTTCCGGTCCGGGACTGGGTAACGCGAACACCCGTCTGGTATTGGACGGCAATCTCTTTTTCATCGTGAACGATGCCTTAACCATCGGGTGGCGAAACAGCGGAAACCGCTACATGCAGCTCAATCAAAATGTTTTCTTCTCCGATTTGTCGGTGACGTACAAGCATCGCCGCGTGGATTACGAACTTACGGCGAACAATCTTTTGGGGAAAACCTCTTATCAGCAAGACGCCATTGCCGTGAACTATTACGTAATCAGGCGTTATGTGCTGCGTCCGCGCGATATATTGCTCAAGGTTTCTTTCAGTTTCTGACAAGTATGCGCCGCCTCATTTCTTCGTCGCGCGCCACCCGCCGTTATGGGGATGGGGGAATATCCGTCATGGCAGGCGGCTTCAACGTGGGGAGAAGAAAGCGGACGGGAGAATCGCAGGCGCACGAAGCTGCGGCTGCGCACGGCAGCACATGTCGTGCGAGGCTTAATGATAGAATTAAGGGTAAGAAACTGTTTCGACTTTCTGCATCGAGGCTGTCCATGCAGGGCTTTATGATAGAATTAAGGAGGTGTGTCAAAACTCCATTTTCCTTAAATCAACTGTCATTTGTAAAGAACAATCGCTATCAAAGAGCTAAAAACTCAATGATAGCGATTGTTTTATTTGATTAGAAAGGGTGGTAGTTATCAATATGAAAGGGAACTTCTCCCAATTCCATGTTTTGACACCGCCCCTTCGTTTCGTTCTTATTTGGAACTGTTTTTATTATTTCTCTTTTTCGATTCCCAGCAGTTCCACTTCGAACACAAGCGTAGAGAACGGTTTGATTTGTCCCGACTCTCTCGATCCGTAAGCCAGATTCTGCGGGATGTAAAGTTCCCATTTCGAACCTACGGGCATCATAGTCAGGGCTTCCGTCCATCCTTTGATTACCTGGTTGGCGCGGAACGTAGAAGGCTCGTTGCGTTTGTAAGAGCTGTCGAACTCTGTTCCGTCGATCAGCGTACCCTTATAATGTACTTTTACCTTGCAAGTGTCTGCGGGAACTTCGCCCTTACCTTCGGTGATCACTTTGTATTGCAGTCCGCTCGGAGTGGTCTGCACGCCTTCTTTGGCTTTGTTCTCTTCGAGGAATTTCTCGCCGGCGGCTTTGTTGTCGGCATATTTCTCTGCCATCGCTTTTTCTTTGATGGCGTCCATTGCCGTGCGGGTGTATTCTTGTGCGGTTTCCATGGTCATTACGTTGGTTTTCTCCAACGTTCCGGCAATGAAACCTGCCATGAAGTTCTCTTTGCTGATGGTCTTGGTAGAATCTCCGGCAAACAGCTCCTGATTGATACCCTTCATCATCTGGTTGCTGATTTGCTGCCCGATTTGCAGACCTGCCATATAAGCGATGTCTTTTTTGCTTGTTTTAGAAGCTCCTTCGTTCAGACCTTTGATGAAATCTGCCATGTAAGCAGTGTCTACATCCAACCGGCCCACCAAATAGCCTTTCAGGCCCTGTGTCTGCGACATACCGATAGAGTATGACAATGAGTCGATGTCTGTTTTCAGGTTTGCTTTCGGAGATTGAGCCGTACAGGAAGCGAGTCCCGCTGCGGCTGCGATTGCCATAAAAATGCTGATTTTTTTCATGTTGCTTAGAATTTTTGTTTTATATTATAATACTTCTATTAATTCGACTTCAAATATCAAGGTGCTGTGCGGGGGAATCATTTCTCCGGCTCCCTGCGCGCCGTAAGCCAGATCGGAAGGGATGTAAAGTTTCCATTTCGAACCTTCGGGCATCAGTTGGAGGGCTTCCACCCATCCCGGAATCACTTGGTTTACCCCGAACACGGCGGGTTGTCCGCGCTTCACGGAACTGTCGAACAGTGTGCCGTCTATCAGCGTTCCTTCGTAGTGGCATTTTACCTTGTCGGTAGCCTTTGCCTTTTTCCCCTTACCTTCGGTGATTACTTCGTACTGCAATCCGCTGGGCAGGGTTACGATGCCGCCTCTCTTCTTGTTCTCTTCCAGAAAAGCCTTGCCTTGTTCGATGTTGGCGGCGTTCATCTTCGTTTCCAACTCTTGGAAGTATTTGTTTACTATGTCGCGTGCTTCCTGATGGCTGATCGCTGTTTGGTTGCACTCCAATACGTCTTTTATTGCTTGCGCGAAGTCGTCTACCGCGATGCCTTTGGCACCCATGCTTACTAAGTTTTGGCCAATACCGAGCCCGATTGCGTAACTGAATTTATCCATCTTCTGTTTTGTTGTAGATTGAAGTTTTCGCCTTCATGGTTTTAACTTTCAATCGGTTGCAAATTTACAAATGACAAAAGTACATGTTTTATTTGAATGATTCGGCATTTGGTCTTTAAAATTTCTTATATCGCCGAAAGTTCGTGGGTTTTCGTTGGCTATTTCGCCCCGAAAGGAGAAAAGAGCGCCCGCCCTTGAATGGAAATCGCATTAGCCGCAGGCGGGCCCGCTTGCAAATCGAGACGAAATAAAACACGGATTGGGCATCAGCCGTTATGGGATGAGCTGTCGTCCGCTTGCAAATTAAGACGGAATAAAACTGAAAACGTTGAAAGGCTATGTGGGAAACAGCCGTCGTCCGGTTGCAAATCGAGACGGAATAAAAATCCGCCGTGTATGCCCAATCATACTAAGCCGCTATGCACAGGTTGCTGTATGTATAGCGCCCGTCGAGTTTCCCACTGGGGAAACTTTATTTTCCCAAGCGGGAAACTTTTGTTTCCCCAGTGGGAAACTTTTGTTTCAATGCTGGGAAACTTTTGAAACTCTGAAGGAGACTTTGGGAATATTGAATAGCAGCTGTTGGAACTTCGGATAGCTGCTGTTGGTTAAGGAAGCGAACGTTCTCGGACAAAAGCTGTTCAATGACGGATATATTGGTAGCAACCGGACGATGCTGAAAAGGGTATAGGTTGTGTAGATGGATTCGATGACGAATGTATCGGTAGCAGCAGTTGGAACTTCGGATAGCAGCTGTTTGTTAAGCAGGCGAACGGCTGTTACGGCGGAAACGGATAAGGCGCAAAGATTTTCTTTTTTCCGCCTTTTCTGCGTATATTTGTATGGTTTCGCGCCCGTGCTCCGACAAAGGCGGTGAGCGTTCGGCTATCAGCCTGCCGTGAAGGCGCGCGGAGCTTTGCGTGTAGAATGAATGTCGCAATAAATATGCAGGAGGATTGTTTATGAAAAATCTGGTTGTTTTGTCGGGCGCGGGGATGAGCGCCGAGAGTGGAATAAGTACGTTTCGCGATGCGGGCGGATTGTGGGACCGTTATCCGGTGGAGCAGGTGGCGACGCCTGAGGGGTATGCCCGCGATCCGGCATTGGTGACTCGTTTTTACAACGAACGCCGGAAGCAGTTGCTCGAGGTGAAGCCGAACCGGGGGCATGAGCTGGTGGCGGAATTGGAGAAGGACTTCCGTGTGACGGTGGTGACGCAGAACGTGGATAATCTTCACGAAAAGGCGGGAAGCTCTCACGTCATTCATCTGCACGGCGAGCTGACGAAGGTGTGTTCGAGCCGCGACCCGTATAATCCGCGTTACGTAAAGGAACTGAAGCCTGAGGAGTATGAAGTGAAGATTGGCGACCTTGCGGGCGACGGAACGCAACTGCGACCGTTTATCGTGTGGTTCGGCGAGGCTGTGCCCGAAATAGAGACTGCCATTCGTTATGTGGAGAAAGCCGACGTGTTCGTCATCATCGGCACGTCGCTCAATGTGTATCCCGCCGCAGGTCTGCTGCATTATGTTCCGCATGAAGCGGAGGTTTATCTCATCGACCCTAAACCGGTGGATACGCATTCGTCGAGAAGGGTGCACGTGATAGCCAAAGGAGCTTCGGAAGGTATGGCGGAATTGAGGTCGATCCTGTTGCCATAGAAGGAATACTGCGGTTGAGGAACCTGATGGGCGACGCGATGCCTTTGATGTCTCCGCGTTGCGATAGAAGGAATGCCCCGCTTGAGGACGGAGGTGCAAGGCTAAACCGAGCACCCGGAAAAGCAGATGAACTTCTGCCGCCGAGCCTGCGCTACTTCCTTTTCACAATTGCCCGCAACACGAACCATGCGTGATGCGCCAGCGTGCTCGCCCATCCGTAGTGTTTCACCATGATGCGGAAACGTTCTTTCAGCGAAGCGCGGCGGTTGCGGGTAGTCATTCCTTCGTCGAGGTAATCGACTATGGTGACGTGCGTATGATGCAGCAGTCGGGCTTTCTTCATGATGCGGATGCACCAGTCTACGTCGGCAGAGAAGCGATACTTCAGGTCGTACGACTCTGCCAGCGCGCGTTTCGGGAAAAAGGACTGATGGCAAACCACCATTCCTTGCTTGAAACTTCTCCATGTAAGCCGTTCGGGAGCCGACAGACGGCGCATGTGCAGGAAATTCCGGTTCGCGTCTACAATGGCGGTTTCTCCATACAACACATCGGGCAACGCTCCGTCGGGCAGGCTGTCCGCCATCTCTTGCAGCGTATGCTCCGAGTGAAAGCAGTCGCCCGCGTTCAGGAAACAGAGATAATCTCCGTGCGCAAGGGCGATTCCTTTGTTCATTGCGTCATACAGGCCTTTGTCCGGCTCGCTTACCACGGTCTGTATCCGCTCCCGGTATTTCTCTATCAAGGCGAGGGTATTGTCTTTCGAAGCCCCGTCTACGATGATGTACTCCACGTGCGGATACGTCTGCGACATTACGCTCCGTATGGTCGGTTCCAGCACCTGTCCGGCATTGTAGGTCACCGTGATGATGGAGAATATGGGGGCTGTCGTCCGGTTGTCACTCATGTTGTCCCGTTATTTGGTTGTATATGTTGATGTACTTTTTGGCTATCGCGCTTTCCGAATAGTTGGCCATTGCTTTCCGGCATGTCTGTGCGGAGAGTTCGGCGTAGTCCTTCTCCGTCAATACCCAGTGAATGCCGTTGGCGAAGTCCTCCGCCGATTTGTATTGCGCCACGTATCCGTTGTGCAGGTGGTCTATCATCTCGGGGATGCCTCCCGTGTCGAATCCTACGCAGGGTACGCCGCACGCCATGGCTTCCATAATCATGTTGGGCAGGTTTTCTTCGAGCGAAGGAGTCACGAAGAGGTCGACGGCATTGTAAATATCCGCCAGCTCGTGTTCGTTTTTCACATACGGCAATGCGTGTACACGGAAAGGGAGCAGGTCTTGAAGTTCTTCCGACCGGTTGCCGAATGCAACGACATTCAGCGACTCCTTCCATTCGGGATGCTGTTCGGCCAGCAGCTTGCACGATTCGATCAGATAGTCTATCCCTTTTCGTTTGTCGGTAATCTTTACGGAACCGAAAAGGAGCAGTTTCCCTTCTGAAGGAAGGTTGCATCTGCGGCGGGCTTCTTTCTTATCGTGCGGCTTGAACAAATTCGTATTGATGGCGTTCGGAATGCTGACAATGCGATGACCTGCGAGCAGTGCGCTCGCTTTTGCTTTCTCTTCGAGCCAACGGCTGCATGCGACGAATGTGACGGGAGCCGCTTCGTACAGCTTTTTCTTTTTCCGGAATATGCGTGTCGACAAGTCTTTCCTGCTTCCTCCTCCGTATAGGAAAGGGCAGTGCCGGCATTCTTCTTCATAACGGGTGCATTCGCGGGCATGGTGGCAGATTCCCGTGCAGGGCCACATGTCGTGCATCGTCCACACTACCGCCTTTCCCGTTTCCAATATGCTGCGAATATCGGTCAGCGCAAGCATCCCTTGATTGATCCAGTGCAGATGAATGATGTCGGCTTGCTGAAACTCCGGCAGTGAAGTGATGTCCGTACCCGTATTGGCGATGCTCACCGCAAAAAGGTTGTTTCGCCGGAAGCGGTTGGCTTTCCAGATCACGACACGTTCCCACACAAACCGCCATACTTGCAACCAATTGCGGTTAATCTCCACCACACTGGGGCGTTCGGTCTGCTTGTCGCGTACCAGCATTTTGGCTTTTACGCCGTTGTTCTTCAGCGCTTCCAGCAGACGACCGGCAGCTACCGCCGCGCCGCCTGTCCGTTCGGACGTATTGATGATGAGTACCCTCATAATGTTCGGAAGAAAGTTTAGGCAAAAGTACTCTTTTTTATGCTTAATCGAGAGTTTTACGCCCCGAAATCTCCTTTCAGCGTTCGTTTTATTCTCCTGATGGCTTTGGGCAGGAACGAATTGGTGCGGTGATAATAGCGGGCGAACACCCTCCGGGCTTCCTTGTTCTCTTCCACCGGAAGCAGTTTCTCTACCGGCAAAGGCTGCATCCAAAGGTCGGAGTCGTATAGTCCTTCACTTCCGCAGTGCGTTCCGCTGCCGTCGAACCCGATGTTCCGTACGAGAGAGCGACCGGTATTGAGCGATAGCACGTCGGCGAGAAACAGGCTGGCGTTCCAGCGGATGGCCCATGAATTGTTTTTTCCTTCTATCTGCCTGCGCAACATGCGTGTAAATCCGTACGTACCGTCGAAGTCGAACGTGCGGGTGAGCTTCCGCTCTTCCAGTTGGCGCAGCAGTTCTTTCCCGTCGGGGTTGAAGAGCTGCCACGCCCTTTCCCAAGTTCCCCATCCCCAGCTTCCCGTCCATTTGATATAAAAGGTATCGGGCAGCGAAGGTTCTTTGGTGAAATCGCAGGCCTGTATATGTCCCACGCGCGGTTCGTCCCGATAGGTTTCCAGCGCGTCGTTCATGAATTGCAGGAAGTAAGGCGCCACGATTAAATCGTCTTCCAGCACGATGACCCGTCCGAAGCGTTTCACCTGTGTCGTCACCCCGTCTATTACGTTCTTTGCCAGACCCCAATTTTCTGTCCGTTCGATGATGGTGACCGACGCGAATCCGTCGATGCTGCGAATGAACTGCCGGGTGGCTTCCACCGCTTCGCGGTTTTCCGGCGTGCGTGCGGCGTCGGAGTAGACGAACAGCATGCTTTGTGCCGCCGGAGCGTTTGCTTTCAGGGCGGCAATGCAACGGCGCGTATGCTCGGGGCGGTTGTAGACAAACAGCAGGATGGGAGATAGATTCGTCATCGGTTTTTATATTTCGGGTTCGACAAGGTGGATTCTTCGTTTTTGCCTTCATCGGAGCAGGACGACGGAAGTTCTGCCTGCCGTATGAAGTGAGGAGAGGGTTGACGCACGGCTTTCCGCACCTGCATGATTGCTCTGCTCCGGAGAAGCAGTTCACCGCTGATGGAGAGAAAGGCTCCGGCATTCGAGAACTCCCCTTTGGCGAGCGCTTCCGCCGCTTTTTTTATTCCTGCCAGCACTCCGTATCCGAAAGCTTTCCCAAGAGAATGGTTGATGTTGGCATACTCCGAAAGCAGATACACTTGTTCGGAGCGGAGAAAGGCCTCGCGGGTGACTTCTCTGTATTCGCGGTCGTGGCAACCGTATACGGTAGGCACATAGCCCGTCCGGTAACCGTGGAAGCTGAGGCGGTTGATGTAGTCTTTGTCTTCGCCGTAATGATAAAACAGCGAAGAGAAACCGCCCACGGTGCGTAGCACATTGGCCGGAATCATCCAGAAAGCGGCATTGACGAAGGGCACGTCGGTTATTTTTTCTTCTTCGGGCAAATCTTCTAAGGAGAAAATCCGGGCGTATTGGGCGAATCCCGGATCGGGTTTGTCGCCGTTGCCCGTCAGATGAACGGGAGAGAGTATGCCGTATGCCGGTTGACGGCGGAGCATCCGCGCCAGTGTGCCGATTGTCTTTTTATCTACCCAGGCGTCTTGATTCAGCAGAAAAACAGCATCGTACCCTTCTTCGAGGGCAATCTTCATGCCGATGTTGTTGGCTTTCCCGAACCCCAGATTCTTCGGGCTGCGTATGAGGCGCACCTCCGGATAGCGGGCGGCTATCAACTCCGGCGTGCGGTCGTGCGAAGCGTTGTCTACCACCACCACATCGGCGGGGTGTTCGCTCTCGCGGATGCTTCCCAGACATCGGTCTATCCAGCGTTCGAAGTTGTACGATACGATGATTGCGAGTATTCTCATGTTTCTTTTTTCGTTGTTAGAACCTTATTTTTTGCCACAGAGCGGTTTGCAGGTCTTTCAGCTTCTTTCGCGCGCTGATTCTCGGAATGCCGGTGTAGAAAGCGGCCTTTTTCCAAAAGGCTTTTTCGTCGGCAATGAAAGGTTGCTTGCGCAAGAGCCGGTAAAGATAATACAGCCCTCGCTTCTTCTCGTAAGGCAGATGCCATACGGCAAGCGATTCGTCGCCCTCTTTCACATTGTTGAATCGGGGGGAAGTCCACATACGTTTGGTATACCGGTTGGCAATATCGTTGCGGATGTGCAGGCGCTCCGCCAATACGCTGAAGAACAAAGCCTCTTCATTCAGCTTCGGGCGTGCATCGGCAAAGAGTTGCAGGTTGTATTCCCAAAGCGGGCGGTAAGCTTCATTCACCGCTTTCACCTTGTCGCCGCGAAGAACGATGAACTCTCCGCCGTAATAGTACAGCGGAGTCGAGGGCTTCTCGCCGTAGCAGGCTTCGTAAAGCTCGTTCATCTCTTTCAGCGTGATGCCGTTCACCATGGTCCCGGCATCGGTTGTAAACTCGTACAGTGCGCTTCCGCAGGCGGAGGCTTCTTCAAACAAAGGCGTCAGTGAGGTGGTGCACAGACAATCGGCATCGCATATCAGCAGGTTGTCGGCCGCCTGCATCCGCCCGCCCATATATTGCCATATATCGTACAGGTAAAACTGGTTTCTCCATGCTTTGTACCATCCTTTGGGGGGAATGCACCGGTAAGGAAGGCGAACGATTTCGACATCGAGCCCGGCAAACAGTTCGTCCAGATAATGAGGCAACTGCTCTACGTTGGTGAAGAACAGCAGCTTCGCGTCCGGGTTGTAATGTCTGAACGTGGTAAAGAACGGGACCTGTATCTGCATGTAGATGGAATGCACCAGCTCCGAATCTCCGGTTTTTCCGGCTTGCGGATAGAAACTGGCTTCCTCTTTCGATTCTTTGTAAAACCAGGTGGCGATGTAGTTCTGAACGGTTGGCATGGCTTTTCCTTTCTTCTTTTACTGATTGATTGAATGGAACCGGAGCTCGATCGGATCGTTCCGGTTCGTTTATTTATACCGGGCTTTTCCGGCGGATGTAGGCTATTACCTCTCTGAAGATGGCTGCATGGCTTATCCACATGGCGAATGTGTAGATGGCGGCCGCCGTCAGTATTTTAGCTCCCAGCATCAGGTATCTGTTGCCGATGGACATCGTGATATAATAGGTGGCAATCATCGTGGCGGCGGCAATCAGCGCGAACGGAAGAATGTCTTTCATCGCTTTCCATACGCTGAGCCCGGTGAGTTTCCATACGAAATATTGCCAGACGCCCAGCCATCCCACATTGATGAGCACAAACAAGAGAATCATTGTTTGAAGGCCGTAGGGGTGGGCGGCAAGCATCACGCCTAACTGAAGCAGGCTCAGCGCGATGGTATTCCACATGTAAATATCGGATTTCCCTTTGCTGAGGATCAGATTCGAATAGAGGTTGGTGACGGGAACGAATGCGCCCCACAAACAAAGCGCTTGAAGAACGGGAATACAGGCAGCCCATTTCTCGGTGATGGTAATGATGATGAACTCTTCCGAAATCAGCGCCAGTCCGAACATGGCGGGAAAAGACAGGAACGCGGTAAAGCGCAACATCTTCCGCAGCACGTTCTGCTGCCGCTCGTTGTCGTTGGATACTTCAGCGAGTACGGGTTGCGCGACGCTGTTTACCATGCCTCCGATCAGTGAGAACCCCATGGCTGTCCATTTGTTCGACTGAGTGTAGATTCCCACTTCCGCTTTCGAATAGAAGCGTCCCAATATGGTGGAAAGCAGGTTGTTGTTGATTTGAAGGAAGATGTTCGTCACAAGAATCTTGCTGCTGAATCCGAACATCTCTTTAATCGGGCGGAAGTTTATTTTGAAAGTTGGCCTCCACGGAGAGAAGTACCAGAAGCAAAGATTGATGGTTCCGATATAGACGAGGCTTTGTGTGGCGATGCCCCAATAAGACATTCCGTGGTATGCCATCAGGATGCCGACCGTTCCCGACAGGATGAGGGAAGGAATCTGTGAGATGGCTTTCTGCTTCACCATCAGATTCCGGAATAAGTAGGCGCTGTGCGCTGTGGCGGAACTTGAAAAAACAAAACCCAGAAACAGGTAGCGGGAAAGCGGAACCAGTTCGGGGGCTTTGAAGAAGCGGGCTATCAGCGGAGCGGAGAAGAACAGCACGATGTACATCCCTGTTCCCATGAGCAGGCTGAACCAAAAGACAGCGTTGTAATCTTCGTGGGTAATGTTTCGCTTATTGGCGAGGGCGGCGGTGAATCCGCTTTCCTGAAGCGTGTTTGCCACAGCCATAAAGATGGCAAGCACGCCGATCATTCCGTAGTCGGTATCGTCCAGCAGGCGGGCAAGAACAATACCGAAGAGAAGATTCAGCAATTGCTGAACGCCGTTGCTGAATCCTCCCCAGAAGAGTCCTCTGGCTGTTTTTTGTTTCAGTGACTGTTCCGTCATTTCGTTATTTTACTTCACTGCCCGGCTTTACCTCCTTTCCCGGCATGATAACGGCCAGGCTGCCGTCGTGATTTTCGGCGCTCAGAATCATTCCTTCGCTGACAATACCTTTCAGTTTGCGCGGCGGCAAGTTGGCGATGAAGCAAACCTGCTTGCCTGTCAGCTCTTCCGGAGCGTAATATTTGGCGATGCCCGAAACAATGGTGCGCGTCTCCAGCCCGTCGTCTATCTTGAATTGAAGTAGCTTGTCCGCCTTCGGCACTTTTTGGCATTCGAGCACTGTTCCCACGCGGATATCCAGCTTCAGGAAATCATCGAACTCGATGTTTGCCCTTACGGGGTTTGCTTTATGGTTGGCTTCATCGTTGGCTTTTTTGGTATCGAGCAGTTTTTGCACTTGCGCTTCGATAGTGGCGTCTTCGATCTTTTCGAACAGGAGTTCCGGCTTGTTCAGCTGATGTCCCATCGGAAGCAGGTCGCTTCGTCCGAGTTCGCCCCATTCGAAATTGTCCATATTCAGCATTTTGCGAAGTCTTTCCGAGCTGAAAGGCAAGAATGGTTCGAAAGCGATGGCAAGGTTGGCAACCAACTGCAGAGAGATGTTGAGGATGGTGCCCACACGCTCCATATCTGTTTTGGCCAACTTCCACGGTTCGGTATCGGCAAGGTATTTGTTTCCGATACGTGCCAGATTCATGGCCTCTTTCTGTGCGTCGCGGAACTTGAATACATCGAGCAGTTTCTCCACTTCGGCTTTTACGTCGGCAAACTCTTTCAGTGTTTCCCGGTCGTACTCCGTCAGTTCGCTGCAGACCGGCACACATCCGTTGAAATATTTCTGCGTCAACACCATGGCACGGTTGACGAAGTTGCCGTATACCGCCACCAACTCGTTGTTGTTGCGGGCCTGAAAGTCCTTCCACGTAAAATCATTATCCTTTGTTTCCGGAGCGTTGGCTGTGAGCACATAGCGAAGCACATCCTGCTTGCCGGGGAAGTCGGTCAGATACTCGTGCAGCCATACAGCCCAGTTGCGTGAGGTGGAGATCTTGTCGCCCTCCAGATTCAAGAACTCGTTGCCGGGCACATTGTCCGGCAGAATGTAGCTTCCTTCGGCTTTCAGCATGGCAGGGAACACGATGCAGTGAAACACGATATTGTCTTTGCCGATGAAGTGAACGAGGCGTGTTTCAGGGTCTTTCCACCAAGTCTCCCAACTGTCGGGAAGCAGCTCCTTCGTATTCGAGATGTATCCGATAGGCGCGTCGAACCATACATACAACACTTTCCCCTCGGCGCCTTCTACGGGAACAGGAATCCCCCAGTCGAGGTCGCGGCTCACGGCACGCGGTTGCAAGCCCATGTCGAGCCAGCTCTTGCATTGTCCGTATACGTTGGGACGCCATTCTTTATGGCCTTCCAGTATCCATTGGCGGAGCCATCCTTCGTGCTTGTCGAGCGGGAGATACCAGTGTTTGGTCTCTTTCATCACCGGTTTGCTTCCGCTGATGGCGCTTTTGGGGTTGATCAGATCGGTAGGCGAGAGAGAAGTTCCGCACTTTTCGCATTGGTCTCCGTAGGCTCCTTCCGAGTGGCAGTGCGGGCATTCGCCGATGATGTAGCGGTCGGCAAGAAATTGACCCGCCTCTTCGTCGTAGTACTGTTCCGATGTTTTTTCAACGAATTCGCCTTTCTCGTACAATGTTTTGAAAAAATCCGAAGCCAGCCGGTGATGAGTCGGCGAGGTAGTACGGCTGTATACATCGAACGAAATTCCGAACTCTTCGAACGATTTCTTGATGAGCGTGTGATAGCGGTCTACCACATCTTGCGGCGTGACTCCTTCTTTCTTGGCACGGATGGTGATGGGCACTCCGTGCTCGTCCGATCCGCCGATGAACAACACGTCTTCTTTCTTCAGGCGCAGATAGCGTACATAGATATCCGCGGGTACATATACACCGGCCAGATGACCGATGTGAACGGGACCGTTGGCATACGGAAGCGCCGATGTCACGGTGGTTCTTTTGAATTGCTTTTCCATTTATTGAGTGTGTATTTTGTTGTTTCCGAGTTACAAACATGCAAAGATAACGACTTTTTTCGGTTGAAACACAAATCTGTGCATACTTTCCGCCATTTCCCGGCTCTTGCTGCTTCGTCGTTTGCGCACCGGATGCGTCTCTTGCCGTTCGAAGCCTTTTCTCATTATTCCTTTTTGTCTTGTTTCCTGTATGCGGAGGGCGTTTCTCCTTTCATCGATTTAAAAACCTTGCTGAAATAGCGCAAGGACGAGAATCCCGTCATTTCCGATATTTCGGTAATATTCATCGAGGTTGTTGTGAGCAGCACGATTGATTTTTCAATGCGCTGCTTGTTCACATAATCCACGATGCCCATTCCCGTGATGGCCTTGACTTTGTTGAACAGCAGAGAACGGCTGACACACATGTTGGCAGCCAGAAAGGCGACGTCGAGCTTCGGGTCGCTCATGTGTTCTGCTATAAGGGTGTCGAGCTTCAAAAGAAAGCTCTCATCCGCATTGCTGAAGCTCATCTCTTTATGTGTGAGCAGGTTGTTCTCTTTATATCTTTTCCTGACTTGTTCGCGCTGTTTTAGCAGATTGTTGATCAAGGCCAATAAACCGTCTGCCTCGAAAGGTTTCGGCAAAAAAGCGTCGGCTCCTGTTTTGTAGCCGGTATACATGTTTTGCGAATCATGGTAAGCTGTCAATAAGATAAAAGGGATATGGCTGATGTCGAGGTCCGTCTTCACTTGCCGGCAGAGCTCGAAGCCGTTCATGCGGGGCATCATTACATCGCTGATAATGATATCCGGCAATCGCTCTTTGATTTGTTCCAGTCCGTCTTTACCGTCTTTTGCGGTATATACACGGTCGAAGTAATCGCTCAGCGTATCCTTCAGATAACCTCGTAATTCAGCGGTATCTTCGACCACCAATACGGCGAATTTTCGTAAAAAGGCAAGGTCTATGTCGTATGACTCTTTCGTTTCGACCTCCGCCGGTGTTTCCGCAAAAGCGTTGATTGCCGCTTCGCCCGCATTGGTTACGACGGGCAGTTCGAAGTAAAACACGGCGCCTCTTCCGGGAGCGTTCAACGCGCCTATATGTCCTCTGTGGTGGGTTATGAGACTTTTTGCATACGACAATCCGATGCCGCTGCCACCCTTGTCATGTTCCCCTTGATAGAAGCTGGAAAATAAAGAGTCCGTATTTACCATATTCAGTCCCATTCCTTCGTCTTTTACGGAAACCCGTACCCGGTCTCCCTCTTGCGAAAGAGCGGTAACCAACGTGGTAGTGCTGCCTGAATCACTGAACTTCAGCGCATTCATCAGGAAGTTGGAAAGAACGAACTCACACTTGTTTTTATCAAAAGGAACTTTACCTATCCGCTCGTCCAACTCATAAACCAGCTTGATGCCTTTTACTTCGTATTCAAGAGCGAATTTATCGCCGACCGACCGTACCCATTCGTTCAGAAGGTGAGGCAGGATATGCAATACATCCTTTCCTTCTTCCAGTTTTCTTACGTCCAGTACCATATCTATGATATTCTTCATCTGCCGGGCTTGTTTGTAGATAGGGACCAGCTGATTCTCCATGCTCTTATTTTCCGGCTCCCGGTCGATGATTCGCTTCAAGGGTGCGCAAATCAGAGTGAGAGGAGTGCGAAGTTCGTGACTGATGTTCGTGAGGAAATTGATTTTCTCTTCATACATTTTGTTTTTCAGCCGAATGATTTCTTGTTTTTGCCGGGCTCTTTTCTTTCGGTAGAAGAAATACGCGGTGCCGTAGACCAGCAGGGCGGTCAGCAAGATTAACGCTGCATAAAACCATCCTGTCTTCCACCAGGGAGGGGTAACGATGAGATAGAGAACCTGCTGTTTCGGACTCCATTCGCCGCTTCGTGTATAATAGGAGGCGTTTATGGCATACTCTCCTATGGGAAGGTGGTTGATGACCAGAGAGTTGGACCCGGATATCGGCAAGCCCGGATCGAGCCCGTCGATACTGAAGCGGAAGATGTTCTTGCGGAACACATCATCTTCTTTCAGCAACACCTTCAGCTGTAAAGAAGAAAAGTTCCAGGGAATTTCTATGGTTCCGGAAGTCTTGCCGGATTCCTCACCAACCGATACCGGCAAGCCGTTTAAGAGCACATCCAGCAGTTCTATCGCATGCCCGGCATCGGCGTCGAAGTGAACGGAGGCGTTTATCACCGTCATGCCCGTAGTGCCTCCCATAAAGATGTCCCCATTCTTAGCCGGAAGGGTTGCGTGGAAAATGTATTCGTTCGGCAACACCCCGTCTACCTCGTCCAGCTTGACGAAATTATGGGTAAGCGAAGAGTAGACATACAAATGGCGTCTTGTTCCGATCCATATCCGGTTCCGACTGTCGGCCACCACCGAAGTGGCTTCCTGAAACAAGCCGGTTTGTATCAACTCGCTTTTTCCTGTTTGAGGATTGTAGCGTACCAACCCTTCGGCAGAAGCCAGCCAAAAGATTTCGTTGCTGTCCATACATGCGTCGTTGATGATGTGTTCTCCCCGATAAATTGTTTGGAAACTCTTATCCGAAGAGTCGTACACACAAATATTCTTTAAATCGGAAAGGTATGTTTGGGTTCCGACAGTCTTGATAACCAATGGTGAGTTTCTTTCATAGTCCTTTCTCATACTGGCTACGATGTCGAACTTCCGGGTCCGGGTGTCGTACACGAAGATGTGCTGGGCGCTGAAGAGAATCTTATGCTCCGCTATTCTTTGAATGTTCACGGAAAAGCCGTTGATACAGGTTTTATCGTTCATCTCTTTGTCCATCAGCATGAAAGGACGCATCTGCCCGGTGTGTTTGTTGAAAACGAAAAGCCCTCTGTTGAAAGAAAAGAACAGTAGCTCGTCGGGCGTATAAGCTACGATGGAGACAACTTTTTCGTGTTGTGTGGCAGGGTAGTGCCTGAATGTTTCTGTTACCGGATCGAAACGGTTGATGCCGCCGCCATCCGTTCCGATCCAGATCATCCCTTCCTCATCTTGAAAAAAACTGTTGATGGTCTGGTTGCTCAGTCCGTACAGATTGCCGAAAGGTACGTTCCGGAAGGAGCGTGCATATACGTTCTTTATACCGATGAGTCCGTGCCGGATGCTACCTGCCCACATATTGTTCGCCGGGTCTGAGTAAAGGCGGTAAATGGTGTTTGCGGGGAATGAATGCACGTCGTCCTGCATCCGGCGGATATGGGTGAATGAGAAGTCGTCGGTAGAGATTATATTGATTCCCCCGCCGTCTGTCGCCACCCAGAGTTGATTTTCCCTTTCCGTGATATCGTGTATCACATCATACGTCAGCGGAGAGTTCGATGTGGTAAAGTGTTTCAGCAATTTGTTGTTTTCGTAACAATACAGTCCGTTGCCATAAGAGCTTATCCAAAGTCTTTTCCGCGAGTCGAGGTACATGCAGGTGTAATTCTTTTCCGTAAAGGAGTCGATTTTTTTAAGCTCATGAGTTTTCAGGTTGAACGAATAAATGCCGTGCCAGCGCGAATTGAGCAGTACTTGCTCGTTGTTGCAACGCTCCATCTGCCAAAAAGGGGTATAGAAAGCCGGATCGTCGGCATAGTATAAAGCTTCGAGCTCTTTGTTGTCGTAGGCATACTTGTAGATAGCTCCCGACCCTGCCAGTAGCATTCCGCTTTCTACCCGGAGGCAGGAGGCGACAAAAACGGGCTTGCCGTTGTTCCGCAAGGTCTTAAAGCAGTCATTCTCCCTGTCGTACAGACAGATTCCCGTGGTTGTGCCTACCCAAAGGTTGTAGAGAGAGTCTTCTGCGATGAAGAATATGTTATTGGCCGGAAGGGTTTTCTCGTTTCCCGGCTGATGAAGGTATTGCTTCAGATGGTCGCGGTCGTAGCAGTTCAGCCCCGACTCCGTGCCGACCCATAGATAGCCCCTGTGGTCGTTCAGTATGCATTGTACTCTCGATTGCGAAAGGCCTTCACCTATACCGAGCTGTTTGTAATAGTAGTAAGGAGGTTGTGCCCGGAGTATCCCTGCGCTTCCGCCAAGCAACAGAAAAAGAGAAAGTATTTTAAGTATTAAACTATTCATATTTTGTTTATAGGGCATAAGAATTCTGAAGCTGTAGAACAGGCCATACCGGTTATCGGCTTTTGTCATTAAACAAGCAATGAACCATCCCATGATTTCTCCAACTGCGGGTCTATCAAGCTGGAGAGTCGGGAGAATAACGCGATTCGATTCCGAACTGTCGGTTGACTCTTTGGCAATGATTCATACAAAAATAAGAAAGTTTTTTGTTTTTAAACCTATTACCGGTCTGAAAAGATAGTGCATCCGGCAAATCAAGAATCATTCTTTATTATGCCGAACGCGGGTTAACGTGCGTGTATACAGAAAGTTTCTATTTGTATACATGCATGTTAACCCGCGTTTGTGATAAGGTTGTAGATACTGATTGAACGGTACTATGGAAAGCTTTTCCAAAAGCTCCGGATTTCCGGAAAGCCTGCTTCCGAGAGTTTTATAGCTTCACAGTAATTGTGAAAGCAAGAGTTACTTTCTTTTAGAATCCTCTTTCAGAAAATTTCGCCCAATCATTCTCTCATATACGCCGGCAGGAACTCATTGCTCGTTGTTCAATCTGTGAGCTCTTCTCTTTTGGCTCCTACCCATAACGGCAGGAACTTATTGCTTCTTATCCAGTCCGGCTTTTACTTGTTCGATCATCCGGTTATAAGGCTTTGCAAAGGATTCGTTGAACAAGGTTACTAATTCCTCTTCTTTTTTTTCTTTCACAAATTGGGTTCCTTCATGTTGCACATATATATATCCGATATTCTTAATTTTCCCGATAAAGTTTTGTGCCAAAGTCGATAAACCGGGATGAGATTCTGCCAATGTTTGCTTGATTTGATGAGCTTTTACAAATAAGAAATTGATTTTTGCATATACGACAGCATCGTGAAAATCTTTATATGAGCTTGCGATGGAAGAGGCTTCCGATATCTCATATTGGGCACTATATTCTTTTTTCGAATATTCTATGGAAATTGCGATCCAACGTTTGATTTGCACCGAATATTCGGGAAAAAGGGGTAGCGGTCGCTGAAGCTTCTTCATTTCCTCATTCAAGTTTTCCCATTCTTGGATTACCTTAAGCAATTCTTCTTTATTGATTGCTTCTGTTGATAGCAGGTTATGCTGTGATTCCTGTGAATGGTCGATAAACGGTGCAATGTTGGGATAGAGCGTCCTCCACTCATTCCGGTTGTCTTTATTGTTTTCTGTAGATTCTTCTTGTTTTTGTTCTACCTTCTGAGGTCTTTCCGTTTCAACTTTTTTGTTCAATTCTTTTTCATCGATTCCTACTCCATCTTTTCCGCAGGAGGATAACATTACATTCAGACTAAGTGCCAAAAAAGTAAAAGCACCTACATAAATCATCTTTAAATTCTTCATTCTTTTTTCTTAATTTATTATACTTTAATTTCGTTGCAAATGTAACTTATTTATTTCTTGTGCTTTTATAGTAAGCTTTTCTTTTAAATGTATTTTCATAAAAAACCAATGTTTATACGTTTTTTATGAAAATAAAGAAGCGTTTTGAGAGAGAATCAAGGTGTCAGTCCGGAATAAGATATTTTTCAAGGGAGGCGTATCTGTAAGTTCTAAAAGTAGAAAGCTCAGGATGAGCGGACACAGCGTTGAAAGTTAAAAAAGGAGAATTTCGCAGGAAGTATGGCCGGAAAGATTATGTTTGCAGATATAAATATTTGAATAGTACAGCATTATGATTATGGGTATGAGGCGTTTTATAGTCGTAATTTTTATCTGTTTGGGTTCTCTCACGGCATTCGGACAGCAGATGACTTTCGGAGAGAAGCTCTCCGATGCAGCGCTTCTGCTTACGAAGGAACGTGTGGTTTATGATCCGGCTTATGTGCGGATCGACTATCCGAATGGAGATGTGCCTGCCGGCAGAGGCGTATGTACCGATGTCGTGATTCGCGCTTACCGTAAACTCGGCATTGATTTGCAAAAAGAAGTACATGAAGATATGAAAGCGAATTATCGGCCGGGAGATATTGTGACATGGGTGCTCGATAACGGGATGACGCATATCGGGCTGGTGGTGAATAAGAAGTCGAGAGACGGGAGGCGCTTCCTGATTGTTCATAATATCGGTGCGGGACAGGTGTTGGAAGACTGTCTGTTCCGGTTTAAAATAACGGGACACTACCGGTATGGGAAAGAAAGAGCACATCTCGGAGGAGGATAGATGGAAAAAATATCCATGTTCACAAACCTTGTTTGCAGGAGGGGATAATTATGGCTTTCGCATCAGGGAAGATACGTGAAGAATAGCTCGACCGTTATTGCTAATAAGGTGAAAATCAACTTTCTCGTTGGGGAAAACACATGAAGAATCCCCTTGTTTTATCACTACTCTACTGTCCCGACGCGAATGAGCGTTGCAAGTTTACAGTAAAACAGTGATAGAACAAGGGGATTCTCTTATCCTTATTGAGCGGCCTGTTTCGGTCGTGGAGGAGCAGACGCCTTTTCGTTTTGCTGTTTGATCAGTTCCATGCAAGCTTCCAATGTCATCTCTTTGGGAACGAATTCTTTCGGGATTTTGTAGTTTTTCCCCTGATAAGCAATATAAGGCCCGTATCGTCCGTTCAGGATTTCCAGTTCGGGTTCTTCACTGAACTTTTTGATGTGCCGCGCGGCTTCCTTGGCGCGTTTTTCCAGAATGAGCCGTTCGGCTTCTTCCAGGGTTACTTCCATAGGGTCGATCGTTTTGGGCAGCGAGACATATACTTTGTTGTGAAGCACGTAAGGGCCGAAGCGACCGACACCGACAGTGACCTTCTTTCCTTCGTATTCTCCCAAGTGACGAGGTAGCCGGAGCAATTCCAACGCTTCTTCCAGCGTAATGGTTTCTATCGACTGCCCTTTCTTTATCTGAGCAAAGCGGGGCTTCTCCTTATCTTCCGCAGTTCCTATCTGCACCATTGGTCCGAAACGTCCGATTTTCACCGACACCGTTTTGCCGGTTTCAGGGTCTTTGCCCAAGATGCGTTCGCCTATTTTATGCGTTGTCTTTATGGCCAGTGTCTTTTCTACCGAAGGGTGGAATTGAGTGTAGAAGTTCTTGAGAATGGAAGTCCATTTCACTTCGCCTTCGGCTATCTCATCGAATTCTTTTTCTACGGTAGCGGTAAAATTGTAATCGAGTATATCCGGAAAAAACTCTGTCAGGAAGTCGTTCACTACTGTTCCGGTATCTGTGGGGAAGAGTTTCCCCTTTTCCGTGCCGGTGGTTTCCGTATGGCTGGTTTCTTTCACCCGGTCGTCTTTGAGGGTGAGCACATAGAATTTGCGTTGTTCGCCTTCTTTGTTTCCTTTCTCCACATATTGGCGTTGCTGAATGGTGGAGATGGTAGGAGCATAGGTAGACGGACGGCCGATGCCCAGTTCTTCGAGCTTGCGTACAAGGCTTGCTTCGGTATATCGTGCCGGGCGTTGGGTGAAACGCTCCGTCGCAACGATGGGACCCGCCTCAAGAGATTGTCCCTTCTTCAATGGCGGCAGCAGGCGGCTTTCGTCTTCCTGCTCGTTATCGTCGTCATGCGATTCGCGGTATACACGGAGGAATCCGTCGAACTTAATCACTTCTCCGGTAGCCGTAAACACATCGCTATTGTTGCTGATGGCTATGGTAGCGGTAGTCTTCTGCAGTTCCGCGTCCGCCATTTGCGAAGCGATGGTGCGTTTCCAGATCAGGTTGTAGAGTTTCTTTTCCTGCGACTTACCTTCGATGGTCTGATTTTCCATGTATGTGGGGCGGATGGCTTCGTGAGCTTCTTGCGCTCCTTTGGTTTTGGTCTGGAAATGGCGCGTGTGCACATATTCCTCTCCCATCATCCGGGCGATGGCTTCTTTGCTTGCTGCTATGGCATATTCCGACAGGTTCACAGAGTCGGTACGCATGTAGGTAATCAATCCCGACTCGTAAAGCCGTTGGGCGATGGACATGGTCTGCGCCACCGTATATCCCAGTTTGCGGGCCGCTTCTTGCTGCAGGGTAGAAGTTGTGAACGGCGCCGGAGGCGTTTTCTTTACAGGGCGGGTGGATATGTCTTCGATGGAGAATGTCGCTCCCCGGCATGCTTCGAGAAAAGCTTTGGCTTCCTGTTTTGTCTTGATGCGGCGTGCCAGTTCGGCTTTCATTTCTACCGTTTTGCCGTCGGTATCGGGTACGAGGAAAATGGCTGTGACGCGATAAGAGGCTTCCGCTTTGAAGTTCTGTATCTCGCGTTCACGTTCCACAATCAGGCGGACAGCTACCGACTGTACACGACCTGCCGACAGCGAGGGGCGCACCTTTTTCCACAACACGGGCGAGAGCTCGAAACCTACGATGCGGTCTAATATGCGTCTTGCCTGTTGGGCATTCACCAGGTTGAGGTCGATATCGCGCGGCTGCTCGATAGCTTTGAGAATAGCTGCTTTGGTAATTTCATGAAAGACGATTCGTTTGGTGTTTTTCGATTTTAGTTTCAGCACTTCGTACAGATGCCACGAAATCGCTTCTCCTTCGCGGTCCTCATCGGATGCGAGCCATACGGTTTCTGCCTTCTTGGCTTCTGCTTTCAGCGTGTCTACCAAATCCTTTTTGTCCTCCGGAACTTCATAAGTCGGTTTAAAGTTCTTTTTTACGTCAATACTGAATTCTTTTTTCTTCAAATCGCGTATATGTCCGTAGCTGGAAAGGACCTTAAAGTCTTTTCCAAGAAACTTTTCAATCGTTTTGGCTTTCGCCGGAGATTCGACAATGACAAGGTTTTTCTGCATAATTCTTTCTTTTATAATAGCTTGTATTGCAATAATCGGCTGCAAAAGTAGGAAAAAAGATTTTCTTACCTTAATAAATAAGCGGAGAAACTGCTTTTTTTATAAAAAAAGTCTCTTTTGAACTGTTTTTATTCCAAAAACACTTCTTGCGAAAAGCTTTTTCGGGGGGCGGAGCTGTATAAGAGGGTCGCAATAAGACCTGTCATGCCGGTTTATCTGCTTGCCGAACCGTTCATATATATTCACCTCGGTAGCCATATATATCTACCGTGGTGGCCATATATACTCACCGGGGTAGCCATATATATCTACCATACATGAGTATATATGCCTACCGCGCTGACTATATATGTTTACCGGAGCGCTTGTATATCGTTGTTGCGGAATCAATATTCCGGTTCATCTTTCTTCGGTTTTGCGCGCGCATCAAGTGACTTCTTGTCGACTGTGGAAACCCCTGTGCTTAAAAGCGGAAGCTCAATCCTCCCAGAACGTTCAACCCTTCGGCGGAATAGCCCGGATAATACTGGTATTTCTTGTTCAGCAGGTTGTGCACGCGGGCATAAGCGCTGATGCCTTTGAACAGGTTGTAGTCGGCTCCAGCATGGAGGTCGTTCACCGCCTGCATCTTCATATAACTCTTCACCTCTTTGCGCCCGATGTGGGTATAGCCCAGCTTCAGGGTGAGGTTGGCAATGGGGCGTAACAGCGTATTGAAAGATAGTTCTCCGGCAGGTTTCACAGCCAAAAGGTGCTCGTTCGCCCGGCATTTCCAGTTGCGGTAGGTATATCGTGCCGATACGGCAAACAGGTCTTTGTATTCGTATGTCGCCTCTCCGCCGGCATAGAAGTTGTTGGCGTCGGCCTGTCCGAAATGGAAGAAAGAAGCCTCTTCCGCACCGGTAGGGATGGTGACGGATTCGGTGAAGATTTCGTCCTTCAGCCGTTGGTAACCGCCGTACACATGGAACCATAGTCCGGGATAGGGACCGGCTTTGAATCCTAATGATCCGTTCACCTGCTCATGAGTGCCCCGAAGCTGGGCGATGCGCGGTTCGCCCGCTGCTTCCATCGATACCGGGAGTTCGCTGTACGGGTTGATCTGCTCCATTCGGCGGAAATCATTGATCCGCTGTCCGCCCGTTGCCCGTGCGTACAGTACGTAGCTGTCGGCAAACACGTATTGTATATCTACGTCAGGAGCGATGCGGTACGAGCTTCCGAAACCGAAAGAGAGATCGACCTTCGCGCCCAGGTGCAGTCGCCAGTCATCCGTATCCAACTCGTATGACGGGTTTAGTTGAAGGGCGGTATACCCTTTCAGCAATGTTTCCTGCGTGTGCGGATCTTTCGTGTATCCTCCGTACCGAAAGTTGTTCAGCTCGAAACCGATACCGATGTTCCGTCGGTCGCCTATCATCCCCGTCACACCTCCCGCAAAGCGCAGGATGGTTTCTTTGATGGCATAGTCTTCATTCCCCGGCTGTTTCGGTCCGTTTTGCCGGCGTTCGTACATCAATACTCCGGCTGTGGCGTTGAAACGGAAAGGAGCGGTTTCGTCGGTGAAGCGGATACCTGTCTGCACATCCCCCGAAGTGAATTTTTGTTTGCCGTGAATGCCCCCCGGTTGGTAATTGAAATTGCTCAGTCCGAAGTTACCGTTCGCGTTCAGCTCGAACCTGTCGAACAGGTGCGTGTAATCCGCTCCCGCTCGTGTACGGTAGTAATGGGCATCCCATTTCTTCCTTTCCGGGTTCGCCTGAGACAGCTTGTCCAGTTCTCCGTTCATCCCATCCACTTGCAGCCCGATATTCAGCCGGTCCTTACCGGACAGACGGAACAGATAGTTGGCAAAAAGATCGAGATTGCCATAGTTGCCGTATCCCGCGCGCATGTATCCGGGTGTGAAAGCCGGTTGCAGCTCTTCTCCCGAATAAGGGTTCATGGAAAATCCCGGGATGGAAGTGGCGGGGAAAAGCGTGGTGGCGTATTCCGCGCTCTTCTTTCCCACCGTCGGCGCTTCCACTTTGGGAAGCACGTTCACTTTCGCGGCATCGAGTATGTCGGGATTGTATTCCTGCTCTACAACCACGGTGCGGCTCACGGTCGTATCCTTCGGTTGTACGTTCTGTGCCCGGAGGCTATGGGGCAGCAGCATGACACATGCCGCTCCTCCGAGTATATAAAGAGTTCTTTTCATCATCGTGTCGGTTCTTTTAATGGGTTAGTTTCTTCAGTCTGCTCTCGATCATTCTCCCGATGTCATCATTTCCCCGGTAGTTCTGTTGCAGGCTCAGCAAGTATTGGCGCGCGTCGACCGGCTTACCCGTGGCGACATACACATCCGAAAGGAGTATGAAACTCCGTGCCAGCCAATAGGCATGGGGCGTGCTTTGGTCGATGTAGTCGAGCAGCTCCTTTTCGGCGGCGGCGTATTCCTTCGCGTCGTAAAGCGATTGAGCCAACAGATATTTGGCCTCCGCGCCATACCGGTTGCGGGTGTCTTTCGCCAATTCCCTCAAGTCGTCCGTCGCTTTCTTGCCTGCTTGCCGGTTCAGGTATGCCTTTGCCCGGTAATAGAGCGCTTCGCTCTTCAATTCGGGAGTAAGTTTGGCTTCGGCGAGCAGGGCGGTAGCGGCATGAATGGTTTCCGCGTCCTCTTTCAGCAGATGCCCGCAGCGGAGGATGCCTGTCTCGGCAAGCAGGCGGCGTTCCGAAGTGCTCGCTTTTTCCTTCAGCATCTTGTAGCTCGCCAGCGCGTCTGCCATCTGCATTTGGTTGAACTGTACTTCCGCACGCGCTATGAGGGCTTCCTCAGCAAACGGGTTGTTCGGGTATTCCAGCAGTTTGCCCGAATGCAGCAACACCATGTCGTAATTCTTCTGCTCCTGTCCGATGCGGCAGAGATAATAATGGGCGTTCAGGCTGTAAGCCCCTTCGGGAAATGCTTGCAGGTATCGGTTCAGGCTGTTCTTTGCCTCTTCCGGTCTGCCGCGCATATATGTCTTTTCGGCAGCGGCATACGTCAGTGAGTCTTGTTCGTTGGCATCGAAACGGATGTGTCCCGGCATCGAATTTGCCAGCGCGGCGAATTCGTCGATACGGTTCAGGTCGACATAAATGGATTTCAGATCGCGCATCGCCATTCGTGCTTCTTCGCTTCCGGGATACTTCTCCACCACTTGCCTGTAAGCATCGATGGCTTGGCTGTAATCTCCCTTCTGGTAATACAGCAGTCCGATTTCGGCGGCAGCTTTCCGGCTCATCGGGCTTTCGGGATATTTGGCCAGCAACTCTTTGAACGACTGGATAGCTTGGTTCTGATTGTCCATCCATACATACGAGCGGCCTTTCTCGTAAAGGGCGTTTACGGCATACGGAGAAGAAGGATATTTGCCGGTGAGGCGGTTCAGCAACGTCACCTTTCCGGCATAATCTTTCTGCAACCCCGACACAAGCGCAAGCTGATAGAACGAATAATCGCCTGAGGGAGTGTTCATCTGTTCGGCTTGGGAGTAGTATTGCTTGGCCTCTTCGAAGCGGCGCACGTGCAGGTGGCAGTCGCCGAGCCGGTTGTAAGCGTCTGCCAGGGCAGTTCGGTCGTTTGCCTTATACAGCCGGACGAACCGCAGGAAATAATCTTTGGCCTCCGTGTAGGCTTTCCGGTGGAAAGCGATATAACCTAAATTATAATTGGTGAGCGCATACGTTTCGCTGTCGGTTTGCGCGGTCAGTTGCAGATAGGCGTTGAAGTCGCGGGCGGCTTCCGTCATCCGGTTGAGGCGGTAATACGACTCTCCGCACCAATAGTAAGCGTCGGCTTTTGTCTGGCGGTTATATTGTCCGAGAGCAATCGACCGGTTCAGGTACTGGAGAGCTTGTTCGAAGTCGGCATTGGCAAACGCCTGCGTTCCGAGCTGGAACAGAATCTTCTGCTTCGCTTCCAGCATGCGTGCGCTCGGACGGGCGATGCGGTCGATCGATTTCAAGGCGGCTTCGTAGCTGCGTGTGTTCATATACACTTCTATCAGGTATCCGCTTACCTTTTCGGCATACGGAGATGTGGGGAAGTCGTTGAGGAATTTCTCAAACGCTGTCACCGACTCTCCGAAAGCGGAGTAGGAAGTCTCGTGCAGACACAGCGCGTAGTTGTATGCCGCCTGTTCTTTGATTTGCCGGTTGGCATCCGATGCCGCCGCCTGTTCGAATGCCATGCGGGCTTTGTTCTTTTCCGCCAGTTGCAGGTACGAAAGCCCCAGATGCAGATTGGCGTTCTGTGTCAGGGCATCATCCGTCCCGGTCGCTCTGCCCAACGCTTCCGCCGCTTTCGAGTAAACTCCCGTTTGATAGTAGGAGATGCCTAAACGGTAAAGCGCGTCGCGACGAGGAGTGTCCGGATGTCGGTTTAAGTAAAGGCCGAACGCTTCGGTTGCCCGTTGGTATTGCCCGAGATGATAATAAGCGTCGCCCGAAATGCGGTGCATCTCGGCGGTATGCTCGTTTCGGGGATAAGCCGACAGATAATTCTGCGCCACCTTCAACGCTTTGTCGTACTCTTTTTGAATGATGTAAATCTCTGCGATGTAGTAAGGTGCGAGTGCCTTGTACTTGGCGTTGTTTTGCAGAGCGAGAAATCCGTCCAGAGCTTCCCGGTATCTTCCTTGTGTATAGCGGATATAAGAGAGGTAGTAGTTGCCGTCTTCCGAATAGCGGAAGCTTGTGCTCCGCAAGGTTTCGAACCATACGGCCGCCTCTTTCAGGTTACCCGTTTTCAGCTGCCCCGTTGCCAACTGGTAGGTGCGTTCGCCCCGCTCTTCGTCGGGTAGGAGTTCGAGGCGCGTAGCATTGAAAAGCGCCAGCGACTCATCGTAGTTTCCGTTGTAAAAATAGCACGAAGCGAGCAGTCCGTAGATGCGGTTGGCATGTGGCGTATCGGGATAACGGTTCAGGTATTTCCTGAGAATCCCGATACGGTTTTTGTCTTGCAGTTCATAAGCCGCTGCCGCCAGCATATATTCGGCATCCTGCCGATACTCTTCCGAAGTCATCTGCTTTACAAATGCTTTCAATGCCGGCACACAGGCGGCATAGTGTTTCTCGTGAAACAAGGCTTTCCCTTCTTGGTACAAATGATAAGGGGAGGTGATCTTTTCGTTTGTCTGCGCAAAGCCCGTTGCAGATACACTGAACAGGGCAGCACACACAAGCCGGATAATTTCTTTTTTCATAATCGAAGTGTTTGCACTAAATAAAACCGGATCTTCCGTCGGAAGAACTCCGGATGGTAAATTAAGTATTCCCTGACTTAATAAAACCCAAAAAGGGGAATATGTATCGGCTATTTGTTATAAATTAACGAATAGACCGCCCGATAAGAATTTTTTAAGTCCTTTTCGTATGGAATCGAGTCCGAAGTCCTCCGCCCGTATTTGCCCGATCGGGATAAAGAAGGCTTCATCCACATCGTCCATGGCAGAGAGCCGCCCGTCGCCTGTCACCTTGCAAAGGTAAAACATGTCCAGCGTGTGTACGGGAAACCCCGAATAGATATAAATATTGGGAAGCGAGAACAGGTAGGAGGCCTGTTCCACTTCGAGTCCCGTCTCTTCCCGCACCTCGCGCGCAACACCTTCTTCGCCCGTTTCACCCATATCGATGAAGCCTCCGGGAAGGTCGAGGGTTCCTTTGGCGGGTTCTTTCGCGCGCCGGCAAACCAGCAGTTCCTGCCGTTCGTTGAGAATCAGGGCTACGGTGGCGGCGGAGGGATTGAAGTAATATACGAAGCCGCATCCGGCACACTTCTTCGATTTCTCATCGTTGGTTTCGAAATCTGCGGAGCCGCATTTGGGGCAATATCCGAATTGTGAGAGAGGATGTTTCATAGTCAAGAGAACGTTTTTGTATTGACAGGACAAAAATAGGAGGAAAAGGCGACTTGCGAAAAGATATGCTTGCATATTTGGTATGTTGGGCGGAAAAACACCGGTTATTCTCATAAAATAACATAATATGGCCGGATAGTCCGATTAATTGTCTACCTTTGTGCCGTAAAACAATCGAGTTTATATTGTATCTTCCTTAGCCATGTTTCGATCTGCCGTTGTTTGGCAGCGCTTCTCATCGTCAAACCGACTTAACAATTAACTTCCTTGTTTATATAAGCCGGTAGGTTGCGAAAGTACATCATCCCATTCCGTTGTGTCCGTTCTTCGCGCTTCTCCCTTGCCTGCATCAATCTGTAAATTAAAAGACTGTATATCGATACAGCAGCATTATGACATTTAAAGAATTAAACATACAGGAGCCTGTATTGAAGGCTCTGTCCGAAAAAGGATACGAAAAGCCGACACCTATTCAGGAACAGGCTATACCGGTTGCCCTGTCCGGTAGCGACTTGCTGGGCATTGCCCAGACAGGTACGGGTAAAACGGCGGCTTTCGCCATACCGGTCATTGAATGGCTCAACCGCAAACCCGCAACCACGGGAAAGAGAAAGATACGCGCGCTTGTTTTGACTCCTACACGCGAGCTGGCGATTCAGATAGACGAATGCTTCAGAGATTATGCCCGGCATACCGATGTGAAGCATACCGTAATATTCGGCGGCGTGAAACAGAGCAGCCAGGTAGAGAAACTGAAAGCAGGAGTCGATGTGCTGGTCGCCACTCCGGGACGCCTGCTCGACCTGATAAAGCAGAAGTATGTGACGCTCGACGCTGTGGCTCACTTTGTGCTCGATGAGGCCGACCGCATGCTCGACATGGGCTTTGTGCACGACATCAAACGCCTGATTCCCTTGCTGCCGAAGCAGCGTCAGACGCTTTTCTTCTCGGCAACCATGCCCGATGCCATCGCGAATCTTGCGGCAACGATGTTGCACCGTCCCGTAAAAGTGGAAGTAGCTCCCGTTTCGTCTACGGTGGATACCATCAGGCAGAATCTGTATTGGGTGGAGAAGCCGCAGAAGAGCAAACTTCTTGTTCATCTGTTGCAGAAAGAACAGGAAAAGACTGTGCTCGTTTTCTCGCGCACCAAGCACGGGGCGGACAAAATCGCCAGAATTCTGAAAAGAGAAGGCATCGGCTGCGAAGCCATTCACGGAAATAAAACGCAAGTGGCCAGACAGCGGGCGTTGGGCAACATCAAATCGGGAAAGACGCGCGTGATTATAGCCACCGACATTGCCGCAAGGGGAATCGATATAGCGCATCTGGAACTGGTGATAAACTACGATCTGCCCGATGTGGCGGAAACGTATGTGCACCGTATCGGCCGTACGGGGCGTGCAGGAAACAGCGGAACCGCTCTGACTTTCTGCTCGCAGGATGAGGACGCGAAACTTAAAAGCATCCAGAAACTGATCGGGAAAAAGCTGAAGGTAGTGCCGGTATCGGCGTAATTTACGAATACATAAAAAAGAAAAAGGAGAGCCAATGGCGATATCATTCAATAAAAGAGAGAAAGAAAAACTGAAACAACAGAAAAGACTGGAAAAACAGCGACGTAAAGAAGAGCGTAAAGCCGAAGGAAGCGCTTCTTTCGAGGATATGATTGCCTACGTCGATGAAAACGGAAATATTACGAGTACACCTCCGGATATGAGCAAGAGGCAGGAGATCGATGTAGAAGACATAGCGGTTTCTACTCCTGTCAAGGAAGAGGTGGAAGAGGAAGTGATGCAGGGGCGTGTGGAACATTTCAACTCCGATAAAGGCTATGGTTTTATAAAAGACCTCGGCAGCACGGAGAAATACTTTTTTCACATCAGCAACGCACCGGCTTCCATCGAACAGGGAAACAGGGTTACATTCGAGTTGGGACGCGGTCAGAAGGGCATGAATGCCGTCAACATCGTTCTTGTCGACAAAGGTAACCGATAATTAATAATAAACAACAAAGAAAAAAAGATGAACATTTATGTATCAAATCTAAACTTTCGCACGGTGAGTGAAAGTTTACAGGAGTTATTTGCGCAGTATGGAGAAGTGGCTTCTGCTAATGTTATCACTGATAGAGAAACCGGCAGATCGCGCGGGTTTGGGTTTGTTGAAATGCCGGACGACGTGCAGGGCGAATCGGCAATATCCGAATTGAACGGAACCGATTTCGACGGTAAAACGATCAACGTGAACGTGGCGCGTCCCCGTACGGAAAGAAGCGGCGGAGGATATGGCTCGCGTGGCGGAAACGGCGGCGGATACAACCGCAACCGTTACTGATCTGCTACCCGCCTGGATCCGAAAGGTGTAGCCGGAGTTCGATCATAGACGGCAGACAAATGCGGATTGATACAGCATTACCCGACGATTCGCTACCGAATCGCATAAGGCTGTGTTAATCCGCGTTCTTTTGATAAATTATATCTATCGGAGGATAGATTTATTCGATTGGCTTTTTCTTCGAGAGAGGTTTTCTGCTTGTTATCTTTGCATCAGGATAAAAAATAAATGTAAGTAGAACTCTAAAAAATAAAAAGATTATGGAACCGATTTTAAACTCTTATCTTCCGGAATTCAGTGTACAGGCTTTTCACAACGGCGCTTTCAAAACAGTGACCAACAACGACCTGAAAGGCAAATGGGCTATCCTGTTCTTCTACCCTGCCGATTTCACGTTCGTATGCCCTACCGAACTGGTGGATATGGCCGAGAAATACGAACAACTCAAGTCGATGGGCGTAGAGGTTTATTCTGTAAGTACGGATACTCACTTTGTGCACAAGGCTTGGCACGATACTTCCGAAAGCATCCGTAAGATTCAATACCCCATGCTGGCAGACCCCACAGGTGTGCTGAGCCGTGCGTTGGGCGTGTATATCGAGTCGGAAGGTGTGGCTTATCGCGGTACTTTCGTTGTCAATCCCGAAGGACAGATTAAGGTGGTGGAACTGAACGACAACAACATCGGTCGCGACGCTTCCGAGCTGCTCCGCAAAGTAGAGGCTGCCCAGTTTGTGGCAAGCCACGAAGGTGAAGTTTGTCCGGCTAAATGGAAAAAAGGAGCTTCTACTTTGAAACCGAGCATCGATTTGGTTGGTAAAATTTGATAATAGCTAATCATGTAAATGGGAGAAAAGGTCGATGGCGAGAGACGCTGCCGGCCTTTTTTCCATAAAGCGCAACAGATATGTTAGATATTGCATTGAAAGAACAGTTGAAAACCATTTTCGCCGCCTTGGAGTCCGATTTCATTTTTGACATCAGGGTGCCTGCACGGCATGAGAGCCGCGAAGAGTTGATAGAAATGATGGAAGAAGTGGCGGCTTGCTCCGACCGGCTGAGTTGCAACATACGGGAGTCCGACCGGCTGGAGTTCGATATCCTGAAAAACGGAGAGCCTTCGGGTATCGGTTTCCGGGGTATCCCCAACGGACACGAATTTACTTCCTTGCTGCTGGCTGTCCTCAATCTGGACGGAAAGGGAAAGAACTTTCCCGACGAGGCTGTGGCGCAGCGGATAAAAGCGTTAAAGGGGCCTGTGGCACTGACCACCTACGTTTCTCTTACGTGTACCAACTGCCCCGATGTGGTGCAGGCGTTGAATCTCATGAGCGTGCTGAACCCCTCCGTTTCTCATCAGATGGTAGACGGCGCTCTCTATCAGGAAGAGGTGGACGCGCTGAAAATACAGGGCGTGCCTTCGGTATTTGCCGACGGAAAGCTGCTGCATGTAGGGCGCGGCGAGTTGGGCGAACTACTAGCGAAGCTCGAAGAACGCTACGGAGCGGAACCGTCTCTCGCAGATACGGCAGAAAAGAGATACGACGTGATTATAGCGGGAGGCGGTCCGGCGGGGGTATCTGCCGCCATCTATTCCGCACGCAAGGGCCTGAAGGTGGCTATGGTTGCCGAACGCATCGGCGGTCAGGTGAAGGAAACGGTAGGCATAGAGAATCTGATTTCCGTACCCGAAACGACCGGTAAGGAATTGGCCGATAACCTGCGTACGCATTTGTCACATTATCCGGTAGATTTGCTCGAACATCGCCGCATCGAGAGCGTGGAAACGGTGGAGGCAGACAAACTCATTGTTACCTCAGTAGGCGAGCGGTTGCTGGCCCCTGCGCTGATCATTGCCACGGGAGCGGGTTGGCGAAGGCTGAATGTGCCCGGCGAAGCGGAGTATATCGGACGGGGAGTGGCCTTCTGTCCTCATTGCGACGGGCCGTTCTATAAGGGTAAGCACGTGGCTGTGGTAGGTGGTGGGAACTCCGGAGTGGAGGCTGCCATCGATCTTGCGGGAATCTGTTCGAAGGTGACGCTGTTTGAGTTCATGGGCGAGCTGAAAGCCGACCGCGTGCTTCAGGAGAAGTTGGCAACGCTGCCCAACGTAGAGGTGTTTGTCAACGTGCAGACAACGGAAGTGGTGGGCAATGGCGACAAGCTGACGGCATTGCGCGTCAAAGACCGCCGCACGGATGAAGAGCGCTTGGTAGAGCTGGACGGCGTGTTCGTGCAGATCGGCCTTTCGCCCAATAGCGCCGCTTTCCGCGATGTGGTGGAAACCAATCGCATGGGAGAAATCGTGACCGATTCGCACTGCCGCACCCATGTGCCGGGCATCTATGCCGCCGGCGACGTGTCGACCGTGCCCTACAAGCAAATCATCATTTCGATGGGTGAAGGGGCAAAGGCTGCGCTTTCCGCTTTCGACGACCGTATACGCGGAGTGATTTAGCCGCCGTATGCGCAGATGCGATTGTAATATATATACGGGGAGCGTATATTTGACAGGTCCGGCAGTTCGGAATTTTCATTAACCGATTGGGTACTTATTCGTATTTCAGCGAGCGCGCAGGCTTGCCCGTCACTACTTTCACCACCTGGCGGAATACGGTGACGAACGAGATGAGCAGCAAGAGCCCGATGGGCAACAAGAAAAACCAAGGTTTCATTTCTGTGCGGAACGCATAATGTTCCAGCCATGCTTCCATACCGAACCAGGCCACCGGAAAGCCGATACAGACAGCCGTGAGGATGGGAAAGAGAAAAGTTTCTCCCAACTGGCGGAACAACCTCCCGTGGGAAGCGCCCAGTACCTTCCTGATGCCCATCTCTTTGGTGCGGATGGCGCATGAAAACACCGCCAGTCCCCACAGTCCCAGACAGGAAACAAAGATAGCCAGGCTTGCGAAGACGACCATAATAATGCCGAAAGCCTTGTCGCTCTTGTATTGCCGGTCGTAATACCGGTCGAGGAAGAAAGAGTCGAAACTGGAATCGGCAAAATACTCTTTCCATCTCTTCTCCGTTTCCGCTACGATTGCAGCGGGATCTGCTGGATGAAAGCGGATGGAGAGGTAGCGTTGGGGCAGCCATTCTATTTTGTCTTTATGAATCAGCATGATAGGGGTGTAGCCTTTGTTCAGCGACTGTTGGTGGTAGTCTTTTATCACACCGATGATTTGCATAGGCGATTCCGTGCCTTCTACCGTTATCTCTTCTCCCAGCGCTTCGTCGTTGGTCGCAAAGCCAAGGGTGCGGACAGCCGATTCATTGACCACCAGCTTGTCGACATCGTTGCCGTATGATTCGGAAAACCCGCGCCCGGCTAACACTTCCAGTCCGTACGTGTCTATATAATCGGCGTCGCAACTGAGCATTTCGTACAGCCGGTTTTGCTTGAGCGCATCCCGGGTGCGGTGGTTGGATAGGAACGTGGCCACCTCTTCGCCCGGCACAGCGCCCGACGAAGTGACTCTGTCGACAGACGGAATCTGTTTCAGCGCTTTTCGCAAGGCTTCTATCTTTTGCGGCATCCCTTCGGAGGGAGCAGGATATTTGACTGCCAAAATGCGTTCGGTGTTCACCCCTAACGGACGGCTGCGCATAAAGCTGAGTTGCGCGAATACCACCAGTGTGCCGCACAATAGAATCATGGAAGCGGCGTATTGCACTACGACAAGAAGCTCCCGGATGCGGTTGCCCCGGCGATTGTTCAGGAATTTGCCCTTCAGCAATACGACGGGGCGATAGCGAAGCAATATCCGTGCGGGATAATAACCCGACAGGCAGATGCCGGCTGCCAAAAGAAACACGACCCCAATACCCCAATAGCCGGTGAACCAGATGCGGAAGCTTACGGTGCGCCCTACCAGATTGTTGAAAGCGGGAAGTACCGCTTCTACCAGTCCGGCTGCCAGTATCAGGGCAATCAGGTTCATGAGTAACGCTTCGAACAGAAACTGCCCGACAAGCTGCCGGGGGAAGGCGCCCGCCATTCTGCGTATGCCGACTTCCTTTGCCCGTTCCATCGACTGCGCCACCGTGAGGTTCACATAATTGATCCATGCGATGAGAAGGATGGAAATGGCTGCGAAGATGAGGGCGATAAGGATGGAGCGGTTTCCTTTCTGTTCCGCTTCATAGCCGGTCTGCGGATTCAGATGAATCTCTTTGAGCGGGGTGAGCCGTACTCCCCATGTCTTATTCCTCAATGCCTCCTCGGTCTTATATTTTTCGGCCAGTCGGGGGAATGCTTCCTCTATCTCCGCCACACGTTCCGGAGAGTCGAGCTGTACGTATGTGTATGCTTCGTGCTTGTACCAATACTCTTGCACCCATGTGGGGAGGGTTTTGTAGGAGATAAGTATGTCGTACCGGATATGCGAGTTGTGAGGCATCTCTTTCATGACTCCCGTGACTTCGCATGTCGCTCTCCCTACGTTGCTGCTGAATACCAGTATTTTCCCCACCGGGTCTTCGTCGTTGAAGTATTTGTGGGCGATATGCTCCGTTATCACTACTTGTCCGGGGCGCGACAGGCAGAACTTCCGATCGCCTCTTTCCAGTTCGAAATCGAAGATTCGGAAGAAACCCTCATCGGTATAAGCGATGCCGCTCTCACGCATCGTGAGGTCATTGCGGCTGACCAGCTGTTCGGGCTGTATGATGCTTCCTATGCGGGTATAGTCTTCTATTCCGGGCAGGTTCTCTTTCATGGCCGATCCGTACCCGAACGAACTCGTCGCCCAATAGTCCGTCAGCACCCCGTTCTCACGGAAAGTGCTTTCCACCCGGTAGATGCGGGCGGCTTTCCGGTGCATCCCGTCATAGCTGAACTCGAACGCCACATAGGTTAGGATGAGCAAGGCGGAAGCCATTCCCAATGCCAGTCCGAGGATGTGTATGAAACTGAATTTTTTCCGCTTCGTCAGCCGGCGCACTGCGCTGTTCCAATAGTTCCGTATCATAACATTTCGCTTTTATCGTCCGTATCGGGGCGGTGGTTGAAGTTCTCCGCGATAATCTTTCCGTCGAGCAGGCGTATGATGCGGTGCGCATACATCGCGTCACGCTGCGAGTGAGTGACGATGACGACCGTAGTGCCCCGGCTGTTGAGCGTGCGGAGCAACTCCATCACCTCCATTCCGTTGGTGGAGTCGAGATTACCCGTAGGTTCGTCGGCAAGCAGCAGCGGGGCGTTCGTCACTACGGCACGGGCGATGGCTACGCGTTGCTGCTGTCCGCCCGAAAGCTGTTGCGGCAGGTGCCCGGCACGGTGGGTCAGGCTAACTTTGTCCAATACCTCCATCACCCTTCGTTTGCGTTCTGCCGGCTTCACATGGAGATATATGAGCGGCAGTTCCACATTTTCATACACGGTCAGTTCGTCTATCAGATTGAAACTTTGGAAGATGAATCCGATGTTTCCTTTCCGCAAAGCAGTCAGTTGTTTCTCGTTCATGCCCTCCACCCGGTGCCCGTTGAATGAGTAAGAGCCCGAAGTCGGGGTATCGAGCGTGCCGAGGATGTTGAGCAGCGTCGATTTTCCGCAGCCCGACGGCCCCATAATGGCAACAAACTCCCCTTGTTTTATTTCCAGGTTAATGTTGTTCAATGCTTTGGTTTGCACTTCGTCTGTGGCAAAGAGCATAGAGAGATTTTCTATCTTAATCATTGGATATGTTTTAAAAAGTTAGTTTTATTTTCTCGTAATCGCCGAAAGACTCGTATCCCGAAACAATCACCTTTTCTCCTTCCTCCAGCCCGGACAAGATTTCGTAATACCGGGGATTCTGCCTGCCTGTCTTTATCTCCCGCCTGAGGGCAAATGTACCACTTTTGTCCAGAACATAAATCCAGCGTCCGCCTGTTCTTTGGAAAAAGCTGCCGCGCGGCAGCAAAAGCGCTTGTGTGGGAGCGCCCAATTGCAGATTCAGGTGGTACGTTTGTCCTGCCCGTATATTCTCGGGGCGAGAGGAAGTGAAGGCGAGATCGGTTCGGAACTGTCCTGCTTTTACTTCCGGATACACTTTTGTCACTTCGAGCCTGTATGCGTTGCCGTCGCGTGTGAAATCGGCAGGCTGTCCGGCAACTACCCGCTCTACGTAATGTTCGTCGATCTGCGCCTGAATCTTCAAATCGGGAGTTATCATCTGCCCGATGTGTTCACCGGGAGCGATCGACTGCCCGATCTGTGCGTCGAGATTGCCCACCTGTCCGTTGATGGGCGCTTTCACTTTCAGATTCTCCAACCGCCGGCGAATCAGTACAAGGCTCTGCTTCATGTGGCGGATGTTCTCGTCGAGGCTGCTTACTTGTGCGAGGCGGAACAGACTGTCTTGCCTGATGCGTTCGTCGAGCGTGGCAAGCTGTTGGTGTATGGCGTCGAACGCCTCGTTTGCCCGGAGATACTCTTCGCGTGCAATGAGGTCTTCATTCATTAGCTTTCGGCATTGTTCGCGCCTGCGTTTTCTCATCAGATACTCTTTCCACATGCCGATGCGCTCTTGCTTCAGGCTGAGCCGCTCCTGCTCCATGCGGATGCGGGTGTTGCGCAGTTCGTTCTCCTGATAGGCGAGATCCGCTTCGCTTTGCAGTATGCCGATGTTGAGCAACGGATTGCTTAAGCGGAGGATGACATCTCCCTGCCTGACGACGGCTCCCTCTTCGTACAGGCGTTCCTCCACTTTTCCGCCCTCGATGGCGTCCAGATAAACCATGCGGGCAGGCACCGCTTGGCCGATGACTTGGATATAATCGTTGAACTCTCCTTTCTCGACGCTTCCCACAGTGATGCGGCTGCGTTCTACGGTAAGCGAGGCCGCGCTGTCGCGGAAGAAAAGATAAAGGGCGCATCCGGCTATTGCCAGAATACTTGCTCCGCTTACGATCTTCCGGCGCGGGAAACGTTGCCGCTTACGCTCTATTTTCGTATCCATTTCGTTATTCATGATCGGTATGTATAAAAGTTCCTGTTTGATAATAAACGATTAATCGCCTGAGCAACTCGTATTGAGCCTGTACGCGCACCTGTTCGCTGCGGGCGGACAACCACCGGCTGCGGGCTTCCATCAGTTGCAGTGTAGAAGATGCTCCTTCCTCCCATTTCCTCTTCGTTGCTTGCAGCACTTGTCGCTCCGCGTCCGCCTGCAAGCAGACTTGCCGATGCTCTTCCCAAGCCGTGCGCAAACTGTGCGACAGGCGTTCCGTCTCCGTGCGCAGCCTGAGTCGCTTCTCCGTCAGCTCATTCTGCATGCGCAGCATGTTCAACCGTTTCTTCCTGAGCCGCGTATATCGCTCCAATCCGGTGAATAGAGGAAAAGAGAAACCTATCCCGATGTAATTGCTGCGATGTTCGCGCAGCTGGCGGAGAGAATACAGCGAGTTGTAATAATCGGAGTTTAGGGAAAAACGCGCGTACACGGCAGGGAAGAACTCTCCCCGGGTCATCGCGTAATCTTTGCGTGCGGCGCGCTCTTTTATCTGCATGCTTTTGTATTCAGGCAGCACGATTACGGCCTGCCGGTATAATGTTTCCGGATCGGTCTCTTGCAAGCGGGGCGGAAGACTGTCCGCCGCTATGGGGATAATGCCGAGCGAGTCTGTTGTCTCCATGCCCATCAACTCTTTCAGGTAAAGCAAAGAAAGCCGCCTGTTGTTCAGAGAAGCGATGTAGCGCAAGAGGTCTCCTTGCCTCCGCGCTTCTATCTCCCGGACATCCGCGGCGGACTTCAGTCCCAGCCCGTAGTAAGCGTGCGCCTGTTTCAGGTACTGATTGCCCAACTCCAACTGTTCTTCGGCAAGCAAGTACAGCTGTTCGTTCAGTGCAGCCTTATAATAAGCCTCTGTGATTTGGATGGCCAGCTCGTTTTTTCCTGCGTCCAAATCATACATCTTCTCTTCGCGGTTGAGGCTTCTCAGCTTCAGGAGGTTGATGCGCGAGAATCCTTCGAACAGAGAAAGAGTGATTTCCAGTCCGGCTGTTCCCTGATTGTAAGCTTCGGATGTATAGCCGTTAGTACGCGGGTCGATGGAACGCCCGGTGTATCTTCCCACTTCCCCTTTCATCGATATTTGCGGGAGAAACTTCCCTATGGCCGACACATAATCGGCGCGAGCCTCTTTTGTAGCGATCTGCAGTCTTTGGATAGACAGGTTGTGCTGCCAGGCATAGCGGATGCAGTCGTCCGGTGTGGCTTGTCCCTGCAAGTTCGAGGACGTCGCCGCACCCAACCATAAACACACAATCGATAAGCATTTATTCATTTATTCCTGTTGTTTTTATTGTCATTCCGGAAAAAGAGAAGCAAGCGATGTGCCGTAATCGTTTTCTGTTTGATAATTAGACCGTTACTCTTTTATGTAGTTTGCAGACTGTCCAAATCTTAGACGCTCCGTCGTCCAGGAATGAGACGATGAGATGACAGGAGATTTAATTTCCAATAATCCTTTTGCGGATGAAACAGGCTTAACACGCTCCGCTTCACTGTTCAAGGCGGCACGCCAACTGTGTATGTTGAACGGTATAAATCCGGTTGTGTTCCTGTGGGCGATGCTTCAAAGAAAAAAGATTAGATGGCATTCATCCCATTGGCAGAGAGTTGCTTTCGGTTCCATTCTGATATTGCTTTGTTGTATTCGTCTCCTATATACAGATGAATAATGATTACAAACTTACATGAGAATTAATACCTAAAATAGAAAGAAACTAAGCTTTGCCACACCTAAAAGCGGATTTTACCATTCTTTCCCTTAAATTTGCTGTCGGAATCTGTCATCGGAATCGAATGATTTAAATGTAATTGCAGGAATGCTTGGACATGCAGGATTTTCCAAAGGCACATTGGATACGTCATGGTGTGCAGCATTTATAAGTGCTGTTTTTGATGAATCGGGCATTATTTGTTGACGAAATCTATGTAACCTGTCTTTTATTACACTTATTGTCGCTTTTTATGGAAAATAGATTTATTAAACATTTTTGTTTGTACAAGTTTAGCTTGTCGTTCAAAACGTATATTTTTATTTTGTTTGTTTTATTTGGTTTTTCCGGCACTAAAGCAGAGCCAAGAGACAAATATTCGCAAACAGTATGTTTTGTTTCATCATGGAAAACCGGTCTTGGTTTTTATGACTGTGTTATTAATATTGATTCTGCGGGAATCATAAACGCAACGAGAATCTCACAAAAAAAAGGAAGAGATCTTGAATGTAAAATATACAATGGGATGATTGTAAATGCTTATGAATCAGACTCGATATCTGTTAATTTTAGATGTAAAAGCAATAACATAGCGGTTGCTGATTTAATTATTCAATCTTATGATACTCATGGATTGCTGTGCTATTCCGATAGTATTGACATAAATCCAAGAACAAATGATGCTGAATTTTTTAGCATTAAGCAACCCTGTTTTGATACGAGCTATTTGCGTTTTACTATGCATATCAAAGGGAAAAATAATGAATTAAATCAAAACTTTCATTTCACGGATATGCAGATTAAACTTCCTTCCCGAGCGTATGTCAGCACACTCCCCAAAGATATTATGAGCAATAAGCAAGACATTATTCCTCTTTCTTTTGACGACTCATTGCTATATCATAAGATTCCGAGAATAAATTCTGTTAAGATTTTGGCACTTGGAGAATCTATTCATGGTGGATTGTCTATATCTCAGTCTGTTATTCAGATGATGAAACATCGAATTTTGCATTCCGATTGCAAACTAATATTGCTTGAACTCCCGTTTGATATATCGTTAGGCATAAACCGATATGTTCAAGGAGATGCTCGTTACGGATTGGAAGTGATGAGTAGTTTAAAATATGCATTATATCCTAATAATAGTTCGTTAAAAATTCGCCAAGGCTAAGCGGCTCTGGCAGTAAATAAAATGAGTTCTTTGAAAAGTTTGTCAATAACTTGCGGGTCTGGGTTAATCCCGAACACGCAAATAAATCGTTCAAGCATATAAGCATTGTGTATGAATGACTTGCAAGAGGATATGGAATAGACTATTCCGAGCCTCTTACATGCCGCTTTGGCCAAGTTGATGGCAGCCAG
>NZ_ATZH01000018.1 GCF_000428105.1 Bacteroides pyogenes DSM 20611 = JCM 6294 | reverse complement strand
ATATAGCAATGGTGCTGAAAGAAATTGAGGTGACGCCATGTCTTATCGAGAGTATCGTAAGCAGTAGATTGGCTGCCATCCGGAGCTGTAAACAGAAAGCCCTTTTCAAAGGCAAGCCATAAGTGCAGTTCTTTTGTGCCGCTTTCATTTATTTGAAATTCGGCACGAATTACGCTCCAAGGGGATTGCAGCCCCAATGCAGATGTGAAGATTTCCTTGCTGTCCATAATGCAAAGATAGGGATTTTTGTGAGCCTACCCACACGATTCGTTATAGAGCCCTTTTTTTATTATCCCGTGGCATTACGGAAAAAATAGATGATTCCGAGTACCCCATATTTTCACATCGCGGCAATCTGAGATTCTATGCTCTCGGAATATTGTGATACCCCCAATAATCATTCATAAATACAACAATATATATATTAAACTTAATCGTTAAATCAAAAGGAAAGCAAGTATTGATCCAATAATTTTTAACCCTAAATCTTTCGTCCGGTCAATGCTTTTGAACCCAAAAGATCTTTTCGAAGCATTTAATTTCGAAAATAAACATAATATTTTCAGTGAGTTATAGTTTTTCATTCATAACCGAAAGAGGGATATAATGATTATAGTATGAATATTATTTAATCTACGAAAAATATATATTTCTAATGCAAATAAAGGGATTAATGGAAAATAGAATCATTTTCTCTTTTTTTTATATAACATTTGATATATATTTGCAGCGAGAAAATAGTGATATATTTTATTCTTAAAAGCCTTACATTCAAAATGAAAAAATTAGGACTGACGTACACAGATCGTATAAGTACAAACGGTTACTTGTTGACTCAAGATGTCATCAATAAGTTGCCATCGCCATCAATTAGACCCTTACAAACAACAATTGATGGCATGTCTGACTTGCATTACAGTAGACGCTGCCTCAATTCAGGTAAACCACCCTTCGAGAGAATCATCAAGAAGAACATTGATACATTGCAAGCATAGTTACCCAAACAGGTGTGTCTACACGCATGAATATGGAGAAAACCTACCCAATTTTATTTCGCTAAAAACAAACAATTACACAACAAATTAACATGATAAAGAAACATTGCGCATTAAAATATATCACTACAATCATATGTTTCTTGTGGACTTTGGCTGCTTATTCACAAGGGAACAATTATACCTTCACCGGTAAAATCTTTGAAGCTAACACCAAAGTACAACTTCTTGAGTGTCGAGTAGAAGTTTTATCCTCGGCGGACAGTGTCGTGATAGCCTCTACTACCGCAACTCGTAAATACACAAGTGGCAAGGACTATTCTTATACATCGGAATACAGTTTAACCATTCCTAGAAAAGAAGGCGACTATTTGATACGGGTTACAAAAAACGGATATGAAACCACATGGCACCCCGTATCTCTACGCAATTTGTATCATCGTGAATACTCACGTAGCATTCCCAACATCTACATACATAAAGAGAAGGTCATAAATTTAAATGAGGTAGTCGTTAAAGCAACTAAGGTAAAATTTTACATCAAAGGAGATACTATCGTATATAATGCTGACGCATTCCAATTGGCAGAAGGCTCCATGCTGGACGCTCTTATCCGGCAGTTGCCCGGCGCTGAGTTGAGGGCTAACGGAAAGATATTTGTCAATGGGCGGTTCGTTGAGAATCTGCTTCTGAATGGGAAGGATTTTTTCAAAGGGAATAATCGTGTACTGTTAGACAACTTACCCAACTACATGGTCAGCAAAATTGATGTTTATGAAAAAAGAGGCGACGACAGCGAGTTTCTAGGACGTGAAGTAGCAGGAGACATCCGTTATGTAATGGACGTGAAACTGAAAAAGCAATACTCGATAGGAATGTCGGGGAATATTGAACTTGGCGGAGGAAGTGAAGGGTATTACTTAGCAAGATTATTTGCCATGCGTTTTACCGACCATTCGAGACTTGCGGTGTATGGCAATGCAAACAATCTGAACGATGACAACAAACCCGGAGAACATGGCAACTGGAGCCCATCTAAATTATTGGGAGGTGTTACTACCCAACAGATAGGCGGTTTGGATTATAATATAAGCGATAGAAATGGACGGTACAAACTGAGTGGAAATGTGCATTTAAAACATGCCGGCAATGAAATAGACAACAAAATCTTTCAGACAAACTTTCTGTCCGAAGGAGATGTATACAGTCGGATGACCAACAATGCGACAAATAACACATTTTCACTATCGACTAACCACAGATTCTATTTTGAATGGGAGAAAGCCAACTTTGAAATTCTTCCCGACCTCAGCTACAACAATTTTCGAAACAGGAATAGCTACTCAGCAATTACATCGGATGACAATACAATCTTTGGCAGCAACGTATCTGCCGACAGTCTGTTTGGCAAACATCTTGCAAATGCTTATAAGAAGTATGCCATAAACAGGAACATCAAGCAATCTAAAAAAGATGGCTATGGATGGATGACATCTATTGCTTTCAAATCTAAGATCAAATTCAACCGAATACCCGACAACCTCACGCTATACGCCAAAGCATCGTACACTAACACCAAGGAAGAAGTATTTGACCACAATCGTATAGAGTACTACTCATTGGGAAATGTGTCATCTACCGATTTCAGAAACAGATACTTTGATATAAAGCCAAGTCGGGGGCACAGCCTGATGACAAAGGCAACCTATACATATATCATGAACAACAATCTCTTCATAGATATCAGCTATTCGTTCAACAGAGACTATTCGAAATCAGCGTCAGGTTTGTATATGCTGAATAAACTTGCAGGTTGGGGTGAAAACACTCTGGAAGAATTAGGTGCTTTACCCTCCTACACAGAGTATATCCATACCATAGATAAAGCCAATAGCTATGATAGCAAGCAAGAAACAAATAAATCTACAATAGAACCTTTCTTAGTGTGGAAACAAGAAACCGAAAAATCAGTTTGGAGAGCCCAATTAGCCGTACCCGCATCCATACAGCATCGTTCCTATACCTACCATCGGGGCAGTGTTGACACAACGTTTACAAAGCGTAATCCACTTATCAATATATACAGTTCCTATTTGAAATGGTCAAGCAAAGATCGCAAATACGAAGCACAGTTACAGTATGCATTAAACTCGAAAACCCCTGATATGAATATGTACTTAGACGTGTATGACACGACAGATCCATTGAATATCAGAGTGGGTAATTCGGAACTAAGAACATCGATGTCGCATCGGATAATCACCTCGTTTATCAGGATGTACCCCAAAAAACGACTGATGTGGGCAATCGAGGGAGTATTTAAACCGGTACAAAATGCAATTGCCATGGGATATTCGTACAACAAACAAACGGGAGTAAAAACCTATAAACCGGAAAATGTAAACGGATGTTGGAGCGGCGATCTTAGTGCAGGAATGAGCTGTCCCATCGGGAAACAGAAGAAACTAAACTTAAAGTCGATGTTGGGTGTAGGCTATATCCGAAATGTGGACTTCATAGAAACGATAGGTGTCTCAGTATCCTCACGCAGTATTGTCGAAACCAGAAATCTGACAGAAATGATGCAATTAAAATATGGTATAGGGAAATCGTCAATAGGCATTAAGTCGGAAGGCACATGGCGACGTTCTACGAGTACACGTGAAGATTTTACCACCATCAATACGACCGAACTGAAGAATGGATTCACGGCTCTGCTCCAACTGCCATGGAATCTTCAATTAAGTACAGACATAACACTATATACCCGTCGGGGATATGTAAATACCAATATGAATACAGACGATTGGGTGTGGAACGCTCGTTTAAGCTATCCATTTGCCCGAGGAATGTGTTTGATACAATTAGACGGTTACGATATCCTGCGCCAATTAAGCAACATTACACACACACTCAATGCGCAAGGTATCGTGGAAACATATACCAATGTCATTCCACAATATGTTCTTTTACATTTTACCTACCGTTTTGCTTCAAAACCTAAGAAAAATAACTGACTCAATGTAATTCGTTTTTATGTTGAGAAATAAAAAGTACCGTTTTCTGACAACAGAACGGTACTTTTTAGTCATTTTATAAAGTCAATAAATCGCTTTTACTTGGATTCGGCTATAGCATAGTAGCATTCTTCATGCATGTCATCAGCATTTTGGTGAAGAATTGCCACAAGTGTAGTACTATTTTCATAAGTCTCCACAATATCGGTATCTTCAGGAAGCGTTTTGAAATCAGATGCGGTTAGTGAAGATTTTTCGCCCAAATACTTTTTCAACAACCATTTTAATCCAGCTTCTTGCTCTTTTAGATATTCAGTCTCAGTAATATTCGATGAATTCGACACTTGTATTTTGATATAACAAGTCTTATTGAGCTTTTGAGTATCTGTCAATAGAAACTCATAATGAGTGTCAAGAATATTATATATGCAATTGGTCTTGGGGTTAGCAAGTGTAACACTTCCATTCTTCCAGTTCACCCCAAGGAAATCACGCTCACGCATTATTTGAGTCGTTGAATACTCATATAGCAATTCTCCATCTTTATACCCTTTAAGACAAATCGGGAAATCTATTTTCTCGTAAAAATAAGAGCCCCATTGAGAAGTATAACTCCTCTTTGTACCGTTTTCATCCGCACTGTATCTGTAAACACAATAAGTATCAGGTAAAACCGGAGATGACATTTCAATCAAATCATAATATTTCAAGAAGTCCGGTATGACGGGGAAAGTGTATTCATCTTTATGATTGAGTATTCGAAATTTCAGAAAATCAAAAGGAGCAGCCAACGGAGTATCAAGATTCATAAATGGAGTAAGTTGCACCATTTTTAGTTTGAATTTAGCTTCTTCCGGCAGTTTTTCCGGTTTTGGAGTAATAGGAGGTATGTCACTTATAATTTTAAGAAGCGTATAAGCGATGTTCGAACCGTCAGCCGGTGGATTAGCCAGTGTAATTTTACGTACTTCTAACTCATATTCATGTCCGTGTACATAATCAAACCCCTTGATGCTACCAAAGGCAAGATGAGAATATTCCAACTCACCTTCTTCTTTCACAAGCATACACTCAACAGGAGTTTCACTTCCCCATGGTATGTATGTACCAGTTTCCGCAGACACATACATTTTTATTTTTTCAACTTTGTCTGTAATTTCGTCTTTATCACAGCCCACCCAAATCATACTTATTAGTGCCAATAAAGCCGTTTTAATATATTTAGTCATTATAGTTTATTTATTAAAAGTCTTTGAAATCTGTTCACCAACACGTTTAAGAGCTCCTTTAATATCAGAACTTGCACTGATTCCAAGCGTACTATAAGCACCTTGGCAGGATACTAAAGGACGATCTGTGTTGAAATCAATGAAATTAACTGTTACTACAGTTTCTTCCTGTCTTATAGCGACGCCGAATTTGGCTAGCAATAAAGAAGAGTGTTCCTCCTGCGTCAAATCACTAATACGATATTGATTGATGATAGTTAGCCTTGATTGCTCTATTGCATCATATAATTGAATCTGATACTGCACAAGTTCAGGAGGCATCCTGTACGTATCATTGTCAATTACTGCAACATATTTGTATTTTGTCAAATTAACACCCTGTGAAACCACAGATTTCGAAACCGTACAACTTGCCAAAATCATTGACAAAAACATACAATATAGAAAGATGTACTTTTTCATTATTTACTACTTGCAGATTAATAAGCCATTAAAACAATTACAAAAATAGCGAGAATCTTCAGATGTCGATTCAATTATTACTGTTTTTTGACTTATAACTCACAAACCTTATGCTTCTAAAGATTTGCCTCTTTTGTGCGTTGGGATATGACGGTCAACTATTAGAGCTTATCTCAAATAGCGGCTCAGTAGCAAATCAAGCGCATACTTTTACCCTTTCCTCGCGCTTCTCAAGGAACGGCAGTTTTTCAAGCCGAGAAGTGACTTCGAGACGCCTCTAAAGCTCTATCGATTCGACAAGAAACTCCGTATGTTCCTTTTCAATGAGATTGAAAAGATAGAGGTCTCTCTGCGCAGTATGCTGGTGAACACCGTAGCCGAAGAAACGGGAAACATCTTTTGGATGACTGACAGCTCCATATTTGCCAACCCCGCCAAGTTCAACCGGACAATGGATTTGATTGACCGGGAGTTCAATAACTCAAAGGAGGATTTCATATTGCATTTCAAAAATAGATACACTAATGATTATCCTCCCGCATGGATGCTTGTCGAGATACTGCCTTTGGGTGTTGTCACACGCATCTATGAGAATATCAAGTCCAATTCCTTGAAAAAGAAGATTGCGGCACATTATGGTTTGCCCGCACCCGTTTTTACTTCCTGGCTACCGGTCATAACCCTTACTAGAAATTCCTGTTGCCATCATTCAAGGGTATGGAACAGGCAATACGCCGTTAATCCGATGGTCGCACGGAAGATGAAGCGTCCGTGGATAAGTGACGCAGTTTCACCCCACAGGACTTTTTATGAAGTCTGTATCATCAAATGGTTTATTGACATCATATCACCTGAAAATGACATGAAATTCCATTTCCAAAAGCTGTTGGGGCAATACCCGAATGTTGATGGCAAGGCAATGGGTATTCCCCAGAATTGGCAAGATGAACCTTTATGGAAAATATAAAGCCCATAAGAGGTGAAAATACGTTTTCGAGATATTGGCTCTTATATCCATTTGAAATCGCTTCGACATCAGTCTGGAGAATTTCTTCTGTTCTTTTTATTCCCATGCAATGCTGTATCTTCTTTGAAGATAACTGGTTTGGCACCAAGCATCCACAAAAAATAAGGAAATGGCAATATCAGTTTTACCTTTTTGTTCATAACTTTTGCAGTGCCTATTTGATAGGCTGTTTAATACTTACCGTCACTTGTTCCGCTTTGTTGGATGGATTATAAAGCAGATGGCTGCACGAGTTCATGCACATCATACATGCACATATCAGAATCCATACGGCAACAATCATTGTTTTGCTTTTTTTCTGTCTCATATTATCAATGATTAAAGAATAATCCTTTTAAGATTTGCTGGAACATTCCACCAAAATCGGCATTTATTTCGCTCCCGCTATGTTTATAGGACGGGCGTATTATCGGCACATTCCATTGTTGGTGAGACCAATTGTTGTCATAGCTTCTCATGCCTACATCTATTGCCCATCGTTCTGCCAATTCCAAAGAGAGATAACTGCCATAATGATAGCCGTCCAGCTTCTTCATCGGTTCTACTCCCGGAAAGTAGGTGCGGTAGTATGTACCGAAGAGATGAAGTGATGCTTGGGAATGAAATTGGTATGAGATATCAGTTCCTATTCCGAATGTATTACTGTTTGAACGGGGAATACTCAGTTTGTGTGCATAAATCCCCACACCCAATTTCCAATTGTCGTTTGGAGCATACACCGTTTTAACTTCAGCATAGTTCGACACTCCAACTCCTACGATGTTTTCCTGCCTGCCACGTCCCCAAATATCCACCTTGTCAAACCGATGAATAATTCCACCTACACCGTATTCGCCTTTATGCAGAGATGAACGATCTACGGGAAAGCTCAATGTGTAATCATGACGAAAGTCCAAAAACATTTCGGGCATCTTGGGAATGGCATCAAAATGTAGAGACAGAAACGGCTTCCCATATTCAGAAATCGACAGTTTGGTAGTGTCTATATCCGGTACAGTCAGTTTGGTACGTTCAAGGGACAGCACACGGTTCTCCTGTCCGTACAATCGGGAGCATACGGACAACATGGCCATGATTACAAAAAACACACTGTATGACATCAGATTGATGCTACAGATTTTCATTTTCTGTTTCCACATAATGATACCATTAAACAACATAAACTTTATATTCTTTTCAGAACATATAAGTACATGATGCCACGAATGTCCTGTTCTTGTTGTCCACGCCATTCTTGTTGACATTCTTCATACCCCAGTCATAGCCGATGCCTACTTGTATGTGGCGCACAACCTCTACACCGGCACGGAAGCCTAATCCCCAGTCAAAGCGTTCCTGCATCTTGTCACTGAAAACATTGTCCGCCCTCGTGTAGATCGTTGCCTTCCCATTTTCAGGAATGATAGTTTCCCTCGCCTTACCGAACAGTCCGATATTGAAATAAGGCCCGGCATTGACAAACAGGCTGACATTTCGTCCCGCCGGGAATTTGTAACCAACATGGACGGGGATGCCCAGGTAATAAGGGGTACATTCCCAGTCGGAAGCATAGCTGGAAGACGGCGTACCAGGAGTTGTCCCGGCAGAATGGGTAGAGCCATTATAATAGTAACCGGGAGTCTTCCAACCCTGCGACGAGAGCAGCAGGCCGAAGTCCACATACAGCCCCTTCGCTGCCCGCGGAAGCCCAAGTTCCCCCTTAAGTCCAACGTGAAAGCCGGACTGCGAATCGTAAGCACTCGGAGTACTGAGGTTGTAGCCACCAATCACTCCCGCTTTGAAATCCTGCGCCTTGCCTGCCATGCAGAAAGCAGAGGCGAGAAGCATTGTTAATAGAATTTTTTTCATGCTAAAATCAAATAGTTAATGAGTTAATATATCTGTTATGTTTTTGTTTGAACGATAATAAATTACGCCATTAAAGTGCAAGGTGTTTTCGTTTAATGTACCTTCTTTTATGCCTATGACGATTGTCCGTTCTTTAACTTGATAATCCAATGATTTGATCAGTCTCAAAACTTTTAAATTGGCATCAAGTGCATAATACTCAACCTTCTCTTTTCCAAAATATAGAGCAGCGGCGGCACCGTCTATAATATTATCATCTGTAGTGTATTGATGAATCCATACTGTTCCATATAAAGATTGCAAGTCGTCTTTGTCATTATCGCACGAGGGAAACAGACTATTTCTAAGTCCCCTTTGCATTCCTCAAAATCAGTAAGTAAATCTTTAAATGATCGATCTCTGATTTTTTCATTTTTCACTAACGGATAAAAGATATTGTATCCATTGTCGATTTTTTTTAATGCTTGCTCCTTCAAAAAAGCTCTAACTTCTAGATTTTGAGAAACAGCTTTTGACAATATCCGAGAAAATACTTGCATACATAGTTCTTTATTTCCCGTTATATCTTTTGATTGGATTTCTTTTTCTTGCTTATAGATTTCTTTATTATAATCTACTTCATTTTCAGAGCAAGAAAATAATAATAATGCAGTAAATATGAGAAAAATATTTTTAGCCATAATATAGATATTAAAATTCATTTTATAGTTCGTCCAAACAAGAGTAATCATAGAACGCAAAATCTTGAATACCCTTGTTTGAACTTTTCATGCGTTTATATGACTTGTATATTATTAAAACTTTGACTTCCTGTAGAATTTCCACGTGAACATTTAAAATTTCTCACATGGGCATTAAACACATCTCCAACAGTTTCAATACGTAAATTCAGAATAGAAACTTTACAGCCATTAGGACAAATAACAACGTTCTTGTGATGGAATTTGGAACTTTGCATTTCCAATTCAGCAGAATAACTCGCAGACACACTTTTTTTCCATAAGAACTGTTTCTTCTTTGTGACAAATTCAACAGCAAATGAATTGCCATTTACAATACGTCCAATTGTCATCGTGCTTTTGTATTTCCCGTTCTTGATTGATAACGCCGCGTTTTTGAATCCTTTGAATCCGGGTTCTATCGGGCCGGAAGCGACTGCCGTTGTTGCAACTTCATCATCCACATCAAATGTCGGAGTATTGTTTTCAGGCATTTTTAGGGTATTGCCGATGACGACATACCCTTTGATGTTGCCGACGAGCGACAAGTCGTCATCGGTAAATGTAAGATACGGGGTTGCATCATAGGTATCAACTGTATTGAAAGCGAAGATGTTATCATACTTTTCTTTGTAGCTGGAAATTTCTTTCTCAAATCGTATGGAATCTTCAATCTCAAATATTTGCTCCAACTCTTCATCTGCATGGTTCCAAATGGTATAAGCACCATCAAAACCGATGTTTTTGAAATAGGTTTCACGCTCTTCCTTATCCATCTCATTGAGTTTGGCAATGGTTTCATTACAGGCCTGTTCATCTTTGAAATGAAGAACGGGCATATCATCGGATTCATCGAAAGAACTTCTCGTATTGGGCAACCAATCGCTCATTTTTGACACTTCCAACGCAGGAATTACTTTCTCATTAACCGGACTAAACTCTTCCTCGGTGCTACATGAAAACAGACCTACGGACATACATAGAAACAATGCCATACTGGCTTTTTTCTGTAATAAACTTAAATTTTTCATTTGTCTTTTTTTTTAATTAATAAAATCAATTGTTGTTATCAATGTACATTTTCTAACCATTCTGTTTCTGTAACTTGGCAACCGCCCAATACGCCGATACCATTTTTTATGTTAGTATAACTACTTGGTATGGGTGCCAGACCTTTGTCTCCCAATTCATTATTCTTAATATCGTTCAGAGATTTTAGATATTTATATAACTCCGGTGACAGTCTATAGAAATACATCTTATAGTATATATGCAGACTACTATCACTCCATTCATCTGCTTCCCAATCGGCAGAATAGTAGGTGTTAAGCCGAAGTGTGTACTCCTTGTCCGATATTTGCTCATTGCTCCATATATACAGGTATTGGTAGAAGTCGGTGGAATAGTCGAATGTCGCGTCCAATCCGGTCTTATTGTTCAGCAAGGGTTCATCATCCAAGTCCAGTTCCAAAGCAGCAATAGATGTGGAATTATTATCAGGGTCACTCCAATCTTCATACACCACTCTTTTCACGATACGAATCCCGTAATAGTTTTCTTTCCCATCGTTTTGAAACGTGATACGAAATTGGAGTTTATTGTCGATGTACTGTTTGCGCACCATATCTATCCTCTTTAGTGGGAAGCTTGTCGGGATGGTTGTCTCTGAATATATGGGCGGCAATCCGTCTGCTTCTGCACGGACACGGATGACATCGGCCTCGCTCCACCGCCCAACCACATAATAGCATCCGGCAGGTACCGACGGTTCATCCGTTTCTGCGTAACGAACATTCTGTTCCGTACCATTGACGCTGAATGTGATGCGGGCATTGGGTACGTCTTTTTTCCCTTTTTTCTTCTGTCGGGTGACAGGCTGGCTGCGGTACAGCTGTATCAGCGTCGTGTCGCTATCGGCATCGGGCATACAGTAGAGTACCAACTTCTCGGCGGCATCCATGCCTTTCAGTTCAAAGTCGTAGCTGCACGAAGTCATGAGGGCAAGAAGCAATAAAAGTGGAATATAAATTGTTTTCATATCTGTTCAGAATTTGAGTGTATAACTGAATGAAGGCATGATGGGAAACACGCCTGTGGCTTTGCCACGAAAACTGCCGTTTGGTTGTTGTACCACTTTCCCATAAAGGGCGTTCATGCGACAATAAGCATTGTAAATGCTCACGTTCCAGATGCGTTCATATCCCCGTTTGGTCGTTTTACGGAAGTTCGCGCCCACGTCCAACCGATGATAAGCAGGCAATGACACGTTGTTGGGCTGTTCGTAAACCCATTCCGTTTCCCCTTCGCTTCCTATTCCGGGCAAGATGGGTGCATCGACCATTTGCTGGGGCACGGTCATGCGATTCCCGCTGTGGTAGCACCACGAGGCGTATGTTTCTATCCGGGACGAGGCTTTGTAGCGCATCGTAAGGTTCAGCTTGTGCCGGTTGTCAAACTTGTCCGCATACCACCCCGCATAGAAATCGGGGAAATTCCGCTTGCTCCATGATAAGGTGTAAGCGGCATTGGCAGAAATGCGCCTGTCGCTATAGGAGGCCTCCATTTCCATTCCGTAAGATTTGCCTTTGCCAAACCTTATCAGTGATTCCCAATTATCGGCAGACGGGGTCAATCGGTTTCCTCCGTCATACTCTACAGCATGGTGCATGGTCTTGTAAAAACCTTCCATGTTAAGCTGCACCCGGAACGGAAGCCGCATATATATGCCCGCTGCATATTGTCGCGAACGCATGGGACGGATGTTCCGGGTGGATGGTACCCAATAATCGGTCGGCAGGTTCAGATAGGTGTTGGAAAGCTGGTGCATGAACTGACTCATCTCCGTATAGGATGCTTTCACCGTCAACCCGTCACGAAGCTGGTAGCGCAAGGCTGCACGTGGCTCTACGGAATGGAAACTCTTGCCGGAAATGTGAAACAGCGTATAATGCGCTCCTATGTTCATCTGTAGCCTATGAGTCAAAGCAATGTCATCTTCCGTATAAAACGAAAGTTCATGTCCCCGATAGAAACGGGATGCTTGTCCGCTTATGGTATCCTGCTGCCTTTCGTCACCGCTATAATCATAATTGGACGTGCTTTGCGGACGAAAAAAGTGCAGCAGGTAGTTGGAACCCATGCGCAGATGATGACGGGGGCTGGGGCGATAGTCGAACTCCATGCGATAACCCACGTCGTCTATCGTGGAGTGATTGCGGCGTTCCGTATGAGTGATGCCGGTCAGTGCCCCCTCATCCATCACTTTCTCTTCCGTGAGATAATCTGAATGGGAAATATTCCGTGTATATACGCCGGTAAGATTGGCAAAAAGTTTGGATGCGAACTGGTATTTCCAATTCAGTGCCGCTGTCAGGTTTCCCCATTGTAGGTCAAACTTATCCGTATCGGTTTCTCTGTCAGTAACATGGAGTATGTCTTTCGTTTTGAACACGTCATTGCCGGAATAGAGGCTTATATCCACTTGGCTGCGCTCGGAAAAACGATGCGTTATTTTAGCATTGATGTCATGGAAAGCATAACGCACGTTTATCTTCTCCTCCTTGTTCGAGTGATTGCGTATGGCCAATGCCGGGACGGTAAAGAGGTCAAGCCACGTGCGGCGCATGGCGATGTTGAACGAAGTGCGGTCTTTCTTGATGGGTCCCTCAAACTGAATGCGCACGTCCAATAATCCAACACTGACGCTTCCATGGTACTCACGTATATTCCCCTCATTGGTACGTACATCCACAACGGACGACAACCTGCCGCCGTAGCGTGCAGGGAATCCGCTCTTATAAAAATCTATGTTCTTCACAATATCTGTATTGAAGGCAGAGAAGAGTCCACCCAAATGGTTTACCTGATAAAGCGGTGTGCCATCTAAAAGAAAAAGGTTCTCGTCATTGCCTCCGCCATGCACGTAAAGACCTGAGATAAGTTCCGTGCCTGCGGCTACGCCGGAAAGGTTTTGAAGCGTTTTTACTACATCAGGAGAACTGAACAAAGCAAACTCCGTCTGCAAGTCACGACTTGTAAGCGATTTCTTTCCGGTCTGCGTGGTCAGATTGGGAGAATTGAGGTCGGCTGTCACCACCACTTCTTCTAACTGATAAGAATCATTCAAGTAAATATTTATCGGTTTGTTTCCGTCCAGAAACACCTCTTCCAACCGTTCACCCATGCCTACACACGAGAAACGCACCCGGTGATGACCTTCCGGCAGTGTAAGGCTGAAAAAGCCGTGTTCATTCGTCAGCGTTCCTACGCCCGAAGTAGAATCCCATACGGTCGCATTGATTACCGTTTCTCCATCCTTATCATAAACATGTCCGCTAAGGGTATATTTGGTTTTGTTCTTTTGCTTTGCGTGGGTCAGCAATACATACTTGCGTTTTATCTCCCATGCGATTCCCGTACCATGAAACAGTTCTTTCAGGCTTTGTTCCAGAGTCAGCCCGTGAAGAGGTTTGCCGGAATAGGGCATATCCAATTTCAGAGAGGCATCATAGACGAATTTCACAGAATGTTCCTTTTTGATGATTTCCATCTGCTCCTTTATGGTATTCTTTGTTTGCATTTGGTCAGCAAACATCCGTTGTTGGCAGTAGATTGCCAACAAAATGAATATAAGAAATCTGGTCATACGCTTATTCCTTTTCTATCTTAACTTCTAATGATTCTTCAATCAAAGAGACAATTACATCCAGTCCATCACCCGTTTCAAACTCTGCTGAAAGCGTCTTCTCTGCATTTGATGTGGTCAGTTTGACATGATAATAATTTGATAATTCTTCCAGCACATCGGATAGAGTCGTTTTTTCATAAACGAATTTTCCGACAGCCCATGCCACAGGATTAGGAGTCTGTGATGCTACGATGTGGGGGTGATGCGCTCCATGCATTAAGCTGGCTTGCATATTTTTTGTCAGCACCATACCGTCATTCTCTCCTTTGGCTGCAAATAACACTTTACCGGACGAAACATAAACTTCTGTTGCCGAATCGGAAAGCGTCTCGTCTATCTGAAATTTTGTGCCCAGAACTTTCACTACAGCATATTGTCCGGTCACGCAGAAAGGATGTACAGCATCACGATACACGCGGAAATATGCCTTTCCGGTCATTTCCACTTCCCGTTGTTCTTTTCTGAATACTTCGGAACGGTATTTGAGCGTGGAATGAGGCGACAAGGTTACGAAAGTGCTGTCCGGCAGCATATATTCCATGATATTGTCAGTAGCGGCAATGCGCATCCACGCATCGTCTTCGTGCATATTCCAGTAAAGGTATGTACCGATGCAAAGTAGCAGTGAGGCAGCTACACCAGACCAATAATATCCTATATGTCGCTTTCGGGTATGGATACTATTCTTATTTTTCCATTCATGAAATGCTTTCCGGGTATCAAACACTCCATGCTTATAGTTCATCAAGACGAACCGGATGCATTTTTCTTCTAATTCGCTCATATTTTCATTCGTTTTCTACTAAGACTGCATTTTATGCAAATCCTACTATTCCCAAATGAAAAAAATATATCTTTTGCGTTTTTTTTCAGAGCGGACTTTTTATATCTATCCGAAAAAGAACATATAGACCTTTCGTCCTCCCTCTTTCAATGCCTTCAAAGCTTTGCTTATCTGATTCTTAACCGTATTGACAGAAACCTCTTGTCGCTTGGCTATCTCTTCATATTTCAGTCCGTCCCGCTTACTAAGCAGAAGTGCTTCCCTGCAACGTTCAGGCAGCGAATCAATGGTGGTCCATAGACGTGCTTCTATAAATGCACGTTCTTCGCATTCTTCGTCTGAAATCTCGTCAGCCAAGTCCATAGGAGTGATATTTGGATCAATCACACTATGTTTTTTAAGCTTGTCTATACAATGATTGCGTGTCATGGAATAGAGATATGATTTCAAATCGGATACCATACGACCATTATTTATGTGCTCCCACAACTCAGCAAAACAGTCCTGTACGGTATCTTCTGCATCTTCCGTATTATTCAAATAATGCAACGCATATAGGCACAATGGACGGTAATACAGACGAAACGCATCATCCATGCTCTTGAGACAAGGTCTATGTAGCATTTGGCTTGACAAGATTACATTGCCTAAATTATAAGGCGTAAACAGACAAAATTGACACTCTTATAAATATCGCTATCATACTTGAATAATCATTATTTGTGCATTAAATTATAATTAATTTGTAAATAAACTATTTGCAAAGATACGTATTTTTTCAATAATAATTGTACGTAACAGTTCTTTCATGAAGTTTATAATGGATTTACTATTTACTTCGCAAATATATTGGTACTAAATTGCGAAACACATTTAATATATTTATTCAAACTGTATCCCACCGGTCAAGACGAGTATCAAATCTACGAAAAAATAGGATTATTTTGGCACAAGGGGATAGAATCGCTTGGTTTTAGAGGGCATCTTACACTGGATTTTCCACTTGAAGCCAAAGACAGGGAAATATCACGACTGAACACCCTGCTTGAAAAGGCATTCAAATGGTTTCCGATGCTCAGAGAAATGTTGAGAATGGAAAAGTTGTGTGCAGTCATTGGATTTACCAAAGACATGATAAATTGTCTTTTGACAAAGAAAGAAGCTATCAAGTGTAACGGCAGAATTTATTCCGAAGAGCATAGGAGAAAATTTGAAATCAAAAATGATGTCTTCAAAATAGTGAAGAATCCGACCGATGATAGCAAACTGGTACTGACCATAAACAGACAACCGATTGGCGAATGGTTCAAGTGACAAATGGAGATATTACGGCAAGGTTTACGCAACACTACAGAAGAACCAAGAAAAGTAGAGGGTTTAAATTATAAATCTGTTCTATATAATGCGAAGTATCAATAAAATAACTAATTTTGCATTCGGATAGGGGCAACCCTTTCCAAGACATAAGAAAAAAAGAAGAAACGTTGTGTTTATCTTGCAGGTGAAAACGTAGGAAGTTTTCAGACTTATGCAAGAGATAGTATAGTGTTTCTCAAGAATATAGCGTGGGGTGCTGTTGTTACATCTGCATCAAAGGTTTCCTACGACCTTCACTTAGACGTGGCATAGTTGGCTCACGTTTTTTCATAAATGAATTAAAATAACTCGATAGAGCCAATAGGGAATTATTATGAACATGAATAAACTTATTATTCCGTTTCTTTTAATCATCGCTTTCCTTAGTGTTGGTTGCAGCGATGATGAAACCAAAGATGCAGTTAAGGAAATCAAGATGTCCGTTTCTTCCGAAACAGGCACTAGATGGGTTTTTGGCTGCGAACAGCCCATAGTGTATGCTTGTTATGTCGGAAGACAATCCCGGAGTATGGGCACCGCTTGACTTTAATAGTATTAAAGGATTTACATACGAAAGGGGACATGAATATTATCTTTCAGTAGAGCGAACTATCCTTGCCAATCCTCCCATGGACGCTTCTGACCGCACATATTCTCTATTGAAAATACTTTCTGACCGTCTTGTTACAGAACCGGAGGTACCGGTTGATAAAGAAATCAATTCAGAGGAAGACATTGAGTACTACGACATGTGTCCTTTCAAGAAGTATTCCATATACAAGAATTTTATCGTCAGTGAAAATGGGGAAATTTCCTATGCGGACGGCTCTTCTACTCCGTCTTATGCTCACGCCCGCATTTGGTTAGAGGATATTCTCGATAAGGCAGACCCCAATTGGATAAAATTTCAAAGCGTGTCCTATATGGCAATATACTCATTTGTATTGTCACCGCTTACGAAAGAAATACGTCTGGTGAGAAACGAATCATCCGGTCCGATGTTCAAGAATGTAATTCCGGAAAAAGAGTTTACCCATATTACCCAATCCATGAAGTCGGGTGAAGAGCTTCGTTATGCGCTCATCCTTGCCAATGTTCACAAAATGGGGCTTCAGAAATTAGAATTTACTGTAAAGAAACAATAACACATAGACTTATACAATCCCGCTAATGCCAGAACGACTATGTCGAAGTTCTATGATTTCCAGATAGAGAGATGTATAGCGGAGAGCCTGTTCTTCGGAATAATGAGCCTTGTATCCATCCCAAAACACATATTGGATTGATGCATTGCTGCGGTTAGGCAATTAAAGTTATATAAAAGCAAACGAAGAGTGAATGATTTGATTATTCTTTTCGTTTGCTTTGTTTTTATCAAATCACCTTCTGAGCAAAGATAACGGCTCTTAAATAATGCAAAAACACCCAATTTTACATTATTGGGTGTAAAAAGGGTGTAAATCACACAACTTGCTGATTTACACCCTTTACCGGCGGAGAGACAGGGATTCGAACCCCGGGTACCTCGCGGTACAACGGTTTTCAAGACCGCCGCAATCGACCACTCTGCCACCTCTCCAAGGCTTCCCGATCGGAAGCACTTTCTTTCAAAAGCGGTGCAAAGGTACGAATCCTTTTTAAATATGCAAACGTTTTCCGTAAAAATAATCACACCCTTTTTATCATTATCCCCACAAATAGGTATTTTATGTTTTTCAGCATAAAAAGGCTGCGTTTTTATCTCGGTAATATAAAAAATCATCTTATTTTTGCATGCTCTAAAGAGACAGATTCAGTAAACTTCTAACATTATTAATTTATGGAATTAAATAAGATCTTTAAAGATGGTCTTTGGAGCAGGGAAATCAACGTCAGGGATTTCGTAAGTAACAACATTACTCCATATTACGGAGACGCTTCTTTCCTCGAAGGTCCTACGGAACGCACAAAAGCCGTATGGAACCGTTGCCTTGAGGCATTGGCAGAAGAAAGAGCGAACAACGGGGTGCGGTCGCTCGACTGCTCGACCGTGTCTACGATCACTTCGCACAAAGCCGGATATATAGACAAAGAAAACGAACTCATTGTCGGCCTGCAGACCGACGAATTGCTAAGACGCGCCATCAAGCCTTTCGGCGGAATCAACGTAGTGGCGAAAGCCTGTCACGAAAACGGTGTCGAGGTAGACGAACGGGTGAAAGACATCTTTACGCACTACCGCAAAACGCATAACGACGGGGTGTTCGACGTCTATACCGAGGAGATACGCTCTTTCCGCTCACTGGGATTCCTCACCGGGCTTCCCGACAATTATGCACGCGGACGGATTATCGGCGACTACCGCCGTATGGCGCTCTACGGAACCGACCGCCTGATCGAAGCCAAGAAAGAGGATTTACGCAACCTGACCGGGCCGATGACCGATGCCCGCATCCGCCTTCGCGAAGAGGTGTCGGAGCAGATCAAGGCACTGAAAGAGATGAAAGTGCTGGGCGAATATTACGGACTCGACCTGAGCCGTCCGGCTTATACCGCACAAGAGGCCGTTCAGTGGGTATATATGGCTTATCTGGCCGCCGTGAAAGAGCAAGACGGAGCCGCCATGTCGCTGGGCAACGTTTCTTCGTTCCTCGACATTTATCTGGAATACGAACTAAGCAAAGGAATCATCACGGAAGCTTTCGCCCAAGAGCTCATCGACCAGTTTGTCATCAAACTGCGGATGGTACGCCACCTGCGGATGCAGTCGTACAACGATATTTTTGCGGGAGACCCCACTTGGGTAACCGAGTCTATCGGCGGACGCTTCAACGACGGACGGACGAAAGTGACGAAGACTTCTTTCCGTTTCTTGCAGACGCTATACAATCTCGGACCTTCTCCCGAACCGAACCTCACCGTATTATGGAGTCCGGAACTTCCCGAAGGTTTCAAAGACTTCTGCGCGAAGGTTTCCATCGACACTTCTTCCATCCAGTACGAGAATGACGACTTAATGCGCGAAGTACGCCAATCGGACGATTACGGAATCGCTTGCTGCGTATCTTATCAGGAAATCGGCAAACAGATACAGTTCTTCGGAGCACGCTGCAACCTCGCCAAAGCTCTCCTGCTCGCCATCAACGGCGGACGCTGCGAGAACACGGGCACGGTGATGGTAGAGAGCATTCCGGTACTTACCGACGACACGCTGAAGTTCGAAGAGGTAATGAACAATTACAAGAAGGTATTGGTGGAAATCGCCCGCATCTACAACGAGGCGATGAATATCATCCACTACATGCACGATAAGTACTACTACGAAAAGGCGCAGATGGCTCTCATCGATACCGACCCGCATATCAATCTGGCATACGGGGTAGCCGGATTATCCATCGCGCTCGACTCGTTGTCCGCCATCAAGCATGCCAAAGTCACCGCCCGCCGAAACGACATCGGGCTGACCGAAGGATTCGACATCGAAGGAGAATTCCCCTGCTTCGGCAACGATAACGACAAGGTAGACCATCTGGGTGTGGATCTGGTATATTTCTTCAGCGAAGAGCTGAAAAAGCTGCCTGTCTACAAGAACGCCCGCCCCACCCTTTCGCTACTCACCATCACTTCCAACGTGATGTACGGCAAAAAGACCGGAGCCACTCCGGACGGACGGGCGAAAGGTGTCGCATTCGCGCCGGGAGCCAACCCGATGCACGGGCGCGACAAGAACGGCGCCATCGCTTCATTGAGCTCGGTGTCGAAGCTCCGCTACCGGGACGCTCAAGACGGAATCAGCAACACGTTCTCCATCGTGCCCAAATCATTGGGAGCCACAGACGAAGACCGCGTGGAAAATCTGGTTACGATGATGGACGGTTACTTCACCAAAGGAGCTCACCACCTGAACGTGAACGTACTGAACCGCGACATGCTGTACGACGCGATGGAACATCCGGAGAAGTATCCCCAACTGACCATCCGCGTTTCGGGATATGCCGTAAACTTTGTGAAGCTGAGCCGCGAGCATCAATTGGAGGTTATCAGCCGCTCATTCCACGAAAAGATGTAAACCGTATTCTTTATCAATGATATGATGATAAACGTTCATTCCTACGAAAGTATGGGAACATTCGACGGGCCGGGATTACGGCTCGTCGTTTTTCTGCAAGGGTGCAACTTCCGCTGCCTGTATTGCGCGAACCCCGATACAATATCTCCCCAAGGGGGAACTCCCACTCCGCCGGAAGAGATTGTACGCATGGCGGTAAACCAGCGTCCTTTCTTCGGGAAGCGCGGAGGAATCACTTTTTCCGGCGGCGAACCCACCTTTCAGGCCAAAGCTCTGGTGCCCTTATTCCGCGAACTGAAAGAAAAGGGCATACACATTTGTCTCGACAGTAACGGAGGAATATGGAACGAAGAGGTGGAAGAATTGCTGAATCTGACAGACCTCGTCCTGCTCGACATCAAAGAGTTCGACCCTGCACGCCACCGGATGCTGACAGAGAGAAGCAACGGGCAGACACTCCGCACGGCGACATGGCTGGAAGCCAACAATAGGCCGTTTTGGCTACGCTACGTATTGGTGCCCGGCTACAGCGACTTCGAGGAAGACATTCGCCGCATGGGGGAATCGTTGGGAGGATACCGGATGATTCAACGGGTGGAGATACTCCCTTACCACCAATTAGGTGTGCACAAATACGAAGCCATGGGGTTAAATTACCCATTGAAAGAAGTTAAGGAAAATACGCCCGAACAGCTTGAAAAAGCCGGAAGGCTCTTTGAAACATGCTTTCCATCAGCTACGGTAGTGGTGAATTAACCGATTGCCTCATCCGTTTTTTCACACATACGAAACGTATGGATTTGCAGCATACAGATTTGCCCTGAATCTCTTTTTCGAAACAGAGCGGCACGAGGCTTTATCTCTCCGGAATCGCGAACCGGAAGCTGTCGGTTTCAATCCGTTCTACGGAAACGTTTTTATTCTTCCTGTATTTATTCAGAAGTTTCTCCGCTTCTTTCTCGAGTTTTTTCTCATTATCGGAGAAGTAAATCATGCAGGTGCTGTTCTGCTGCAACCCCGACTGTTCCAAATAGGTTTTCAACTGATAGCTGTATTCATCGCGATGCACAAGAAATCCCTGCTTGCTGATTTCCGCGCTATCCAGCAACTGGATGTCGGTATAATACACCACCGTATCCGTAAACGAAGCCGAAAGCCCGAAAGCATAAACACTTTTGAAACGGTCTTTCTTTAAAGAGGATGCGGAGCACAGCACAAAAACGAGCGCAACCGCCGACAGTAGTTTGAAATATTTCATATGGCCGTATTGAATAGATTGGTAAACTTAATAAATATTGGCAAAGATAATAAAATACCGAAAAAAGGCAAAAGCAAGACATAGACATTATTATATTATTTCGGCAAGCCTCTTTCAAGGCGTGCCGGAGACGCTATCCCGGGAAAGGCGTTCTATGCAAACCTTTCTCTGATTCAGCCATAGTCGGCATTATACCCTGACTCCATTTTCAAAGATAAGCATCAACTACGCCTATACCGGGAAGCAGAAACTCTTTACCGCCTGACTCCATTTTTAAAGATAAGCATCAACTGATTCGTGATTCGAAAACAGATATACAGTCTTCCCCGCCTCATCGCCTGAAGGGGATGAAAAGTCAAATATTTTCGTAAAATACAGGGGTAAAAAAAGGCCTTGTTCCAGCCTCTTCAAAGCCTCTTTCAAAGCCTGTCTGAGACGCTATCCCGAAAAAGCCGTTTGACGCGTTTTTTTTGCCCCGATTTAGCGGTGCGGGATTGTAGGGAAGCGAGTTAAAAATAAAATTTCTACTGTGTATCAACACGTTAATTACTAAAAGGGCGAACAAACTGCCCGTTAAAAGCACATTTTTGAAAACGCCAAAACGCCAAAACGCCTATATGACTGTTTTACAAACGATGAAAACGGCTCGGAAGGTTATTGAGAAGGAGAATACGGTCGGGATGCAGTCTCTATTTTCTCGGGATAATTGTTTAAAAATATTCCAAATCGACCGACGAATGTATCGTGAAAAAAAAGAAGACCTAAGGTTACTTCAAACATGAGATATAGCTTCAGACATGAGATGTAGTTTTAAACATGAGATACAACTCCGGACATGAGTGTAGCTCCGGACATGGGATGCAACTTCAAACATGGGATGTAGCATCAAACATGGGATTTAGCTTCGAACATGAGGTGCCGCTTCGAGCATAAGATATAGCTTCGAATATGGGATATACCCTATGCCTGCTGCTACGAACACCGCCGATGGTTACTCACTCTCATGGGCTGGGAGAAGCCGGCTATTTCTTTGAATAATCCTGACAGGTGAAGGAATTATTTTAGCCTTCATCCATCCTTTTTTACCACAAAAAAGGTATACGAAGTAGCTGCACCGACGAACTGAGAAACAGCGTGGACATAAGAGGGAAAAATCATATAAATAAATTGATAATCAATAATATAACCCATCATCCCCATGAAAGGTATCAAAAAAAAGGGGACATAGTGACTTTTTGGCGTTTTGGCGTTTTCAAAAACCTGAAAAATCTCCGGAACGCTTCTTCAATCAGCCTGAAACAGCACCACCCATAATGGTAATTTATTATTACTCCTAGAATGTGATTAAACGTTTTATAAGAAGCTCCGTCGGGGTTCGTCCGGGTTTGGAGAAGCTCCGTTTGCAGAACGCTCCGGAACGTCGAAACTGTTCGGAGATAAATCCGGTGTGACGACGAATTCGGTTGAAGAGATGGAATGGAACATCGAAGCTGTACAGGACACAGCTCCGGGTGACGGGTAAGCTTTTGGTGAAACCACACACGCGCACCGGGTAGCGAGCAAGCTTTCGGTGAAACGGCCACCTAAATGCTTAAGATGCTTCGGAGTAAATTTTAAGGTGGCGACGAATTCGGTTGAAGAGATGGGATGCGACATCGAAGCCGTACAGGAGACAGCTCCGGGCGGGAGATACGCTTTCGGTGATGACCGACCGAGTCCCTGCCCCCGAAGCCTGCGGAGTTTCATCACAAAGCCCGCCGTGTCTGTTTCCAAAGCCCGCCGGCTTTTTTTCAAAGCCCGCCGTGTTTGATCTCAAAGCCCGCCGCCTTTTTTTTCAGAGCCCGCGGGCTTTTTAGCCATACGCTGCGTCTGTTATTTTACAAAGAAATATTAGTGTCCACTAATATTTAAAGCTGCGCAGTGAACAGAGGGCGCATCAAAACCGAATACGACGGAAACAAACTTCGAATCTGAAACTTGACGATCTTCAGTGGCTGTAAGAATGGCCTTATCATTACCTCAAAATGAAGTTTGATAGGGCTGTTTTATCGGTGTCTATCACAATCCGCAACTTTTCCGGGAACTCAGTTTTGTTTTGATATACCCTCATGAAAAAAGCCGCAAAAGCACCGATCCGGGAAATACCTTCCATCGCGACACTTTATGCGGCTTTATTTTTTCGGAAATTAATATTTCTTACTTATCCCAAGTAAGATTTGAGCAGATTACTACGATTACCTTGTCTTAGTCTTCTAATTGCTTTTTCCTTAATCTGACGAACGCGCTCACGTGTGAGGCCAAACTTATCGCCGATTTCTTCCAATGTCATTTCCTGCTGTCCGATACCGAAAAACATCTGAATGATTTCTTTTTCCCTATCGGTTAACGTAGAAAGAGCTCTATCAATTTCCCTCGCAAGAGACTCATTAACCAGAGAGCGGTCCGCCATAGGCGAATCATCGTTCACCAACACATCCAACAGGCTGTTGTCCTCTCCTTCCACAAAGGGGGCGTCCACCGAGATGTGGCGTCCGGACACCTTCAATGTATCGGAGATTTTGTCAACCGGAATTTCCAGTTCGTCTGCCAACTCTTCGGGAGACGGGCGCCGTTCGTTCTCCTGCTCGAACTTGGAGAAGGCTTTGCTGATTTTATTCAGCGAACCTACCTGGTTCAACGGAAGGCGAACGATACGCGACTGTTCTGCCAACGCTTGCAGAATAGACTGGCGAATCCACCATACAGCATAACTGATAAACTTGAACCCACGTGTTTCATCAAACTTTTCGGCAGCCTTGATCAGTCCTAAATTGCCTTCATTAATCAAGTCGGGCAAACTCAAACCCTGGTTCTGGTACTGTTTGGCTACAGATACGACGAAACGAAGATTGGCACGTGTCAGTTTCTCCAATGCTACACGGTCACCCTTACGAATGCGTTGAGCGAGCTCCACTTCTTCTTCCACAGTAATCAGGTCCTCGCGACCGATTTCCTGCAAATACTTGTCAAGAGAAGCACTCTCTCTGTTAGTGATACTTTTGGTAATTTTTAGTTGTCTCATTCTTAAAAAACAGATTTGGAGTGCAAAGTTACTACAAATAATCTGTTCAATGGCATACTTGAGTAACTTTTTCATTATATCATGCACATAATAAAACAAAAAAGACGCCAACAAGTTGCATGCCGGCGTCTTTTTTCTACTTTATTAGCTTATCTTACAATCTTCTTACCTAAAAAGACTAATCCTGTGTCAAATCGACCGCAAAGTATCCCCGTTTACCTGAGGGGAACACGCCCGTCAAGAACAGCACTTGATTGGGAGATTTGACAGCCGCTTTCAGCACCTCTTCCAAATCGCTGACCTTGCGCAACGGTTGGTCGTTGGCTCTTAAGATGATAAATCCTTTGCGAATGCCGGCATCCGCCATCTTACCCGAAGACACTCCGGTCACTTGCAAGCCGTAACCCAGATTCAGCTGCTTCTTCAAATCGTCGGAAAGTTCCTTGAAGGCTGCGCCGAGAACCTCCATTCCGGCATCTTTCACGATTTTAGTCGTTCCCTGCTCATTCTTCAACAGCACTTCGACTGTTTTCTCTTTCTTATTACGGATCAACTTCACTTTAACTTTATCACCCGGACGGTGCTTGGCAAGGGATTCTTGCAAGTCGGCCATATTTTTCACACGCTTGTTATCGATCCCGATGATCACATCGTCTACCTTAATATCGGCTCCGGAAGCGGAACCGCCGTCTATAACCTCAGCCACCAATACTCCTTCCACTACTCCAAGCTCTTTCGCTTTCTTTTTCAATTCGTCGCTGAATTGCTCGTCGGTGATAGATCCTCCGCGAATGCCCAACAAAGCGCGTTGCACGGTTCCGTATTTCTTCAGGTCCGAAACCACCTTTGTCATAATGCTGGTCGGAATGGCAAAACCATAGCCGGCGTAAGCGCCCGTAGGAGACGAAAGCACAGAGTTGATACCCACGAGTTCGCCCCGGGCATTCACCAACGCTCCCCCACTGTTGCCCTGATTAATTGCCGCATCTGTCTGGATGAACGATTCGATTCCGCCATTGTAGACCCCCAATGTACGAGCTTTCGCACTCACGATGCCCGCCGTGACGGTGGAAGTGAGATTGAACGGATTGCCTACCGCCAACACCCATTCTCCGACTTTCAACGCGTCCGAGTCGCCCACCGGAATGGTCGGAAGATCGTCTGCTTCCACTTTAACCAAGGCCAAATCGGTACCGGGATCAGACCCGATTATCCGTCCTTTAAATTCACGGTTGTCATTCAGCTTCACACTGATTTCATCGGCTCCTTCCACCACGTGGTTGTTCGTTACTATATATCCGTCTTTCGAAATGATTACGCCCGAACCGAACCCTACACGGGGCTGAGTTTGTATCTGACGCTGTTGCCCGCGCCCGTCACCGAAGAAAAAATCAAAAATATCCGGTGCCTGCTGAATGGTTTTTGTTTTCGACTCTTGCGTGGATTTTATATGCACAACAGCATGAAGAGAGTTCTCCGCTGCTTGAGTAAGGTCGACAGGCTGACTGCTTACGGCATCGAAGGCAGCCAGTTTCACATTCGAATTCTGTTTAAACAAGTCATTGAAAGAAATTTCTTTCGACTCTTCATGAGCTTTCACCAGCTTATAGGTCGTCAACCCCGCAACTCCCGAACTCAAAAGGATTATCGCCCCTATACCCAGAATGTTTCTCGTTGTCTGTTTCATGATTTATAATTCTTTTAAATGTTAACACCAAGATTTGTTTTAACTTTTACGACGTTAAAATAATAACAAAAAACAGTCTATTATCTCACTTGTCATACATTTTTGTTCACTTTTAACAGAGACAGTTTAAGGGTTAACAGCGATTAACGGCAGCGGCTGACAAATTTACATTCATTGTATGCCATATTTGACTTAACATTAAGAAGGTCATTCCGTCGGATCAGAGTGGCACCACCCCGATTCCCGGCAAATCATTCAATGCGATTTTGCCTTTCACCACCTGCATGCCTTTAAACCGGTCGTTGGAAATCAACAAATTTCCATCCAAATCGGCAAAATCCGCCAATGGCGACAACTGTGCCGCCGCAGACACCGCGCAAGAAGTTTCGGTCATACACCCTATCATCGCACGCATGCCCAAAGCATGCGCCAAGTTCACCATTTTCCACGCCTCGCGCATGCCCGTACATTTCATCAATTTAATATTGATGCCTGTAAACACTCCCCGCAACGCCGCCACATCTTTCAAACGTTGCACAGACTCATCGGCAAACACCGGCAGCGGGCTGTGCCCGGTCAACCAGGCAGTGTCATCGATCCGCTCTATCGGCATGGGCTGCTCCACCATCACCACTCCTTTTTCTTTCAACCAATGTATCATATCCAGCGCAAATTGCCGGTCTTTCCAACCTTGGTTCACATCCACCGCTAACGGAAGAGAAGTGACGGAACGGATCGTCTCAATCATCTCCTTGTCATTCTCCTTGCCCAGTTTCACCTTCAATATATTGAAAAGGCCGGCGCACTCTTGGGTTTTCGCCCGAACCACATCAGGCGTGTCGATACCGATCGTAAAGGTGGTAGACGGAGCGTTCTCTTTATTCAGCCCCCATATCTTATACCAAGGAGCTCCCAACAGCTTTCCCGCCAAATCATGAAGGGCGATATCGATAGCCGCCTTGGCAGCGGTGTCTCCGGGAGAAAGGCTATCGACATACGCCAATATTTCTTCCAGCCGGAAAGGATCTTCAAACTGATCCAAGTTCACCTTTTTAAGAAAGGCCATTACCGTTTCTACCGTTTGTCCCAGGTACGGAGGAAGCGAAGCCTCTCCATATCCGGTAATGCCTTCGTACCGGATTTCCACCTGCACGTCAGGGGTGGTGGTGCGCGAATGTGCGGCTACCGTAAACACATGCTTCAACTTCAACTCGTAAGGAAAGAACGAAAGTTGCATCTTCCCTTTCAGGCCGGTGCGGTTGATGGAAAACCCGGCGGGCACGGAAGCTGCACGCAAAGCATCGTCGATCATCATTCCGGAACCGGCGACTGCCAGAGCTGCGGTTTTCAAAAAATCTCTTCTATTTTGCATCCGAATCAATGGTAAAGTCCGTATAATAAGAATTGGTGAGCGTTGTATTTATCTCTTTCTCTTTATTGATATATGGTAAGAAACGTACAGCAAAAAGCAAACGTTCCGTATTGCTTTCATCATAATCGCTGTCTTCCGGATTGAAGCTGTTGACATGCACATCCCCCAAAGCATGGATGAATCGTTTGCCTCCCAGATAGATGCCGACATGCGAAACATTTTCGTCGGACTTCTCCGTCGCCCTTCGCCCAAAGAATACCAAGTCTCCCCTCTGCACATTCGAAAAATCGGGAAGAATCTCGATACGCCTCCCGACAGCGGCTTGCTGAAAGGCGTCTCTGGGAATAATAATATCGTGCATGAACAAGACGGTGCGGACAAAGCCGCTGCAATCCACCCCTTTCGTAGAGGTACCCGCCCACAGATAAGGAATCCCTATCATGGTGTAAGCAGTCCGGACGATGCTTTCCGCATCTTGCTTCACCCCTGCCCTCCACTTCGTTTCGGGCTGCGAAAGCGATTTCGCAATGTATCCTTTTCGCCCGTCCGGATAAGAAACCTTATAAAAGTCTCCTTCGCTTCCTTCCCATTTCAACCGATTGCCCGCCACCGCGTCCGAGACGCATTGAGAACGTTCGTCCGGTTTTTCATATATAAAGCCATAATGAGAGGTAACCACAATTTTTTCGGAGCGGTTCCAGTCGTCGTACTCTTTTTTAGACATGGGAGTTATCACCAGGCGGTGCACCCATCCGGTATAGTCGTCAGGGGTCTGAATTTCGTACCAACCGGTATACTGCAATATCCTGACGGGCATTCCCAATAAGGCCTGCGTGGTCATGCCCGAAGTAAACTTCCCTTCTGCGCGCAAATTGCAAACAGATATGCGGACTACTCCATAGGCAGAATCCGCCGGCATGGCGTTTGTGTCTTGAGCTTTCAATGCCGTGAACATCACCGGCAGAAAACAGCAGAGCGTAAAACTTATTTTTCTTAAAAAAGCATTCATATATTACCTCATTCAATCGTTCAGCAGGAATCGGGTTGCTTGGTATACATTTGCCACACATCTTATTATACGACAAATATCGAGCGGTTGCTCGTCATAACCATAAGAGTTAGCGGAAACAAAGATAGAAATTTTTTCGATTTATGACGCATTCTTTGGCTAAAACCAAATAAATGACGTATTTTTGCACACTAAAGCAGTCGGTCGGTCTGTCGCGTGCACGGTTTCGTGCAGGAGGAAAGTCCGGGCAACACAGAGCGTCCTACTTCCTAACAGAAAGCTGTCCGCGAGGGTAGAGTAACGCAGAAGAAAAAAACCGCCGCTTCTTTCGGGAAGAGGCAAGGGTGAGAAGGTGGGGTAAGAGCCTACCAGCCAGATGGTGACATACTGGGCTGTGCGTCTTAGGAGTTGTAAGGTCATGTATACCGGCGTTATGAGAGTTGCTCGCTCCATGTCGGAGGGTAGACCGCTAAAGTGTCGTGGCAACACGCCACTCAGATAAATGACAGACACCTCGTGTCATCGACATGAGGAACAGAACCCGGCTTACAGGCTGACTGCTTTTCTTTTATCCAAACTGCCAACAGGTCGTTACACATATTGTTTACTTTGCAATTTGAAAATGCCCGGAGATACCTATGAAGAAAAAAATAAACGATATCTGGAGATTCCTGACTTATGACATCTGGCGTGTCAGGGAAGGTGAGGTGACAAAAGCCAAATTTTCACTATATAATATCATCAAAGCGCTTTATCTCTGCATTGTACGCTTCAACAAAAACCGCCTTATCGATCAGGCATCGGCGCTAACTTACAGCACTCTCTTAGCCATTGTTCCCATATTGGCCATCCTGTTTGCCGTAGCGCGCGGCTTCGGCGTTTCGGCGCTGCTCGAACAACAGCTCCGTACCGGCTTTCGCGGCAACGACGAGGCTACGGAAACCATCCTGCGTTTTGTCGACTCTTACCTTGCGCAAACAAAGACCGGCGTATTCATAGGCGTAGGCTTAATCACTTTATTATGGACCATAGTAAATCTGGTAGGAAATATAGAAACTACCTTCAACCGCATTTGGGAAGTAAACAAGGAGCGATCGATCTACCGCAAAATTACAGACTACTTCTCGATGTTTCTGCTCATGCCCATACTCATAGTCCTGTCGGGAGGTATTTCCATCTTCATGACCACCGCGCTGAAACAAATGGTCGATTTCATCCTTCTGGCTCCCATCCTGAAGTTTCTGATACGGCTCATACCCTTTGTGCTCACTTGGTTTATGTTTACCGGACTGTACATTTTCATGCCCAATACGAAAGTCAAGTTTAAACACGCATTTATCTCCGGAATTGTCGTGGGAACGGCTTATCAGACGTTCCAGTTCATATATATCAGCGGCCAGTTGTGGGTGTCGAAATACAACGCTATTTACGGAAGTTTCGCCGCTTTACCGTTATTCCTGCTGTGGCTGCAAATCTCGTGGACAATCTGCCTCTTCGGCGCCGAGCTGACTTACGCGGGACAAAACGTGCGGAACTTCAGTTTCGACCAAGAGACACAGAACATCAGCCGCAGATATCGCGACTTCATATCCATCCTGATCATGTCGATCATAGTGAAACGCTTTGAAAAAGGCGAACAGCCTTATACGGCTTGCCAGATTTCGGATGAATATAAAATTCCTATCCGGCTGACCAATCAAACTCTTAATCAGTTGCAGAAAATAAACCTCGTATACGAAGTAGTGACCGACGCCGATCCTAAAAGCGAAGACATCTCTTACCAGCCGGCGATGGATATCAATCAACTGAATGTCGCAATACTTCTTGAACGTTTGGATACTTACGGCTCTGAAGACTTCAAAATAGACAAGGACGAAGAATTCAATGCCGAATGGAAAATCTTAATCGAGTCCAGAGAAGAGTATTACAAAAAAGCAAGCGACGTTTTGTTTAAAGATTTGTAATTTTGAGATCGGAATAATCATCCGAAGCATAAATCAGGAATAGAGATTCGAGGCATTTACCGAATATCCCAGAAGAATCATCGGTGATAAGATTCTTCTAATAAAATGCTTATCAACTCTATTTGTAGCTGTTGTAAGAGATCACTTTGTCTTTAGGCTTCCTGCTCTTCTTGCGCTTCTCCTTTACCGGATACCCGATCACGACATCCAGCAGCAAACGCTTGGAAAGGGGGATACCCGCAAGTTGCTTTACCTCTTTTTCGTCCATCCAACCCAAGATACAGGACCCCAGCCCTTCGCTTTCGGCAGCCAGCGTAATGTAAGCAGCGGCTATCCCGATATCGATGAGCGGAAAATATTTATCTTTCACCTTTCCGCCCAGCATCGAAGAGATGTTGGCCGATTCCTCTACAATCAAGATATGCACGGGAGCGTCTTTGGCAAACTTATTCATCCCCAATCCCGCCGTAGCCTTGCCGATTTTGAACGACAATTCCCGTTCGGTGATCACCACAAACCTCCATGGCTGCGCGTTGCATGCCGAAGGAGCCATGCGGGCAGCTTCCAATATCCGCTCCAACTTATCGGCTTCTACCGGGCGTTCCTTGTCATACGCCCGGTCGCTCTGGCGCGAGAGCGCCAACTCCAGAAAACTCTTGTATTCCATCATCATCACGAATTTACGCTTACTTGTATTGAATCATCCGGCTGATATATTTTCCTATGATATCGAACTCAATATTCACCACACTGCCTATCGTGAATGTATGGAAGTTGGTATGTTCGTAGGTATAAGGAATTATCGCCACCTGAAAAGTATCATCCGTCGGATTGCAAACCGTGAGGCTGACGCCGTTTACCGTCACCGATCCTTTGTCCACGGTAATGTAGCCGCGCTGCGCCATTTCTTTGTCGAACGCATAACGGAAAGTGAAATACCAGCTTCCCTCCGCGTCGTTAATGTCTATGCACGTAGCCGTCTGATCGACATGCCCTTGCACGATGTGCCCGTCGAGCCTTCCGTTCATCATCATGCTGCGCTCCACATTTACCTTATCTCCCACTTTCAGCAACCCCAAATTGGAACGTTCGAGCGTTTCCTTCATGGCGGTAACCGTATACGAATCGTCCGTCAAACTCACTACCGTCAGGCAGACGCCGTTGTGTGAAATACTCTGGTCGATCTTCAACTCATCAACAAACGAACACTTGAAAGTGAAATGTATATTTTCCTGGTCTTTCACCAGAGCCACCAGAGTGGCATATTCTTCTACAATTCCCGAGAACATATGAATTATGGTTATTAGTTATCAATTATTTCAGGCTTCAAAGATACGAAATCAAAAGAAAGTGGGAAAAGAATGGAAATAAAAAATGGAGCTTTTCACAAAGCTCCATTTTTCAGTTTTCAATAGGTATTAGTTTTTTTTAAGGTAAAAAGATTGTTTTCAGGATAACGGTGCAAAGATACTTGCTTTTAATGATACTATCCAAATTCTAAAACATGTCTTATAACATCTTTTTGAAATATCTTTGAAATTATTATCATTTTGTGCAAAAGCTTCGATAACTCGACCGTTACAAAGGACAAATATACAACTTTTTTCTAAGCAGAGCTAATTTTTGTTTAAAAGAGAAGTATGATTTTCCTCTTTTCCGAATATTCGACAGATGAAAGGCAAGAGAAAGAAAAAAGAATAGATATATCTCTGTAAAATTAAAAAAATACTCTACTTTTGCAGTCTAATAGACAGTTAACACAGATCGTTATGACAGAGATTAAAAACGAAGATTCGGGCGAAAAGAAAAGCCTGAACTTTATTGAGCAAATGGTAGAAAAAGATTTGAGGGAAGGAAAGAACGGCGGAAAGGTACAAACCCGTTTCCCGCCCGAACCGAACGGATACCTTCATATCGGACATGCGAAAGCCATCTGCCTTGATTTCGGCATTGCCGCCAAGCATGGCGGCGTATGCAACCTTCGTTTCGACGATACGAACCCGACCAAAGAAGACGTGGAATACGTAGAAGCCATCAAAGACGATATCCGATGGTTGGGTTATGAATGGGGAAACGAATATTACGCTTCCGATTATTTCCAACAATTATGGGATTTCGCCGTCCGTCTTATCAAGGAAGGCAAAGCCTATATCGATGAGCAGAGTTCCGAACAGATTGCACAGCAAAAAGGGACTCCCACACAGCCGGGTATAGAAAGCCCATATCGCAACCGTCCGGCAGAAGAGAGCCTGGAACTCTTCCGGAAAATGAACAGCGGTGAAATAGAAGAAGGGGCTATGGTGCTTCGTGCCAAAATAGATATGGCAAATCCCAACATGCACTTCCGCGATCCTATCATCTACCGGGTAGTGAAGCATCCGCACCATCGCACGGGCACTACGTGGAAAGCGTATCCGATGTACGACTTCGCGCATGGGCAAAGCGACTTTTTCGAAGGAGTGACTCACTCTTTGTGTACCCTCGAGTTTGTGGTGCACCGCCCGCTTTACGACCTTTTCATCGACTGGCTGAAAGAAGGGAAAGACTTGAACGACAACCGTCCCCGCCAGACTGAGTTCAACAAACTAAACCTCAGCTATACGCTGATGAGCAAGCGAAACCTTCTTACTTTGGTAAAAGAAGGGTTGGTGAACGGATGGGACGATCCGCGCATGCCCACTCTTTGCGGGTTCCGACGCCGCGGTTATTCGCCCGAATCGATCCATAAATTCATCGATAAAATCGGCTATACCACTTACGATGCCCTGAATGATATCGCATTGCTGGAAAGCTCTGTACGTGAAGACCTCAACAACCGTGCCACACGCGTATCCGCTGTGATAAACCCGGTGAAGCTAATTATCACCAACTATCCGGAAGGTCAGGTAGAACCATTGGAAGCTATCAATAACCCCGAACGCCCGGAAGACGGAAGCCACCTTATCGAATTCGCGCGCGAATTGTGGATAGAACGGGAGGATTTCATGGAAGACGCACCGAAGAAATATTTCCGCATGACTCCGGGACAGGAAGTACGACTCAAAAACGCATACATCGTAAAATGCACCGGATGCAAAAAAGACGAAAACGGAACGGTAACGGAAGTTTATTGCGAGTACGACCCGAACACACGCAGCGGCATGCCCGACGCGGGACGCAAAGTAAAAGGCACGCTACATTGGGTAAGTTGCGCCCACAGCCTGAAAGCAGAAGTTCGTCTGTACGACCGGCTTTGGAAAGTAGAGAATCCCCGGGATGAACTGGCGGCCATTCGTGAAGCCAAAAACTGTGACGCGCTGGAGGCGATGAAAGAAATCATCAATCCCGACTCCCTGAGAGTTCTGCCAAACTGCTATATAGAAAAGTTTGCAGCCACGCTACCTAAACTCTCTTACTTGCAATTTCAGCGTATCGGCTATTTTAATATCGACAAAGAATCAACCCGGCAAAAAATGATATTTAACCGCACAGTGGGTTTGAAAGACAGCTGGGGAAAAATTAATAAATAAACGAATAATGGGAAGAAAAAATTCAAAAACGGAAAATAAGGAAATCGAGCAACTGATGGCCCGATACGAAGAAGCTAAAGCCCAAGGGCAACAACTCTATCTCGATCCGGACCAGCTGGCCGACATCATTAACCAATATGCCTATCAATCTCTCTTTGAAAAAGCACAAGAAGCCGTCACATACGGTCTCTATTTACATCCGAGGAGCACAAGGCTGCTGATAGAACAAGCATATCTTTATCTGGATGAAAGAGAGATAGATTTAGCCGAGCAGGTAATCGAAAGTATCTGTGAAGAGTATGATCCGGAAGTAAAATTGTTGAAAGCAGAGCTGTTGCTGAATAAAGGGGATATAGAAGGCGCCTACGAATTATTGATCACGGTAGGTACGACGGAAGGCATTGATGTCTTTATCGATGCCGTGTATCTTTTCTTAGACTCAGGATATCCGGGCATTGCCAAAGAATGGCTCGACAAAGGAGAAGCCAAGTATGGACAAGAAAAAGAGTTCATAACGGCAAAAGCCAATTACCTGACGATGACCAATCAGATGGAAAAAGCTGCCGCTTACTATAACCGATTGATCGATGATGAACCTTACAACCCTTGTTATTGGGTAGCCTTGGCAAAATGCCGTTTTTCGGAAGACGAATATGAAAAAACGATCGAAGCCTGCGATTTCGCTTTGGCTGCCGATGAAGAATATGGGGAAGCTTATCTTTACCGGGCCCATAGCCTCTTCTATGTAGGTAATTCGGAAGCAGCCGTTGCCGATTACAAGAAAGCCATCGCACACAAAGTCATATCTCCGGCCACGGGATACATGTTTATAGGAACAGTTTACATGGGCGATGAGAACTGGGAGAAATCGAACCTGTACTTCGAAAAAGTGATTCACACACTTGAAGAGAAACAGGAGAACGACCCCTCGTTATTGGCAGAAGCTTACATCAACAAAGCGAAAGTCGCTTTCAATTTGGGCAACAATGAAGAGGCTCACCACTTGTGCGAGCAAGCCAAATCCATTGATCCGGAAGAAAAAAGCATCTATCTGACAGAAGGGAAGGTTTATCTGGATGAAGATATGCCGGAAAAAGCGGCGGAGGCATTTCAGCAGGCGCTAAAATACGACGCTGACATAGAGACACGGTATATTATCGGCTCAATTTATACGAATCTAGACATATTGGAAGAAGCCAAAGTGTATTATAATGAAATATTCGAAGAAGACCCTCATTATGCGGATGTCGCTGAAAAATTAACAGCTATCTCTCTCGTACATAACGAAATTGACAACTTCTTCAAATACAACGAGGCATCGCCCAACCCTCTGAACGAAGCCACTATTACAGAAATGCTGAACCTGCCCAATCATACCGAAGAAAGCAGGAAAATGCTTCACGAAATTATCAGACGAATGAGAAACAAAGAAGAATAATCGTCCGATAATCAAACAACATCACTATCATATATGGAATCGGTAGCCTTTATTCAATGGTGTCTGGACCATCTTAACTATTGGACAATCAGCCTGCTGATGGCAATAGAAAGTTCGTTTATCCCCTTCCCGTCGGAAGTTGTGGTTCCGCCCGCAGCGTATAAATCAGCTGTAAACGACGAACTCAATGTGTTTCTGGTGGTTGTGTTCGCAACCTTGGGAGCCAATATCGGGGCGGTAATCAACTATTATCTGGCCAAATGGCTGGGACGCCCCATTGTCTATAAATTCGCCAATAGCCGAATCGGGCATATGTGCCTTATAAATGAAGCGAAAGTGCAACGTGCCGAGAATTATTTCGACAGACACGGCGCTCTGTCTACTTTTATCGGGCGTCTGATTCCCGCTGTACGCCAGTTGATTTCCATTCCGGCAGGTTTGGCAAAAATGAAACTATCGACTTTTTTGCTCTATACCACCTTAGGCGCAGGAGTTTGGAACAGCATTCTCGCAGCCATCGGATACAGTTTGTCGACCGTTGTCAAAAGCGAAGAGGAGTTGTTGTCGAAAGTGACCGAATACAGCCATGAGATAGGTTATGTGTTTATCGGGGCAGGCATACTGATTGTGTCTTTTCTGATATACAAAGGCATGAAAAAGCCCGCATAAGCCAAGTTATGACCGTGAAACAAAAAAGCGGAAATGCAGATAGAAAAGTCTATCATACATTTCCGCTTTTTGTTTATCCTTCGTAATCTCACTTAAGGGCTGCCAAGGCTTTATCGTAATCCGGCTCCTGAGTGATTTCAGGCACCAATTCCGTATAAGCCACTTTCCCGTCTTTCCCGATTACCACCACAGCGCGCGCCAATAATCCGGCCAACGGACCGTCTGCCATGCGCACCCCGTAACTTTCATCAAAATCGGAGAAGCGGAAATCGGACAAAGAAACTACATTCTCAATACCCTCCGCAGCACAGAAACGCGCGGCCGCAAAAGGCAGGTCTTTCGAAATAGCCAACACGACCGTATCTTTCAGCCGTGCCGCCTCTTTGTTGAATCTACGCACAGATGCGGCGCAAACACCGGTATCCAGACTGGGGAAAATATTCAAAACCACATTCTTGCCACTCAGTTCCTTCAATGAAAAGGAAGACAGGTCTGTCTTTACCAATTCGAAATTCGGAGCTACCTTACCTACTTGTATAAATTCACCGATCAGTTTCACCGGTTGTCCTTTAAAATTCGTTGTTGCCATAATTACTTATTATTTAAAAAATGCTTTATATACGAAACAACCGAATCGGCGAATATGTTCATCGGAAATCTTCTCTCCCCCGCCCGGAACAAAAGAAAGATTTAGCGTTTTTTGAAAAAGCTTTCGGCACACACATCGGTATTTTGCTTATCTTTGTAGACAAATTACAACATTCAAAAAAACTAATAAAGAAGAAAGAATTATGGCAATGCATACTTGGTTTGAGTGCAAAATACGTTATGAAAAGGTAATGGAAAACGGAATGCAGAAGAAAGTTACGGAACCTTATCTGGTCGATGCACTCAGCTTTACAGAAGCGGAAGCCCGCATCATTGAAGAGATGACTCCGTTTATTACCGGCGAATTTACCGTTTCGGATATAAAACGAGCCAACTACAGCGAACTCTTCGCCAGCGATGAAGAGAGCGCAGACCGATGGTTCAAATGCAAGCTCATCTTTATCACACTCGATGAAAAGAGCGGAGCGGAGAAAAAGACTTCCACGCAGGTCTTGGTGCAGGCGGCGGACTTGCGCGACGCAGTGAAAAAGCTCGATGAAGGCATGAAAGGCACTATGGCCGACTATCAAATCGGTGCGGTGGCGGAAACTCCCATCATGGACGTCTATCCTTACAGCGCAGAACCGAATGACAAACCGGAGTTCGATCCGAATAAAGCATAACCGGCTATGAGTATTGCTGACAATTTAAAGCAAGTGACAGTCGGACTCCCGCAAGGAGTCCGACTGGTTGCCGTTTCAAAGTTCCATCCCAACGAAGCGATAGAGGAAGCCTACGCGGCGGGACAGCGTATTTTTGGAGAAAGCAAAGCGCAAGAAATGACAGCTAAATACGAAAGTCTGCCGAAAGACATTGAATGGCACTTCATCGGGCACCTGCAAACCAACAAAATCAAATACATGATACCCTATGTGGCGATGATTCACGGAATAGACTCTTACAGGCTGTTGGAAGAAGTAAACAAGCAAGCCGCCAAAGCGGGACGCAAAGTCAACTGCCTGTTGCAAATCCATATTGCCCGGGAAGACACCAAATTCGGTTTCACTCCGGACGAATGTAAAGACATGCTGAACCGGGCTCAATGGAAAGAGTTGTCGCACGTGCGCATCTGCGGGCTGATGGGAATGGCAAGCAATACCGACGATGTCGAACAAATAAAAGCCGAATTTTGTTTTCTAAATAGTCTTTTTCAGGAAATAAAGGCCACTTGGTTTGCCGACTCGACAGATTTCCGGGAACTATCGATGGGCATGTCTCACGACTACCATGAAGCCATAGCTGCGGGAAGCACATTGATACGAGTGGGAAGCAAGATATTCGGAGAAAGAGAATACAAGTAATTAACCTGTTTGCCCGTATGTTTCCCCACCATGATGTTTCGCAGAAGCATCTGCATACGGGGCAATCAGCAAATAAAGCATTATTTACCATGACCGATTTAAAAACGACTTTTGCAGGGCTTTCGCTTAGAAACCCTATTATCATCAGCAGCTCGGGACTGACCAACAACGCCGGTAAGAATAAAAGGCTGGCAGAAGACGGAGCCGGAGCGATTGTGTTGAAATCATTGTTCGAAGAGCAGATCACGATGGAAGCCGAACAGCTGAAAGATCCCGTCTATTTTCCGGAAGGCAGCGATTATCTGGAAGAGTATATCCGCGAACATAAGCTGTCGGAGTATCTTACTTTAATCAAAGAAAGCAAGAAGGTATGCGATATTCCCATCATTGCGAGCATCAACTGCTATACAGACTCGGAGTGGATCGATTTCGCCAAACAGATAGAAGAAGCCGGAGCCGACGCACTGGAAATTAATATTTTGGCTCTTCAATCAGACGTACAATACACTTACGGCTCATTCGAGCAACGTCACATCGACATCTTGCGACATATCAAGAAAACGGTCGGGATACCCGTAATCATGAAGTTGGGCGACAACCTCACCAATCCCGTGGCATTGATCGACCAACTGTATGCGAACGGAGCGGCCGCCGTAGTGTTATTCAACCGCTTTTACCAACCCGACATCAATATCGAGAAAATGGAGCATGCCTCGGGCGAAGTATTCAGCAAACCTTCCGACCTTTCCACTCCGCTTCGCTGGATAGGGATAGCGTCTGCGTCGGTAGACAAAATAGACTATGCCGCCTCCGGAGGCGTGTCCACTCCCGAGGCCGTTGTGAAAGCCATCCTTGCAGGAGCGTCCGCCGTGGAAGTTTGCAGTGCCGTCTACCTGAAGACGAACGCTTTTATCGGAGAGGCCACCGCTTTCCTCGCCTCATGGATGGAACGCAAAGGATTCAGCAGCATCGGGCAGTTCAAGGGAAAACTCAATGCGGCGGATATTCAGGGCATCAATATGTTCGAACGTACACAATTCCTGAGATACTTCGGAAAGAAAGAATAATCGCTCTGCTGCGGCTTTGTGAAAAAAAGACGGCGGGCATTTATATTTGAAGCCGAATGATGTGTGAGACGAACCGGAAAGGTTCTGTAATATACATCATTCGGCTTCAAATATAAATGCCCGCTATCTGCATTCCCGCAAACAAGATGCGGGATTACAAAAGATTGCTTGCCAATTCGCTCAATTCACTGCGTTCTCCTTTTACCAGATTCACGTGGGCAAAAATGTGCTGGTCTTTCATCCGGTCGATCATGTACACCAGCCCGTTCGACTGGCTGTCCAGATAGGGTTGGTCGATCTGCTGGATATCACCGGTGAACACCATCTTGGTTCCTTCGCCGGCACGTGTTATGATGGTTTTTATCTCATTCGGAGTCAAATTCTGCGCTTCGTCCACGATACAGTAAGTCTCGCTCAGGCTTCGCCCGCGAATAAAAGCCAAAGCCTCGATCACCAGTTGCTCGTTCTTCTGCATGTCTTCCAAGCGTTTCGCTTCCGGTGAATTAGAAGCAAACTGGCGTTTGATGACATTCAGGTTATCGAACAACGGCTGCATGTAGGGAGCAACTTTCTCTTGAGCGTCTCCCGGAAGGAACCCGATGTCTTTGTTGGAAAGAGCCACAATCGGGCGTGCCAGCAACACTTGCTTATAATCGTTCACGTTTTGAAGAGCCGCCGCCAACGCCAGCAACGTTTTTCCCGTCCCCGCTTTTCCCGTCAATGCCACCAGCTTCACATCCGGATCGTTGAGCAACTCGAAAGCAAAGCTCTGCTCGGCATTACGAGGCTCTATCCCATAGTTTCTTCCTTTCGTCACCCTCCCGATGGTACGAGTAAAAGGATTATAACGCGCCAACACACTGTTGCGGTCGCTCTTCAAGACGAAGCATTCGTTGGGATGAATCAACTCTTTGAAATCGAACTCACTTATATCGATACCCTCTTTGGTGGAATAAATGCGATCTATCAGCGCCGGATCTACACTATCGAATATTTCATTCGATTTTTCGAAGATATCTACATTTATCACCTTATCGGTAATGTAATCTTCGCTGACAATGCCGATAGAACGAGCTTTCACACGCAAGTTCACATCTTTGGTTATCAAGATCGTTTTCATTTTCGGATACTTCGCCATAAGATATTCGGCAGTGGCAAGAATCAAATGGTCGGGTTTCCTCGTCGGAAACGATTCTTGCACGTTCGGAGCTTCGGGATTACCTGTGATGATAAACAAATTTCCCAGTCCTTGTCCCAAGCTTACCCCTTTGGTGAAAAGCTCTTCTCCGGTGAGCAAATCTATCTCACGTACAAACTCACGAGCATTGTAATTTATTTGTTCATTCCCCTTCTTGAACATATCCAATTCTTCTAACACGACTATAGGCAGATAAATGTCATTTTCCTGAAAGTTCTTCAAACAATTCGCGTCGTGAAGGATTACATTCGTGTCGAGTACAAAATTTTTCTTGGTTCCCATGATTTCTTAGATTTTAATGTTGATATTTGCAGTTCCATTACTTTATTCATTAACCAATCATCAGCATATTAATCCGTATGATTGATAATTTAAAGATAAACAAATTACCGGGCAATAAAGATTTCTCGGTAGTTAAATATTACAAAACATGGACTATCAGAACACTTTAAAGTACTTATATGAAAGCATACCTATGTTTCAGCAGATAGGCGCATCCGCCTATAAGCCTGGACTGGCGACGATGAATAAACTGGACGAATACTTTAAACATCCGCACCGGCAATTCAAGACCATCCACATAGCGGGAACAAACGGAAAAGGTTCATGCTCGCATACCGTTGCGGCAGTGCTTCAATCGGCGGGCTACCGGGTAGGTTTGTTCACTTCTCCCCACTTGATCGACTTCCGAGAGCGCATCCGGGTAAACGGAGAAATGATTTCCGAAGAATACGTAGTCGGTTTCGTGGAGCAACATCGTGCCTTCTTCGAACCGCTTCACCCTTCTTTTTTCGAACTGACCACCGCCATGGCGCTCCGTTATTTTGCCGACGAGGAAGTAGATGTGGCGGTGATCGAAGTAGGCATGGGAGGACGGCTCGACTGTACGAACATCATCCGTCCCGACCTGTGCGTCATCACCAACATCGGCTACGACCACATGCAGTATTTGGGAGGTACGCTGCCCGAGATAGCGCAAGAGAAGGCCGGCATCATCAAAGAAGGCATTCCGGTGGTTGTGGGCAGGGCGGAAGGAGACGTCAAAAAAGTGTTGAGCCACAAGGCCCGGCAAATGAATGCTCCTTGCTTCTATGCCGAAGAGGCGAAAGACACAGACGCCGAATACTTTGCCCGCCCCATGCAACGGGAGGAACTGAAAGCGTATAGGGAGCGATTGGGGGAAGCGTTCTTTGCCGGATTGCCACCCATGGAATACTTCAAGGCCATAGATGAGATACTCGAAAAGCAGAAAAGCGTAGTCGCCATCCGCACATCGAGATTCCCGCACGGGTTGTTTATGGAAATGGGAGGACACTATCAGACGGAAAACTGCCTGACGATTCTCACCGCCCTGCAAATTCTGGAACAACTCGGATATGAACTGAGAAGAAAAGACTACCTGAATGGCTTCGCTCATGTATGCGATATGACAGGCCTCATGGGGCGTTGGCAGAAACTCCGTTCGCACCCCGACCTGATATGCGATACGGGACATAACGAAGACGGAATCAAGTGGATCGCACAGCAGCTCGACGACATCCACCGGAAGCAACAAAAGGAGCTTCATATCGTATTCGGCATGGTAAACGACAAAGATATCAGCGGAGTGCTTCCGTTGCTTCCACCCTATGCCACCTACTATTTCACGAAAGCCGGCGTCAAAAGGGCTTTGCCGGAGAACGACCTGATGGAAATGGCACGAAAAGCCGGATTAAAAGGAGAAGCGTACCCGAATGTGCCGGAAGCGGTGAAGGCAGCCCAAGAAAAATGCCTCCCGGAAGATTTTATCTTTGTGGGAGGCAGTACCTTCATTGTAGCCGATTTGTTAGCGAACCGCTATACACTCGATCTCGACTAACGCGTTTTTAGGCAGGGCTTTCACGGCAAAAGCCGAACGTGCCGGGAAAGCTCCGTCGAAATACGTGCTGTAAACACTGTTCATCTCGGCAAAGAGACTCATGTCTGCAAGGAATACGGTTGTTTTCACCACATTCGCCATCGTCAGACCGGCCTCTTCCAGAATATGTTTCATATTCTCCAATGACCGGCGCGACTGCTCTTTCACACCCTCCGCCATGTTTCCGGTAACGGGGTCGATAGGCAACTGCCCCGACACAAATACCATTCCGTTAGCCTCTATCGCCTGACTGTAAGGGCCGATGGCTCCCGGAGCTTTTTCACTGCAAATTACTTTTTTCATTATAATATAAATATTTAATCGTTCATTTTACCTGCGAACTCAATTTAAGAAGGCACTAAAAAATCAGTACTTTTATGGGAGATATGCTTTCGCATCTTTTTCTATGCCCCACACAACTTTCTTAGTACGCTCTTTTCGTCATTACCGAATTTCAACCTCACCACATTCTGTGTTTTCAAGCTTTCCGACATCAACCCGCACAGCATCAGAAGCATGATGCAGGTTACAGCCGATACGGCATCCGGTTTTTAGGGTCATCGCCATATCTGTTCGGACCTACCGTACCGTCGGCAAACAACATATAAAGCGCAAATATCCAACCGACAACAGGAATAAAGCATAACAAAATAAGCCAACCAGATTTATCCAAGTCATGCAACCGCTTTACGCCTTGCGCCAAAGAGAACCAAATGATGGCTCCCCAAACGAAACAGCCAAACAGACTCCCCAAAGTGGCCCCAATCCCTAAACTGAGATTAGAATCCGAAGCGGGAATTATCCATAAAAGAGCTGAGAGCAATATAATCACGCAGACAATCAAAGCTACAATTAAGCCTGAAAGAAAGTATTCTATTCTTCGAATACGCCCACTAAAAGAAAAAGGAGATTTAAACATAGTATATAAAGTTTATATAATATCCATATATATCAGACAACAAAAACAAAGATATAAAAAAGTAAAGGAAAGCCCCCCTCTTCTTCTCAAGAAAATGCAAAAAATTCCAACAGAAGCCTTCATTGTCATTCAAAAAAGAAAAAAAGAAGCAAAGCGGATGCAATATTCCAACCCATTACTTATTTAATTAATAGAAACATTTAATCAGACCTGATATCATTAGTACAACCTAAACCTTAACTAAAAAAAGGCCGGTTGAAAGTCTGAACAGAGAAAGCACACCTCTTCTTCAAGAAAAGTTTCTGAGAGAAGGAAAAGACTTTTTAGTCGGCAACAAGAAGCCCCCGTTCACTGAGAAGTAAGCGAGGGCTTATTTTTATAGAGTCGGCAGAGTCCGGCGACAAATCAAAAAATTATTCAGGATAAATTTCACCGTTCACCAATTCCTCGAAAAGTTTCGCATACTTTTCCGCTACCGCCTTAGCAAACCTCTCTCCTTTCGCAGCAGAAGCCTTACACGGATTACCTATCCCGGTATCTTCCGATACTTTACTCCAGTCTCTCGGAATCCAAGCTACTTTCTCATTCAACGACTCTATGGCAAACTTCTTATAATCACCCTTTCCCGCCTCCTGCAAGTTCACCAACTCCGGATGATAATACATCATCACAGATGTTTCCAATTCATCGGCATGATCGCCCGGATCTTCGAAGAAATCTCCGGCTTTCAGTACGGCAAACCATTCGCTCGAGGCAATCAGGAAATCGGGATAATCGACAGACAAGTCGCGAATCATGCTTTTAAACGTATTGCCTCCATGCCCGTTGACAATCACCAGCTTGCGGAACCCCTGCGCGTAAAGCGACGCAACGATGTCCGTCAGTATCGCCTTCTGCGTCTCGTAGCGAGTATGAATACAGAACGGCAACTCCCGTTGTCCCGGATTCTGCGAACCCATAGTCACCGCCGGCATCACCATGCAATGGATATCATACATCTGTTGTGCCAACAAAGCAGCTTCCACCGCCACGTCGTGCGACAAAATACAATCCGTCAAATAAGGCAAATGCAAATTATGGGGTTCCGTAGCTCCCCATGGCAATATCACCAAATCGTACATACGTCCTTTCACCTTCCCGTAACACGAGACAGACAAATCGACCTCTTTATTTATCATAGTTTCTTAAAAATATAATATCCATCCTTACTATTCTCATCATCTTTTTAGCAAAGCCAACCTCACTTGTGATTTTTCAACTAAAACACATCGTCACTTATCGCTATCGCAACTTATCAGATAGCAACAAACCATTTTCTTGACAAAAGTAATAAACCTTTTTATTATTAAACAACATTACGGAATTATTTGGCAAGGAAAAACAGCATTTACCATAAGTTACCTTATCATGGATGATTATACATCCGTCTCAACATCTATTAAACTTGAAATAAAAGATAAGAGGATGAACCGTATCAAACCGATTCATCCTCTTTTCAATAAAATCAACCTTTTTACTCCTATTCAACAATCAATTCTATTTCATGCAAATCGATGTATCGGGCAATTCCTGTAAAATCTGTCAACTTCAAACTATTCACTTGGATAGGCTTCTTAAATGAAACAGGTACAGTATAATAACTTTCGGCACCTGTCACAACGCCCTGTTCTACATACGTCGTACCTCCATCTTGCGAAGCCCAAACTTTTACAGATTTCAATTTTTGATTTGAAGTGCGAGTTGCCAAAGTAAAACCCTTTACTTTGGCGGTTTCTTTTAAGTTCACCTTTAACCAAATTGTAGAAATATTAGTATCCACCCACCAGTTGGTATAAATATTTTCATCATTTAGCTTGTACAAATGCCCTTTAGAGAAATCAGTATCCAAAACTAAAGAATTTCCGGAAAGTGTTTTACCTGATACCTGAGCAAGCTCCACATTGTTTCCTTCAGGAATCCCCTCCACATCTTCAATAGAAATATTCAATACATAATAATTTACTATTTTGGCCTCTCCTTCTTTCAGCTGCATGATAAGAGGCAAAGCGTATTCTTTCGTCTTATCTAAAGTTAAAAATTTCTCCTTCTTAAATTTAAGAGTAATAGTCGCTTGTTTTTCACCTTTTTCAAGAGTCACAGAATTTCCTTCCAAAGAATAAGCATCAGCCGGTAATGCAAGAGTAGCCCCCTTTATTACTTTAGGATAGAGATTTTCGGCATTTTCCGCAGTCATTGTTACAACATCAAACTTAGTAACAACCTCGACCGGAATACTTGTCTTTAAAATTATTTCTTTGTCTTGCATATCCTCTATAACCGGATCTTCCTCTTCCGGCTTTATAGTTCTCACCACTATTTGCTGTTCTACATTATTGTGAAAATAAGCGTAAACAGTCAGCAAATCTACCGGAGGCAAAGGATCTCTTTTCCCCGGTGTCGGTTTTTTAGGACTATAATTCTCATCAAACTCAAGAACAACAGGGTCTTTTTCACAACTGCTCAAAAAGATTAATCCACTTATAAGCAGATAGAATATATTTTTAATTTTCATATCATTCTTTGTTTATAACATTAATTTTCATCTTCAACCGGGAAAGTAAATTCATCGTTAAAAGTAGTAGTCCCTTCAGAAATATCAATCCAATCATTTTCTTTTCCTTCTATAATACCCTTTTTATCTGTAGAAAGCGGTAAATACACTTCAAGACCTTCAGATTTCGGATTAGCAAACCATAAGGTTTCATTTATCTCCCCTTCTGTTAGCGCCCTGCTCCAAAAGCGCAATTCGCGGACATAACCTTGGAAACTATTATTTCCAAGATAAATAATAGGCCACTCGTCTACTTTTTTAGGCCAAACGCTCTGATAAGCCAACTGTCCGTTGATATAAAGACGCAAATTAGGACGGCCACCCTCTTCTTTGAAAGAGATAGCCATGTGATACCATTTCCTCGCTTTAAATACAAAATCTTTGAATGCCGGCTGATTCAGACCGACTTTTCCACCGGCTGCAAAAAGGGTCAACGAACCACCATAAAGGGTCATGTATAAAGGAGAATCCGTGGAAGTTCTCAAGTTAGGATACATCAATCCGGTATTGTTATTCACAACATCCAAACAGAATGAATATTGACATGTCCATTCGGGGTACTTAATATCATTTGCATATACCTTACCCGGTACTTGCGGTCTTGTGTCTTCTTTATAGATAAGCCCCAAACGTCCACTAAGGTGCATCACCGGCATAGTAAATTTACGATTTAAAAAGAAAATCCCCGAATTAGCCGTACTTTGCAAACGAGCACCACCTTCAACATTTGACAGACACACAGGAATCGCATAATTTTCATAATACGAAAGAGGTTTACTTATCACTTCTCCTCCTTCTCCTGTTTCCTCCGTCATCATCGTTTTTACGGCAATTTTTATTTTCTTACCATATTCGTTAGGGGCTAGACTTAAATCCAACTTCTTACCTTCTTTCAGGACTTTACCTTCATCATCCAAAAGCTGAAAATCATAAACTTCTGCAGGCAACACACTGAACGAAGTATTGTTCGCTTGATTATAAGCCTCTAAAAGAGTCGGATTCATTTCCACTGTAAGTGAAACCTTATTAGGAGTTGGATTAGCCAACCGGGCAGTGAAAGCGGACGAACCTCCATTATCGTCCACAGTAAACCGAATTTGAGAACTTTTTTCAAATTCTTCAATATATCCCACATTTTGTTTGGGACCTCCTTCTGTCTCCGGTAAATCCTTGCAACCAACAAAAGCACTTAAAGACAAAAGAAAAACGATTTTATTTATAACACTATTCTTTTTCATTTGAGTATATCTTTAGGAATATAAACATCAGTAGGATTCATAATTTGAGTAACGCTTCTTACATTGCGATAATTGTAAATCTCTTCCAATTCTATGTGATAAGCTCCCCAACCACCATAGTTGTTTTGGGCTACCACTTGAGCTTTCCGCTCTGCGCAAGATTTACCGCCTGAAGAGCCGCAAATACCTCCTTCCGCAACATTTTTTTCAAACTCATCACACATTATATACTTCTTCCAAGACCAATCTTTAATTTTGGATACAACATCACTTGTAAATTCATGATTTGGATATATATTAGGATAATTTTGATTCAGGAAATAATCAAAATAATCCCCCATATCTCCTAGCCTATTAGCAAAATTTCTAACTTCTCCGTCAAATAGAAACATTGTTCCTGTGCCTCGCGGATTATAATTTTCGGTTGCTTTGGGACCAAATGTCTTACCCATTTCTGTAATAAATGCACGAATAGGATCCTCATCACTTCCTCCCCCTTCACAATTATGATATAGATTATGACAACCCGATCCATGGTCTCCTACGTTTGGCTCCCAGTCAATATCATATCCATTGAGATTATGCTCCTTAATAAATTGGGTCAACTCTTTCGCATAGGCTTTGGCTTTCTCTGTACTGGTTTTTCCTTCATGTCGTTTATTGAATTCAAACACTCCGCCGGGAAGTCCTAAACCGGAAGTTCCGGTCTGCCAACACAACAGAACTTTCAAGCCTTTGACTTCTTGAGCATATTTTAAATCAGCATATCTGGGATCATCTTCTCCAAAAGCACTCGTACCTCCCCAAATAGAAACAACATCTACACTATCCGGCAACTTGGAAAGCCAAGTTTTATTAATCCCTTCGGTAGCCGACCAGCCACCAAACCAACCATACACAATTTTGTGGTCAGAATTTTTATATGCCCGCAAAGATTCCCAATATTTATCATACATCTTCGCTACACGCTCATTATATTCTCTATCCGATTCGTCTTGAAGGCGTTGAAGTTCTTTCTCTTCCGCCCACTTCTTAATATCTTTTTCACGAATCTGATCCATAATCGCTTTAGTTTCTACTTTTATCGGAGTGATTTCATTCTGATTTTCACACCCAATGATAATCCCTGTCACAAGCGCAACCAATGCAATTATCGGTAATTTGTATTTATTTGTTTTCATTGATCTTAAGCATTTAAGTTTAATCAAGTTTTGAATTAGCATCCCACCATACTCTTGAATTAGAATCGTCAACTCCGGATTTTAAAAGCGACTTGGCTTTTATCACATTTTCGCTGTTAAGTCCATCGTATTCGCTTCTTGGAAAAGGCATCCGTCTAACACCATATTTATATCCATCAGAATCAATTACATTTCCATGAGTTCCATCCGTTCTATTCGTATAAGCAGTGATCTGCTTGGGATATCCGGTTCTTCTCCATTCCGTCCATGCTTCCTGTCCATCGGGGAAAATAGCCAAATATTTCTGCGTAATAATCTTCTCCAATTGTTCTTCACTTCCACCACTCCAACGTACATTAACAGAAGAAGGTGCATCAGCGTTATATTCATTTTTCTTAGGATCCTCATATGCGCTGGGAGAGCTATTTTGAGATAAGTAAGAACCTAATTCCACATTGTTTTCTTTGAAAGACATTCTTATGCCATCTTCATAGAATTGCTGCGCAGAACCTCCTATGATACCGAACAAGGCAGCTTCAGCTTTCAAGAAATAAATTTCAGAAGCTTTCATCCAATAAACCGGAGTTTTGTTGTACACGTTCGGTATGGAATAATTTTTATAAAAATCAGGAACTTCTGCCATAGGAATACCTGTACGCACAGCTTTCAATCTAAATTCTTCGGGATCTTTTTCAAACTTCGCAAAGTAGGCATTTTGTCTCGGATCATTATATCCCTTCAGATAGCAATAAATCGTAGCCCCCATCCGGCAGTCGTCATAACTTTTCCAAAGGAGTTCCAATGAATTCAAGAATGGATGAGAATCACTCGATTCCAATTTTGCGATGTCTTCTATGTTTTCAATCAATCCACCTGAATTGCCAACGGCTTTGTTAGCCCATTCACGAGACAGGTCTTCATCCACATATCTCACACGCATAGCCAAACGAAGCATAAGCGAGTTACCCAATTTCATCCATTTTACAACATCCCCTTTATATAAAGGATCAAAATCCTCAAGCGCCGGAATCTTCGCCCCTCCTTTTGATAAATACTCACCAAGCGTTACCACAGCTACCTGCAATTCATTAAAGAATGATTTGTAAATAGACTCTTGGGAATCATAAGGCAGAGTTAGCGTTCCCGTACCGATTTTACTATAAGGCATCGGTCCGAATGTGTCGGTAGCTCTATGCATCCCCATCACTTTAATAATTTGCGCCACAGAGAATACAGCCTGATCGGATAATGCTTTCTTTTGATATTCAACAGTACCTCCTTCTACCTTACGGAGATGAGTCTGTTCTCTAATCTGTTGCCAGGGATTAATAATGTTTGTAAAGAATGTACTATAAGCGTAGTTTACCCATCCTTCTTTCATATAATAAGTCGTGAAATTTAATCCCAAATCCCATTTATTATTCATGGGAGACATATATCCTGCCCAGTTATCACCTGCCAAATTAATAGCGACCTGATATCTATTAGGCAAATCGGTCCCTTCACCTTCTGAGCTGCGGGTGGGAATAATTCTCTTTTCAAAAGTAACAAAATAAGCTCCGGCAGCTACACCGTCAGTTCCTTTTTGTTCTTCGTTCGGATACAACAGATTGGTGTTTATATCTTGATAACTATCCAGACAAGAACTGCCCAATATTAATATCAATGTATATAGAAATAGTTTTTTCATATTCTTAGTTCATTATTAGAGTTGGATTTTTACGCTAAAGCCCACACTGCGAAGGCTCGGCATCATGAAAAACTCACTGGTATATTTAAACGATTTGGTATTGGCTGACATTTCCGGATCATAAGGAGCTTTATTATAAAACATAATTAAATTCCGTCCAATCAAAGATACTGTCACGTTTTTCACTACATTACCCAAATGTTTACCATCAATAGTGTAACCAAGACTTGCTTCCTGCAAGCGGATATTAGTCGCATCATATGTGTAATATGTCATGAGACCGTCGATCGATTCATAATATTTGCGAGCGTCATACATCACTCCGTCCACCATTACACCACCTCTATCACGAGCCTTAGCAGATTCTTCCGATACTCCGTAAGTGTTCAAGAAAGATTGTGTATTAGATTGAACGATACCGCCAAAACGTCCGTTAACCAAAAAACCGAGACTAAGATTTCTCCATCTGAAATCATTTCTCCATCCGATAGAGAAGTCAGGGTCAGAGTTACCCAGCAATATTAATTGTGAGTTATCAACCTCATACCTGCTTCCGTCTTTATTCGGTCTCAACTTACCGTCTTCACCTCTTGCCAAAACTCCTTTAGCGGTAATGTCGCCCATTGATCCGTTTTTGCGAATATCGCTTGAAATCTTATTCAACGCTATTAACTCTCCGGTAATAGGATTCTCATACTCATCTTTCAAATTTAAGATTTTATTCTTATTACGAGTAAATGTAACGTATGAAGAGAAATCAATTTTATTTTTAGAGTTGCCAAGATAAGAATCTGTATAGCCTAATGCCATTTCTATACCTCTGTTACGTACATTACCAGCCTGAAGGTAGAAGTGTGTATACCCCGAAGATTCAGGGAGCGGCGCTCTGAATGTCTGATTGTAAGTATTAGAATGGTAAAGAGTTAAATCGAAATTAATTCTGTTTCTCCAGAATTTCGCATTCAAACCAAACTCCCATGAACGAGTCTTTTCCGCTTTAAAATTGGGATAAGGCAAATCGCTGATAGGCACCAAACTACCACCTTTAATTTCATAAGTAATTGTTCCCGGTGTAATTCCCGTGAAACTGATCGGCGAACCTACTTCGGTATAAGACCCTCTTACCTTCAAATAGTCGATAAATTTGGGTAAAGTAGTCATTTGGGAAATAACCCCGGACAGTCCGACTGAAGGATAAAAGACCGACTCCTGCTGAGAGTTGACTAATTGAGAAGGCCAATCGTTACGTCCGGTAACCGTCAAATACAAATAGTTTCTAAACGCCAACTCCGCGCTACCGAAAACTGCAATATTACGAGTGTGCCTCAATGTTTGTCCGGATCCTTGCTGATTCTGAACAAAATTAGGAGCCGAGAAGAGGTTCGGTATGAGATTTAAGCGACCTCCAATACTGATTCCTTCAGTTTTATAATCTTCATAACTGGTTCCAAGGTTAGCGGTCAAATGGAACTGCTCCGTTTTCACGCCATCCAGCATATAGCTGCCAAAACCTTTGTTGAAATTAAGCATTACATCAGCGTATGTCTGCTTAAACTCTTCGTGACTGCGTGCATAAGAACCTTTTGTTCCCGGCGATAAAGTCTCGGTAGTTGAAGCATACATCTTTTTCTCTGCTGTAGTATAAGTATTATCCACGCGTACGCGACCTGCTACATTCATCCAAGATGTTATGTCGTATTGAAGACTTCCAAACAACATGTACCTGTTTTTATCTGCCGAATACAATTCCCGATTAATAATCCAATAAGGGTTTTCGGACACCAAATTCCCAATTTTACCTCCATATGGCCAATACTGCTCGGAAATATTACGCAACGGATTATAGTGTTCGAAGACCTTAATATCTTCAAAATTATCACCTCTCGGGAATAAGTAGAGGGGTAACAACGGATTACCATATCCTCCTTGAGAGAACATGTTTTGATGACCCTGAATTACATAGTTAGCACTGAAGTCAGCATGCATTTTATTATTTAAGAAATTTGCCGTGTTCCGTGCAGAAAAGTTATAACGGTAATATCCGTTGGTGGGTAAAATACCTCTTGCATCGGTGGAAGCGAAAGATAAGAAAGTTTGATTCTTTTCTGTACCCATAGAAGCATTAACAGCCGTGGTGAAGTTCGTTCCCGTTTTGAAAAAATCCATTGGGTCAAATGAAGTCGGAGTCGGTAGTTTTTCTCCCCAGCTCACTTCTTCACCTTTCAGGTGACCATAAGTGTTTTGGAAGCGAGGCTTAATAAAAGGTTCCATCAATTCGAGAGAAGTAGAAACATTTAACTGCAATTTTCCCTCTTTACCTTTCTTTGTATTGATGAGCACCACACCATTGGCAGCTGCCGCACCATACAAAGCCGCAGCCGAAGGTCCTGTGAGAACAGACACACTCTCGATATCTTCCGAGTTGAAATCGGCTATACCCTCACCTCCGCCATTTCCGGCAGCAGCAAAAGTTCCTCCGTCCGAAGCAGTCGTTTGATTGCCGATAGGCATACCATCGACTACATACAACACATTATTATTTCCGGCAATTGATTTCGAACCGCGCATTACCACTTTAGTAGCACCTCCCATTCCGGCAGCACTACGCTGAATATTCACACCGGCAACTTTACCGCTCAAACTGTTCATGAAGTTCGCGTCTTTCACAGTGGTAAGCGCTTCGTTACCTACTTTCTGCACATTATAGCTCAACGCTTTCTCGGAGCGTTTGATACCCAATGCGGTAACCACTACTTCATCCAGAGTTTTAGAATCTTCTTGCAAGACAACCGACAATGTGGTTACGTCTCCCAATGTGATTTGTTTTGAAACATAACCTACATACGAAAATTCGATGACTTCACCTTTGGCTGCTTGCAGAGAGAAGCGGCCTTCAATGTCGGTGATTGTTCCGGTAGAACTGCCTTTCACAGAAACGTTCACACCGATAAGTTCTTCCCCTTTCTCATCTTTCACCACTCCCGTCACAGTTTTCTTTTCGCCCACAGGTTTGGCTTGGGGAACGATCATGATGTAATTGTCTTTGATTTTGTAAGAGAACCCGGTTCCTGACAGAATAGCGGAAAGGGCTTTGTCAAGCGATTCGCCGTTGATATCCAAATCTACCCGTTTGGTTTTTTCCAGTTTAGATTCATTAAAGGCTACCAGGTAAGTTGACTGTTTTTCTATTTGTTGTAAAGCCTCCTGCAACGTAATATTCTTTTTTTTTATTGTTATTTTGGCGTTGCTTTGGGCAAAAAGTGCTGTCTGTATAACGAAACAGCTAAAAAACATAAAAAGAAAAGCTTTAAATCGATAATAATTCATAGATTAGAGCAATTTTTTAGTGTTAGATCATAATATATTTTATTTCTCGCGGAATAAGCATATTGTTTTAATGCTAAAAATACGATTTCACATCCGGAACGAGGCGGCATCCTTGTTCCGGATACTTTTTTTCATACACACTCTTTATTAAAAGGTTAACAAATAAATTATCTCTATTTTCTCTTATGGCTTTTTATGTAGCAAGTATCTCCTTCCATCTTATAGGTGAATCCACCCACGACTTCCCGGATAATTGCCATGATATCTCCGATATCCGACTTCTCGCGAAAGCGGAAATTATATCTGTCATCATTGAATGAACTTGCGTTGTACTGAAACGTGACGGCATAGCGACGCTCCAGAGTAGAAAGCACCTCTTTCACGGTGCATCCGCGGAAGACGAACATTCCCCGTTGCCAAGCGGTCACATCTTCGAGATCGGCTCGGGCCAATGTGCTTTGTTTGGTGGAGGAATAGTAAACCACTTGTTCGGCGGGATTCAGGATATAGCTTTCGGCACCGTTATTGCAGTCCACTTTCACTTTTCCATGAATCAATGTGGCAATCATCTTCTCGTTTTCAGGGTAAGCGAAAACATTAAACTCTGTGCCTAAAGCGGTAACTGCCATCGTGCCCGACTTTACGATAAACGGTTGGTCGGGATTCTTCTTTACTTTAAAATTCGCTTCTCCGATCAGATATACCGTGCGCGTATTGCCTTTAAAGGCTTCGGGATAAAGCAAGAGCGTCCCCGAATTGGTTTGCACGGTGCTTCCGTCGGGCAGCTCGATCACTTCCATATCGCCTGCGGGGGTGAACTGCTCCACCATTGCAATCTCAGAATACATGTTCTTCGTCAGGAAGAACGTGCCCGATATCGACACAGCCAACAGAACGACCGCTGCGGCGGCATACCACCGGAATCTACGCATAGAGAAAGTATTCGACGCGGTTGCATGCCGTTCGTTCACTCCCAAGCGTTCGTACACTTTGGATAAAGAGGCTCGTGTGGAAGCATCTTTCGTTGCTTCCGTCTCTTTCCACAGGTCGTGCAGGGCGGCTTCCTTTTCATCCGCATGCGTCTCATCCACCAACCACCGGTGTATTTCCGCAGTCAGTTTCCGATCGTGCCGGGAAGCTGCAAACGCGCGTATTATTTTCTGAACGTAATCTTTCATATTTGTACTTGCCTTACAATATAAAGACAACTACCCGAAACGGACTACTCAACAGAAATATAAAAAAGATGCGATTAAAATGATTTTCTTTAAATCTTGAAGGGCTAAATAGATGTGACGCTCCACTGTACGTACGGAAAGTTGGAGCCGGTCGGCTATCTCCTGATTGCTCATCCCCTTTTGCCGGCTCATCACGAAGACCTTCCTGCGTTGCTCGGGCATGTTCTCCAAAGCCAGCTTCACCAGGAGTTCGATCTCTTTGGCGTAGATCTGATCGTGGATATCCACTTCAAAAGCCGAAGAGTCTTCCTGCGCCAAACGCTCCTGATAGGTGTATTCCACCGACTTATGTTTCAGGAAATTGTAAATATGGTTGCGCACCATGGTGTAGATATAGCTGTTCCACGTCTCCCGCGATTCCCAGATCTCCGGATTATCCCACAACTTTACGAACACATCCTGAGCAATGTCTTCGGCGTCGTCTTCCGACTTCAGAACTTTCCACGCAAAGGCTTTTACCTTCGGGAAAGTGGCAATAAAAAATTGCTCGAATTTCTTCTTTTTTTGTTGTTCGCTGAGAGAGATCATTAGAAAATTACACAATTACGCCATTGATACGGCAGTCAAAAGTAGATGCTTTTAATGTAAAAAGCAAAAAAAAGGGGTAAAATCGACTTTCGGAAGATTCGGTTTGCCCCTATCGTTCCTTTTTCATACCGAAGGAGTGGAGGCAAACGACCGCTCTGTTTGAGCCGTTTCACTCAGACGGAACAGGCGGTTTATCGGTGCAGAAACATGGCTGTGTCCGAACGAAAGTTCCGCCGGTCCGCACAGAACTTTAGCCACGACGAAACGGAGCTTTTATTACGTTCGGACAGAGCTTCTGTTTCATCGAAACAGAGGCTCCATTCACCGCAACAGAGACTCCATTGCATCGAAACAGAGCCCTCGTTACACGCAAACAGAGACTCTATTGCATCGAAACAGAGCCTTCATTGCACGCAAACAGAGGCTCTATTGCATCGCAACAGAAGTTCTGTTTCACTGAAAGCGAGACTCTATTGCATACGAACGAGGCTTCTGTTCCCGCTACCAGCCAACACCTTTAACCGACGACTCTCAGTCTGATGAATAATATAGATTGTCGCAGTTCGCCCTTCCCTGTACACGATGCTCACTTGTTTATTACTCAGTCATAGTCCCGACGGGGTTCTTTGAACTTGAAAGGAAGGTATAAAGAAGAAAATCCGCCGCCCTATAAGAAGGCAGATACAAGGCCGGCTACCCAACCACACAAAACACTCTTTCTGCAAAACAACCCGGCAAATTCAGTCTTTACAATAGCGGTTGCCCAACCACACAAAACACACTCTCTGCAAAACAATCCGGCAAATTCAGTCTTTACAATAGCGGTTGCCCAACCACACAAACACTCTCTCCCCCAAACAACCCGCAAATTCAGTCTTTTGCAAAAGAGGTTTACTCCGCCCGCTGCGCTTCATCTGCGCCGTTCGAGGCAAACAGTGCGTGCGCCAGCCTGCGGCATCCGGCACGGTCTACCTTTCCGTTTCCCGCTCCGGGCAGTTCTTTTACGTAGCGGATGCGCTTGGGACGATGGTAAGGCGGCAGTTGCGCCAACCAATCGGGGCATGCTTCGAGACGTCCGCCCGAACCTTCCACCAGCAGGACAAGAGCCTCGCCCAACCGCTTGTCGGGGACGGAGGTGACAGCAAACGGGGCGCGAATGAACGGACGCAGTTTCTTTTCCACCTCTTCGGGCTGAATCTTAACGCCTCCGCTATTGATGATGTTGTCTTTTCGTCCCAGAATGAAAAAACCGCCGTCGGGACGGATACGGGCGATGTCGTTGGTCGTCAACACTTCGTCGCAGACAAGGGGGGCGTCGATGACCAGCGTGTTCTCGGCAGACAGGGAAAGCCTCACCGAAGGAAACGGATAATAACACTCGGAAGCCTCGACGCCGCTAAGCCTCCGCAGCGCGATGTGAGAAAGCGTTTCGGTCATTCCGTAAGTCGAGTAAACAGCTCCCGGAAAGTCACGAAGCTCATTCTCCAAAGCCTCATCGACGGCTCCCCCGCCTATCAGCAGCGTTCCGATCTGCTTCAACCGCTCTTTCTCTTGGCGCACCTGAAGGGAATTATAAACCTGAAGAGGAACCATGGAAGCAAAGCGAACGGGTGTCGCGAGCTCTGCCAAAGGGTGTCCGGAAGGTTCCCGGACAAGGAGTTCCAGACCGGCGACCAAGGCACGCACGACAACCATCATCGCTCCGATGTAGCGTAGGTTCATGCAGAGCAGAGCGGTGTCTCTTTCTTGCAAATGCAGATACCCGCAGGTGATGCGGGCGCTTTGCACCATCTGTTCCTTGCGAACGACCAGTGTTTTGGGGGCGCCCGTAGAACCGGAAGTGCGGACGGTTACCGTGGGCGAGCCGTCGAACCAACTCTCCAGAAACCGAAAAACATCCGCCAGAGCAGGGTTGCCGTCGCTCATTATCTCCGTCGACCATAACTTATAGTTCCCTGCGTCGACTCTTCTACCGTCGAGATACAAAAACTGCCGTTCGATATTTACTTCCATCTTTTCGTTTGATAAAACATCCGCAAGAAGGTCAGACAACGGGCGTCCGTTGCCGATGCGGATAAAACCAAAGCTCATCGCCCCTCAGAGCGAGCGGCATAGCTACGTTTTCCACGAACAAATGCCCCGTTCCCAATCCCTGAGGCAGGGGATTGTCGTACGCGCTCACCCATTGGGCGATGGCATTCAGACCGATGTTCGACTCCAAAGCGGAAGTCGCCCACCAGCCGATTCCCGCTTCTTCCGCCAGCCTTATCCATCGATCCCTGTTTCCATGAAGCGAAGGTTTGATGATGATATATTGCGGCGAAAGGGTTTGCAGCAGTTCGGCCTGTTTCGCGCAACTGTTGCAACCGATCAACTCCTCATCCAATGCAATGGGCAAAGGAGTCTCGCTGATCAGTTTCGCCATCTCCTCCCACTGTCCGGCGCGAATGGGCTGTTCGATGGAATGCAGTTCCAGCTCCGACAAGCGTTTCAACTTCTCCGGCGCGTCCGAAGGAGTAAAAGCTCCGTTGGCATCCACCCGCAGTTCTATCTCACGGGCCGAAAAACGGCTGCGGATGTAGCGCAGCAATCCCAATTCCTCCTCGAAGTCGATCGATCCGATTTTCAGTTTGATGCAACGAAAGCCGGCTTCTATCTTCTCCGTAATCTGACGAAACATGAATTCGCGGTCGCCCATCCAGATAAGACCGTTGATAGGAATACCCGTTTCTCCGCGCGTGAAAGCCGAATCCCCGAACCCCGGCGTCCCGGCGTCGAAATGTTTGAAAGCCGTCTCCAGCCCGAAAGCGATGGACGGATAGTTCTCCAGCTCCTCCTCCGAAAGCCTTTCTCCGCGCTCTTCCGTTTGCCTGCAAATATCGGACAATAGTTGTTCGTAATCGGGACGGTCGTCGCAACTCAAGTCCGGCAGCGGAGCGCACTCGCCTATGCCCACCCTTCCGAGTTCGTCGGGAGAGGTCAGACGAACATACCATACTTTCCGTTCGGTATACACCCCTCTCGAAGTTCCCGCCGGACGCTTGAAAAACAAGGTTCGCGGAATAATTTCTATTCTATACTTCATTCTTTCCGAAAGATAATGACAGCCTAAGGAAACTTGGGATACTGCTTGAAATTGGGCTTGCGCTTTTCCAGAAAAGCGTTCTTTCCCTCCTGCGCCTCATCCGTGAGATAATAGAGCAGAGTGGCGTCTCCCGCCAATTCCTGGATACCCGACTGTCCGTCGAGCTCGGCGTTCAAGCCTGCCTTAATCATGCGCAGGGCCAACGGACTCAACTGCATCATCTCCTCTGCCCACTGAACGTATTCATCCTCCAACTGTTCCAAAGGCACTACCTTATTCACCAGCCCCATATCGAGGGCTTCCTGCGCGTTGTACTTCCGGCACAGGAACCAAATCTCCCTTGCTTTTTTCTGACCGACCACACGTGCCAGATAAGACGCTCCGAACCCGGCGTCGAAGCTGCCCACGCGCGGTCCCGTTTGTCCGAAGATGGCATTTTCGGAAGCGATGGAAAGGTCGCACACCACATGAAGCACATGCCCGCCGCCGATGGCAAAACCGTTCACAGCGGCAATCACCGGTTTCGGGATGCTCCGTATCTGCTTCTGAACATCCAATACGCTCAGGCGGGGCACACCGTCTTTGCCGATATATCCGCCGCGTCCTTTCACATTCTGGTCGCCTCCCGAACAGAACGCCTTGTCGCCCGCTCCGGTAATCACCACCACATCGATATCCGACTCTTCGCGACAGATGCGCAACGCATCGCTCATCTCGGCCGTAGTGGTCGGAGTAAAGGCGTTACGGTAACGTTCGCGGTTGATTGTGATACGGGCAATCCCGTTATAATAATCAAAAAGAATATCTTCGTATTCCCTGATAGTTGTCCATTCTCTTTTCTGTGTCGACATAATGAGTAAGTTTATTGATTCTTTTTAAAATAGTCTTTCAAGATGCGCGCGTCTTTGTTCTTATTGGTAAACACTTCCACCAGCACCGGCTGCTCCATCGGCTCAGGCCGGGTCAGAATCTGCACGGCTTCCGTCAATTGTTCTTCATTCTCGGCACGAAGATAGAGAAAACCTCTCTCTTCCGCCCATCCCTTGGCGGATGTTTTATGAACGGCCGTGATGAACTTATGCGAAGTGCCCGACATTTCCAATCCGGGCAACGTATGGAAAATCCCTCCGCCGCCGTTGTTGAGCAACAGAATGCGCAAGTTGGCGCCGATATGTCCATTCCACAAAGCATTCATGTCGTAGAAGAAGCTCAGATCGCCGATAACGACAAAGTTCAATTTATCCGAACAGGCAGCATAGCCGATTGCCGTGGAAAGAGAGCCCTCGATTCCGTTTGTTCCGCGATTGCCGCACACTTCCACCGCAGAAGGAATCGGATACAATTGCGCGTACCGAACTGCCGAACTGTTGGCCAAATGCAGGGCGCACGATTCCGGCAACGATTTTATCAAGCCCCCGACCGCCGACATGCCGGAATATCCGAACTCCGGTTCGGGAATCGTTTTACAATAATTCTCCCACACGCGGGGATATTCGGGCGTACGGTTGTCCAGCCAGCCGGCTATCTTCTCCAGAAACTCGAAAGGATCCATTTCGATGACGCAGGTCAACGCCCCGTATAGGTCTACCACTTCGCCGTCGGGCGAAACGTGCCAATGCTCTTTAGGCGGATGTTGGCGCAAGAACTTCTTCAGGCGTTTGGAAATCACATGTCCTCCGTACGTAATCAACAGCTCCGGAGCCATTTGTTCCGCCCTCTCTTCGGGCATGAATGACAGCGCCGCGTCGAAATTCTTCACCGGAATGCCGGGAACCGTCTGATTGCCGATATGTTCCGTGAACCAGGCAAAGTGCTTATACAGCAGTTTCACATATCTTTTTTCGAACAGATAAATCAGGCTCATCTGACCCACTACAATCATTCTCCGGTTGTATTGGTTGAGCCGGTCGATCAATCCGTTGTAATCACGGTCGTACACATTCAGCCCCTGATAGCGTGTAATCGCGCGCACCGCAGGAAGCGATTCGACGGTAAAGCGGAAGAGAGGTTCCGAAATAGGAACATTGATATGCACCGGGCCTTTTCCATGATGGTTCGTTTCGAGTAATGCTTCGTTCACCAGCCTGTTGCAATACCACTCGTCTTCCTCCGTATGAATCTCCGGCAGGTCGACCGATTTCTTCACCAGCGAACGGAACACTCCCGGCTGCGGCACGGTCTGTCCGTCCATCTGTCCGATCCATGCGCCGGGACGGTCTGCCGAAATAACGACTAAGGGGATATGTTGATAAAAGGCTTCCGCCACGGCCGGATGAAGATTCAGCAAAGCCGTTCCCGAAGTACAGCAGACAGCCGCCGGCTTCCCGCCGTTCAAAGCGAGCCCTATTGCAAAATAGCCTGCGCTCCGCTCATCCGTCATGGAATAGCACGTAAAGCCCGGATGAGTGGAAAGCGTATGCACAAGCGGAGCGTTCCGGCTGCCGGGGCACAACACCACTCTTGTAATTCCGTGCGCTTCGAGCAAAGCGACCAGTTGAAGTACATTTTTCTTATCCGAATACATATCTTTTGTTGTTTTAGTTTATTGAGTCAAACGCTTCATCGTTTGCATTTTCTTTTCCGTTTCCATCCATTCGTCATTCAGTTCCGAAGAAGCGATCAGTCCGCCTCCGGCATACAACACGAGGTTTTCCTCTTCAATGTGCATACAGCGCAGATTGACGTACAAGTCTGTCCGGTCCCGGGGATCCATCCAGCCGATAAAACCCGAATAATAGCTGCGGTCGTAACCTTCATTCTCCAAAATAAAGGCGTGAGCCCGTTCTTTGGGCAGGCCACATACGGCCGGAGTGGGATGAAGAAGCGCAAGCAAGTCGCCCGGACGAATCCGGTCATGCAATGAAAAACGAAAGTCTGTCTTAAGGTGCGACAAAGCTCCGGCATAAACCGGATAAGGCCCCTCTTCCGCAGCATGAATGCCCAGCGAATGCAATTGCTTCCGTATGTAGGCCGATACGTACTCCTGTTCTTTCCGGTTCTTTTCGCTCCAGGCATGGGGCAAACCTCCGTTTTGCAAAGGCAATGTGCCTGCGAGGGCCACCGTATGCCATTCGTTGCGTTCGCCCGACAGAAGTATCTCGGGAGTGCTTCCGAGCCATAGCCCGGTATGAGGAGTGTAGCATAAATAAACATACGAGTGCTTGTAACGGACACAAGCGGCACGGAAAGCCCCGACCGGAGAGAAACCGGGCGTCCGCTCTACGGTCTGATTGCGTGAAAGCACCAACTTATCGAATACCCCTTCGCCCAACTTCTCCATAAAAAGACGGAAGCATGCTTCATATTCTTTCGTGCAAGAGATTTTGCAGCCGTTTTCATCGCCATCATAACCGGTAAGCCTCCCCCCGTCCTGCCAATTCGTATAGACCGTCTCCGGCTCCTGTTCGCACTCCATCAGCACAAGCGGAGAATTTCCATTCACCTCGAACGGCGCCATAACGAATCCTCTCTTTCCGTTCAGTTCGTCGAAACCGGAAAGCAAGCGGAGGGTATGTATGTTTCCTTGCAGCAGGCGGATATTCTCTTCGCCGGGCAGACGATAACATGCGAACGGACGCTTCTCCCCCACCAATGCTTCTATCCTTACCGACAACTCTTTTTCCTCAACAATCATCTTTTTTTCATAATACTGTTGGTCACTCGTATGGAAGACACCAGTTTATTGGTAGATGTGAATACATCCACATTCCATACATGAGACGAACGTCCTTTATGTACCACAGTGCCCACGGCACGCACCGTATCGCCTTCGTGGGCCGATGAGATGTGGCTGCCGCTGACTTGCATCCCCACAACCATTTCATCGGGGCGGCAAAGAATCATCGACCCCATCCCCGCCACCGTCTCCGCCAGCGCAAGCGTAGCGCCCCCGTGAAGGATACCGAACGGCTGGCGCGTGCGGTGGTCTACCGGCATCGTCGCTTCCACACGGTCTTCGGCGGCATACGTATATTGAATACCCAAATTTCCCATCAAAGCATGACGCGCCCGGGCGTTCAGTTCGTCGAGCGGAACATCCGCCGCCCGCACTTCCGCCAGAATGGCTTTTTCAACCGCTACGGCCACGCCGTCTTCCTGATTCGAGAGGGTGACAAAATCGGCACACGCTTTCACCGAATCGGGCGCATGCCCCATCGCAATGCCCAAACCCGCCAATTGAATCATGGTTACGTCGCACACCCCGTCTCCTATGGCGATGATCTCTTCACGCTTCACGCCCAACTGCTCGAGCAACGCTCCCAAAGAATTCGCCTTATCGATGGAACTCGGCACCACCTCCAAGAAATAAGGCTCCGAACGGAAAGCGTCCAACGCTCCGTCCAACCTTTTTTTCCAATGGTTCTCCAAGCCGATCAGCGCTTCCTCGTCGTCGCTCACCAACATACATTTGCATGGAGCAAAATCTACCGAAGTGGAAAACTCTTCTTCCTTGATAATCTTCAGATTATTCAGAAGCGCTTCGTTACGGATATGCCGGTTGTCCGAGTCGTTCGTGATAATGGTATCATCGTGATAAGTAAATATGGCGAATCCGTTCTTACGGGCTTTTTTCTCCAGATACGGCAGCATCTCAGGATTAATGCGCCGTTCGAACAACACCTCGCCGTTCTCCGCCCTGATAATCTGGCAACCGTTATAAGAGAGGATAAAACCGCCGTAATTCCCCAGCTCCAAAGCTTTAGCCAAGGGCATCAAACCATACGTAGGTCTGCCCGAAGCCAAAACAATGCGCACTCCCATTTGCTGAACTTTCAGCAAAGCCGACAATGTGCGCTTCGTGATTTCCTTTGCCTCATTGAGAAGCGTTCCGTCTACGTCGAGAACTAACAATTTATACTTCATCGCCACACAAATATTGGTTTAGACTACAAAGGTAGAAAATTAGACGAACCACGGAAAGCCGAACGCGATAAAAAACACGACATCGGTTCAATCTTGATTTAACCGAATCCGTTTTTATATCGGTAAAGAAAATAATATTGGGCAATCCGCCTCAAGATAGCGGAAATGAATCGATTTCAGGCATAATCCGTATGTACGGAAACAGCCCATTGCCCGGAAAAGAAAAAGGGTGGAGGGTTTTCATGGAAAAGGTCGAGGGTTTTCGCGAAAAGGGTCGAGGTCTTTTGCAGAGAAGGTGGAAGATTTCTCGCGAAAGGCAGTGGGCTTTCACAGAAGAGGTGGAGGGTTCTCGCAGGAAGGACTGTGGGTTCGCAGAAAAAAGGCGGCGGGCTTTGAAAAAGACACTGCGGCCTTTGAAAAAAAGGCGGCGGGCTTTGAAAACAAACACGGCGGGCTTTTTTTCAAAGGCGGCGGGCTTTGAAAACAAACACGGCGGGCTTTTTTTCAAAGGCGGCGGGCTTTGAAAACAAACACGGCGGGCTTTTTTTCAAAGGCGGCGGGCTTTGAAAAGACCGCCCAAGCCCCTCAACATTTCTTGCCGCAGCCGATTGCAAAATCCATAAACCGTTGTGCCAGTCCGGCTTCTTTTCCCTGCAATTGCACGAAGTCGAACTCGCGCATCATCGGCATGCCTGCTATTTCGAGCACCCTCAATTGTCCCGCCGACAATTCCCGGCAAATGGAACGGACGGAAATAATGCCCATGCAATCGGTATGTTCTATAAAACATTTGATGCTTTCGGTACTGCCGAGATACATCAGGACATTGAGCGACGAGAGTTTGATGCCGAAACGCGAAAGCGCGCGTTCGAACACATCCAGCGTTCCCGAACCGCGTTCGCGAAGAACCAAAGGAATTCGCCGCAAGTCTTCGGGAGTTATTTCTTCGGGAAGAGACAGGCGGTTGCAGGCATTGACCACAGCTACCAGTTCGTCTTCCAAAAACCGGGTGTATTTCAGGTTGGGCAGGCGCGAGATTCCCTCCACCAATCCCAAATCGATGCGATGTTCCTGCAAAGCAGTTTCAATTTCACGGGAGTTCCCGTTGAGCAAAGAAAGGTTCACCTTGGGATGCTTTTCGATAAAGTTGGCAAGCAACGGAGGCAACACATACTGTGCAATGGTGGTGCTGGCTCCGAGCTTCAGCTCGCCTATAAACTCGTTGTGCAGCAAATGCATCTCATATTCCAGCTGTTTGTAATCATCCAGCACTTTCTCGCTATGCTTCAGCAACAGTTTCCCCGCCTCCGTCAAAGAGATTTTGTTTCCCTCGCGGTGGAACAACCGCGCCTCATAGCAGCTCTCCAGTTCCTGAATGTGCTTGGTGATGGCGGGCTGGCTGACGAACAGCTCCTGCGAAGCCTTGGTAAAGCTGAGATTCTTCGCTACGCTTCGGAATACTTTCAAACGAAAATCGGACACGGATTATTGAATTTTGGTAATCGGGTGGTTAAAAAACAATTATTTGTGGGGCTTATTTTACGGTTCACACTTGGGGCATTCAGCTACCGCGTGACTAAAAAACAAATGTTTGCGGGAGTTATTCTTAAGCATATTCTGTAAAAGAGCATCCCGGCAAGCCTCCATTAACGTTTTCACGTTTTCTTCTTGAAAGTCTCGCCTGCCGACTGCCCTAAAGTTTTTCGGCCCTGATTCCGCCCCCACGCTGCAACAGCACATCGAAACGATAGTCTGCCCTAAAGTTCTTCGGCCCTGATTCCCATCGCCTGCATCACAGAGAAAGCCAGCATATCCCACTTGTATTCCAACGTATTTTCCGGCTCGTTCATCCGCAACTGAATCACCTCCTTTTTCTTTACTTCATCCAAAGCTGCACTTACTCTGTCTCCATATTCCTCGTTGAACGAAACTACAATCATCTTTTTCACTTCGGCAGAATCGGAAATTATCGCCAGAATATCCATAAACAATTCTTCGCGCGATACCATTCCTTCGGAAGAGACACCGGCAAAACTGTATTCCCCGTACCGGCACCGGAAAGCAACCCCGTTCAGTTCTTCCTTCAAGTCGGAAGGATGGCAATGAAGCAGACGGGCGGAATCCTTATCATACACGAATATGAATTGCACATCGTTATCCCCTTCTGCAATCCCGGCGTCCAAAGTCAGGTAAATGGCCAATGCGGAAAGGTCGATCTCTTGCAAGCTACGTTGTAAATGGGCTTCAAAATAAGCTTTCATATCGGCGATTACGAAATTCAAGAAAGCGGCGTCTATCAGCACCACTGTTTCCGAAAGTTTTATCTGAGGTTTCTCTGTCATACACATAGTCTTATTTTGATTACAAAGTGTAAAGATACTATTTATAGTTTGATGACATGGTGTATTCCCGCCGTTTTTTATCATTTCGAATCGAAATTGTTTATCTATAAGAAAGAAAAAACACATCTGTAGCAGCTTGCCTCAACCGGACGACAAAGCGAGTTCGATAGAAAAGAGATACATTTAGAATAGTCAAAAAATATGTAATTTTGTCATAACCAAACAATTACATCGAGCCATTCTGTCTTTAAAACGGCTGTTTACGATGCAATATTGGCAGTTTTCCCACGCTGGCAAATCTTTTGAGCGTTGAAGGGTGTTATTAAAAATAGAAAAGAAAGGAGAAATAAAGATATGAATTTCAACAATTTTACCATTAAATCGCAAGAAGCGGTACAGGCAGCCGTAAATCTGGCGCAAAGCCGGGGGCAACAGGCTATCGACCCCGCACACCTTTTGCTGGGAGTAATGAAAACAGGCGAGAACGTCACCAATTTCCTTTTTCAGAAGTTGGGAATGAACGGGCAGCAAGTAGCGCTCGTAGCAGAACGCCAGACGGAATCTTTGCCGAAAGTATCGGGCGGAGAGCCGTACCTGAGCCGTGAAACGAACGAAGTGCTGCAAAAAGCGACACAGTATTCCAAAGAGATGGGCGACGAGTTTGTTTCTCTGGAACATATTCTTTTGGCATTACTGACGGTCAGAAGCAGCGTCTCCACCATTCTGAAAGATGCGGGTATGACGGAGAGCGAACTGCGCAATGCCATCAACGAACTCAGAAAGGGCGAGAAAGTAACGTCGCAATCGAGTGAAGACACTTATCAGTCTCTCGAAAAATATGCCATCAACCTGAACGAAGCCGCACGCAGCGGAAAGCTCGATCCGGTAATCGGGCGTGACGAAGAGATACGGCGAGTGCTTCAGATTCTGAGCCGGCGTACCAAAAACAATCCTATATTAATAGGTGAACCGGGTACGGGTAAAACGGCCATTGTCGAGGGGTTGGCTCACCGCATTCTGCGGGGCGACGTTCCGGAGAACCTGAAAAACAAACAGGTCTACTCGTTGGATATGGGCGCTCTCGTGGCAGGCGCAAAATACAAAGGAGAGTTTGAGGAACGATTGAAGTCGGTTATCAACGAAGTGAAGAAGTCGAATGGCGACATCATCCTGTTCATCGACGAGATTCATACGCTGGTAGGCGCCGGGAAAGGCGAAGGAGCGATGGATGCCGCCAACATCCTCAAGCCTGCGTTGGCGCGTGGGGAACTCCGTTCCATCGGGGCAACGACTTTGGACGAATACCAGAAGTATTTCGAAAAAGACAAAGCTTTGGAAAGACGTTTCCAGATTGTGATGGTCGACGAGCCGGATACGCTCAGCACCATCTCCATTCTTCGCGGACTGAAAGAACGTTATGAAAATCATCACCACGTGCGCATCAAAGACGATGCCATCATTGCTGCCGTAGAGCTGAGCAGTCGATACATTACCGACCGCTTCCTCCCCGACAAGGCCATCGACCTGATGGATGAAGCGGCAGCCAAGTTGCGTATGGAGGTCGACTCCGTACCGGAAGAGCTGGACGAAATCTCCCGGAAAATCAAACAACTGGAGATTGAACGAGAAGCCATCAAACGTGAGAACGACATACCTAAACTCGAAGTTATAGGCAAAGAACTTGCCGAACTGAAAGAACAGGAAACCTCGTACAAAGCGAAATGGCAAAGCGAAAAAGCGCTGATGGACAAGATACAGCAGAACAAGGTGGAAATAGAGAATCTGAAATTCGAAGCGGATAAAGCCGAGCGCGAAGGCGACTACGGGAAAGTGGCCGAAATACGTTACGGAAAACTTCAGGAATTGAACCGGGAAATCGAAGAGACACAGAAACAATTGCATGAAATGCAGGGAGACAAAGCGATGATCAAAGAGGAAGTGGACGCGGAGGACATCGCCGATGTGGTTTCGCGGTGGACCGGAATTCCCGTAAGCAAGATGCTGCAAAGCGAAAAGGACAAACTGCTGCATCTGGAAGAAGAACTCCACAAACGTGTAATCGGACAGGATGAAGCCATAGAGGCCGTATCCGATGCCGTGCGCCGGAGCCGCGCAGGCTTGCAGGATCCGAAACGCCCCATCGGTTCGTTTATCTTCCTCGGTACCACCGGTGTGGGAAAAACGGAGCTGGCGAAAGCATTGGCGGAGTTCCTCTTCGACGACGAAAGCATGATGACCCGCATCGACATGAGCGAATATCAGGAGAAGCATAGCGTTTCGCGTTTGGTGGGCGCGCCTCCGGGATATGTAGGCTACGATGAGGGCGGACAACTGACCGAAGCGATCCGCCGGAAGCCGTATTCGGTAGTACTGTTCGACGAAATCGAAAAAGCGCATCCCGATGTTTTCAATATTTTGCTACAGGTGCTCGACGACGGACGGCTGACAGACAACAAAGGCCGGCTGGTGAACTTCAAAAACACCATCATCATCATGACCTCGAACATGGGAAGCGGCTATATACAAAGCCAGATGGAAAAAATGAACGGCGGCAACAAAGAAGAAATCATCGAGGAGACGAAAAGAGAAGTGATGAATATGCTGAAAAAGACGATTCGTCCCGAATTTCTGAACCGTATCGACGAAACAATCATGTTCCTGCCGCTGACGGAGAAAGAAATCAGGAAGATTGTTCTTCTCCAAATTAAGAGTGTGCAAAAGATGCTTGCCGATAATGGAGTGGAACTGAAACTTTCGGAACCCGCCGTAGACTTCCTGTCGCAAGTGGGATATGATCCCGAATTCGGCGCACGTCCCGTGAAGAGAGCAATTCAACGCTACTTGCTGAACGACTTGTCGAAAAAACTTCTCTCGCAGGAGGTAGACCGAAGCAAGCCCATCATTGTGGATGCCGGTAAAGACGGATTAGTATTCAGCAACTGATAAGCTTCGACAGTTGGAGCTAAAGCAATTAGAATTCTCACAATAAACTTGCAGCTAATCCTGACAAACTTCGGCAGTTGCGGTTAAAGAGGCAGTGTAATTTTCCGGTATATACCGGAAAATTACACTGCCTCTTTCGCAAATGGCGAACGACAATCTTTTTTGCATCGGAAAGAGCGGAAGCTTCCCTCCGCATAAGAAGAAATAAGACAGAACAGAACGAGCTTATTCCTACGGCGACTTCTCCGGTATCCCGCAATATTTTTTCGTTTTTTAAAACCGATTGCAGCGCCGGAAAAAGAATATATCCGCACAAAGCCCTAAATTATTTCGATGGTTTCTGATAAAGTTGTATCTTTGCAAGGTTTTTATCTACGAACTGAAATACAATATATAGAAAGATGATAGCTAAGATTGAACAACTTCTGCAAGAAGTGGCAGCTTTGCACGCTTCCAATGCCGAAGAGCTTGAAGCGCTCCGCATCAAATACCTCAGTAAAAAAGGAGCCATAAACGATTTAATGGCAGACTTCCGCAACGTTCCTGCCGAACTGAAGAAAGAAGTCGGGATGAAATTGAACGAATTGAAAAACAAAGCGCAAGAAACGATCAGCGCATTGAAAGAACAGTTCGAATGCCAGAATAACGACAGCGAAGGATTGGACCTGACAAGAACGGCATCGGCCGTTAAACTGGGTACTCGTCATCCGCTTTCTATCGTACGCAATGAAATCATCGATATTTTTGCCCGTCTGGGATTCAGCATTGCCGAAGGCCCTGAAATAGAGGACGACTGGCATGTGTTCTCCGCCCTCAACTTTGCGGAAGATCATCCCGCACGCGACATGCAAGATACGTTCTTTATCGAGTCTCACCCCGATGTGGTATTGCGTACGCATACATCTTCCGTACAAAGCCGGGTGATGGAGACTTCACAACCTCCCATCCGCATCATCTGTCCGGGGCGTGTATATCGCAACGAAGCCATCAGCTACCGCGCGCACTGTTTCTTCCATCAGGTGGAGGCGCTCTATATCGACAAGAACGTATCGTTTACCGACCTGAAGCAAGTATTGTTGCTTTTCGCCAAAGAGATGTTCGGCGCCGACACAAAGATACGTTTGCGCCCGTCGTACTTCCCGTTTACGGAACCGAGCGCGGAAATGGACATCAGTTGCAATATATGCGGCGGAAAAGGATGCCCGTTCTGCAAACATACCGGATGGGTGGAAATTCTCGGTTGCGGCATGGTGGATCCGAACGTGCTCGACTCCAACGGAATCGACAGCAAAATATACAGCGGATATGCTTTGGGAATGGGGGTAGAACGAATCACTAACCTGAAATATCAGGTGAAAGACCTCCGCATGTTCTCAGAAAACGATACTCGCTTCCTGAAAGAATTCGAAGCAGCCTATTAAAAAATCGTTGAAGGTGTGTCTCTTTTTTGCAGACACACCTTCAACGATAATAAACAGGCAAAATTTACATCATAAATAATATATGGTGCAAAAAGGCTGAAAAGCTGAAATAAGCAGAGAAACGGCCGACGACCAACTAAAACAGCATGATCGGTTACCGGTTACAAAACGTTCTAATCTTTTAAAAAGTGGCAAAGGATAGACTCATAACTTACAGCTACTGTTTCATCCTGGCAGCCAATTTCTTATTATATTTTGGCTTCTGGTTGTTGATTCCCGTACTCCCGTTCTATCTTTCCGAATCTTTCGGAGCAGGAAACTCCACAATCGGCATCGTGCTCTCATGTTATACGGTGGCAGCCCTCTGTATCCGTCCTTTTTCCGGCTATCTGCTCGACACATTTGCCCGAAAGCCGCTTTATCTGTTCGCCTACTTTATTTTCACAATGATGTTCGCCGGCTACCTCATTGCCGGGTCGCTCACCCTTTTCATCATGTTCCGCATCATACACGGCGTCTCGTTCGGAACGGTAACCGTAGCAGGCAATACGGTGGTGATAGACATTATGCCTTCTTCACGCAGAGGAGAAGGATTGGGATACTATGGACTGACCAATAACATAGCCATGTCCGTCGGTCCCATGTTCGGATTGTTCTTGCACGATGCGGGCGTTCAATTTTCCACTATATTCATTTATGCTTTTGCTTCCTGTATGCTGGGAATGCTCGCCGCATGCATCATCAGAACACCATATAAACCGCCGGTAGAAAGAGAGCCTATTTCACTCGACCGCTTCATCCTGCTGAGAGGAGTGCCTGCGGGTTTCAGTTTGCTTTTGCTGTCCATTCCCTATGGAATGACCACCAATTACGTGGCGATGTACGCCCGAGAGATAGGACTCGACACGAAAACAGGATTTTTCTTCACTTTCATGGCCCTGGGAATGGCTGTCTCGCGTATATTCTCGGGCAAACTGGTAGATAAAGGGAAAATCACCCAGGTGATCTCTGCCGGGCTGTACATCGTTGTGTTCAGCTTCTTTCTGCTTTCCGCCTGCGTATATCTGATAAGATGGGACGAGAACGTTTGCCGCACGGTATTCTTCGGCATTGCCCTACTGCTGGGCATCGGATTCGGCATCATGTTTCCGGCGTTCAATACGCTGTTTGTCAACCTTGCGCCGAACAGCAAACGCGGAACCGCCACGTCCACTTATCTGACATCATGGGATGTCGGCATCGGCATCGGCATGTTAACGGGAGGGTACATTGCAGAAATCAGCACGTTCGACAAAGCATATCTGTTCGGCGCTTGCCTCACAGTACTCTCCATGCTTTACTTCAACCTGAAAGTAACGCCCCATTACCATAAAAACAAACTGCGATGAGAAAAAAAGAACGATATGAAAAAGTAATCGCCTGGTTCAAGGCAAATGTCCCGGTAGCCGAAACGGAATTACATTACAACAATCCGTACGAATTGTTGATAGCAGTGATTCTTTCCGCCCAATGCACCGACAAACGGGTAAACATGGTTACTCCTCCTCTGGTTCGTGATTTCCCCACTCCGGAGGTGTTGGCAGCGAGCACTCCCGAAGTGATTTTCGAATATATACGCAGTGTGTCTTACCCGAACAACAAGGCCAAGCATTTGGTCGGAATGGCACGCATGCTGGTCGAGAAGTTCGACAGTGAAGTTCCCGACAATCTTGAAGACCTGACTAAACTTCCGGGTGTGGGACGAAAGACAGCGAACGTCATCCGGTCGGTAGTATTCAAAAAAGCAGCCATGGCGGTAGACACACATGTGTTCCGTGTAAGCCACCGCATCGGTCTGGTGCCGAAAAGATGCACCACACCGCTTAGCGTAGAAAAAGAGTTGACCCAAAACATTCCGGAAGAACTGATCCCCATCGCTCATCATTGGCTCATTCTGCACGGTCGCTACATCTGTCAGGCACGTGCCCCGAAATGTGATATATGTGGTTTGCAATTAATGTGCAAACATTTCTCAGACACCTATAAAGTAACCAAAGAGGATTCTAAAGCAGCGAATAAATAAAGAATTAATTGCGAAGAAACAGAAATAAATAGTAACTTTGCGGTCTATCGAAGAAGATTTTTTAAAACACTTTTAAATAAAAATAGAGTATTATGCAAACAATTGACAATTTCAATTTTGCCGGTAAAAAGGCATTTGTTCGCGTGGACTTCAATGTACCTCTGGACGAAAACTTCAACATTACAGACGACACACGTATGCGCGCGGCTCTTCCTACCCTGAAGAAGATTCTTGCAGACGGCGGAAGCATCATCATCGGTTCTCACTTGGGCCGTCCGAAAGGCGTGACTGACAAATTTTCTTTAAAGCATATCCTGAAACATCTTTCCGAATTGTTGGGTGTTGAAGTTCAGTTTGCCAACGATTGCATGGGCGAAGAAGCTGTCAAGAAGTCGGCGGCATTGAAACCCGGAGAAGTATTGTTGCTCGAAAATCTCCGTTTTTACGCAGAGGAAGAAGGCAAACCGAGAGGCTTGGCAGAAGACGCTACGGATGAAGAGAAAGCGGCTGCAAAGAAAGCTGTGAAAGAAAGCCAGAAAGAGTTCACCAAGAAGCTGGCTTCTTATGCCGACTGTTACGTGAACGACGCCTTCGGAACCGCTCACCGCGCTCATGCTTCTACCGCACTGATCGCTAAACACTTCGATACTGACAATAAGATGTTCGGCTACCTGATGGAGAAAGAAGTAAAAGCGGTAGATAAGGTTTTGAACGACATCAAGCGTCCGTTTACCGCTATCATGGGTGGTTCTAAAGTCTCTTCGAAAATCGAAATCATCGAAAATCTGCTGAACAAAGTAGACAACCTGATTATTGCCGGCGGTATGACCTATACCTTTACCAAAGCAATGGGCGGCAAAATCGGTATCTCTATTTGTGAAGACGACAAGCTCGATTTGGCTTTGGACCTGATGAAAAAAGCCAAAGAAAAAGGCGTTAATCTGGTTTTGGCTGTAGACGCAAAGATTGCCGACGCTTTCTCTAACGACGCGAACACTAAATTCTGCGCAGTGAATGAAATTCCCGATGGATGGGAAGGCTTGGATATCGGCCCGAAAACAGAAGAAATTTTCGCAAAAGTAATCAAAGACTCCAAGACTATTCTTTGGAACGGTCCGACAGGGGTATTTGAATTTGAAAACTTTACGCACGGTTCGCGCGCGGTAGGCGAAGCTATTGTAGAAGCTACGAAAAACGGCGCGTTCTCTCTCGTTGGCGGCGGCGACTCCGTAGCTTGTGTCAATAAATTCGGCCTTGCAAGCGGTGTATCTTACGTATCTACCGGTGGCGGCGCATTGCTCGAAGCGATCGAAGGAAAGGTTCTTCCGGGTATTGCTGCTATCCAAGAGTAATCCATTGTCGGAAGATAATAACTTGAGAAGCCGGAAATATCATTTTGCCTGTGCAAGCAGAGCTAAAACGGTATTTCCGGTTTGCTGTTTTATGGGCGGTGGGAAAGTTATTCCATAGCGATTATAATACCCTTTCATATTCAGTTAAGGTACAAGTTAATTTCGTATTTGGCATTCTTTTTGTACTTTTATAACCGAATAGGATACTTTGCGGGAAGATAAAGAGAAGCATAAATATGAGAATTATGATGAATGAAAAAACAATAAACGAACAATATGCCTACATAAGCATTTTGCTCCAAGAAAAAAGGCTCAAGGAAGCATTGACACAACTGGAGTCTTTGCTCTGGCAGTGTGCCGACTGGAAACTGCGAACGCACTTGGAGCAGCTGCAAACTTCGTACAACTACATGTTGGATTACATGCGTCAGGGAGCAGACGACCCCGAACGTCCGGAAGTATATCGTAAACTGTTGAAAGAAGCCTGGGAAATTGCCGATCGGGCAAGGTTGTTCACACTCGATGGCGTATCCTCCAAATATTATCATATCGTGCGGCATACCGCTCAAACGACAGATTCCGGTACAAACAATCCGACACAAACGACGCATATCCTCGAAGGTTTTAATGATGATTTGGCCATAAGCGGATTACAGTCGGACGAAAAAATAGATGAAGCCCTGAAACGGCACGAAAACGCCCTTAAAACACTTTTTCTAAACACATGGACCAATAGCGGATGGAGCGATGATGAAGAGAAAAACGCGCAGGCTATGCTTACATCCGAATTGTCCGGCGCAAACGATTTGTGCTTGTTTGCCAGCGCCGTGACGTTAAGCCTGATGGAATGTTTCGACTTGAGCAAAGCCATGTGGCTGCTGGATGCCTACACGCACCCCAACGTAAGCGTATCTCAAAGAGCAGTGGTCGGTTTGCTCATCGTCTTACACATATACCGGAATCGAATTTATCTTTATCCGGAACTGATTCAAAGAATCGTACTTATGGGCGATACCGGTTCTTTCAAGGAAGACGTCGCCCGCATCTACCGTCAGTTATTGCTTGCTCAGGAAACGGAAAAGATTGACAAGAAGATGAGGGAAGAGATTATACCGGAAATGATGAAAAGCGTCTCCTCCATACGCGATATGCGGTTCGGCCTGGAAGAAAGCGATGATGAAAGCGATGATAAAAATCCGGATTGGATGGACGCTTTCGAACAAAGCGGACTTGGCGACAAGCTTCGGGAGATGAGTGAGTTGCAAATGGAAGGAGCCGATGTATATATGAGTACATTTGCTGCCTTGAAGAATTTTCCTTTCTTCAGAGAGATTCACAACTGGTTCTATCCGTTCAGCAAACAGCAACCCGATGTTTACCGGATATTAAAAGACGCGAAGGAAAAGAAGGGCACGCTGGACTTCATTCTCGAAACAGGTTTCTTCAGCAACAGCGACAAATATTCCTTTTTATTCATAATCCAACAGCTCCCCAAAGCGCAAAAAGAAATGTTGCTAAGCCAACTGAGCAGTCAGCAGGAACAGATTTCGGAAATGGCGGAACAGTCGAATGTGGAGAATATCAAACAATTCAACGAGCGTCCCGGAACCATCAGCAATCAATACCTGCAAGACTTGTATCGTTTCTTCAAACTCAGCACACGGCGACAGGAATTCAGAGATTTCTTCAAAGAAAAACTCGACTTGCACCATATCCCGGCGCTTAGCAATATGCTTTCTCAAAAAGAAGTGCTGTTCCCCATCGCCGACTTCTACCTGAAAAAAGAACGGTGGGAAGAAGCTACCGAAGCTTACAAAGAGATGGAAGCCGCCGGACTGTTCGCCGAAGATGCCGCCGAATGTTACCAAAAACTGGGATATGCCCGGCAAAAACAAAAAAAATATGCCGAAGCAATTGAAGCTTACCTGAAAGCGGACACACTCAAACCGGACAATGTATGGAATAACAGACACTTAGCCGTATGCTACCGGCTGAACAGAGATTACCGTAAGGCTTTGACGTATTACAAGAAGACGGAAGAAGTAAGCCCGGAAGACACGAAGATTGTTTTCCACATCGGCAGTTGTCTGGCAGAACTCGGACAAAACGAAGAAGCGTTAAACTACTTCTTCAAGCTCGACTTCATACAAAACAACAGCATAAAAGCCTGGCGAGGAATCGGGTGGTGTTCGTTTATCGGGCACAAACACGAGCAGGCAATGAAGTATTATGAAAAAATTATCGACAGAAAGCCGTTGGCGATTGATTACATGAATGCAGGGCATGTGGCATGGGCAATGGGAAATATCCGGAAAGCGGCCGACCTTTATAAGGAAGCGATTGCGGCGGGCGAAAGCAAAGAACAATTTATTATTATGTTCCGGAAAGATGAAGCCGCGCTTCTCGAACAAGGCATCCGCGCAGAAGATATTCCGCTGATGCTGGATTTGTTGTAAGTTTCATCCATGGCAATCGGAAATTATCCAAAAGCGACGGGCCGGATACCACAGACTGTTTCCAAAGGCATTGCCTCCGGTATTCCCGGCACCGGCTTTTTTTTACAAACGCTTCAGCTCTCCGTACAACCTCTGTATGGGAAGTCCCATGATATTATAAAAGCTTCCCGATATAGACTTCACACCGATGTATCCGATCCATTCCTGCACGCCATACGCTCCTGCCTTATCCATCGGCCGGTATGCGTCGACGTAATATTGAATCTCGTCCTCGGAAAGTTCATCGAACACGACGTCTGAAGAAGAGGTGAAGCTTTTCTGCCATTCTGTCGTAGTAAGACAGACACCGGTGAAGACCTGATGCGCCTTTCCCGAAAGCGAACGCAGCATTTCTGCCGCTCCTTCCCTGCCTTCAGGCTTTCCAAGCAGTTTGCCGTCGAGCCAGACAATCGTATCGGCGGTAATCAGCAGTTCTCCCGGCTTCATGGAATCACGGTAAGCCGCCGCTTTTTCACGGGCTATATATTCGGGAATTTCACAACCTTTAAGGTGTTCCGGATAAGACTCATCCACATCGGGTAAAGTGCGCACCGTGTAATCGACTCCCAGCCCGGACATCAATTCTTTACGACGGGGCGAATTGGAAGCCAATATAATCTGATATTTCTTCAGGTTTTCAAGAGGCATAATCAAAATACGAATTCATTATTTACAATCACCAGCCGAACGCATCGGCCGCCATCCATTTTCCATGCGCTTTCAACACCTGCTCTATCACATCGCGACCGCATCCTCGACCTCCGTCGGCATAAGAGATGTAGCGGGAAACGGTCTTTACTTCGGGCACGGCATCTTTGGGACAACAAGGCAATCCGCATTCGCGCATCACTTCTATGTCGGGGACGTCATCGCCCATATAAAGAATTTCTTCGTCCTTCAGCCCGTATTTGTCACGGAAAGCGCGATAATCGTGTATCTTGACAGAAGAACCCATATAGATATCGGTTACGCCCAAAGCGACAAAACGAACCCTTACGGCCTCTGTCCGCCCGCCCGTGATGATGGCAATGGGAAATCCTTTTTTAACCGCCAGTTGGATGGCATATCCGTCTTTGATGTTCACCGTACGCATCGGTTCGCCCGAAGGGTGCAACGGTACGGTAGTGGAGCTAAGTACGCCGTCTACATCAAAAGCCAATGCCCTGATCCGGGCTAAATCGTAATTAATGGTGCTCATGGATACTTTTGCTAATTAGTTTATAAATCTCCTGCAACTCCGGAGAATCGGAGAGAAGGGACAAATGCCGGTTCATTACGTTCTCGTCGTAGCGCACCGCAGGCCCTGTCTGGGCATCGTGAGGCGACAATGCATGCACTTTCCGGGCAGTTTCATCGATCAACGGCAACATGACCTCGAACGGAAGATGATACTTCTCAAGCAATGCGGCTGCCAACGCATACATGTGATTGGTAAAGTTACAGGTAAAAACAGCCGCCAGATGAAGGCTCTTCCGCTGTTCGGAAGTAGCGTCGTACACTTTGGTCGAAAGCACAGCGGCAATCTTCTTCAGCAATTCGGCATCTTCGGCAGTACCCGCCTCGATAAAGAAAGGAACTTCGCGGAAATCGACTTCACGCTGCTTGCTGAAGGTCTGCATAGGATAAAGCACTCCATAGCGCCGGGCATGTCCCTCCCATACATCCATCGGGATGCTTCCCGCCGTATGCACCAGCAACCCCCGCTCCTTTCCGCAGGCGATGCGGGGCAAAAGGCTCACAAAAGCATCGTCTCGCAGAGAAACAATGTACACCTCCGCATCGTTCACCACCTCCGACAAGTCTGTCGTGTGCTTCGCTTCGACTTCCTTTGCCAAAGCGAAAGCCGACTCTTCGGTACGGCTATATACTTGCACGATGCGGAAACCTTTGCGGTAAAGCGTTTTTGCAAGATTCACCGCCAGATTTCCCGCACCGATAAAAACAATTGACGTATCTTCAATACTTCTCTTCATCCGTCACCCTCCTCTTATCGTTTGGAAGCAAGCAAGAGTATCCCGCCCGCCACGAGCAATGCCAACGGCAGCAGATAGCCGGAAATAGAACCGAGCCATGAAGTCACCAAACCGATGTTGATCACCAGCCAAAGTCCGAGCAGTACCAATCCGACTGATTTGTCGCGTTTGAAAATCAGGAAACAGATGGAAACGTACAACAGCAAGTTGTCTTTATGCATCACCCAAGGTAACCCGACCGATGCGAAATGCATCAGCTTATCGATCAGAAAAAGCAGGCCGATCACGATAAAAGAGACGGCCGTCGCCCTGTAAGTATCTTTTTTATTGTTCGCCTTTACAGCAGCCATAGCTTACTTTCCTCCGAATCTATTGATATGAATTTTTTCCCATTGCAGATGCGCTTCATCGAAAGGCTTGCGTTCCATACCTTTATGCCCGATGGCAATCACCGAAAGCACCTGAAGTTGCAAAGGAATATCGAGAAGCCCGTGAATAAATTCATCCGACGGAATTCCCGCTGCCGTGAACCGCTCTCTGACCTGAACCCAGCAGCTTCCCAAGCCTAAATCTTCCGCCTGCAACTGTATCATGATGGAAGCGACGGACGCGTCTTCAATCCACACATCGCTCTCCAGCGGATCGGCCATGACGACGATTGCCAATGCTGCATCGGCAATGAAAGAAGACGAATGCTCTTTACAGCGCGACAACTCTTTCAGTGTCTCTTTGTCATCAACCACAATAAACTGCCAGCTATTCGTCCGTTTCGATGTGGGCGACATCAACGCCGCTTTCATCAACGCAACGACTTCGTCCTGCGACAACTCTTCACCGGTAAACTTACGCATGCTTCTGCGGTTTCTGATCAATTCACTAAAGTTTTCCATTCCGTTTTTCGTTTCATTTAATTTATATATGCAAATATACGCACATTTCGTCCTTTAAGAAACATCCTGTCGATTAAAATCATCTATTGCCTCTATTATATCAATGGTTCATTAAGAAAACAACCAATCCTAAGCGACTCGGCAGTAAATAAAATGAGTTCATTGAAAAGGCTGTCAATAACTTGCCGGAGTAAGCCCAGTCGGTACACGCACATCACTCGTTCAAGCATATAAACATTGTGTGTGACTGACTTGCATGAAGAAAAGGAACTATTTCCGTCCGCCAAAACAGCTATTTTATCCATGCTTGTTGTATGGGATGTGGCAACCGCTGAATAGCCATAAAACGCTTTTTATCGAAGCAATAAAATTAAAAGAATAAAGCACTTCTTCCCAAAGAATCCTCTCTATCACACAGGATGGAAAAGGAAATACAGACCTTTTTTAATGATTTGCAGTTTTTCAAATCATCAATATTCCGTCTTTTACGATATCGGTCAATATCGGTTTCACTCCGCTGACGAAACATTCAACCGCGATAACCATCAGAATAAGTCCCATCAGACGCATCATTACATTATTTCCCGTTTCACCGAGCAAATCGACCAAGCGGGTGGAAGCGCGAAGAATGAAAAAAGTAAGTAAATAGATAAAGGCGATAGTTCCGATAAGCACTCCTTTCATTTCATAGGTATGGGCGTCCTGCATCAGTACTATGGCATTGGCAATAGCGCCCGGACCGCAAAGCATAGGTATGCCGAGGGGAGTTATGGAAATATCATCCGCATAAGTTTTGATTTCCTCATCTTTCAGTTTCATGGGCGTATATCGGGCCTGCAACATGTCGAATCCTATTTTGAAGATGATAAATCCGCCCGCAATACGAAAGCCGTTGGTGGAAATCCCGAAAAATTTAAAAAGAAATTGTCCGGCAAAGGCAAACACCATTAAAGTGACAAACGAAACGATGGTGGCGCGGCGTACAATACTTTGCCGTTCGGCATCGGTCATGCCGCGAGTCATGGTGAGAAAAACCGGCATCGTTCCCAAAGGATTGGTCAAAGTAAAAAAGGAAGTAAGGCAAAGTAGAGCGAATGGTAAAAGCGCGGTATCCATAATTTTGTCTTTTTATGCATTGATTATTTTCAGACAAAAATACGATTAAATATACTAAAGTTAACGTGAGTTCGACGAATTTAGAATAGTGCAAGTTGTGTATCCAGTGTCCTCTGTACATTGATGCACGGCTTCTTTGGGAACAAGCAATATGCAGCAATAGCACCGAGCAGATTGACGATGAAATTATCAAAGCATCTGTGTCTGGAATGCTCTATCTGTGCAATATTCTTCAGCTCATCATTCACGGTTTCTATAATAGCCCTCTTTCTGAGCAAGAGCTTATCGGAGACGCTCATCAAAGCCCCTTTCATATTGCTCTTCAACTTAGTAATAAGCTGTATTCCATCA